>NZ_AYMG01000015.1 GCF_000633455.1 Pedobacter jeongneungensis
CTGACTTTAAGAAGTAAAAAAGGGAGGATAATCCTATCACGTCGACATCTTTAATATTTCGTGTCTAGCAGGACCTCAACTTGCCTCCCTTTTTCTGATTGTTATATTATAAATATAAAGATATGAGCAGGAGCATTTTTTGCTAATTGCTTCTGTTCTTGCTTTCCAAAAAAATGTGCTTAACTATTTTTGAGACTGATAAATCAGCCCTTTTAACTTCGAAATCTGCATTCTTGCAAATTAAATTTCTTCATTCTACTGGCATTCAGGGTATATATTCCGTCGTGTTAAAAAAAAGTTAAAATTTCCTTAGGAAAAAGTAAAGCTTTTGGGCACTGATATATAAAAGGCAAAAAGAATGGTTGATAGAAGTAAATTCAATGCAGAAGACTTTCTTGTTGATAGCACTTTCCAGCAATACTGCGCTGGAACGGATAAGCTATGCATTGGATATTGGGAGAAGTACATTAATGCACACCCTGAACAGGTGGAAGTAATTGCAGAGGCAAAAAAGCTTTATGTGATATTGAGCGGAAACAAACGTCCGCTGGCGAAACAGGTAGAACACTTTAAGGAAAATATGTTTCCAGCCACTGAAGACAAGGTGATTAAACTGAAGCGTTATTTATGGGTAAAAATTGCCGCAGCCATAGTTTTGGTGCTTGGAGGGGTTCTAGTTTATAACACGTATTATAAAAGCACCGGTATAAATAACATTGTACCCGGGGTTTATACTTTCGCTACAAAAAATGGTGAGCGCAAAAAAATTATGTTGCCTGATGGTACCTCGGTGCTGTTAAATGCCATGAGTGTTTTAACCCTTGCTAAAGATTTTAATGATAAATATCGCGAAGTTACTTTAACCGGTGAAGCATTTTTTGATGTAAAACACAATAAGGAAAGACCTTTTAAAGTACATACCAACGATTTTAACATCAATGTACTGGGTACCGCTTTTAATGTAAAAGCTTATCCGGATGAAATTAGCTCTGAAGCAACTTTGATCCGCGGTTTAATTACCATGGAAGGGGTAAACGGAAATGGTGGCGTAATTACCTTAAAGCCAAGTCAGAAGGTTACGTTTTACAAAGTTATAGCTCAACAGGAAAAAAACAGGTTGGTTAAGCCTGTAACGCCACAGCCAGAAATAACCATTAACCATTATACCAGAATAAAGGATAGTACCATCGTAGAAACTGCCTGGACGCAAAACCGGATCGAAATTTACGATCAGAATTTTGATGAGATTAAAAACGTGCTCGAGAAATGGTATAACGTAGAGATCAGTTTTACCGATCCGGCATTAGAGAAATACCGTTTTACAGCAACCATTACCAACGAGAGTATTGAAGAAGTATTACACGCATTAAAAGCAACCGAAAATAATTTTAAATATGAGATAAAGGGAAAACAGGTAATCATCTCGAAATAGGAAGAAAAAAGGACGGTGTTGGAGCACCGCCCTCTTGAATTTCTTTTTTGATCAATTAATGGCAGTTTATGCGCAAACAGATTGCTGCCAAGAACTTATGCAACCAAAAAAAACAAAAATATGATTTATTATTACTTACTGCAAGGGCGCCCAAAATATAAAGCGCTCCTAAAATTCATTATGCTAATGAAACTAGCCTGTATTATGGTTTTCATTACCTGCCTTAATGTTTCCGCATCGGTTTTTTCGCAGGAAAAAATTTCTTTAGATGTTAAGAAAACAAAACTGGCCAGGGTTTTACAGATTATTGAGCAGCAAAGCAGTTACCATTTTGTTTACAGCTCTTCTTACGTTCCTGTTAATAAGGATGTGAGCATTACGGTAACCAATACTTTGGTTACCGACGTTTTGGCAGCCATTTTAAACAGAACCAACCTGAAATATTCTGTTTCTGATGGTGGCTTAATTGTCATTAGCAAAAATAAAGAAGTTCCGATTTCCGGAACTGTAAAAGATGCACTTGGAGGTGCTTTGCCTGGCGCAACCGTTAGGGTTAAAGGAACAGGTATCGGCACTTCTACCGATATTAACGGTAAATTTGCCTTAAATGCCCCCGAAAATGCAATTTTGGTGGTTTCTTATGCCGGTTTTCAGACAAAAGAAGTGGCCATCGGCTCTCAGACCAGTATCAACATCGTTTTAACAGAAGATACCAAACAACTTACCGATGTGGTGGTTACGGCTTTGGGCATTAAAAAAGAAAGAAGGGCATTAGGCTATTCGGTTACGCAGGTGAGTGGCGAAACCTTAACCCAGGCCAGGGAAAATAATGTGGCCAACTCGTTAGTAGGAAAAGTGGCTGGTTTAGATATCAGCTCAACATCAGGTGGTGTGGGCGCGGCAACCAGCGTAACCATCCGCGGGGTTTCTAGCTTAAGCCAAACCAATCAACCGTTATACGTAATTAATGGCGTACCCATGGAGAATAAGCCTGTAGGTTTAAATAATCTGAATGGTAATGGCAACTCGGGTAGTCAATATGATAACGCACCCGATTTAGGCGATGCCGTTGGAAACTTAAACCCTGATGATATTGAGAGTATTTCTGTACTAAAAGGTGCTGCTGCCGCTGCTTTATATGGTTACCGTGCAAAAGCCGGGGTGATTCTGATTACCACGAAAAGTGGAAAGGGCAACAGCATCGAATTTAACACCAATTATGTTGCAGAACAGGTAATGGACAGAACCAATTGGCAATATGTTTACGGACAGGGCGCTAATGGGGTAAAACCGACTGATGCTGCTGCCGCTGCACAGGTGGGCGGATCGAGCTGGGGTGCAAAATTAGATGGATCCAATGTGGTTCAGTTTGATGGGGTAAGCAGACCTTATAGTGCACAGAAAAATAATATTGAAGATTTTTACCGCACAGGGGGCACATGGTCTAATACCCTCGCTTTAAACAAAAGTTTTGATGGCGGTACCATCCGTTTATCTGCCAACGATGTACACAATACTTCAGTTGTGCCAAATTCTGGTTTAAACAGACAATCTTTTAACCTGGTAGGTACCTTTAATCCAATTAAACGGTTAACCATTGATGCCCGCATGAACTATATTTTAGAGCAGGCTAAAAACAGACCGATGGTATCAGATGGTGCAGGTAATGCCAATTATAATGTGGCTTTTCTACCAACCAGTGTAAGTGTAAAAAACCTCGATCCATGGAAAGATGCCAATGGAAATGAAATTCAGTACAATAAAGGTAATGCTTATGCAACCAACCCCTGGTTTGCAGCAAACGAATTTGTAAACGATACCAAACGCGATCGTTTGATCAGTTCTTTTAATGCCCGCTATACTTTTGATAATGGTTTGTTTGTACAAGGACGTGCTGGTCGCGATGCTTATAACGACACCTATAAAAATGTGGTGCCATCAGGTACAGCTTATTATGCTCCTGGTAAAATTGTAGAGCAGGCCACCAAATTTGCAGATGTTAATGTCGATGTATTAATCGGTAAGCCTTTTAAAGTAGATGAAGATTTCTCTATCACCCCTAATATTGGTGCCAGTTACCGCAGAACAAGTGTAACTCAAACCACCAACAGCGGATCTGATTTTGCCGTATTCGGCGTTTATAATATTCTAAATGCTAAAAATAAATCGGTGGCTTATGTGGCATCCGAAGCCGAAACACAATCGGTATATGGTACTTTAGAACTTGCCTATAAAGATATTTTATATTTAACCGGTAGCGGACGTACCGACTGGTTTTCTACTCTCGCTACCCCAGGGAAAAACAATGATTTAGATGTGATTTATCCTTCCATTAGCGGTTCATTTGTTTTCTCAGAACTTTGGAAACCATCTTTCTTAAGTTTTGGTAAAGTTAGAGCTGGTTATGCAGTGGTTGGCCAGGCAACAGATCCTTATCAAACTTTGTTAACCTATAGCTTAAGAAGTGAAGTTTTAAACGGATTGCCATTGGGTACCATCTCGAACGTAAACATCCCTAATTCTGCATTAAGAGCTTCAAAAGCATCCGAATTGGAAATCGGAACAGAAATGCGCTTCTTAGGAGATCGTTTAAATCTCGATTTTACCTGGTACAAAAAGATATCTAAAGATGAAATTACTTTTGTAACCACATCTACATCAACTGGTTATAGTGGTGCGGTTTTGAACTCTGGTAAAATTCAAAATAAGGGAGTAGAGTTGTTGTTATCGGGTCAGGTGGTAAAAAACAAAGATTTCGTATGGACTTCTTCTTTAAACGGATCATATAACGACAATAAAGTAATCTCACTTGCTGATGATGTTACCTCAAATCTTATTGCCACTTCAAGATCTGGCGTTGGCTTTTTACAGAATATCCCGGGCAAAGCCGCCTCTCAGGTAATGGCTTACGATTATAAATATGATGCTTCAGGAAATGTTATGCTGGGTGCAAATAACGCTCCACAGCGTGGCGACCTGGTTGCTTATGGTTCTGCTTATAACAAATGGTTTGCGGGCTGGAACAACGAGTTCAATTATAAAGGTGCAACCCTGTCTTTCCTGATTGACGGTAAGTGGGGTGGAAAAGTATTTTCTGCAACTGATTATTATGGTTATGTATTCGGTTTACACCAGGCTACGCTCGAAAACCGCGAGGCATTGGGTAACACCGCCGCAACTTACTATCAGCTATCGGCAGATAATGTGTCTAATAAATTTGTGCAGGATGCAAGTTTTATCAAGTTCAGGCAGATGACCCTGGGTTATAACTTTCCTGCAAAAATGTTCAACAACAAAATACATGGCTTAAATGTGAGTCTTGTAGGCAGGAACCTATTTATCCTGATGAAAAAAACGGATAATATCGATCCTGAATCGAGTTATAACGCAACTTTTCCGGGATTGGAACTGGGTGGCGTGCCTCCGGTTAGAACATTTGGTGTAAACCTTAGTGTGAAGCTTTAATTTTAAACAGACAGAACAATGAAAACGAACATATTAAAAAAATATAGCCTGTTACTTTGTACCGGCATGTTAATGATCTCGGCTTGTACCAAAAATTTCGAGGATATCAATACCAACCCATCTGCTTATGGTGCAGCAACTTTTGATCCCAATTATACGTTAACCACTGCTCAGCTTACCTATACCGGCAGTATCGATTTTGCTTACGATACCTGGAGGGGAAATTTAATATATTCTTCTACCATGATGCAGGGACTTTCTACCGTGGTAAGTTATTGGGCAGGAGATAAATATTTACTAAACGAAGGATATACCGCAGCCTACTGGGGCAGCACAACCGTAGGTGCTTACGTAGAACAGGTTAAACCGATTGTAGATATTGTTGAATTTACAAAAGGATCTCCTAAATATAATAATGTACGCCAGGTGGCCCGTTTATGGAAAGCACTGATCTTTGAACGTATTACGGATTTATATGGCGATGCACCGTATTCGGAAGCAGGACAAGGTTATTATACCGGTAATCTGGCACCAAAATATGATAAACAACAGGCCATTTATACCGATTTATTAAAAGAAGTAGAAGAAGCCACCAATGCATTGGATGTGAATGGTGATAAAGTTACCGGCGATGCCATTTACAAAGGCGATATCAACAAATGGAAACGTTTTGGGAATACCCTTTTGTTGCGTATTGCGATGCGTTTGACCAAAGTGGATGAAAACACGGCCAAAGCCTACGCCCAAAAAGTGATCGGTAAAACCATGCTCAGTAACGATGATAATGCTTTTGTGAAACATGATGTATCTGGTGCAAGGGTAACGCAGAACAGAAACAGCCAGGTATTGGCGGGCGATGGTGGTCAGGAAAATTATTATGTTAAATGGTCGCAAACTTTTATCAATAAATTAAAAACGGCGAACGACCCGCGTTTAGCAAAAGTTGCTGTTACAGGCCTTTATCTGGATGAAAACAGTAAAACACAAAATCCCAATTACAGTGCCGATCCGCTTCTGCAAAAAGGAATGCCTAATGGAAAAGACTTAAGCGGTATTGCGGGCAGAGATGTGAGGCAAGATGCTTCTTACACTACGTTTCCGGCTTACTCTTCGCCTAACCCGGCAATGATTAAAAAGGACGGGGTTACTTTTATTTTAACCTATGCCGAAAGCGAATTTTTATTGGCAGAGGCTGCGCAAAGATGGGCAATAGGCGGTTCAGCTGCTACCCATTATGCCAGTGGATTATCTGCAGGTATTACTTTCTTATCACAGTATGATGTCAGTTTAGCCATTTCGGGCACCGTAGCTGATGCTTATGCAGCAGCCAATCCTTATGTTGCTGCCAATGGTTTAGAAATGATTAATACCCAATATTGGTTGCATACCTGTACCATGCTCGATTTTTATGAAACATGGTCTAACTGGCGCCGATCCGGATTTCCGGCTTTAACTCCAGTGGTTTATCCAGGTAACGCCACTAATGGTACCATTCCGCGCCGTTTCCCATACCCGGTAGAAGAAGCGGCTAAAAATAACGCCAATTACAAAGCAGCCTCTTCAGCTGTACCTGGTGGTGATAACCTCACTGGCAGGGTTTGGTGGGATAAGTAAAAATAAATCATCCCGATTTATACCTGGCCGGCAGTGCAACATGCATTGTCGGCCTTTTTTATAACCTGATTTTCAAGCAAACGTTTGCGCAGTATTTCTCCTAAAAAACTGATATTGAAAATATTAACTTCGCTATCACAGTGGCATCCTAACCAAAACCATTGTGTAAATCTTAACCTGTTTAACCAAAGAAAATGAAAAAATCAATCAGCCTATTGGTGGCAACACTTACTTTTGCCGTTTGCCTGTTCAGTAGTTTTACACCTGCTAAAATTACTGCGGTTCTAAAAAAGACTGCCCTTAAAGGCGTAGTTACAGTTACTAAAAACTTTACAACCAGCAATGGTCTGCCAGCTACTGCAACACTTACCTACACTACCGGGCAGGTTTACTCTGGTATTACGGTAACTATTCAGGGTGAGGGCAATGTTCCGTTAACCAGCGTTTCCCACTCAACCGGTACCATTTATGCCGATCGTTTTGAAGGTTATAAAGCTGGCTCTTACTACGAATATTTTGTTGACCTATTGGTAACCGGCAACCCATCCATAGGCTGGCAGATTGCAGAGGCAAGTGCCGAAGCTGTTGTTATTTAATTATTTATTATAGGTCTACTGCTTCATTTGCAGCAGTTTTTTGCAGAACCGGCATTGCCAAAAGCTTTGCTGGTTTTTTTATGGTAATGACGAATGAAATTCGTTGTTAAAAAAGCCAAAGATTAGCGGATAGTGTCTAATCTGCAAATCTTTAGCAGCCAGAATAAAAATTTGTAGAGCAGAAAGTGTGGAACTGAAGGCGCATGGATTAAGCTTAACGAATGACGTCAATGGTTACACTGGTTTAATAAAAACAGGCAATTTAATTAATGCCCCCACGTTAAGGGGTTTAATTTCTACAGCTTGTAGATAATTTTCCCCAAATCCAATTGCAGCCAAATCTCTTTGTTTTTTACTTTCAAAAGCAAATTTTTTTTCTTTATGAATAAAGATAGTGCTTCTAATTGGCTTGGGAGCTATATTTAGTCGGTGCTCTTAAAATCAGTAGTGATGTAAACTGAAATTATTCTCGCTGGCATTGTATTTGGCTTAGTCTTAAAATACCTAACTAAATACTTTAAATATGAAAAAAATTATCGAAATCTTTAAAAAACCAATTTTGATCATTCTGGCCATGGCCATGATCATTAATTTGAGCAGTTGTAAAAAAAATGCTGCTGAGATTGAACAGGAAAATCAGGTATCGTTAAAAAATAAACAGTCTGCTTTATCATCCGGAGTGAACCTACAGAGCCTGATTGCTTATAAAAAAAGTGATCATCAGATAACGGCAGGCTTTTACCGTACCTGGCGTGATAGATCAGTAAGCGGAAATGCCAATGATCCGATTATGACTGAATTGCCTGATAGCTTGGATGTAGTAATTGTGTTTCCGGACTACACCCCAGCTGATTCTCCTTTTTGGACAAAGCTAAAAGATGTTTATATTCCATACCTGCGTGCAAGAGGAACGAAGGTTCTCATTACAGGGTCTTTAACTATGCCAGCAGGTGCAAGCCAAAATGCTGCTGGGTACGCCGCCGCAGCTAAATCAATAATGGATAACACGGTTAATAAATATGGCTTAGATGGCTACGATATCGATATTGAACACAATGTTGCGGGAGCTGAGTTAACAGAGAAGACAGGGATTTATACAGCGTTATCTTCCTATCTTGGCCCAAAATCTAAAACAGGAAAATTACTTACCTACGATACTAACCAAAATGGCACTACTGCTTTTTTTAGAAATGTATCTACTATGATTGATTATGTTTGGTTTCAAACTTATGGTAGTGGCACATCTAGGTTTCAAACTGTATGGAATACTTATTCACCTTATATACCATCCAAAAAATTTGTACCTGGATTTTCTTTTTATGAGGAAAATGGCTATCCAGGTAATTATTGGAATGATGTTACTTATCCTCAGAACGGGACAGGGCGTGCATATGATTATGCAAGATGGCAACCATCAACAGGGCCTAAAAAAGGAGGGGTTTTTAGCTATGCCATTGATAGGGATGCCCCGCTTACTTCAACAAACGACAATACAATTATTCACCCAAATTTTAAAGTTACCAAAGATTTGATTAAAATTATGAACCCGTAATACTGGAAGTACAGCCAGCATTAGAGATCTTGGTAAAATAATAGTGTTAACTCCATGCCTGCCTTGCTAAAAGCAAGGCAGGCTTTTTTATGGTAACATTTCTAATCAGTTTTTTGATTAACGCCACATTAATTTGATATTTATAGATCAAACCAAACTTTCAATGAAATTCAAATTTATACTTACCACGTTTTTGTGTGCAGGTTTCTTTGTACATGCACAACAGGGGCCGAAAAAGAATCAATCTAAAGAAACCGTAACCACCACCCAGGTTACTGTTAAAGATGAACCCAAATCATCAGCAAACGAAAGAAGCATAAAAGTAGAAAGCTCGGTTGTTACCAACCATTCGGTAACTATTGATGGAAAAGTCGTTCCATATAAAGCCACTACTGGTACACTTCCGGTTTGGGATGAAGACGGAAAACCCATAGCAGGCTTATTTTATACCTATTATGAACGCAGTGATGTGCAAAACCGTGATAAAAGGCCCTTGGTAATTTCTTTTAACGGCGGACCAGGTTCTGCATCAGTTTGGATGCATATTGCCTATACTGGCCCGGTAGTGCTCAATATCGATGATGAAGGTTATCCGGTTCAGCCTTACGGTTATAAAGAAAATCCATACTCTATTTTAGACGTTGCCGATATTGTGTACATCGATCCCGTAAATACCGGTTATTCGAGGGCGGTGAGCAAGGATATTCCAACCAATAAATTCTTCGGTGTACGCGCCGATATTAAATACCTTGCCGAGTGGATCAATACCTTTGTAACCCGCAACAACCGCTGGGCTTCGCCAAAATTTTTAATCGGAGAAAGCTATGGTACCACCCGTGTTTCGGGCCTGGCGCTTGAACTGCAGAACAGTCAGTGGATGTATTTAAATGGTGTGGTACTCGTATCGCCAACCGAACTGGGCATTGAGCGTAGTGGCCCGGTTGATGCCGCTTTGCGTTTACCTTACTTTGCAGCTACCGCCTGGTACCACAAAGCTTTAGCAGCCGATTTACAGGGCAAAGATTTAACCGCCATGTTGCCCGAAGTAGAAAGTTTTACCATTAATGAATTGATTCCGGCCATTTCGCAGGGTGGAATGTTAAGCGCCGATAAAAAGAAAGCCATAGCAACAAAAATGGCGCGTTATTCTGGACTTTCGGAAAAAGTAATTTTAGATTATAACCTCAATGTACCTACTGATTTCTTTTGGAAAGAACTATTGAGGGATAAAGGTTTTACTGTTGGGCGCTTAGATTCGCGCTACCGCGGCATCGACAAAATGAGTGCTGGCGAAGGGCCAGATTATAATGCAGAACTAACTTCCTGGTTGCATTCGTTTACCCCGGCCATTAATATGTACATCCGCAACGAGCTAAACTACAAAACCGATTTAAAATATAATATGTTCGGCGCTGTGTATCCCTGGGATAAAACAGGAGATCAAACAGGTGATAACCTCCGTCAGGCCATGGCACAGAATCCGTACCTGCATTTATTGGTACAATCGGGCTATTATGATGGTGCCTGCGATTATTTCAATGCCAAATACAGCATGTGGCAGTTAGATGCAGCGGGTAAACTGCAGGATAGAATGAGCTGGGAAGGTTACCGCAGCGGGCACATGATGTATCTGCGTAAAGATGACCTGAAAACGGCAAATAGCCACATCCGCGAGTTTATTAAAAAAGCATTGCCAAAGCCAGGCGAGGCCGCTAGATTCTAAGATTTTAGAGTTGAGAAGTTTACTATGCACATTGATATTAATTTGTTAACTCTCCTCGCCAAGGTCCGTGTCTTCACGGACCTCTTTTTTTGATTCAAGTGTTCTGCGTTTTTTATTTTTTTGGAGCGCAGAGGCTGTACAATGATTAAAGGTTCGTCCTGCTTTACATTACAAGTCCTCACTCGTGCCTCGTTTGCGGGCTTTTCATTTCAATCAGGGCTAGGTAGGTAGGGTGTGGCACGGAAACCCCTCATTATTGAATTAAATACGTTTCTTTTTTGGAAAAATGAAACGTTCCTACGGAACGAAAAACATGAAATGGTTTTTTCTGCTACCTATGACACGTCCCTGTGGGACGTTTTGGGGACCCGTGGTAAAAACGGTTAAATTAATCGTCCCAGTGAGACGATTCCTGGGTAGCCAATTGTATAATTGGCGTTTACGTTCCGTTAGGAACGTTTGGTTATAATCCGGTAATAATCCTTTTGTCAGGGTTCTTGTTTTCACGAACTTCTTTTAGGCAATGGCACGGAAACCCCTCATAGTGGCAAGAACAGTTGTAATTTAAACCTGATCGGACAGATCCCGATTTTTCATCGGGAGGAGGAAGAGCAGGACGGAACCCAACCTAATAACCACTGAAACTGCTTTCCAAAAAAAAGAAATAAATCGCATTTATAACGCTCGTTTATCTGTAAAGCCATAGCAATTTCCCTCTCCAAAAACGTAAACGAAAAACTGTTGGTTACAAACTAAAAATAATTACTTATTTTTGTGGTTCAATTATGCAGCAGATAAAAACATCATTCGATTTTGAGAAACCTATTGCCGATTTAGTTCAGCAGATAGAAAAGGTTAAGCAAGTTGCCGAAAAAACCAAGGTAGATATGTCTGCCACGTTAGATGAGCTTGATGGTAAATTAGAAGAAACTACCAATAACTTATATAAAAATTTGACCGGTTGGAACAAGGTTCAGATGAGCCGTCACCCTGATCGTCCACAAACCCTTGATTATATTAACATGATCTGCGATGATTTTATCGAGATGCATGGTGATAGAACGGTTAAGGATGACAAGGCGATTATCGGTGGTTTTGCTTCCATCAATGGTCAAACCGTTATGGTTATCGGTCACCAAAAAGGTAAAAATACCAAAGAGCGTCAGTTCCGTAATTTCGGGATGGCTAACCCGGAAGGTTACCGCAAAGCTTTACGTTTAATGCGTTTAGCCGAAAAATTTAACAAACCAGTAGTTTCTTTTATTGATACGATGGGTGCTTACCCAGGTTTAGAGGCAGAAGAACGTGGACAAGGTGAAGCAATTGCCAGAAACCTGTTGGAAATGTCGGTATTACGTGTGCCGATTATTTGTATCGTGGTTGGTGAAGGTGCTTCTGGTGGGGCTTTGGGTATCGGTATCGGCGACAAAGTATATATGTTAGAGCATACCTGGTATTCGGTAATCTCACCTGAATCGTGCTCATCTATTTTATGGAGAAGCTGGGATTTTAAAGAGAAAGCCGCTGAATGTTTGAAGTTAACGTCTGACGATATGTTTGGTAACAAATTAATCGATGGCATTATACCTGAACCGCTTGGTGGTGCACACCAGGACCCGGAATTAATGGGCAGAACTTTAAAAGATTATATCATTAAAGATTTGGCCGCCTTGGGTAAACTAAAAACTGATAAACTGATCGAACAAAGAATTGATAAATTCTGTGCGATGGGTGTTGTAAACGAATAATTATAAAAAAAATAAAATTGGAATCCTGTTCGGCAATGCTGAACAGGATTTTTTTGTGTCAGATAATTAAATTAAAATCTTAAAGTTCTTATCTTAATTTTATTTGGCGAACGTCATTCCCGCGCAGGCGGGAATCTTAGTGCATATGCTAGGTGTTAAGATTCCCAATCAAGTTGGGAATGACGACTTATCTAAATAGAATTTGGTAGATAAACAAAAAAGCAGCTACAAATTAATGTAGCTGCTTTACAATCTATTTTCAAAATCCGCTTATTGCTGCGGACCTTGCTGTTGCGGGAAGAAAGCCGAAAGACGGCTCTCTAAAGCATTGAATGTTTTCTGAAGCTTATCGCTCAACTTATCCTGACCAGCTGCTTTACTCGTTTTGATCATTCTGTCTAAATAGTATAAGCCTGTTTGAATATTCTGAGATCCGGTTAAACCTTTTGATTGTGAAATATCGGCAAGGTAGGTAAGTTCTTTATTGATATAATCTCCGGATTTATCCATAATATCATTCGCTCTCGCCGTTTCGCCCAATTTATATAAGTTTTCGGCCATGTAGAACTTCACTACAACGGTACGGATGCCAAAGAATTTATCAGTTGGCATTACCGCAAAATATTTATCTACAACTTTTTTAGCTTCATCAATTTTACCATCTTTAATCAGGCTGCCGGTTAAGCTGCTGAAAATGTTAGTGAAAATAAAAGTATCATCTGATGATTGTGGATCTAAATATTTAGCGGTTTTCATATTGCCCCACTTAAATTTAGTCATCACGTTGTTGTACATTGCAGGGGTGTTCAACTGCTCTGGTTTATCTTCTGATGCTGTTGTATCAGCTTTTAGCGGCAATAAACGTAAAGCTAAACCTTCGCTATATAAATACTTGTCTAAACCATTGTATTGCTCAGAAGGTACGGTAGAAGCAAAATAAATAGGACGTTTCCAGTTATTGTGTGCAAGAATATCGAACATGGCTAATGTGCCTTTGGTTACATAACCTTTGTTAAACTTCCAATCCATTTCTGTTGCTATTTTCGAAGCATCAGCTGCCGGAACCGTTCCGGTACTTACCACTTGTTGCGGATCTACCGTAATTTTAAGGTTTTTGGTTGGCAGGAAGTTAGATTTTGTGCCATCCTGCATCGGTACTTTATCACTCTCATCGTTTGATAGTAATAAATCAACTACATTTTTAAGCTCAATACTACCCGCAATTTTATAATCATCGTACGGCATTACATCTCTTTCGCCCTGTACATATTGCTCAGGTTTCATCGTGATTGGCAATGGTGCCGATTCATTTTGTTTTTGTCTTAAACCATTAATGTACCAATCTGTATCGAATAAACTTAAGTTTACAATACGCACATCCGGACGCACATTTTCTACCTCCTGGATGTACCAAAGTGGGTAGGTATCATTATCGCCATAAGTAAATAAGATGGCGTTTGGCGCGCACGATTGCAGGTAATCCAATGCAATATCATGTGGAACCAACTTGGTCGAGCGGTCGTGGTCATCCCAGCCTTGCTCGGCCATAATTACCGGAGCAGCCAATAAACCGATAACCGTTGCACCAATGGCGCCTGTGGTTGGGGTTAATTTTTTAAATAGCCATTCTTTAATGGCGAGTGCCCCGAGGCCTATCCATATCGCAAAGGCATAAAATGATCCTACATAAGCGTAATCCCTTTCACGAGGTTCTAATGGTTTTTGATTTAAATACAATACAATGGCGATACCGGTAAAGAAGAATAATAAAGCTACTACACCAGCATCTTTCTGGTTGCGTTTAAAATGCCAAAGCGCACCGATAATCCCCATTATTAAAGGTAAGAAGAAGAAACGGTTATAGGCTTTATTGTCTATAGTTGATGGCGGTAAATGACTTTGATCGCCTCTCAACATGGCGTCAATCGGTTTAATACCGCTAATCCATTCGCCTTCAAAACCACTTCCCTGACCTTGTTCGTCATTCTGACGGCCAACAAAGTTCCAGAAGAAATAACGCATATACATGTAACCGATCTGGTAACTGGCCAAAAAGCCAACATTATCAACCAGGTTAGGATTTTTTGAATCATCTAAATGCATCCATTCTTTGTAAAAACTCGCATGTCTAGCATCATCACTGTACATACGTGGCAACAAAGTATTGTTGTTATACTCATAGTCGGTTTTTTTACCTGCTACTTCATATTTGTCTTTACCTTTTCTCCAGATGGTTTTTCCTTCGGTTACACCTGTTCTTTCTGAGTTGTAATTAGGACCGTAACCTAGTGGCCTATCGCCATATTGTTCACGGTTGAGGTAACTTAAGAAAGAGAAGGCATCTTTAGGAGCACTGTTATTTAAGTTTGGATCAGCTTTGGCCCTGATGATGATCATCGAGAATGAGGCATAACCGAAAATGATCAATACAACAGAAAGTAAACCTAAGTTTAATAATTTCTTTTGGTGTTTGATGGAATAACGGATCCCCCAAACCAGGGCACCGATTAATAAAATAGCGAAGAATAAAACGCCGGTTCCAAAACCAAGACCTAAGGTGTTTACAAAGAAAAGATCAAAATAAGCACCGAATGAAACCAAATATTGGATAATACCATATTGGATTACCGCCAGGATCAGGATACCCACAATAAGGGTTTTGAAAATACCCGCTGTGGTTGCTTTATCTGTTCTTTTAAAATAATAGATAAAAGCAAGTGCCGGGATGGTTAATAAGTTTAATAAGTGGATACCGATTGATAAACCCATGATATAGGCAATAAACAATAGCCAGCGATCGGCCCGTGGCTCATCAGCATGTGCTTCCCATTTAAGGATGGCCCAGAAAACAATTGCGGTAAATAACGACGATTGCGCATAAACCTCTGATTCAACAGCCGAAAACCAGAAACTATCAGAGAAAGTATAAGCCAGCGCACCAACGGCACCTGCACCCATAATACTGATTAATTTACCGGTAGTTAGTTCCTCGCCAGCTTTTAATATTGTTTTTTTAGCCAATGCAGTGATTGTCCAAAATAAGAATAAGATAGTTGCCCCGCTTGATACGGCCGAACCTACGTTCATCCAGTAAGCAATTCTGGTTAAATCTCCGGTTGCGAAGATAGAGAAGAAACGCTGGATCATTAAGAATAAAGGTGCACCTGGCTGGTGAACAACCTGCATCCTGAATGCCGATGCGATAAATTCGCCACAGTCCCAAAAACTTGCAGAAGGCTCTAAGGTTAAAACGTAAGTTATTGTAGCAATTAAAAAGCAGATCCAGCCTACTATATTATTAACTTTTGAATAATTCATTGGTTTGTTTAATGATATTAAAAATTGTTTTCACATAAAAATGCTGCCGAAATTAACTATTCTAGTCGATAAAACAGGTAAATTTTTGGATTGATTTAACAATTTTTAACGGCCTAAGCCTGTTAACATAAAGGATTTAAAGCTATTTAGAAAGTAAAAACCCATAAGCAGAAATCTTAAAATCTGCTCATGGGTTAAAATTTAGAATGTTTTAGGCTTAGCCTGCTGCATAAGGTGCGAAACGGGCAAACAGGTCATTATATTGTTTTTCGAGGCTTTTGCTCAGCTCAGTTTGCTTAAATACTCCGGTTAATTTTGCCATTTGACCTAAATAACCAAGGTAGAAACGCACGTTCTGCTCGGCTGCCAACTGGTTTTTACTTTCCGAAACATCGGCAAGGTGGGTGAGTTCTTTGCCAACATAATCGGCTGTTTTTTTAATCATTGCATTGGCGCGGTTCAGTTCGTTTAAGCGGTAAAGGCTTTCGGTAAAATAATAGGTGCTCATTACCTGTCGCATACTGTAAAATTTAGCTGGGATTACCGCAACAAACTTATCTGCTACTTTTTTGCTCTCCGCAATTTTACCTTCGTTGATCATGCTGTTTAATAAACCGTTAAACATATTCGATAACATGGTTACATCATCGGCAGATTGCCTGTCTAAATGATTGGCATTTTTAATGTTACCAAATCCATAAACATTCATCAGGTTATTATACAATGGTTTAATATTGATTCTATCATAGTCTTCGGTAATAGCCGTATCGGGTTTTAATGGAAGCAGCCTTTTGTTCAATCCTTCCGAATAGAGGTATTTGTTCAGTCCCACATATTGCTCATCGGGCATGGCTCCGGTAAAATAAATGGGTCGTTCCCAGTTGTTGTGTGCTAAAATATCGAATAAAGCAAGGGTTCCTTTGGTTACGTAATTTTGGTTAAAGGTCCATTCCATACTATTAGCAATTTTACCCGCATCTTCTTTGGGTACCGTACCCGTATCTAAAACCTGTTGCGGATTTACCGCAAGTTTCAGATTCTTTGTAGGTAATACATTGTATTTCGAGCCATCGTTCATGGTTACCTTATCTTCATCGTGATCGGAGAGAAGGATATCTAAAATTTGCTGTAACTCGATATGCTGAGCAACTTTATAATCCTGATAATACATAATGTCCCTTGTGCCCTCCACATATTGCTCAGGTTTTAAGGTGATGGGAAGTGGTGCTGATTCATTTTGCTTTCTCCGCATCCCATCAATATACCAATCTGCTGTAAATAAACTCAGATTTACCACCCGCACATCCGGACGTACATTTTCTACTTCCTGCGCATACCAAACAGGGTAGGTATCGTTATCGCCGTAAGTAAACAAGATAGCGTTGGGCGCACATGATTTAAGGTAATTGACCGACATATCCCTGGCTACATGACTATCAGAACGGTCGTGATCATCCCAGCCCTGGTTGGCCATAATAACGGGCGCACCAAACAAAGCAATAACCGAAGCAAAAATACTGGCACGTGCTGGCGTTAATTTTTTAAATACCCAGTCCTTCAGTCCAAATACCCCTAATCCTATCCAGATGGCGAAGGCATAAAATGAGCCTACATAGGCATAATCCCTTTCGCGGGGTTCAATCGGCACAGAATTTAAGTAAACAACAATCGCAATTCCGGTAAAAACGAATAATAAACCGATAATGCCAGCGTCTTTTTGGTTACGTTTAAAGTGCCAAACTGCACCGATCAGGCCGATAATTAAAGGCAAAAAGAAAAACCTGTTGTACGCTTTGTTCTCTACAATGGATGGTGGCAGATTTTTTTGACTGCCAAGCCTGATGGCATCTACTGGTTTAATACCGCTAAGCCAATTGCCGTCTTTACCTCCAAATTGTCCATCTTCGTTATCCTGCCTGCCCACAAAATTCCACATAAAATAACGCATGTACATCTGCCCGGTCTGAAAAGAGAACAGGTACTTTAAATTATCGATAAGCGTAGGTTTATGTGCATCATCAAAACCCATATAATTTTTATAAAAGCGTACATGCTCAGGTTTATCGCTGTACATCCGCGGCATTAAAGTTTGATCAGCAAAAACATAAGCCGATTTTGTTCCCGCCGATTCATATTTTTTATCGCCTTTGCGAAATATTTTGCCTGTTTCTTTAATATCGATTTTTTCTGAATTGTAATTCTCCCCATAAAGTAAAGGCCTGTCGCCATATTGGTCGCGGCCCAGGTACCTCGAAAGTGAGAATACATTATCCACATTATAATTATTCAGGTTAGGTTTGGCCTGCGCCCTGATAACCAACAACGAAAAAGAACTGTATCCAAATAAAAGCAGTACGGTAAATAACAGGATTAGGTTTAAAGCCCTTTTGTTTTTAAGGATGGAATAACGGATGCCATAAACTAAGCCTCCGATTAATAAAACAGCAAAAAATAATATTCCCGAACCAAAGCCAAGGTTCATGGTATTTACAAAAAAGTAATCGAAGCTTGCCGCAAGCGATACCACATATTGGATGATGCCAAATTGAACCACAGCCAAAGTTGCAATGGAAACAAAAAATATTTTTAGAATACCTTGCCAGCTTGGCGATGGATTCTTTTTAAAATAATAAACAAATATTAATGCAGGAATAGTAAGCAGGTTTAAAATATGCACACCGATAGAAAGCCCCATAATATAGGCTACAAAAAGTAACCAACGGTCTGCTTTTGGTTCATCAGCCTGTGATTCCCATTTTAAAATACCCCAAAATACAATCGCACTGCAAAGCGACGACATGGCGTAAACCTCAGCCTCTACCGCCGAAAACCAGAAACTGTCAGAAAAAGCATAAGCCAAAGCGCCAACCAAACCGGCACCCATAATGCCAATGATTTGCTGTTTGCTGATTTCTTCACCTTTTTTAATCACGGTTTTCTTAGCCAAAGCGGTAATTGTCCAGAATAAAAATAAAATGGTTCCTGCGCTTGCAAGTGCCGAAGCAATATTGATAAAGTAAGCTACCTTGGTTTTATCGCCAAAAGCCAGGGCAGAGAATAATCTTTGGATCATAGAGACAATGGGAGCGCCAGGCTGGTGCACTACCTCCATTCGGAAGGCCGAAGAGATGAATTCGCCACAGTCCCAGAAACTTACAGATTGATCTAAAGTTAAAATGTACGTGAGTGCGGCAACGGTAAAACAGAGCCAGCCTCCAATGGTGTTGATCCTTGAGTAATTCATAGTAAAAATTTAGTCTTTGATAATAAATGATTTAAGTGGTTCGCAGTAAAAAAAGTCGTAGAAAAAAATAAAATGTTGCATCAGATATGATCATTTTTTTATCTTTGCATCGCAAACAAAGAACAGCAGGAAAGAAATTAAAAATATTTTAAAATCACTCTTGCATATTTAAAATAAGGTTCCTACATTTGCATTCCCTTTCGAGGAGAATATCCTTGAGAATTTTTGTCCGATAGTATAAGGGTAGTACAACGGTTTTTGGTACCGTTTGTCTTGGTTCGAATCCAGGTCGGACAACGAAAATTTAACGTCGGATCATGTTTTAAACAGACATGATCCGATTTTTTTTAACCGTAAACTACGCGAACCCATGCCATTGCAGTTTAACCCGGTAAAGCTTTTTTCCGGAACAGGTTCTAAGGGATTATCACTGAAGATTGCCGAACATTACGGCAAACCACTTGGTAACGTAACCATTCACAAATTCAGTGATGGAGAGTTTCAGCCTTCCTTTGATGAGTCAATTCGTGGTAGTGATGTTTTTCTAATCCAGTCTACTTATCAGCCAAGCGATAACTTAATGGAACTTTTGCTAATGGTTGATGCCGCTAAAAGAGCATCTGCACATTACATTACAGCAGTTGTTCCCTATTATGGTTTAGCCCGTCAGGACAGGAAAGACAAACCGCGTGTAGCAATCGGTGCCAAATTGGTGGCTAATTTATTAAAGTCGGCAGGTATCCACCGCATTATGACGATGGATTTACATGCTGCACAGATACAGGGTTTCTTCGATATTCCGGTTGATCACTTAGATGGATCGGTAATCTTTGTTCCTTATATCAAAAGCTTAGGCTTAAAAAACTTGACCATTGCATCGCCTGATATGGGCGGCTCGTACAGGGCACGTACTTTTGCCAAGTTTTTTAACGCAGAAGTAATTATTTGCGATAAACGCCGTAAACGTGCCAACGAAATCGAATCAATGTCGATTATTGGGGATGTTACCGGACAGGATGTAGTATTGATTGATGATATTTGCGATACTGCCGGAACCCTATCAAAAGCTGCGGCCTTGATTATGGAAAACGGTGCGGCAAGTGTGAGAGCAGTTTGTACACATGCGGTATTATCAGGCAAAGCGATTGAAACAGTAGAAACTTCGGTGTTAACTGAGTTAATTGTTACCGATACAATCCCGTTAAAACAGGAAAGTTCGAAAATAAGGGTGCTAAGCACAGCAAGTTTATTTGCAAGGGCAATTGCCAATGTAAACGAACACGGATCGATTAGTGACCTGTTTAGGGTGTAGCGTTAAGCGCATTGCGATGAGCGCTTAAAACGCCGAACGCTTAGCGCTAAACAAAAAGGAGTTTAAATAAGGTTGAAGGTAAAAAGTTGAAGGCTTAAAGTCTTGATACCGATACCTGATACTTACTACTAATAATTAAATAAATAAAAAATGAAAACAATCGCAATTAGCGGTTCTCCAAGAGAGAACGTAGGGAAACGCGATGCCAAGGAACTTCGTTACGAAGGTAAAGTTCCGGCGGTATTGTATGGTGGAAAAGAGCAAAAACACTTAGCTGTAGTTATTGCTGATTTAAGAGATGTTATTTATACCCCGGAAGTTAACTTTGTGGAAATTGATGTTAATGGTGTTAAAACCAAAGCTATCGTAAAAGATACTCAATATCACCCACTTACCGACGTATTAATGCACATCGATTTTCTTCAGTTATTCGACGAGAAAGAAATCGTTATGGAGATCCCCGTTAAATTAACAGGAACTTCTCCAGGTGTTAAAATGGGTGGTAAATTAATCCAGAAATTACGTAAACTACGTGTTAAAGCATTACCAGCTGATATGCCACAAAACGTAGAAGTAAGCTTAGAGAAATTAGAAGTTGGTAGCTTGTTCCGTGTTCGCGATCTTCAAGGTCAAAAATACGTGATCACTAACACTCCTGAAGATACTATCGTTTCTGTTGCAATGTCTAGAGCATTAAAACAAGCAGAAACTGAAGCTGCTAAAGGTAAAAAATAGTACACTGATATCACAGATTAATGTGATTACACAGATTTTAAAAGCGGTGCAAAAGCAATTTTGTACCGCTTTTTTTATTTATATGAGATTAAATCCGCTAATCGCCCCGCCATTCATTAAAAACTGTTTGAAAATGAATGAATTAAATTCGTGGTATGAACTCCCGACTTCGGACTCCTGACTTCGGACTTTTTTTTATCTTTGCCCCATGAAATATCTTATAGTTGGCTTAGGGAATATCGGACCGGATTATGCACATACCCGGCATAATATTGGTTTTGATATTGCCGATGAACTGGTTAAAGGTTTAGGTGGTAGTTTCGATAATATCCGTCTGGCATATTACGCTGAGGTGGGTTTTAAAGGTAAAAAGCTGCATGTAATTAAACCTACTACCTTTATGAACCTGAGCGGTAAAGCGGTTAACTATTGGATGAAGGAATTAAAAATAGCGCCAGAAAATGTACTGGTTATTGTTGATGATCTTGCGTTGCCATTGGGTAAGTTGAGGTTAAAATTACAAGGCTCCAGCGCAGGGCATAACGGCTTAAAAAGTATAGAGGAGGTTTGTGGCGGACAAAACTATGCGCGCCTCCGCTTCGGTATTGGTAACGATTATCCAAAAGGCCGGCAGGTAGATTTTGTTTTAGGTTTATTCGATAAAAACGAACAATTGGAATTGCCTGCACTCATTGATAAAAGTGTAGAACTGATTAAAAGTTTCGTTACCATTGGGCCAGCGCATACCATGACAGCTTTTAATAAATAAGGTTGGTTAACTGGTTAATTGTTTAAACCGGTTAATTGAATAGTTAAATCGTTATTTGGACCGCAGTGGATCAATTTGCAATTGACAGGCTGCCGGAATCGTAATTGCGAGGAGAAACGACAGCCTGTCCCGATTTCTCGGGGAAGCAATCTTAAGCAATCGCTAATCCATGGTCTTTGTCCTCACAGGCCATTTGAAGAAAACTTCTCTGCACCCTGCAACCCAAAACAGCATAACTATCCATGCCACCTAAACCCGATCGCAGTGATTCCGATGCTTTATCGATAAATTACCATACCAGATCAATCCGCATCGGAAAAAACGGAGAGCGGGGCTGCACCACCCTAAAAGCATCTGTCTCTGATTTCCAAAAAGAAAGTGAGAATTTTATTTTTTTGGTAAGTCACCATGTAGGTGAAAGGTCTGTATATAGATCTCTCCATTTCGCTGCGCTTCAGTCGAGATGACGGAGCCTTAAACAAAAAAAGACCATCTTTCGATGATCTTTTAATAAAATATAGTTAGTTAATGATTATTTAACTTTTTCCTGAGCTCTTGCAATATAAGCATCAATTAATTGCGCTTCTGCACTCTCAGGATATTGTGTTTTTACTTTAGTATAGGCATCAACAGCACCTTTAAAATCATTTTGACTTTCGTTAACCAATCCTAATTTCTTTAAGAACATTGGCGAAGTAAATTTACTTGCTTTATCAGCCGCTTTTTTATAGTAAGTAGCTGCTTGTTTGTAGTCTTTCAACTCGCTGTAAGCATCACCCAATAAACCTAAAGCCAATGGATCTGCAACCGGGCTACCAGTAGCGCTATATTTGCTTAACGATTCGATAGCTTGTTTGTACTCGCCTTTACGTAAGTAAATACCACCTAAATAAAGGTTAGCTAAGTTTGCCGATTTAGTGTTGTCGTATTCTTTAGCAATTTGCTCTAAGCCTGGATAACCACCTTCGCCTTTAACTGCTCTGTTTGATAATGAATCTACCCCAACAAATTGTTCTGCTTTGTACATTTTGCTAGCGGCTTCTTCAGCGCGACCTTTTAAATACACGCCTTGATACCAAAGATATATTAAAACTAATAAAACTACAGCACCTGCTATAAACAGTAAGCTCTTATTATTCTCTTGTAAAAATGAACCTTTTTTAGTTGGTTGAATTGTCTGGTTATCTGTTGTAGACATGTTTGTTTAAAAAATTTAAGAACGCAAAAATACATTTTTCAATCAAAGTATCAACCTTTATTTTGAAGTATTTGATTAAACATTAGTTATTTAGGGATGCAGAACTATAAAATGGCCATCACAATTAGCGTAGTAAGCTAATTAATGTATTAAACCACGTTTGGTTGTCGCTAAAAATGCCGGTGTGGTTAATTACCAGGTACACCGTTTGGCTTTCTGAACGGCTTATGGCCGATCTGATTCTGATTGGTTGCCAGAATAATCCGAAGTTTTTTGCAGATGATGCAGGAAAAACGTCGTCGAAACCCATATAAACTTCTTCTATATTGGATAATGGGAGTTCTAATTGTTCGTCGCCGGTAATAAAAAGACCATTTGATGCCAACAGAATATTACCTTCATGACTATGAAGCGGTTTTAAGAACGAAAATAAACCGGCGATTTTTTTGATCCAGCCTGAACTTTTTTCATCGGTTAGTTCGTGGTCGTACGACCATAGAACATTTCCCTCTAACATTTTTTGTGCTACCATCTAAATTTTTTCCTTGCTATGAAAGTACAATTTTTTTAAATGTAATTAACGTTAATTTTAAACAATGGATGTTAAGAGGCTAAAAAACGGTAAATTTGTGACATATTTATGTGGTTAAAAAACATTACCCTTCTAAATTTTAAGAACTATAGCGATGCAGATCTCCATTTCTCGGAAACTGTAAACGTTTTTACGGGTAACAACGGTTCGGGCAAAACCAATATGCTCGATGCCATCCATTACCTCTGTCTATGTAAAAGTTACTTTAACCCTATAGATAGTCAGCAGATAAAAACCAGCGAAGAGGTTTTTATGATTCAGGGCGATTTCGACCGCAATGAAAAAAATGAAAAAATCTCCTGTGGTGTAAAACGTAATCAGAAAAAGCAGTTTAAACGCAATAAAAAGGAATACGATAAACTGGCCGATCACATCGGACTTTTCCCGGTGGTAATGGTTTCACCCTATGATGTAAACCTGATTATGGAAGGCAGTGAGGAGCGGAGGAAATTTATCGATAACGTGATTTCGCAAACCGACGCCCATTACCTTGATCAGCTGATTACCTACAACCGCATACTCTTAAACCGTAATGCCTTATTAAAACAGATTGCGATTACCCGAAAATACGATCCAACACTGCTCGAAATATTGGATGAGCAATTGGTTATTGCGGGTAAGAAGATTTTTGCAATCCGTAAAGCCTTTATGGATGAGTTTATTCCGTTGTTTAGTCAATATTATACTTACCTTACCGAAAACAAGGAAATTGTTGAGCTGAACTATCAATCGCAATTGAATGATGCTACTTTTGAAGAACTGTTGAAGAAATCAGTTGAAAAAGACCGGGTATTGGAGCGGACTACCACGGGGATTCATAAAGATGAACTTGCTTTTGTAATTAGTGGTATGCCTTTAAAGAAGTTTGGCTCCCAAGGCCAGCAGAAATCATTTTTAATCGCGTTAAAAATTGCTCAATATGCTTACCTCGCCAAAAACAAAGGATTTAAACCCTTGCTGTTATTGGATGATATTTTTGATAAGCTGGATGATCACCGTGTTCAAAAACTAATGCAAATGGTTTCCCACCATGATTTTGGGCAGATATTTATTACAGATACCGGAAAAGAAAGGGTAAAATCAATTTTTGAAAAAATAGAAGTTGATGTAACTTTGTTTGAAGTTGATAACGGAATGATACAAAATGCGTAAACCCAATGATGTTACCGTAAAAGATGCCATCAGCAAAATGCTGGATGTATACCGTTTGCGCCGGAAGTTTGATGAAACTTCGATCTTATCCATCTGGCCAGAGATTATGGGTACGGCAATAGCTAACCGTACCAAACAGATTTATATCCACGATAAAAAACTGTTTCTTCGAATAGAATCATCTGTAATCAAAAACGAACTGATTATGGTACGCCAGGGGATTATCCAGAAATTAAATGAACATGCCGGTACCCAGGTAATTACCGAAATGGTATTTTTATAATTATATAATAAAAGAGGCTTTATCATAAATATAGAGTTTGTCATCCTGAGCTTGTCGAAGGACTTGTCTAAATATTAGCTCAAGCGTTTCGACAAGCTCAACGTGACAAATTCTAATCTAATTAATTTTATAATACAATCTCTTATATTTTAATAGGGATTAAGACTCCCGACTAAGAACTGTAGACTTCGGACTAACTCCTGCCTCCGCCAAATATCTTTGCCAAAATCCAGATTACCAGCGCAACTACTACTACAACTACAAGTACGCCTACCCAAACGCCGGCTTTAAATATACCTTCTACTAGTTCACAACTACTTAAGGTAGTGCATAAAAATGCGATCAGTGCTAAAGGGAATGCTTTTTTCATATTTATGTTAATTTGTAATAGCTAACATCGAATATTAAAGAAAGTTTTAGCAATAGGTTAATTTAGCTCGATTCTAAAGAAATTTTTCGGGTTGTTGGGTGTTATCATCTGATTGAATCAGTAGATTTCTCGACTTCGTTGCACCCGATAACTATCGGCTCCGCTCGAAATGACGGACTTAGGATTATTCTAAAAAAAATCGTCATCTCGACTGGAACGCAGTGGAATGGAGAGATCTGCCTAGATAGATTTCTCCACTTCGTTGCACCCGATAGCTATCGGGTCCGCTCGAAATGACGAATAGAGTTTTTATTTTCCGTTAACCTTCAAAAGCTCAACTTCGAAAATCAAAGTGCTATAAGGAGGAATGTCTGCTCCTGCACCGCGTTCGCCGTAAGCCAGGTTATAAGGAATAAAGAATTTGTATTTAGAACCAGCAGGCATTAACTGCACGCCTTCTGTCCAGCCTTTAATTACCTGGTTTAAAGGGAAAGAAATCGGCTCGCCTCTGTCGTAAGAGCTATCAAATTGTTTTCCACTTAATAATGTGCCTTTGTAATGAACCAGTACCGAATCGGTAGCCTGTGGTTTAACGCCTGTTCCGGCGGTTAAAACTTCGTATTGTAAACCGCTTGCAGTTGTTTGTACACCTGCGCGTTTTTTGTTCTGATCTAAGAAATCCTGTCCTTCTTTCATAGTTGGTGCGTATTTAATTTTATTTGCTTCAGCTTCTGCTTTGTTTTTTACTAATGATGCCTTAGATAATGCCTCGTTGATACATTGTTGTGCCTGTTGTTGGGTTAAAATGACCTTACCGCCCGTAAAAGCATCTTTTAAGCCTTTTAATAATACATCATAGTTTAAGGTAGATAAACCGGTTGTTTTTAAACCTGCACCAATAGAGGTACCAAAGGCATAACTGGTAGAATCTAAGGTAGATTGTAGACCGGCAGCTTTAACTGTTGATGTTTTAGTGGCTGTGGTCGGTTTTTTTGCAGCAGGTTTTTTAGCTGCTGTTTTGGTTTGTGCGTAAGAGGCAACAGCGATACCCGATAAACATACCGCTAAGAAAATTCTTTTCATTATTTATTTTATAGTGTTGATTATTTTAAGGCCGAAAGATACAAAATAGATAAAACAATAAAACCCCGAAAATTCGGGGTTTTATGTAGATGTTTTGTGCTCCAGAACTAGAAACGTTCGTCTGCTTTGAAGAAGAAGTTACCTTCAATTTCTGCATTCTCATCAGAATCTGAACCGTGAACCGCGTTAGCATCGATAGATTTTGCATATTTCTGACGGATTGTACCTTCAGCTGCTTCAGCTGGGTTGGTTGCGCCGATCAATTTTCTGAAATCTTCAATCGCGTTGTCTTTTTCTAAAATAGCCGCAACAATTGGTCCTGAAGACATAAAGCTTACTAAATCTTTGTAGAATGGACGCTCAGCGTGTACTGCGTAAAACTGACCAGCAGTTTCATCAGTAAGTTTAGTATATTTTAATGCAATGATTTTAAAACCTGCATTGGTAATGTCGTTAATGATTGATCCGATATGGCCGTTTGCTACTGCATCTGGCTTAATCATGGTAAAAGTTCTGTTAGTGCTCATTGTGCTTGATATCAAATTTTCTGCAAAAATACGTTTTAATTGATGAATAATCAATAAGCATTGTTTTTCAGTCGAGAATGGAAGGCTAAATAGGTTAAAATAGGTTGTTAAGCTTGTTTTTTGAGGTAATTCAGCTAATGGTATTATCCATATACCCAATCTCTTTTAAAACTATGATCCTGCTAATCCTAAAATCTTTAAATCCTAATCAAAATTTACTTAGCTTTGCAGCTCGAAAAATATATGCTTACACTAACTGAATTAAAAACATTATTGGCTACGCCACAACGGATTGTGATCACTACGCATCATAAACCCGACGGCGATGCGATGGGTTCATCGCTGGGATTATATGGATATTTAATTCAGAAAGGCCATCATGTAAGGGTAATTACCCCAACCGATTATCCGACTTTTTTACACTGGATGCCGAACAACGGGGATGTAATTATCTTCACCGAACAGCAGGAACAGGCTGCCAAACTGGTGGATGAGGCTTCTATTATTTTCTGTCTAGATTTTAATACCTTAAGCCGTATTAATGAACTGGGCGAACTGGTAAGGGCAGCAGGTGCCAAAAAAGTAATGATCGATCATCACCTCGAGCCGGAAGATTTTGACGATTATCGTCATTGGGATATCAATGCCTGTGCAGCGGCCCAATTGGTTTATGATTTTATTGTGAACCAGCTGGAAGATAAAGCCGGAATTAATAAAGATGTGGCTTCTTGCCTGTACACGGGTATCATGACTGATTCCGGATCGTTCCGTTTCGAGTCTGCCACATCAGAAGTTTACCGCATTGCCGCAAACCTGATTGATTTGGGTGCCGAGCATTGGAAAATCCATCAATTGGTATATGATAATGCCAGCGAAAACCGTTTACGCTTTTTAGGTTATTGCCTGTCAAACAAATTAGAAGTATTAAGAGAATATAATACCGCTATAATTTCGGTGACTAAAGAAGAATTAGCCCAATACCACAGTATAACCGGCGATACCGAAGGTGTTGTAAACTATGCTTTATCTATTAATGGTATCCGTTTAGCTGCATTGATTATAGAACGTACCGATAAAGTAAAATTATCGGTGAGGTCTACCGGAGATTTCCCTGCAAACGAAATTTGCAAAAAATATTTTAACGGTGGCGGACATAGAAATGCGGCCGGTGGCGCAGCAGAAAAACCATTAGCTGATGTAGTTAACGAATTTAAATCGATATTAGCAGAATATAAAGAACAATTGATCGCCTAAGGGCAAGAAATAAACAATAAAAACTTAAAAAGTCAAATTAATAAATGAAAAAGGGAATTATTATTCTAGCAGCAGCTACTTTAGGCTTAGCGGCATGTAAACAAGAAAAAAAGGGAGCTGGTGGCTTATTATATACCATCCACCACTCGGCAGGTAACGAAAAAATCAAAGAAGGTGATATCGTTAAAATGAATTTTGTTCAGAAAAATGATAAAGATTCAGTTTTATCAAGCACTTTTGATAGCGAAACTCCTGCAGTATTTCCTGCACAGAAAAAAATGTACGCTGGCGATATGAACGATGTATTAACCTTGTTCGGAGAAGGCGATAGTGCTACTTTTAAAGTGAATTTGGATACTATGGCTTTCCATAGCAAACAACCAAAACCAGAGCAGTTTAAAAATGATAAATACATCACTTTTACTGTAAAAATCGAAAAAGTATTTAAGAAAAAAGCTGGCGAGGCTGATTCTACTTTCAACAAAAGAGCAACAGAATTTTTCCAGGCTGATTATAAAGCTGCTTCAGAAAAAAAGAAAGCTGCAGAACCTGCTAAACTTAAAGCTTATTTAGAAGATACCAAATTGGCAACCAAAACTACTGCCAGTGGTTTACATTACATTATCGAAACACCAGGTAGTGCAGAAAAACCAGCTTTAGGCGATACTGTATTAATTGATTATACAGGTAGAGTAACTAAAAAAGGTAAAGATGGTAAATACAAAATCTTCGATACTAGTGATGAGAAACTAGCTAAAGCAGAAAACGAATTTAAAGCAGGTAAACCTTACGGACCTCAAAAAATGCCAGTTGGTGGTACTATCCCAGGATTTACCGAAGCTTTACAATTAATTGGTAAAGGTGGTAAAATCAAGGTAATTATTCCTTCTAACTTAGGTTATGGCGAGCAAGGTGCACCACAAGTTGGTATCATGCCTTTCAGCCCAATTGCTTTTGATCTTGAAATTAAAGACATTATCAAAGGAAAACCAGCAGCAGCAGTTCCTGCTCCGGTTCAAATGCCAGCTCCGGTTAAAAAATAATTTCTTAACTGATATTAAAAATCCTGCTTATTCAGTTAAGCAGGATTTTTTTTGTTTAATTTTTTTGACGCAGAACCAAGAAATAAAACTTTGCAAAAATTCGTAAAAACTTATTATAACCTATCTTTGTATGATCTAATAAAATAGCCCAACACCCCAAAATGGATTAAAGGCTGATTTTTAAATTAATAAGTTAAATGAAAAAAGGAATAATTATTCTCTTGGCAGCAGCATTAGGACTATCTGCCTGTAACAAATTCGAAAAGGGTGAAGGAGATATGACTTACAAGATCTATAAGAGTGACGGTAAGCCAAAAATTCAGGATGGTGATTATGTAAAGTTAAACGGTGTTCAAACGGTAGAAACCAATACCAATCCCGATTCGGTGATGGTAAACACCTACGATAATGAGCGCCCTGCTTTTTTTGCCATCAGTAAATCGATGTTTAAAGGTGACCTGGCTTCTGGCTTGAAATTGCTTGGCGAAGGCGATAGTGCCGTTTTTAAATTGAATTTGGATTCGATGGAGAAATATTCTGGTCAGCCGAAACCTAAGGGATTAAAATCAAACATCGCTTCTTTTACCATCAAAATTGAGAAGGTATTACACAAAGGAAAAGATCCGGATTCTATTTTTGAAGCAAAGAAAAGACTTTTTTTCGAAGCAGAATACAAAGCTTTAAACGAGAAAAACAAAACGGTAGAACCTGCTAAAATAGCTAAATACGTTGCTGATAACGATTTGAAAGTGACGACTGCACCATCTGGTTTGCAATATGTAATTTCTGCACCAGGAAATTCAGAAAGGGCTACTTTAACCGATACGGTATTGATGGACTATACCGGTCAGTTTACCAATAAAAAATCTAACGGAGCATTAAATGTTTTTGATACTTCGGACGCCAAAATCGCAAAAGAAGCAGGAATTTTCTCTGAAAGCGTACAATATGTACCACGTAGTTTACCATTGGGGCAATTGCCACAGGGTGTTATTCAGGGCATTCAGCTCATTGGGGTAGGTGGTAAGATTAAAATGATTTTACCGTCGAAATTAGGCTTCGGTGAAAATGGTGGCGGACCAATTAATCCATTTACGCCATTGGTATTTGATGTAGAATTAAAAGGAATCATTAAGCCAAATGCAGGTTTGCCATTGGCTAAGTAAGTTATTCATAAACCTTATAGGTATCAAAAACCTGTAAGGTCTGTAAATCTTTTTATAAAACCCCGCAGATTAAAACCTGCGGGGTTCTTTTTTATGCCTGTGCCTCCAGGTATTGTGCATAACAATACCCCTCTTCACCATCCTTGGTTCGTACCAGCCACCACAAATCGTTGCTTCTGTTTACCAAAGTAATCACTTCGCCATGCGCCGCTTTACCTACAATTGGCTGATCGGTACCCGGACCTTTACGGATATTTAAATTACTGCTTTCTGTAATCACCTTTGCATGTGTTACGGCCGCATCAATTGCTACATTTACGTTTAGTACCAAATCGCCTGAAGTAAAGTTTGGATCAATCTGGTTGTAAACTTCCCAAAGGTGATCTTTCGTTGCGCCATCAGCTGCAGTACCATCAATATATAATATGCCATCAATTTCTCTTATAGCCAGGTCCGAAATTCCTGATGTTGCATCTATTAATGCCTTATATTTATCTCTTAATGCCATAGCTAGGTTTATTTAACGGTTAGCTTATTGTCGATTTTTTTTGGTTTTAATGCACTTAGATGTTGCATCAAAGTAATTAACGAAGCTTTTTTGATCTCGCCTGTTAATAAAATCACACCATCTTTAACTTCGGCTTTTACCGTTGGAAAATCTTTTGTGGCATCAGTAACATTTTTAATTAAAGCCGCGTTATCTGCAATTACAACTGGTAAACTTGCTGGTTTAACTGTTAAATTGTTGATTACAGATTTTACGCCTTTTTCTGCTTTTGCAATTTCTTCCGCTTTGGTTTTTATAGCCTCATCCTCCACTTCACCAGTTAAGGTTACATCACCTTTGGTAACAGCCACAGTAATACCTGCTGCTTCTTTGGTTTGAATTGCAGCCTGAATTGCCGCGTCATTCGGTTTACAGCCTACACAAAACAGCGTAGCCGCAATAATCGTACTCATTAAAAATTTACTTGTTTTCATCCTTTTGGTTTTATAATTGATATTATTTGAATTTGCAAACCACAGAAATTGGGATCATTTCTTTTTTGCTATCGATAGGATGAATTCGATGAGGCTAATATAGGAAATGAGTTTAATTAGGAAAGAAAAACCTGTAGAAAAATTAAATAAATTTTGAATAGAGGCTTAAACCTTGCAAGTTTAATTCGGGTTATTAATGTTTTCATAGGTCTCATTGAGGGCTGCGCCGTTTCAAAACCTGCGAGGTAGGTAAGAGAACTGATAACTGAAAATTATAAACCGCTAACTGAGAACTGTAAACTGATTACTGAGAACTGTAAACTGATGTGGGCGTTCCCCAGGGGGCGGGCTTTTCAGGGCTGCGCTTCGCTCCGGTACCAATGAATAATCGGTACTGAACCCTTACAATCCCTAATGCAAACCCAACTATGATTAAACAGACTTTGAAAACTTAAACCCAATCTTTAAAAGGTTTAACCGTGAGGTTAGAATTGTAATATTTTGCCTCTTCGGTAACTTCAGTGCTTACCCAATCCGGTAAATCGAAATGTTCATCTTCGCTTTCCAGTTCAATTTCGGCAACTATTAAGCCTTTATTATCGCCTAAAAATACATCTACTTCCCAAAGTTTGCCGTTAAATTTAATCTCATATCGTATTTTAGAAAGTTCAGAAATCGCAAAATTATCCAATAATTCTGTTGCTTCAATTACGGGAATTTCATATTCATATTCCATCCGCGTGGCGCCAATGGTTTGACCTTTTATGGTTAAAAATCCTTTGCTTTCAGTTGCCCTTACCCTTATGGTTTTATCTTTATCCGTGAGTAAATAACCCTGCCTAAAAAGTTTTCCTTCCGGTTTGTTCAGGTTGTCCCACTTTTGCTGATCGATTAAAAATTTGCGCTCTATTTCTTTTCCCATGGTAGATCTTTCGTCTTTCCCGCAAAAGCGGGAATCTTAATACTGATTGGTTAACGTGCCCTTTTCTGTAAATCTGCAACAGGCATACTGATCAATCTTCCGATCGGTTGCTTACCACGATAGGTAATTACGCGCAACATACTGGCATCTTTTGGTACCTGCAGTGCTGTGGTGTATTTTGGATAAAAACGATCTGGTGTAGAGTTATCAAAACTATAATAAATGTCCAAACCATCAATCTCTGGTGTAAGCTCTATCATTAATTGCTTATCAGCACTGCGTTTCACCGTAAAAACCGGATCGTAAATGGCTGGTGAATATTTGATCTCTGCTAAATCCAGACGTTTAAAATGTTGTTGTGTACGATCAACAAAATTTGTCCAGTTTTTCTTTTCAATTGGGCTCCATATTGATTCCGCAATGGCAAATGCACGTGGATAAACCATATATTCAACCTGGCGGAAGGTGAAAATCTGTTCTGTCCAAAGATTGGCTTGTGCCCCGATAACATACTGTGCATTTACGCCGGCCGGAACAGGGTTAAACTGATAAGCTTTGTTTAACCTTAATGAGGCATAAACCTTTGGTTCGGTTATCGGATCCGCTTGCATGTAATCCAAATAGGCAAAATCGGTTGGGCTCATTACCACATTGTGTTTATCATTAGCAGCCTGAATGCCATATTTCATTCCCCTCCAGCTCATTACTGCAGCTGTTGGCGATACGCCACCCTCAAGAATTTCGTCCCAGCCCATAAATTTTTTGCCTTTCGAAATCACAATCTGTTCTACACGTTTTTCAAAATATGCCTGGACCTGTGGAATGGTTTTTAAGCCTTCGCGGAGCATTAAAGCTTTAACCTGATCGTTCTTTTCCCAGAAATTATGAGGCGCTTCATCACCACCCATGTGAATGTATTCGAAAGGGAAAAGTTTAGCTACCTGAGTAAGTACCGAGTCTAAAAAGACATAAACTTTTTCGTTTGCCGGGCAAAGGGTATTATCAACCAAAGCTGTTGGTGGTGCACCGCGACTCCAATCCATAATTTTTTCGCCCGAACGGACTTTATAATTCACCGCATCTGGCGTACATGACAATTCGGGATAAGAAGCGATAATGGCTAAACTATGCCCTGGTACATCAATTTCGGGTAAAATGTTTACAAAACGATCCTGGGCATATTGAACAAGCTCTTTAATATCTTCCTGTGTGTAAAAACCGCCATAAGTACGGGGCTCATCAGGGGTTGGTGGGGTAAAATCGCCAAAGGTTCCGGTTTTTTTAACGCTCCATGCACCAACTTCAGTTAATTTAGGCAAACCTTTAATTTCAATTCTCCATCCTTCATCATCCGCTAAATGTAAATGCAACAGGTTAAATTTATAACGGACCATGTCATCAATAAACTGTTTTACTTCTTGTTTAGTGAAAAAGTGACGGGCCACATCGAACATTAAACCTCTCCAGCCTAATTTTGGATAATCTACGACATCAACACAAGGAGCTTTCCATTTAATGTCGTTTACCAGTTCTTTGCTCTCTATTTCGGCAGGAAAAAGCTGAAGTAAAGATTGTACACCATAAAAAATACCTGCCGGCTGGTTTGCGGTGATCACCACCTGTGTGGGGTTTACATTTAGTTTGTAACCTTCTTTACCGAGTTGGGTATCTTCCTGCGTATTTAAAATCAGTTTAATGGTTGGATGACTTGAATTACTCACTGTGCTTACAAATTTCCCTGTAGCTGTGGTAATCCGTTCTGATAAGTAAGCTACTGATTGCTTTAACTCACCGCTTCTAATTGCCTGTACAATTACATTTTCGGGTAATGTAAAGGTTCCGGCTTTTTTTACCAATGAAACTGGCTCTGGAATAATGGCAATCGGTGTTTGTGCAGCCGCACTTTCAGCATCGCCGATTTCAGTTTCTGTAACGATAGATTGAGCGAAAGTATTGGCTGTAAAGAAACAGCAGGAGATAATCAGAAATAATTTTTTCATTAAAATAATTAAAACGGGTTAACCGGATAAGTATAATCCGCAATTTATTAAAAAAGATTTAATTAGAGCAGTGAGAAATGAGCAAATGGCAAAGCGTTGAGCGTATAGCGTTTGGAGCTGGGATAAAACTTATAAAGTTAATCTGTTTCATTATTAAAGATTTGTCAGTCTGAGCGTAGTCGAAGACTTAACAGCAAAATCTGTAATACAAGATTCTTCATTGCATTACCAATGACGGATTTAAAAAAATCGATCGTCATTGCGAGGCACGAAGCAATCTTAAAGCGCACGCTAGTAGCGATCGTTGTAAGATTGCTTCGTCGGCTGAAAAAGCCTTCTCGCAATGACGATTCCTCGTAGCTTATCAATTCACTAAAACTCCACTGTCATCTATATTGACTTTTATGCAATAAATTAAACCTCAGGATAACATCTTTTTTGATTTAAATTACAAAAACTGCGTCAACCATTCCATCGCTTTTTTATCATCCGTAAATGATTTCATCGGTATAGGCGGAATTTGAAACTTAAAAAGAATTTTCATAATCAATTGCGCCAAACCAGGTTTAGAAACCATGGCCATTGCGGTATAAATTTGGGGCAGTTGTTCGGTCGAAAATTTTCTTGTTTCTTTATCTGGAACCGGCGAGTTTTTCAAATAAATTAACAGTGGGACTTTTTTATTCCCTGTAATTTTTTTCACCAGTGCAACATTGGCCGAAATATTTTCTACAGTACGTAAAATGCTTTTGCTGTACGAAATCAGTATTCCGGTATCTGTTAATAAATAATCGGCAATCTCGCCTTCGATAAGGTTGTTATCTCTATCATTACCCATATTTTATCCCCTTAAATGATAACCTTTTGGTTTGGTAAAAGCCCTTAATCCCTGGTGGGATAAAGTAGCACCGATACCTGAATATTTTCTTCCGCTCCAGGGTAATGCTGCACTCACCCGATCGCAACAGTTCCAATAACCCGAACCTGCATCAAGCTGAGACAATATTTTTTCAGCCTTTGTCTGATCGGCTGTGTAAACTGAAGCGGTTAAGCCATAATCGGTATCTTTCATCATCTCTAATGCTTCAGCATCGTCTTTCACCTTCATAATGCCGATGATAGGGCCGAAACTTTCTTCCTGCATCACCAGCATATCATTGGTTACACCCGTTAGCACTGTTGGCTCGAAATAATAGCCTTTTCCTACAAGCGCTTTACCTCCGGTTAACAATTCAGCACCTTTATCTAAAGCATCTTTCACCTGGTTTTCCAACAGCGCTATTTGTTCTTTTCTTGCTAATGGGCCAATATAAATGCCATCGGTTGTGGGCAAACCACTTTTCCAGCTCTTAACTTCGGTAATAAAGGCATTTAAATAATCGTCATAATTTTTCTCGTGTACGTAAATGCGCTCAACGGAGCAACAGCTTTGTCCGTTATTGTAAAAAGCGCCATCAGCTGTACCCACAGCAGCAGCAGCTACATCGGCTACATCATCGGCAATATACAAGGGATCTTTGCCGCCTAACTCCAACTGACATGGAACCATTTTTGCAGCCACTTTTCCGTAGATCAATTTTCCTGTTTTGTAAGAGCCTGTAAAGAAATAGCCATTAAAGTCCATTTCTAACAAGGTTGCACCGGTTTCTTTGGCTCCAATGGCGATATGGAAAACATCATCGGGCACCCCCGCTTTTTTTAACAGTTTTTCGATCTGTAGTCCGGTTAAAGTGGCATGTTCTGAAGGTTTGTACATCACTGCATTACCACTTAAAAGTGCCGGAATAAAAACATTTACACCAACCAGGTAGGGGTAGTTCCAGGCCGAAATGTTGCAGACCACACCTAAAGGTTCATATTTAATAACCTCTTTCAAACCCGGTTCATCAACCATCACCTCATCAGCCAGATATTTTTCGGCATTAGCCAGCATCCATTTAATGCGTGCCCTTGCACCGTTAATTTCATTACGCGATTGCTGTAAAGGTTTGCCCACTTCGCTGGTTAATACCGGCGCCAGTTTTTCTATTTCAGCTTCCAGTAAATCACTGAACTTAGCGATCACTAAAATCCTTTCCTGAAGGGTTTTATTTGCCCATAGCGGCTGCGCTTCTTTTAAAGTATCAAATTTTAGCTGAAGCGTGGATGAATTGTCCTCCTCCAAACTGGTAATAATTTCTTCTGTTGCCGGGTTGATGATCTGCATTTTAAAATGATTTGTAGATTAAAGCAATTATACAGATTGAAGTTTTATTTGCGAATTGATTGCATGAATAAATGCCTCGTGTATATTTTTGCTAAATGGACTGTGCCGATTTTTTAAACGTTCAGGATGCCATTGTACGAATAATAAAAAGGATTTTCCTTCGGGCTCTAATCGTTCCATGGCTTCGGTAACCCCATCAGGAGAAATTGCGCTCACTACAAGCCCTTTTCCTGTTCTATCGGTACTTTGGTGGTGGTTACTATTTACCAATCCTTTATCCGTATTTACAATCTGATTGAGCCATGAAGACGGATTCACCAAAATTTCGTGATAGCGGTCTGATTTATCGTGCATTTTAGAATGATCAAATTTCCCCCAGGTTGCGATGTCGGGGATTAAAGTGCCACCGAAAAATACATTGCCTACCTGCATGCCGCGGCATATACCTAAAACCGGGATTGAATGGGCTTCGGTATAGGTTAAAACCTTAAATTCAAATTCATCGCGTTTTTCATCGATATCATCCTCATAACAATAAGGATAATACTCGGGCTGATTATAAAACTTAGGATGTACGTCTTCACCACCGGTTAAAACAATACCGTCGCATTTTTTGACCTCTTTAAAATTGTCAAGCTTATATCCGAGCTGGATTACCTCTACGTTTTCGTTGCAGGATAAAACCCAATCCCGGTAAATGGCGTACTTACTGCAATCGGTAACGCCAATAATTATTTTATCAGACATAGTCCATTATGTTTTTACCACAGATTTTCACAGATAAACACAGATTTGGATTGTGATTTTATTTAAGTAACACCACCTTTTATCTGTGTTCATCCTCTTTATCTGTGGTTAATGATTACTTTAAAGAGCACTTAAGTACAATTGTTTAAAATCTTCTCTGCTTACCGGTTTAGGGTTATTTGGATGTGCAAAATCTGCAAATGCTAAGTCGGCAAGTGTTTCTATGTGTTCATTTTTAACGCCAATATCACTCAATTTATGCGGAATATTGACTTTTGTATTCAAATCGAACAGATATTTTACAACCGCATCGCCACTTTCATCTTTAAGCTCGAGTGCTCGGGCAATTTTTTTAAACCGGTCTTCAAAACCAGCAATGTTGAACTGCATGCCATAAGGAATATTTACGGCATTGGCTAAGCCATGATGAGTATCTAAAAGAGAAGAAAGGGGGTGCGCTAACGAGTGGACTACGCCTAAACCTTTTTGAAAAGCAATGGCCCCCATCATCGAAGCCATTAACATTTTACTGCGGCTTTCTAAATCGGGGCTGTTGGTTGCCCGTTCTAAGGAATCTTTGATCAACGAAATACCTTCTAAAGCAATACCATCACACATGGGGTGGAAATTTTTGGCCAGATAGGCTTCCATATTGTGCGTAAGGGCGTCCATACCTGTTGCAGCGGTGATAAATGGTGGTAAATCCATGGTTAACTCCGGATCTGCAAAAACGATCTGTGCCATTAATTTTGGTGAAAACAGGATTTTTTTCTGATGACTTTCATCGTCTGCGATAATGGCGCTGCGCCCCACCTCACTTCCGGTACCTGATGTGGTTGGTATGGTAATAAAATGGGGAACCTCATTGGTGACGTAAATATCACCACCGATTAAATCATCATATTTAAATAAATCTTCGCGATGGTTAACACGCAGGACAATGGCACGGGCAACATCCAAAGCGGCACCTCCTCCAATACCAATAATGCTATCGCGATGGGTAGCATCCCAGGCATCAGTACCTTTGTAAACATCGCTTTTTACAGGGTTTTTGTGTATGTCGCTAAAAACCTCAACAGAAATGTTTTTAGCCTTTAAATCTTCAATAATTCTTTTAAAAAACGGAAGCTGTGCAATAGTAGGGTCGGTAACAATTAAGGGCGCTTTTAAATTGTTCTTAATTAGGTATGCTGGCAATTCTTTTACCGAACCTGCACCAAAACGGATGGTTGTAGGAAAATTAAACTGATGGATTTTATCAAATATCATGATATTCTTATTTTACTGTTTTAGGTATTTAGGACCCATTCTTCATAATTTATTTTACCACCTAAGGCTGTGTTATTATCTTATTATATTATGAACCTGACAGTCGACGATTAACTACGGTGTTCTAAGGTGGCTTAGGTGGTCAACATTTTAGCATGTTCTATTTATTTACCACCTTAGGCACCTGAGCCCACCTAAGGTTAGATGTTAAAAAATATTCCCCTAAGTCATTAGGGTTCCCAATCAAGTTGGGAATGACGACTCTACTAAATAATTTCTAAATACCTTTTCAACTCCCAATCGGTTACTACTTTGGCATATTGCTTACATTCCCATTCGCGTGTCATGGTAAAATGATTAACGAAATCTTCGCCCAATAATGTTGCAGCAAGATCAGAATTTTTCATCTTTTGTGTAGCCTCGAATAAATTGCGTGATAATGTACCATTGGATAAATCAGTATATCCGTTTCCTTTTGTAGCAGGCTGTTCCAATTTAAGGTTGTTTTTAACGCCATATATTCCGGCAGCCAGGCAAGCCGAAAGTGCTAAGTACGGATTGGTATCAGATCCTACTATTCTGGTTTCTAAACGCGAAGCCTTTTTGCTTCCAGGCAACGCCCGTAATGCCGTAGTGCGGTTATCAATCCCCCAGGTTACTGTAGTTGGTGCCCATGCGCCCTCAACCAAACGTTTATAACTGTTTATGGTAGGGGCAATCATCGGTAAGAGGTATGGCAGGCAATGCAGCTGACCAGCGATATAACTTTTCATTGTTTCACTCATTTTATTTGCATCTCGATCATCATAAAAAAGGTTGATCTTATTGTTGCTGTCCCATAAACTTTGATGCACATGGCCGCTGCAACCAGGTAAGGTTTCGCTTATTTTAGCCATAAAAGTTGCCAGGATACCATGTTTATAGGCAATTTCTTTTACGGCTGTTTTAAATAAAATAGCCTGATCGGCAGCTTTTAGTGCAGGAGCGTATTTTATAGCAGCTTCGTAAACCCCCGGACCGGTTTCGGTATGCAAACCTTCAATGGGGATATCGAATTTATTAAGCAATTCGAACAGGTCGCTCATAAATTCATTCCGGTAAGTGCTTCTCAAAATGGAATAACCAAACATACCCGGACTTAAAGGTTTCAAATTGGCAAAACCCTTTTCATGGATGGTTTCTGGTGTTTCTGAAAAATTGAACCACTCAAATTCCTGTGCAAAAAGCGGTGAGAAGCCTTCATTTTCACATTCTGTAATCAGTTTTTTTAATAATTGCCTCGGGCAAACAAAATTTGGTTCGTCCTGATCATCAATAAAATCTCCAAGAAAGAATGGTACGTCATTTTCCCATGGAATTTTCCGAAAAGTTGAGAGATCGATTTTCACCTGAGCATCTGGATAACCCGTATGCCAACCTGTATATTTCCCGTTTTCGTAAGCCACATCGCCCGCATCCCAGCCGAAAGTAACATCACAGAAGCTCAGGCGACCTTCAACCAAAGAAGCAAATTTTTCGGCAGCTACATATTTTCCTCTTAAAATGCCGTCGATATCGGCAACGGCTAATTTTACTTTTCCAGACGGATGATTTTTTACATAATCAAGAATTTCTTTGCTCGTACTCATTAATCTGCCTTTTTAAAAATTTTATATAGAAGAAATATGCCTAAAACGATGCTGGTGTAAATTAAACCTAATTTAAGATTATAAATCAGCATTGCGATGAAAGAAACACAGGAAATAATTAATGCAATAATGGGAAATAGCGGGTAAACAGGCGTTTTAAAAGGTCTTGCCATTTCAGGACTGTTTTTTCGGAGTACCATTACCGAAACCATCGATATGATGTATAAAGTTAAGGCGCCAAACACAGAAATGATAATAATCTCAGCAGTTTTACCAGATAAAAGTGCAATGATACCAATCACCATATTACCAATCAGCGCATTAGCAGGGGTTTGAAATTTTGGAGAAATTTTGCCCAAAATAGCAGGGATGCTTTTTACCCTGCCCATTTCGTAGGTAGACCTGCCAGCTGCTAAAACCAATCCATGGAATGAGGCGACCAAACCAAATAAGCCAACGGTAATGAGTAAGTGGTACATTAAATGATTATCTCCGGTTATCATCGAAAGTGCGAGGGGAAGAGGTGAATCGGAAGTTTCGCCCGATTTGCCGTTTTTATACACGATGGCTTCCCAGCCGCCAATGCCAATGGTAGAAATAAAAACCAGTACACATAATACAACCAGGGTAAATATGCCCCAGCCAAAACCTTTGCTGATGTCTTGTTGTGGATTTTTGGTCTCTTCGGCTACATTTGCGACCCCTTCAATACCCAGAAAAAACCAGATGGCAAAAGGGATAGCTGCGAAAATACCACTCCAGCCATTAGGGAAACTATTGTGTGTCAGATTTTCTGTATGAAATTTCGGCAGTGTAATCCCTGAGAACAAGAGTAGTTCGCCAACAGCTAAAACGGTAATAATGACTTCAAAAGTGGCCGCAGCCTTTATACCATAAACATTTAAAGCGGTGAAAATAAAATAAACAGCAATGGCGCTTGTAAGGACGGGAACCTGCGGGAAAAACGCATTAAAATAAGCACCAATGGCAAATGCAATGGCTGGCGGAGCAAATATAAATTCGACCATTTGAGCAATACCAGCAATAAAACCGATGTTTTTGCCCAGGGCCGTATTCGCATAATCGAAAACTCCACCTGCCTTTGGTATGGCGCAGGCCAATTCGGCATAACTGAAACTAAAGGTTACATACATTACCATGATGGCAACCGTAGCGATGGCCATACCCAGGGTGCCACCTTTTTCGAGGCCTAAATTCCAGCCGAAATACATTCCCGAAATTACATAACCAACACCAAGCCCCCACAGCATAAACGGGGTAAGTGTTTTCTTTAAGCCATCTTTTTGTTCCATTTTAAGGATTTATAAGATTTAAATAGGTTTATATGATTTGCTCGAAAATGATAAACTATTAGCCTCGGTATCTGATGTTTAAAGTAGTAATTATTTTTTGGTTAAGGAGATAATATATTTCATTTCTGATTAAAATAAAAAAAACCAATGCCTGAGCATTGGTTTCAATAAATTTGTTAAGAATAGGCTATGCGACTATTCCGAATTACGGTTTTTATTTACAATCTGGCTGTCTCTCGTGTTTTTCTGCACCGTAATGGCACCAAATAGAGAGAGTAAAAAGGCAAAGGCATAAAACCCTTTTTCGCTGGGTAACAATGTGGCATTCCACAAACCAATTACCAGTAAGGTGATGGTTAATAGCGTAGAAAACCAGCTGATACCGTAATAAATTTCAGTAACAGGAATTCCTTCCAGTTTATCGCGAACAGCTTTTTGTAAAGAGATTACGGCGAAAAGGCCAAACATCAATACCGTAAAATAATATCCTTTTTCGTTAAGAAGCATATCAGAACGCCACAAGCCTACAATAAAGCCGATCATTCCGATACCTAATGCCATCCAGGCCGCAGCCACGAATGCATTCGATGGTTTTTGATTCATTGTTTTGAGATTTAATTTATTTCAATAGAAAACGTTAAAGATTTCTGAATGTTATTATTTGTCTAATATATAAATTGCTTGCAAATAAGGACTAATTTAAATCGACGCGTTTTTACTTTAACTTATTTTGACAGGATAGATAAAAACATTATCCGTGCTTTAGGGTTAATCATTTTAAACACTTTATCTTAGTAAGATGCGAACGTTGCTAACTTCTGCCCAAATGCGCAGTGCCGATCAGTTTACCATTGCCAATAAACCAATTGCTTCTATTGATCTGATGGAAAAAGCCGCCAGGGCCTTTGTTCAAAGTTTTTTGAGAGATGAATTTGATACCAGTAAAAGTGTTGCTATTTTTTGTGGAAAGGGAAATAATGGCGGCGATGGACTAGCTATTGCCCATTTGCTGTTGGCTAATGGTTATCAAAATATAAAAGTTTATATCATCAACGTCAGTAACAAGCAAAGTGATGATTTTGCCATTAACCTGCAACGGATGGACGAATCGCGCTGTAAAAAAGTAGTAATTAACCAACCTTCGGATCTGAAAAGCCTGAAAGCAGATTTAGTGATCGATGCCATTTTAGGTTCGGGTTTAAATAAAACGCTAACAGGCGATTATGAAGAACTGGTTCAGTTTATCAACAAGCAGCATAAAAAGGTGTATGCTGTTGATGTACCTACTGGTTTTTTTGCTGAAGGAAAATTACCTGAAGTGTATAACGGAATAAAAGCCTATAAAACAATCTCATTTCAACGTCCAAAGATTAACTTTTTCTTTCCCGAATCTGCAGTTGCAACCGAAAAATTTGAAGTAGTGGAAATTGACTTGGATGAAGGGTTTATTCAAAAACAGGATGCCGATTTTCAGTTGATTGAAGAAAGTGATATTCAAAACATCCTTCGGCCCCGGAAATTGTTTAGCCATAAAGGTACTTATGGCCATGGATTGATTATAGCGGGCAATACCGATACCATGGGTGCGGCTTTACTCTCTTCAATGGCTTGTTTGCATACTGGTGCAGGTTTAACTACCGCTTGCATTCCACAGAGTGGATTAACAGCATTAAATACCAGCTTACCCGAAGTGATGGCATTGCCAAGAGACGAATATACGAGGATTGAAGACCCTAAAAAATATCAGGCCATAGCTATTGGACCAGGTTTAGGGACCGATCCTGAAAATGAAAAATTACTGGAAAGTTTGATACTCGCCAAACAACCTTTAATCATTGATGCAGATGCGTTGAATATACTGGGCGAAAGAAGGGATCTGATCGATAAACTTTCCCCCAATGCCATTCTTACACCCCATATGAAAGAGTTTGATCGATTATTCGGCGAACATGAAAGCTGGTGGGATAGGGTGCAATCGGCCAGAGAAAATGCGAAAAAATTAAAGATTGTTATCGTGCTTAAAAATCAATATACTTTCATTTGTCTGCCAACAGGTAAAATACTGATCAATCCAACTGGTAATCCGGCAATGGCACAAGGGGGGATGGGTGATATCTTAACCGGAATTATTGCAGGCTTTGTGGCTCAGCAATATACGGCAACAGATGCTGCTATTTTAGCCTGTTACATTCATGGAAAGGCTGGTGATGAGCTGGCTCATGAACACTTTGTGGTTACCGCTTCGCAAGTGGCTAAAAGAATATCAAGAGAAATTAAAATACTCATCTCCAGATAGTTTTAATTTATGCATGTGGAAAAAAAATGATGATGTTCTACTATCTTTCTAGTTAATAATTTATAGTTTAAGGGAATATTTTAATCAGATATCTTAAAACGGAAAACTAAATTATTATGGCACAAAAAGAGTACACGCTGAACGAACTCATTAAGGAATCAGCAGAAAACCCGGCAGAAAACGATTTTTTTGAACTGGAAAAACCTGCCATGCTCGAAGTTAACCTGAAAAATCAAAAGATTTTAGCCAAAGCCGGTTCCATGGTGGCTTACATCGGCAATATCGATTTTAAAAGAGAAGGTTTATTAAGCAAGGGTTTGGGCGGTTTATTAAAGAAAGCCATCTCTGGCGAAGGTACCTCGCTCATGCATGCCACAGGAACAGGTAAGCTGTATCTAGCCGACGAAGGCAAGAAAGTTAAAATTATCAAACTACAAAACGAATCGGTTTTTGTAAACGGAAATGATGTACTCGCCTTGGAAGAGAACATCAAAAACGAAATTAAAATGTTGAAAAGCATTGCAGGAATGATGAGTGGCGGTTTATTTCAGGTAAAACTATCGGGCAGTGGTTATATTGCCATTACCACCCACGGCGAACCGATCTTATTGAGGGTTTCGGCCAACCAACCTGTATATACAGATCCTAATGCTACGGTGGCCTGGTCTGAAAATTTAACGCCAAATATCAAAACCAATTTAACTTTCGGTTCTTTTATCGGGAGGGGAAGTGGTGAATCTTTTCAATTGGAGTTTTTTGGTGAAGGCTGGGTACTGGTACAGCCTTATGAAGAGGTGAAATACGCAGCGAAGTCTTAGTAGATTTGGTTCGTGGAGACACAAACCAAGACAATAGATAAGGGAAGTAGTATAAAAACTATGGGTCTTAGCGAGACGCTAAGACCAGTAAAGTATACAAGCGTTTTTTTGGAAAGCAGTTGCAAAAGCGTTTGGGTTTACGGAGTCCTGCCATCCGCTTTATCCCGATGAAAAATCGGGATGCCCGCTATTGTCAGGTTTAGACGGCACGGGCTGTATTACTATTGAGAGTTGCAGTGCGCAAACCTCTGCCTTAAACGGCTATCCTCTTATTTGCAAGAGGCAATCGGTTTTGGTACGGCGGTATGAGGAAGTAAAGTACGCGGCGAAATCTTAATATAGTAGCATCGTCATTCCCAACTTGATTGGGAATCGTAATGCAATAGGCTTTAAGATTCCCGCCTGCGCGGGAATGACGGTGTACTGCTTGCAAAAAGCAAAAATCCCGGCATTTTTCAATGTCGGGATTTTTTATATTGATTAAATAATTTCTAACTATACGCCGCCCATTACGGTTAATTTATCCATAGTTGGGTTAACACTTCCGCCCATAGGCTCCAAGGTTACAGCAAATGCCTGTGCCTCCTGAATGGTTTGCATTTTCACCAGGGCTTCGTTATTAGTCGAATCTGTTTTTCCGAAAACACCTAAACTTACCGGTTTTCCATTTACCAAAGCCCATAACTGATATTCATGCTCGGCATCTGTTTTTGGTAAATCCATTGCCACATAGTTAATCAGCACACTTTTATCTTTTTTGTTCCAATATACCTTCATTTTAGAAGTTGGACTAAAAGCCTGTCCTGCCATTCTGATGGTTGCCCATTCTTTGCTATCGGCCATTGCGGCCATATTATCTAATCCCTGGTTCTCAAATTCCAGTTTGCTTACCACACCGGCAAATTTTTGTTTATCCAGGTTTAAACTGGCAATCTGGTCGTGCGCAGCATTCAGTTTATTATAAGTAATAAACAATGCCGCGGTACTTACTACCAATAAAGCTATACAAGCAACTAAGGCGTAACGTAAAGTTCTCACTTTAGCATCACTTCCATCCAAACGTATAATTCTTGGTTCTTCTGTATAAATTGGTTCGGGTTGAACATTCACATTCTCTTCAACCTCACTTAATCCCAACTTTTCGAATAATCTTGTTTCTACATCTGCAGATGGTTCTACAGCATTTTGCATAGCATATTGCTCCATAGCTTGCTCAATGGCCGCTATTTCATCTCTTACCTCAGGGTTTTGAGATGCCATTTCCTCAACCTGCAACGTTTCTTCAGGTGATAAATCACCTAAAACGTACAGTTCGAGTACTCCAGATTCGATATATGCTTTTAAATTTTCCACGCTCAATTAAAATTCCTTCTCAATTCAATAATAGCCAACCGGATCCGGGTTTTCACCGTACCTAATGGCAGATCTAACTTTTCTGCGGCTTCCACATGTGTGAAACCCTTGTAATAAACTAAATCAAGAACTGCTTGTAAATCCGGTTTAAGGTTTTCTACAAGTTGCTTAACACCAAGAACATCAGGATTAAACGTAACCTTGTTTTGTTCATCAACGAAACTTACGTTATTTTCTATATCTTGGTTTTTGAGTGAATTCTTAAAATCTTTAGAACGTAGTTTGTCGATCGATAAATTGCGGGCAATATTCATCATCCACGTAAACAAACGTCCTTTTGTATGATCATAGTGTGTTGCAGACTGCCAGATTTTTACAAAAGTTTCTTGTAAAACATCTTCTGCAAGCTCTGTGTGGGTAATAATGCGTGAAATAACGCCATAAAGCGCCGACGAATACATGCTGTACAGTGTTTTTAGTACCGCTGGATCTTTCGATTGCAGTGCTTGAACAAGTTCAGGCTCGGTTAGGGTTAATTTTTTTAATGCAGTCACTATTGGTCACTAAGATACAATACAGAACACTAAAAGCAAAAAAATGTTTTAAAAATGCATTCCGCTTAGGAGTGCGATTAATTAACTTGTTTTCCAATAAGTGTTAATGGTTTAACATTTATTTTTTTTAATCATTTATTCTAAAGCCTTAAGCTTGAAAAAGTTTAACGATTTTTAACTTCTGTTTACATCAGATTGTACTATTTTAGTTTAACTAAATATAACATCTAAATGAATACAGCTCTTAAATATGGGGTACTTATAATTACCCTACTTTTCGGTACACCGATTTTTGCCCAAAAAAACAGCAATCCAAATAGCGAAGAAGACATGTTGGCCAGTTTTGGTAAACAAGGTACTTTCGTACTAAAAGGTAAAGCGAAAAATTTAAAAGATAAATTCTTTGAATTTGGCATGACAACCTATATGTACAATAATGAAAGTTATTTTGTAGATTTTAACAAAGATGGATCATTTGAAAAATCTTTTCCAATTATTAACAGCCAGCAGTTGCATCTTTATTTAAATGATGATGCGATAACCATTACTGTTGCCGACGGTGATACCATTTTGTTGAACTGGGATGAAAAGAATTTTGAGCAATCATTTAGTTTAAATGCAAGTGTAGCCAGTAGAGCTGAAATTTTAAAAACGGAATGGGAAATTTATAAAAATTTTAGAAAACCTGAATCGGAATTGAGGGATCAGTTTTATAAAGAACGTGAAACTTTGTCTGCTAAGGCAAAATTTGATCTGCTGAATAATCTATACAGTAAAAAAGTAAAATTCATTTTGTCTAAAGATACGGACCATGCCAATTCATCTACATCATATTTGCTTTCTAACAACTATTTTTCTTATGCATCCTGGCTTAGAGATGCTAAATTATTGGATCGGTTTTCCCTCAAGGTAGTAGAAGATAGTGTTTTTAAACTGCCAATGCTTGAAGGAAAAGTAAACGGTAAGCCTTCAAAATTTTTAAAATATGGTATTCTGGATGGTAGTGATAATTATAAAACTTCTAATGAAAGGTATTTAATAGATCTGCCTGAGTACAGGGAGTTTATGTTCAACTATATCCGTTTTGCCTCTCCAATTAACAGATATGTAGAAGAAACCCGGAAAAGCAGCCCGACTAATTTTAGTTTTAAAGATTATTATATGGCCAAAGCAGCTTTGCGATCAACGTTTGTGGAAGACTGGTTTATCACCAACTGCCTTATGTTTGGTTTCGACTACTATCCATTTAAAGATGTTGAGGAAGTATACAATCATTATTTACCCCAGGCAAAAACGCCCTATTTTAAAAAAGCCCTGGCAGAAAAATACGATCTGGCCAAAAATTTAAAACCTGGTTTACAGGCACCTAATTTCTCATTGCCTGATGATAAAGGAAAAAGCGTTTCGCTTAGCGATTTTAAAGGTAAAGTGGTGTATATCGATTTTTGGGGAGTAGGCTGCGGACCTTGTATTTATGATATTGAGAACTATGAAGCAAAACTGCATGAGGGTTATAAAGATAAAGATGTTGTTTTTATCAATATTTGTGTGGATAGCGGAGAAAAAGCCTGGAAAAATGCGATAAAGGAATATAAACTAACAGGTGTAAACTTAATTGCTGAAGGCTGGACCAAAAATCCGGTTTGTAAAACCTATGGCGTTAGCGGGATCCCGCATTATGTAATTATCAATAAAGATGGTACTATGGCGAATAATAATGCACCACGCATGGATGAGCTATCAGGGAATATTGGGAAAAGCGAACTGGACGCAGCGCTGAGAAAAAACTAAGTGTCTGAACTTTTTCTGTCACACTGAGCTTGTCGAAGTACCTTCTTTATATTAAAAATGGGGTCTTCGACAGGCTCAGACAGACATATTAATTATTTTTACTGATTTAAATATCCTCTACGAAGATTTAAAATCTTTAAATAATCTGAATTATGCTATTCCTTCAATAGGGAAAAGATGTTTTTCGGCGTGGTAAGATGAACGTACCAGCGGACCACTTTCTACATATTTTAAGCCTTTTGCCAAACCAGCTTCTTTGTACATGGCAAAGGTGTCAGGATGAATCCAATCAACCACAGGGTGGTGGTTGCGGGTTGGCTGTAAATATTGTCCTAAGGTTAGGATGTGAACACCATTGGCCACTAAATCGTCCATGGCTTCGAAAATATCTTCTTCCGTTTCGCCCAAACCAAGCATAATGCCTGTTTTAGTTCTTAAACCAAATTCCGAAATTCTTTTTAAAGCTTCTAAACTTCTGTCGTACTTAGCCTGGATACGCACCTGTCTGGTTAAACGCTTAACGGTTTCCATATTGTGTGAAACCACTTCCGGGCGTTCTTCTAAAACACGGTATAAATTATCCCACTGACCTTTAAAATCGGGGATTAAAGTTTCTAAAGTAGTGATCGGGCTTTCTCTGCGGATAGCCTGTAAGGTTTCAGCCCAGATAATTGAACCACCATCTTTTAAATCATCTCGGTCTACCGAAGTAATTACGCAATGTTTAACGCCCATTAATCTTACGGAATCGGCAATACGGTTAGGTTCGTCAACATCAACAGCCAATGGCCTGCCGGTTGCAACTGCACAGAAAGAACAGCTCCGGGTACAGATATTACCTAAAATCATGAAAGTTGCCGTACCTGCACCCCAACACTCGCCCATATTAGGGCAATTACCGCTTTCGCAGATGGTATGCAGCTTGTGCGTGTCTACTAAACTGCGAACTTGTGCATATTCTTTACCAACGGGCAATTTTACGCGTAACCAATCTGGTTTGCGTTTAACTTCAGTTACAGCAGGTACTACTGGTAAATCAATCATGGTACAAAGTTAATGAATAGGATTGAATTGTTGCAATGCCGAAATGTTTGAGGGTTGTAATAATAGTTTGGTTAACTGGTTAATTGTTTACCCTTCGACTATGCTCAGGGGGTTAACTGGGTATAAAGCCTAATTTTCATCTTGGTGTAAGATATTTCTATCCGACACTGAAAAATTAATCCAGATCCATCTCAAAAGCAATCTGCCGTTTATTTTCTTTAAAACCAACCCGCTCGTAAAATTGATGACTTTCGGTGCGTTTGATATTACACCTTACCTTTAATTTTTTTACCTGGTAATCTTTTGCCCAAAGTTTTACACGATCGATTAGCTGTTTCCCGATTTTTAGGTTGCGGTAAGCTGAATCTACAACCAATCCGCCAATTTCGATAAATGGATCTGATTCTATCCTTAAAGTATAAAAACCATGGATCCAACCGACTACTTTATTTTCGAATACAGCAACATAAGCACAGTTCTCATTACTGTTGTTAATCTGCCTGATCCTGATCTGTGTTTGATCAACATTACTTTGATAACCCAATTGTGTAGATAGCTCCGCCACAATTTCTGCATCTTTTTCGGTTATTGCCCTGATTTCGACCATTGTTAATAAGGTTATTATGTTAAACTAAATTAAGATTAAAAAATTGTTCTAACGTCAGATGGTAACATCTGACTGCACGGAAGCTGTGTGCTTGGCCAACTTCGTAAGTTTAACCTCCAAAAGCACCAGGCCACGCCACTTAAACCCTATTGAAGCGGAAGCCTGAGCCTCTTCGGCGAAGCTACAGCGGAAAGAGGGACTACACTTACTCATAAGCTCTAAAGTACCTTTCCAAATAATAATAAAAAATATTTGCAAGCATTTAGCTATTTGCAAGTGATACCCGATATTGCCTTTCAAATGTTAGCTAAAAATCATAAGCGAAACATTGCAACTTTAAACGTTTTTACTTTCTAACTAAATCTTACATTTGCAATATGGATACTGGCTTACAGCTTTACAATACGCTTTCACGCAAAAAAGAACTTTTTCAACCCTTAAATGCACCCAATGTTGGGATGTATGTTTGCGGTCCTACTGTTTACAGCGATGTGCACCTGGGCAATTGTCGCACATTTATTTCTTTTGATTTAATTTTCAGGTACCTTAAATATGCTGGTTATAAGGTGCGTTATGTGCGTAATATTACTGATGCAGGCCATTTAGAGGGTGATAGGGATGAGGGCGATGATAAATTTGCAAAACGTGCAAAGTTAGAGCAGCTGGAACCAATGGAAATTGTACAGAAGTATACTTTGGGTTTTCATGATGTTTTGCGCATGTTTAATACCCAGCCGCCTAGTATCGAGCCTACCGCAACCGGCCATATTATTGAGCAAATTGAAATGATCAAGGTGATTATTGCCAATGGTTATGGTTATGAAGTGGGTGGCAACGTATATTTTGATGTAGAAAAATATAGTAAAGAATATAATTATACGATTTTAACCAACCGCAACCTGGAAGACATGCTGAACAATACCCGCGAACTGGGTGGACAGGATGAGAAACGCGGAAGGTTGGATTTTGCCCTTTGGATAAAAGCAAAGCCTGAAACTTTAATGCAATGGCAATCGCCATGGGGCATGGGTTTTCCGGGCTGGCATATCGAATGTTCGGCCATGAGCGCCAAATATCTGGGTGCAGAGTTTGATATCCATGGTGGAGGAATGGATTTAGCGGCCACGCACCATACCAACGAAATTGCACAATCTGAAGCTTGCAGCCATAAACAGCCTGCACGCTACTGGATGCACACCAATATGCTTACGGTAAATGGTACACGCATGTCTAAATCGGCCGGAAATGGTTTTCTTCCTTTAGAGTTGTTTACCGGAGATCATCCTTTGCTGAAAAAAGGTTATAGCCCGATGACAGTGAAATTTTTTATGTTGCAGGCGCATTACCGCAGTACTCTGGATTTCTCTAACGATGCATTGGATGCTTCGGAAAAAGGATTCCGTCGTTTAATGTCGGCAATTGGGTTATTGGATAAATTATCCGTTTCTGAACAGAACGATTTCGATATTGATGCATTGAAAGAAAAATGCATTAATGCGATGAATGACGATTTTAACAGCCCGATTCTGGTTGCTGAGTTATTTGAAGCCGTTCGCATTATCAATACCGTTTACGATGGTAAAGGAAAGATCTCAGCAGAAGCCTTAGAAAAACTAAAACAGCTGATCAATGATTTCGTATTCGATATTTTAGGTCTGAAAGATGAAGATGCCGGAGGAAACGACTTAAATGGCGTTTTGGATATGGTGATTAACTTAAGGACTGAAGCAAAAGCCAATAAAGATTATGCAACTTCAGACCGTATTCGTATCGGATTGCAGGAATTGGGTATTCAGCTTAAAGATGGCAAAGAAGGAACAACCTGGAGTAAGGCTTAGTTAAGTTAGTCTTGAGTCTATAGTCCAAAGTCATGAGTCGATTTAAACGATGAGAAAAATTGGTTTAGTAGGAGGCATTAGCTGGGTATCGACAATAGATTATTACCGATTTATAAATGAGGGTGTAAATGAGCGATTGGGTGGATTAAATTTCGCTGAATGTATCGTTTACTCCCTTAATTTTGGAGATGTTCAGGATCATACCTGGGAAGGATCGTTTGATCTTTTGCTTCATGCCTGCCAAAGTTTAAAGCGTAGTGGTGTAGAAGCCATCGTGCTCTGCGCCAATACGGCTCATCTTTTTGCTGATCATCTTCAGGAGGAAATTGGCCTGCCGATCATCCACATCGGTACCGAAACGGCTAAAGCCATAAATGCCACCGGAATTAAAAAGGTAGGACTATTGGGTACCGTATTTACCATGGAGAAAGATTTTTACATCAAAAAACTCGAAGACCATGGATTAAACGTTTTGGTGCCAGCCCAAAAAGAAACCCGCGATTATATACAGTTTACGCTTAAAGAAGAACTGGGTAGGGGAATGATACTGGAAGAAACCAGGGCGCAGTACCTGAAAATAATTAACCACCTGATTGCAGATGGAGCGGAAGGCATTATTTTGGGATGTACAGAAATCCCAATGCTCATTAGTCAGAATGATTTCGAAATCCCAGTATTCGATACCACTAAAATTCATTGCCAGGCCATTGTAGATTATATATTATCCTAGAAGAGTACAATATCAGTTTAAATTTAAAATAGTGCTATTTTTCTTTTGCAGCAATAATGCTACCTTTAGCAAAAGTAAATGGACTGTAAATCAATATATTCAGTGAAACTGCATTCGAAAGGGATAACTTTATTTATCCTGTTTTGGAGCTTGTTTACTTTTTCCAATAACAGCGCAGGTTCGGTTGCTTTTCAATATAATCAATCTTCTCAAACAGAGTGGGTATCTCATAAACGTAAGCATTTTACTACGCCAGTTCTTTTCAGGAAGGCAATAATTAAAACTAGTGTTTCGATAGGCGAATACCTTTTACAGATTTTCACCTTTAACAGGTTACTCGCCGTAAAACTAGCCGAACTCAGCCTGATTTCCCTATCTATTCCCCGCATTTCGCGCTTATTTGTTCAGGAAGCGATCTCGCAATACCCTACAGAAAAAGATCACATAAGCTAATACCGGTTTTGGCCTGATATCCAAAAAGGCCATTCGATTATTGTTTTACAGATCTACTGATTATTCAATCGGGAAATCACCATTGATTTAAAATGAAATATTTCAAAAAAGCCATAAGGCTAATGGGATTGGTATTACTGATCTTTTTAGCTTCTATCGGACTTGGCGGGGGCGTTCCAATTCCTCCATCTAACAGAAAAGAAAATCACATCGAAATAAAAGTAGCCTTAAAAGATGCGGAGGAGGGCGAAAAATTAACCTTATCTGATATTAAGAAATAAAAAAAAGTCCCGATTTTCATCGGGACCTTTCTAAATATTTTAATTAATCGATTTTATGCCGGTTCTGCTACCCTTGCAACGTTACGGTAAGGGAATTCATTAAAAATGTGTCTGCGGGCAAAACGGCCTGGAGAATCGGCATTTACCAGTTTCACATAAATTGCTTTTGGCACATCGAAATATTCGTAAGCACTTCCATCAAAAAACTGGATGTTTAAAACCTGTTGTTTGTATTCGAAATCCTGAATATTAGATAAAGTGGTGGTTTGCGTGTAAGTTTCGATGTTCTGCTCGCGTGTTTCTGGCGCAATGCTCACTAAGAAATGGTAAGCTTCGATAATTTCTTTACTTCTTGCTTCTGCATCCAATTTCTCTTCTTCCTGCTGAAATTTATCAGGGTGACAATCTTTCATCAATGTACGGTACACCGATTTAAGCTCTTTTAACTCAGCATTTTTATCTACGTTCAAAAGCTTTCTGTAATCAACTATTTTTTTCATTGGGCTAACCTCTTTTTTAATTTTGGTGAAACGACTTTAGAAATTTCTATCCGCCAAACCGTTTCAAGGCCGCAAAGATACGATTTATAATCATTTGATTTTGAGAAAGTTTTGTTTTTTCAAATATTAACAATTACCTAACCTAAAGGTAAAATTGGGCAAAAAAAAGTTTTGCAGTATTTACACTGCAAAACTTCATATTAATAAAGGGCAATAAGCCTTTAGTATTTAACCTGTAACGAGTTTTCTATTACTTCTTTATAATAATTGATATACTCCGGAAGGATTTTTTTTAAATCAAAATCCTGTGCTCTTGTGAAGGCATTTTCTTTAAAACGGTTCAGCGTTTCATCATCCTTTAGGATTTCAATAGCATGAGCGGCCATTGCCTCCACATCGCCTACATTGCTCATGTAGCCACAAAATCCATCTACATTAAGCTCTGGTAAACCTCCGGCATTTGTGGTAATGATAGGAACTTTACAAGCCATGGCCTCTAATGCTGCTAAACCGAAACTTTCAGATTCTGAAGGCATCAGGAAAAGATCAGAAACCGATAAAATTTCTTCTACCGCATCCTGTTTGCCTAAAAATCGTACATTTTCGCAGATGTTAAGCGATCTGCATAGTTGCTCGTTATAAACACGTTCTGGTCCATCGCCAACCATTAATAGTTTTGATGGAATTACTGTCTGCACCTTTTCGAAAATTTTGATTACATCTTCTGTGCGTTTTACTTTTCTGAAGTTACTGGTGTGGATTAAAATCCGTTCGTTATTTGGGGCAATTGCTTTTTTAAAGTGATCTTTTGCCTGTAAACTAAACCTGCTAAAATCGATAAAGTTAGGGATGACTTTAATTTCTTTTGTGATTTCGAAGTGGCGATAGGTATCTTCTTTTAAATCTTCCGAAACAGTAGTTACGCCGTCGCTTTGGTTAATAGAGAAAGTTACCACTGGTTTATAGGTTGGATCTTTACCCACCAGGGTAATATCGGTACCGTGCAAAGTAGTTACCACTGGTATATGGATGCCGTAACTGGCCAAAATCTGCTTGGCCATAAAAGCCGCAGAAGCGTGTGGAATGGCGTAATGAACGTGCAATACATCCAGTTGCTCAAAACGGACAACATCTACCAGTTTGCTGGCCAATGCCGATTCGTAGGGCGCATAATCAAAAAGCGGGTAATTCCTTACCGAAACCTCGTGATAAAACAGGTTGGCGGAAAAGAAATCGAGCCTTGCAGGCTGACTATATGTGATAAAGTGAACCTGATGACCCTCGTTAGCAAGAGCCTTACCAAGTTCTGTTGCAACTACTCCACTACCGCCAAAAGTGGGGTAGCAAACAATTCCTATCTTCATTATAAACGTATTGTTGTTATCGCAAATGTACCCGATTTTAATCTATAATGCGTGTCGGCCTATTGCAATAATAAAGACTAGATAATAAGTAGAGATTTCTTTGGTGAACTGAGGTGGTTATTTGAGGTTTCTCATTTCCTCTTTTATCACCAAAAACAGTTCATTAGGTCTTTGTGTGCCAATAAAGTATTCTAAACCATCACGATCGGTTAATACAACCGCATCTTTACCTGATGAATAGAAACGGATGGTACCCTTGGTATGAAGATTATATACCGGATTATTGAAAAAATAACGACTATAAGTTGCTTTGCGCACGTCAACAATACTGTTTAAATCTATTTTAACACGTTTTGTTGTCCAGAGTCCGTCCAATACCATGCTGCCATTATCTACAATAATTTTGTACTGGATCAGAAATAACAGGAGCATAGAAACACCGATAATCCCGAAACCCACTACCAAGAACAGATCTTGCGTATTGTCGCGGTCGCGTTCATAAACATAGGCTGCAAAACAGAAAGCTGCCATAATCAACCGAATAAAAATGCGGACGTAATCGCGGCCAATGTATTGTTTTTCGATATAGGCGTATCTGCTTTCCACTTATTTAATTTTGAGTTCGAATATAGCAACTTTTTTTGTTGCAGTAGTTAATTTATATCGGTTATCCTGTCGCATACCTGCAATCCAAACAATTTCGCCATTTCCGTTTACTAAAATAGGGGTGGTGTTTTTCAAATGTAGCGGAACTTTCTCGTCAATAAAATAATCGCTCACCTTTTTCAGGCTACGCATGCCCAGGGGGACAAATTTATCTCCATTTTGCCAATTCCTCAGTACCAATGGGAAAATCAACTTACCGGCATTTACAAAAGCTTTATTTGCATCGGATTCGAATTTTATTTCTTCCGTAAACGCTAATGTTATTTCGTGATCGGCAAAAACAATGCTTTCGGTAGCAGGGTGGATAAACTGACTGGCGGTAACCAAAACGTTTTTCTCAACGATTACCAAATCATTTCTATTAATAATGGCCTGGTGTGTTGAGCTAAAAAAGTGTGTTCCACTTGGTGATTTTAAACTGTCCAGAATTTCCTGTATTACATGCTCACCAAAACCAAAAGGCTTAAGCAGTTCGTAAAGCAATAGCTTTTGAGGGTTTAATCGTTTAATTTCCGGTAAGGAAATGTAAATTCCATCAAGCCTTTTATTTAAAATTTTATCTGCCAGTTTTTGAACCTGCACATTTAAAAAAGTCTCCAGCTCAGCAAAGCGGGAAATATTTTCGGCAAAGGTTTTTTCAAGGTTGGGGTTAATTTCCTGCAAATGAGGTACAACATGTAACCTGATCTTATTGCGGGTATAGTGGGTGCTGGCATTCGAGCTATCCTCCACAAAATCGATGTTATTGGCCGTTACCAGTTCCTCAATCTGCTGCCGGTTTAAAAATAACAATGGCCTGATTAAACGGCCGCGTTTAGGCAAAATGCCATGCAAACCACTTATTCCTGTGCCGCGGGTAAGATTAATCAATACCGTTTCAACTGCATCATTTTGATGTTGTGCCAGGGCAATGTAATCGTACTGTTCCGAAAGCCTGATTTCTTCAAACCAATGATAACGCAGATCACGTGCAGCCATCTGCGTCGAAATTTTATTTTCGGCAGCATATTTTTTTGTATCAAAATGCGTTACATAAAAAGGTAACCCTAAATTTTTGACCAGTAATGCAACAAAACTTTCATCCCGTTGCGCCTCATCGGCCCTTAAATTAAAATTACAATGTGCTACACCAACATCAACGCCTATTGCTTTAAACAAATGCAACATTAATACCGAATCTTTGCCCCCGCTAACGGCCAAAAGTATCCTGTTACCCTGAACAAATAGCTGTTGCTGTTCAATAAAGTCCTGAAATTGCTGTAAGGGTAACATCCACCAAAAATATTTAATTTTAACTGGTATTCCGAACGTTCGGAACAAAAAACTAACTTTGTAGTGTGCAAAAACTATTTGTCTTTTTATTTCTTCTAATCAGTCCGGTATTTTTATTCGGTCAGCAACCTGCCTCGAAAATTAAAATTGTTTCTTATCGGCATATCTCAGGTGATATTAAAAAGAAAGCAACTTATCTGAATTTTGTTGTTTTTCAACAGGATAATGCCACTTTAGCCTGCGATAGTGCTGTTTTTTACAGCGAGCGGAACTATTTTGAAGCTTATAAAAACGTGCACATTAACCAGCTTACCACCGATATCTATTCAGATCAACTGGAATATGACGGAAATAAAAAGCAGGCACATTTAACGGGGAACGTAAGGATGATCGATCCAACATCGGTCTTAACCACCAATATTTTAGATTATAATACACTCACAAAAATAGGCACTTATACTAGTGGCGGTAAAATTGTAAATAAAGAAGTAACACTAACGAGTAAAAATGGTTATTATTTTAGTCAAAGAAACGTCGCCTATTTTAGATATGATGTTGTAGTAGTCACGCCTCAATCGGTGATCAAATCGGATACGATGAGTTACAATACACAGGATAAATGGACCTACTTTTATGGGCCAACCAATATTAAAGGAAAAGACGATAATCTTTACACTGAAAATGGCCAATATAATACCATGACGGAGGATGCCTTTTTCGGGAAGAAAAATCTTTATACACAAGGTACACGATCTTTAAAGGGAGATAGTTTATATTATTTTGGCAAGCAGGGAGTTGGTAAAGCGGTAAAAAACATCGTTTTTTCTGATACCAAGGATAAAATGAAAATGTTTGGCGATTTAGGCTATTATTATAAGATAGATCAGCGTACACTCGTAACCCGGAATGCATATATGGGTATTGGCACTGAAGATTCGGTAATGGTTAAGAACAAAAAAAGGCCTGATAGTTTATGGATGGGTGCCGATACTTTGGAAACGCAGATGGTGCTGCAAAAAAACTTAAAACTGATCCCTAAAATTTCGATCAAAGCCGATAACCAGGTTGGTGAGGATGATGAAGACGGCGGAAAAAAAGGAAACGCCGAGCCCAAAGTAAAACCCGAAATCCAATCTACCCAAAAAGAAGATAGGAGTAAAAGGAAGGCTGACAAGAAGAAAAAAAACAAGGGTGATGATAAAACCGAGGATTTACTGAATCTGAAGGATAAAAGTACCGATAGCTTAAAATCGAAAATAGATTCGCTGAGCAAAGGACTTCCCAAAATTAATCCCGATAGTTTGCAGAAGGATAATGTTTTAAAAAGCAAGGCTGATTCTTTGATCAAAAATTTGCCTAAACTTAAAACAGATAGCCTGCAAAAGAAAATTGCGGATAAAGCAGCACCGATTGTTAAAGAGGTATCAAAAACAAAAATTGATAGTCTGCAAAAAAAGGTCGCCAAATCTGGTGTTAAAGATAGTTTAACAAAAGTTATAGGAAATTTAAAGCTTGGGAAACCCAACGATACCGCTAAATTTAATCCTGCAGATACCGTCCAGGCGCGTATTATTAAGGCTTACCACGGAGTGAAAATCTTTAAAACGAATATTCAGGCCAAAACAGATAGTCTTTTTTACACCAGTGCTGATTCTACTTTACGTTGCTACAGCAACCCGATTATCTGGTCGGAAGGCTCGCAGCAGGTTGGCGATACCATCTATGTGCAGTTCAAAAACAAAAAGCTGAATAATTTACAGGCCATTAAAAATGCATTTTTGGTAAATACCCCAGCCGATTCGCTAAGGTTTAACCAGATAAAAGGCCGTTTAATGACAGGTTTCTTTTATAATGGAAAATTAAAAAACCTTTATGTGGATGGAAACGCAGAAAGTATTTACTATACCCAGGATGACAGTACAAAGGTTTACAAAGAAATGAACCAGACGCTAAGCAGCAGGATCAAGTTCATTTTTAAGGACAAAGAAAACGCAATTGAAGATATCGTTTACATCAAGGGAGTAGAGGGGGCATTAAACCCTGAAAATACGATTGCAAAAGACCATGCTTTAAAGGGTTTTTCGTGGAAGCCTAGTGAGCGGCCAAAATCGAAGAAAGATGCCATTGGGTCGTCAGGTAAGCCAAAGCCCAAAGCAAAGGCAAAAGCAGGTAAACCTGTTGTAGCAGGTGCAAAAACAACTGCTCCTGTAGCTAAGCCTTCGGCGACAGTCCCTGTTGTAAAACCAAAAATCACAATGGCTAAAGACAGTTTAAACCTGGATAAGAAACTGCCAGTTAGCAAAACAGCGGATACCGCAAACTTTGGCATTAAACCCATTTTACCAAAAAAGGATAGTGTTCAGGTGAAAAAGGATACTTTACAGGTAAAAAAGCCAGCTGGTAAAATGTAGTTTGTTATTCGGCAAATAAATGTTTAAATTTAGTTATGGATTTACAATCAGAAAAATTAAGTGTACTCCAGCAGATTATCAACTCTAATGATGAGGGTTTGATAAGAGACATTAAATCATTAATCACTGCACGGGATTTTGATTGGTTTGATGGCTTAAATAGCAATCAACAAAATGATGTTTTGGAAGGAATTAATCAACTCGATCGTGGCGAAAGTTTCAGTAATGAAGAAGCAAAAAACAGATTTAGCATGTAATGAATATTATATGGTCTAAAAGAGCAGGTGAAACTTTCCAGAAAAACATAGATTACCTAAAAGAAAATTGGACGGAGATTGAGGTGAAAAAGTTTATCGCTAGGGTATTTACTTATCTTGAAACGCTATCCAAAGAACCTTTTATTTCTAGAAAAACGTATAAAACAAAGAATACACATATAGGTGTTATTATTCCACATATATCTGTTGTATACAGGATTAAGCCTAAAACAAAAACTTTAGAAATTGTAACCTTTATTGACAATCGACAAAGTGGGAAAAAGAAAAAAAGATTTTTATAATTCCGGTCCCCTTAAAAAATCAATCATCTTTCTCAACGCAATAGCCCTGTGACTGATTTTGTTCTTCTCTGCCATATCCATTTCAGCAAAGGTGATCTCATAGCCATCCGGTTGGAAAATAGGATCATAACCAAAACCTTTCGAACCAGATAATGCTGCTCTGATTGTTCCTTCAATTATTCCTTCAAAAATATGGTTCTCGCCATTCTGCATGAGTGAAATTACCGTTTTAAATCTGGCTTTTCTATTGTTGTTCCCTTCAAGTTTCTTTAAAACCAGCTGAATGTTTTCTGCGCTATCACGGCTTCCCGAATACCTTGCAGAATAAACCCCAGGTTCGTTATTTAAAGCCTCCACCTCTAAGCCGCTATCATCTGCAAAACAGTCTAAACTAAAATGTTCTACCACATACGCACTCTTCAGACTTGCATTACCTTCAAAAGTGTCGGCCGTTTCAGGGATATCAACTAAACAACCAATGTCTTCCAGGTTCAGTACTTCATATTTTCCTTCAAGTGCTGCACGTATTTCTTCTGTTTTATGTTGATTATTGGTGGCAAAAACGAGTTTTTTCATTGGGGAAAATTTGGAAGGTTAAAAAGTTGGAATGTTGAAAGGTTAAGGTTTCTGTGTAAAGGCTACAATCCATCTTGATACTTGATACTAATAAATGGATACTAACTACTTCATACTCCCGAGCTATTTAATTTTTTGGAGGTGGCCCCAAAGGGTTTTCTTTGCGGTTAAATCACTATCCAGATGATGAAGATTTGGGGCGAAGATAATTTTGGTGCTTTCATGAATGATGATTTCGTTCTGCCAGGTTAGGTTAAGTTTTAGGTCAGCAATTTCCACCCCGAACGACAACATGATAACCGGTTTAAAAAAACCGTGCAGTTCTAAGTAGTCTGTCCCTTTATAATTTGCGTAGTTTAACACGGCAAAATCGGGTGTACCCAGATCAACCGCTTTTACAATTTTACGGAGTAGTTCCCTACCTTGTTCGGTACTTACATCATGCTGCTGATCGTTCACCAATATCAGTACCGATTTTTTATTTCCGCCCAAAAATTTAAATGTTTTTTCAGGCAGAGGTTCGGCCACAATATGCGGAATTTCAGGAGCTTGTGGGTAAACTTTTAGTGTTTCTGTAGGTTTAATCGCTGGAATTTGGATAGTTTCTGCCTTTAAAACTGTTTCTTTTTCTTCAGCGAGCGAAACATTTTCAGGAACAAAAACTGGCTCAGGATTACGCAAAGGCCGAATTTCTACACTTTCATCCTTCACCACGAAAACTTCGTCGGTAAAAAATAAACGTAAAGCGTTCGCATTGTTGGTAACCTGGTTTTCCATTCGTATTTTTGTTGGATAATAATTTCTGTTAAAATTAGTTAAATATCTTATAATAGCGTCGCTAATTGTTACTTTTATCCCTTAAAATTTATAGAGTGCTCTGTGTGAGGAAAGCTTACTGCCTATTTGTTTTTAGCTTTATTTATAGCATTTCGTTTGCACAAAACGTGGCTGTTGTAAATGGTAAATCGATAAGTGCCAGGGAGTTTATGTGGGCGTATAAAAAAAGCCACAATGGAAACATCAGTGCTGCTTACGATACCTTACAAGCTTATCTAAACCTGTATATAAATTTTAAACTCAAAGTTTTGGATGCCCGCGATATGGGACTGGATAAAAGTGCCAGCTATCAGGAAGAAATCAAAACTTATGAGGACGCATTAATAGCGCATAAAAAAGTTGGTGGCGGTAATAAAGACCGTGATTTTTTATTGAATGAGTACCGCGAAGGTGTTTTAATGTTCAATGTTTCGGAACAAAAAATATGGAACAAAGCACAGGAAGATGACCAGGCGATAAATGATTTTTACAGTAAAAACCAGCAAAATTATAACAAACCCCTGAGCGAAGTTAGGGGAGAGGTAATTGCCGATTATCAACTGAGTTTAGAAGATAAATGGCTAAAAAGCCTTAAACAGAAATATCAGGTAAGGATTAACGATAACGAGCTTAAAAAGCTTGCCAGGTTATAACCAGCGTGATGGAGAATAACCATAAATATTAAATTTGCAAAATATAACAAATAGAATGAAGAAAGTTTTTTTAGTAGCAACCGCTTTAATTTGCCTGTTTTTAAACAGTTATGCGCAAAAGCATACTGTAGATAAAGTTGCTGCTGTTGTAGGAAATAATATTATCCTGCTATCAGATTTAAACCAACAATATACCCAATATCTTTATCAGGGTAACCCGGCCAATGATGAGATAAAATGTAAAATTTTACAACAAACCTTAACTCAGAAACTGCTTAAACAACAGGCAGAAATCGATTCGGTTATGGTTGAAGATGGTGCGGTTGATGATGAGGTAAATAAACGTATGCGTTACAGTATGCAGCGTGCGGGTGGACAGGAGCGCTTAGAACAGTTCCTGAACAAATCGGTGCTTCAGTATAAAGATGAAATCAGGCCATCGGTAAAAGATGAATTGATTGCGCAGAAAATGCAGCAAAAAATTACCGAAAATATCAACGTTACCCCAATGGAGGTTGAAAAATATTTCAAGTCTTTAGGCGATAGCATTCCGGAGTTTAATACCGAGGTAGAAGTTGGTGAGGTAATTTTAAATCCTCAGTTAACCAGGGCCGAAAAGCAAAAATTCCGCGATAAAATTGAAGCCCTTCGTTTAAGGGTTAAAGCAGGCGAAGATATGGGCGTATTAGCTAAAACCTATTCGGAAGATCCGGGGTCTGCTGCCGATGGTGGTGATTATGGCTTTATCGACAGAAATACCATGGTTAAAGAGTTTACCGCCTGGGCTTTTAAACTAAAAGCAGGAGAAATTTCACCGGTTTTCGAAACAGATTATGGTTTCCACTTTTTACAGGTATTAGAGCGCAGGGGCGAGCAGGTACACGTAAGGCACATTTTAATTATGCCTAAAACTACACCAGAAAGCTTAACACGTTTAAAACTTCATGCAGATAGTATTTACCACAACATTATCGGTAAAAAATTAAGCTTTGCGGCGGCTGCAAACCTTTACTCTGATAATAAAGAAACCAAATATAACGGCGGTATGATGCTTAATGCTGAAAATGTTCAGGCAAGAAGTACTTTTATTCCGGTTGATAAATTAGACCCGTCGGTATTTTTGGTAATCGATAGCATGAAAATTGGTGGTGTTTCTAAACCTGATTTATTTACTGCACCTGATGGAAAACAAGGTTACCGCATTTTATATTTAAAATCGAAAATACCGCCACACAAAGCAAATCTGAAACAGGATTTTCCAAAAATCAGGGATGCTGCACAAAGTGATAAAATTAATCGTACTTTAAGCGAATGGTTTCAAAAACGTCGCGAAAGCACTTACATTAAAATCGACGACGAATTTAATACCTGTGATGAGTTAAAAATCTGGACTAAAACCACAGCCGCAAAATAACACCAATGCAGTATAAGAACGAAGTAGAAGCTGTTGATGCACTTCATCAATCTTTCAACAACATTAAAGCCGAAATAAGCAAAGTAGTAGTTGGACAGGATGACATCATAAAATCTGTTTTAATCGCCATTTTCAGTAACGGACATTGTCTGTTGGTTGGCGTACCCGGATTGGCTAAAACTTTACTTGTACAAACTGTGGCATCTGTTTTAGACCTCGATTTCAACAGGATCCAGTTTACACCAGATTTAATGCCAAGCGATATTATTGGCGCAGAGATTTTAGGAGAAGACAGGCACTTTAAATTTATAAAAGGGCCTGTTTTTTCTAATATTATCCTGGCAGATGAAATTAACCGTACCCCTCCAAAAACGCAGGCTGCTTTATTAGAAGCCATGCAGGAGAAATCGGTTACCGCCGCTGGTCAAACCCATACTTTGCCAAAACCATTCTTTGTTTTGGCCACACAAAACCCGATTGAACAGGAAGGAACTTATCCATTGCCCGAGGCGCAATTAGACCGTTTCATGTTCAATATTCAGTTAAACTATCCTGCTTTTGCAGATGAACTGAACATTGTTAAAAACACCACCAGTAATAAAACCATTCAACTGCAGAAAATTATCCATGCAGACGATATTCAATATTTCCAGAAACTGATCCGCGATATTCCCATTACCGACAATGTTTTGGAGTATGCCGTTAAGCTGGCTGCTAAAACCCGTCCAAATAGCGAATTCGCTACCGAGGCCGTGAATAAATACATTAGCTGGGGTGCAGGTCCACGTGCGTCGCAGTTTTTAGTGTTGGGCGCTAAATGCCATGCCGCAGTTACCGGAAAATATTCTCCTGATATTGAAGATGTGAAAGCCGTAGCAGAGCCTATTTTACGTCATCGTATTGTGCGTAATTACCGCGCCGAAGCTGAAGGTTTATCGATCGAAAAAATCATCAAAGATTTATTGTAGCATAGACTTAGTTAGTCGGGATTTGTAATCCCGTCTCAAGAAAAGGTTACCTTTTATAAAATAGTGTATTAAAGATTTGTAATCTCCGTTCAAATATGGAGGCTCCAAATATGATTTTCGATTTTATTAAAAGGCGGTATATTCCACTTATATCATTATTACCGTATTTTGCTGTTTGGGCCCTTTTTTTTATGCCTGTAGACCCTTCAAAAAGAAGCTGTGGGGCTGCAAATGCCGGGATGCTTATTCTAATGATCCTGGCGATGGCATCTACCACTATAACATTCCTTGTACTTATTCATGTAAACAAAGGGCAAGAACGCAAAGACTTTACTACTATACTTTTACTCACCTATTTACCTTTATTGATTGGCATTATAAATCTGGTAACCTAAAATCTCGACCAACAAAAGACTTCGCAAATAAAATTCATCTCAAACAATTATATTTGTTTTAACGATGGAAGCCAATAACCTTACCGGTGCAATTGCTGCACTAATGGATGAATATAAGAAAGCAGTTAATGAGCTGATTACTGTAATTGAGCCAATAAGCCAGCAACAATTGCTCCGAACCATCGAGCCAAAAAGTACTAATACTGATTGCATCTCCATCCAAACCATTTTAACGCATGTATGCGCCTCAATGTTTAGTTATGCGGTTTACATCGAAAACTCCATCGGATTGGAAACGACCAGACCAGAACGGCTGCAATTTGATCAGGTAGCGCCCTATATTTCAAGGCTAAAGGAAGCATTTAATTATAATCAGGATTTTTTCATCAGAAACCCCAACATTACAGTGGAAGAGTTTGATCAAGCCAAAAAGATCAATACCAGGTGGGGACAACAATATGATGTAGAACAGATGCTCGAACATGCCATCGTTCATATTTTAAAGCATAGGAGGCAGATTAAAAATGCACTCGTCAAGATGAAAAGCTGATCAATCGAAAAAAAATAATTTGCAATTCATTGAAAATAAATATCTTTGCATCAAATTTACAGAAATGCTACGTCAACTATATATCCAAAAAATGCACTTTAGCCCGTCTTGTGGCATAAAGGGTTTGGGTATTGACTTAAATTTCCTTCCCAACCCTTAGCGTTTTTGCCATCATAGCATAAACCAAAATTTAAAAATCAATTTAATTACCCATTTGCTAAGCAAAATACCGCTTAACAAAATTAATAATATCCGTTATGGACATTTATACTACTGTAGAGGAAAAATATCTACAGGCCATTGAAGAGTTGCACTGGGGCGAGCTGCCTAAAGCACTTCAGTATTTTAATGAGCTTATTGCCTTCGATCCTGATTACGCCAGAGGTTATTTTCAGTTGGGAGATATTTATCACGAGCGTTTTAAAGATTACAAAACTGCTGGTTATTATTACAAACGTTGCACCGAACTCGATGCTGATTTTCCGGAGGTTTACGAACCCTATTTAAAGCTGGTGATTACACTAAAAATGCATAAGCTGGTTAAACAGATTGCTGATAAAGCTTTAAGTGTTGCAGGCGTTTGCGAAGCCCATATTTACGAAAGTTTAGGTTTGCATGCAGAACAACAGCAAAATTTTGCAGAAGCCGCAAACTATTTTAAAAAAGCAGAACTGTTTAATGCCGTTCAGGATGAGCATAGTGCTTTACTCGAGCATCAGAACCGCATTAAAAGTAAAATGAACAGCACTAAAAAAATGATTTACGATTTACAGGGATAAAGGGCTAGCCTTTATCCCTAGGCTTTTACATACAAATCGCCATTTTATCTTTTTATTTTAATTTTGTTATTATCTTTACCACACAATTACAAAGCATAAATTCTTAAATCAAAAATATTCGATATGTCAGCTCACGATTCACACGCGCCAGTTCAGCAAACTAAAGGCATTTGGGCACTACCATTAACTGCTTGGATTATTGTTTTAATCCTGCTTGTGGCTTTCACAAGACCAATTTTCCACCATGGTGAAGAAACTTCTTCGCACGAGAAAACTGAAGCACACCACACAGAAGCTCCTGAATCGCATCACTAGGCATTAGTAAAACTCAAACAAAAAAAGCGCT
>NZ_AYMG01000016.1 GCF_000633455.1 Pedobacter jeongneungensis
GTAGCTACGTCATTTCGAGCGGAGCGCAGCGAAGTCGAGAAATCTTTTAAAAATGCTACTAAACCCTATTCAAAGATTTCTCCATTTCGCGGCCAATGAAAAATCGGCACGCTACAGTCGAAATGACGATCGCTCTATTAATTCTTCTTCGAGTGGAGTTTACACTAGTTTCGTCATTTCGAGCGGAGCGCAGCGAAGTCGAGAAATCTTTTAAAAATACTAATAAATCTGGTTCAAAGATTTCTCCATTTCGCTGCCGATGAAAAATCGGCACGCTACAGTCGAAATGACGATTTTTCTAGTAATAAATTCAACTAGAACGAAGTGCCCGTAGTTCCGTCATTTCGAGCGGAGCGCAGCGAAGTCGAGAAATCTGTTAAAAATGCTAATAAACCCTGTTCAAAGATTTCTCCATTTCGCGGCCAATAAAAAATCGGCACGCTACAGTCGAAATGACGATTTTTCTAGTAATAAATTCAACTAGAACGAAGTGCCCGTAGTTCCGTCATTTCGAGCGGAGCGCAGCGAAGTCGAGAAATCTTTTAAAAATGCTAATAAATCTAGTTCAAAGATTTCTCCATTTCGCTGCCGATGAAAAATCGGCACGCTACAGTCGAAATGACGATCGCTCTATTAATTCTTCTTCGAATGGAGTTTACAGTAGCTACGTCATTTCGAGCGGAGTGCAGCGAAGTCGAGAAATCTGTTAAAGATGCTACTAAACCTGTTCAAAGATTTCTCCATTCCGCTGCCGATGAAAAATCGGTACGCTACAGTCGAAATGACGATCGCTCTATTAATTCTTCTTCGAGTAGAGTTTACACTAGTTTCGTCATTTCGAGCGGAGCCGAGAAATCTTTTAAAAATGCTACTAAACCTGTTCAAAGATTTCTCCATTTCGCTGCCGATGAAAAATCGGCACGCTACAGTCGAAATGACGATCGCTCTATTATTCTGTCTTCAATAGGAATTTACATTATTCCCGTCATTTCGAGCGGAGCGCAGCGAAGTCGAGAAATCTTTAGAGTTGCTACTAAACCCTGTTCAAAGATTTCTCCATTTCGCGGCCAATGAAAAATAGGCACGCTACAGTCGAAATGACGATCGCTCTATTAATTCTTCTTCGAGTGGAGTTTACACTAGTTCCGTCATTTCGAGCGGAGCGCAGCGAAGTCGAGAAATCTTTTAAAAATGCTAATAAACTTGATTCAAAGATTTCTCCATTTCGCGGCCAATGAAAAATCGGCACCCTACAGTCGAAATGACGATCACTCTATTAATTCTTCTTCGGGTGGAGTTCACAGTAGCTACGTCATTTCGAGCGGAGCGCAGCGAAGTCGAGAAATCTTTTAAAAATGCTACTAAACCCGGTTCAAAGATTTCTCCATTTCGCAACCAATGAAAAATTGGTAAGCTACAGTCGAAATGACGATTTAGATATAAAGATTTGCTCGGAATGGCGAAAAATCAACCTTAAAACAAATCCGTATTTAACATGGTTTTTAAAATATTCGATTGAACATCGAAATTATTGAGGTGGTTTAAGAAATTAATATCCGATATTTTATGATAACTATCTTCCAGCAAATTAATTACCTCGTGCGGAATGGCGGTTTTTAACACCGCAGCATTGCTTTTCAACTTATCATTTTTGTATTGAAGTTCCTGCATAATCTTACCCTTTTCGGAAAGATTGGTAGAAGTATCCAGATCTTTCAAAATGGTTAAATCGCACAATAAAAAGAGGTTTCTGCTTGGAAAAAAGAGATAATAACTGTCTGTTTCCATAAATTTATATACTTCTATAACCTGTTCGCCCGATTTTAAACCGATGTAAAATTCTGTACGAAAATCGTATTTACACAGTTTCCCCATCAATTTTTTCTCGATAGTGGCATACACATGAGTATATACCTGTTTATCCTGAAAATTAATCAGTTGGGCAAATTGACCGGTGGTAAGATCGAAATAAAAATCGTTAGCGTATTTAGAACTGAAAACATTGATGTTTTTAGAGAAAGGAAAATCTGTGCTTAAGTCAGACAATACACTGAACAGTTTCCGCAATGACAGGTTTACTTTAAGCGATTGCTTTTGTTTATCCTGCTGAAAACTTTTCTGATCAACCAGCGTTCCCGCCATACGGTCTATCAGTTCTTCATTAAGATCGATCTCATCGTAAATGAGTGATACATTTTTCTCGTTACTCTTTTTAATCTTTTTGAGCAACTCGATTACACTATCGGTAAACTGAAGGTGAAAAAGATCCAGTTTTTCGATCTCCAGTTCTTCATTATTGGCAAAAAGCTGATGAATAACCTGGCTCCGTAAGTAAATTTTATAAATCACTTCATCATCAAAAAACACAGAGAGCAACTGTAAACGGTTGATCTCTGCGCTTGATTTTTTGATAATATTTAAACGGTATTCATCCATGTTTTAATTAATTCACCCTCGTAACGTTCTTTTTCAACTCTGCTTCCAAAGTTTTAAGTTCGCCATCTAACACACGTCTGCTTTGTGCACCTGCCTCATGAATCTGTTTCACCTCGTTAAGTGTTTCAATCAATGATGATGTGGTCAATTTTAGGGTTTCCAAAGATACCACAGTTTTTTCATTTTCTTTGGCCACATCGATACTGTTTTGCTTTAGCATTTCTGCATTTTTCTGCAAAATGGTATTCGTGGTATCCGAAATTTTCTTTTGCATCTCTACATTGGCTTTCTGCCTTTGTAAAGCAACCGCAATGGTCAATTGGTTTTTCCATACCGGAATGGTGGTAGACACAATCGACTGGGCTTTTTCTGCAATAGACGTATTGTTGTTCTGCACGACACGAATCTGCGCTAAAGATTGTAACATAATAAAACGCACAATCTTCATATCTGCAAGCCTTTTATCCAAACGACTGATGAAATCTCTTAAATCGGCAATTTCATAATCCTGGTAATCGGCAGGCCTGCCTTCCATTTCTGCAAGTTTAATATTCAGGTCGTTGTATTTCAGTTGGCCTGCAATAATCAGTTCTTCCATCTGGTGGATGTACCCGACATTGCTATCGAACATGGTTTGCAGCGAGCTGTTATCCTTGATCGAATTTAACCTTCCGGCTTTAATTTTGTTGGTGATTTTATCGATATTATTCACCACCACATCGTATTTCTGAAAAAGTTTCTTCACATCAACCACTAAACTCTTTAAAAATGGAATTTTAGAGATAAAACTCTTAAAGCCGCTCTGTTCAAGCTCAGAAACATCAATATAATTTAGTTCGGTAAGCAGTTCGTTAATTAAACCGCCAACTTCGCCACTGTTATAGGTACGTACAGACGATAAAAACTCGTTACTGTATTTCTCCATTGAATTTTGGGCGTCGCTTCCGTAATTCAGGATCGAATTTACATCTGATGGTTCAAGCGATTTTCCAATTTCATGGTATTTAGTGGTTTCCTCAGAAGTTATTTTTTCGAGGTCAACATTCCCGTCTTTATCCAGTTTAACCGGTGTAAGAACCTGGGGCAGATTTGGGTTGGTTTCCATAGTTGATGATATGATCGGCTTTGCAGCTTATAAATAATTTTGGGTTACAGTTTTAACAGTATCTTCCAGTTTTCTGTCTTTGGTTGGTTCGCCAATGGCATTAAATTTCCATTCGCCGTTTTTCTTGTAGAAAACACCCATTACCATTGATACGTGACCTGCAAAATTAGAACCGTTGGCAATATCGTATTTAGCGAAAACTTCGTTTACACGTTTGGTTGTACCTTCGTAAATGCGGATAGATGCAAAAGGAATGGTTCCAAAATCGTGACCTCTAAAGCTGTTCAACACAAAAGCCGCATAACTTACATTAGCATCCAGCTGGGCAAAATCAAGCGTAATCACTTCATTGTCCAGACCATCATCACCGCCCATATCGCCGGTTAAATCGTCACCACTATGTTTTACCGATCCGTTTTTAGATTTTAGGTTACCAAAATAAACAACTTCTAAAAGCTGCTTGTTTTCGTTATACAAGGCACAGCTTCCATCTAAATCTACAGCCTCTTTTGAAGATCCGAAACCGAAAAGACCTTTCTTTTCAATTGCGCCCCAGTTAATGCCTACGCAAACATTTTGCAGTTTGCTACCATTGCTTTTTTCAAGACTGATACGCTGTCCTTTTTGAAGATTGATTGCCATAATATTTTATTGATATTTGTTTAAATAATCCTGTAAACCACCTTTCATGCCTACGCCTACTGCTTCAAATTTCCATTTATCTTCGCGTTTGTAAATTCTGCCGAATTCTACAGCCGTTTCGATAGAGAAATCTTCTTCCAGTTCATACTTTAAAACCACCTCATTGGTTGTGGTATCAAAAATACGGATGAAAGAGTTTCTCACCTGGCCGAAATTCTGTCTTCTGTTCTCCGCATCATGAATGGTTACCACAATGCAGATTTCGCTTACTTTAGCATCAATTTTGGTCAGATCGATTTTAACCTGCTCATCATCGCCATCACCATCTCCGGTTAAGTTATCGCCTGTATGTTCTACAGCACCATCTGGAGAAACAAGGTTATTGTAGAAAACAAAATTTTCGTCAGAAACTAATTTTTTCTGATCGTTTAATATAAAAATTGAAGCATCTAAATCGAATGCAGAACCGGTAGAAGAGCTGTTGGTATCCCAACCTAAACCTATTGTAAATTTAGGAGCATTGATATTTTCTCTTTGCCCCTTTTGCAAATTAATAGCCATATTAAATTAATTTATAATTGTTGTTTTTGATATAATCTTTAATGAGATGTAAATTTTCGGAATACGCCTCTATGGTATGGTAATTATTGCCAAGCGAAAGGTCGTAAAGCTGGTTGATAAAATCGGTACTTCTACGTTCTAAAAATATGGTAAAACTACTCGAAGTACTATTTAAAATATACTTTACAATGCGAGTATTGAAACAAAAATTTTCACTATCGATAATTTCTTCCAGATCAAAAATAGATTTAATCTGATGATAGTTCAGCAGGTTTTCTACATTTGGATGGATATTTTTATTCACCAGTTCGGCAAAATAAAGCATGTGCATTTCGTTTTTCAGGCCGTATTCTTTTGCCATTTTTAAGATCATGCGCTCGTGGCTTCCGGTAATTTTGATATCATCCAGAAACAAAAGGGTTTTACCGGTCAGAAAATCCTTATCAATGTGAAAAGAATCATTTCCGATGAGCGAAAGCCTTTCTTCTGCACTTAATTCGCCATAATCTTCCTTATAGGTAATGGTTCGGTGTACTTTTGTTTCCTGCACAGCTAAACCACCATTTTCGACCAGCCAACGATTCAGCTGACTTACGAAATAATTTTTCATCGCAAAAGTTGCTGTGGGTATGAAGCTGTAAGGACTTGAAATGACCACAATCTGATCGGTAATCAGGTTATCAACGAGGTAATAGCGGATAAAGCCATCGGCGAGGGCCTTACCAAATGACCTGGCGACCAGGTCATCGCCAAATTTAAAACGGCTGTAATCGTCAGCACTAAAACCGAAGTCGGTTGTATTGTCGATTTTATGGAGTGAATAACTATACGGTATCATAGAGTAGGTTTGAGATAGATAGATTATTGGAATTGATCAGCATACTGTTAATGCCTATGGCTTCTGCCCCGCGGACATCGGCATGCGGGTTATCGCCAATATGTATGATCTCTTTTAACTGTAATTCAGGATGTTTTGTTCTGTCGATGGTATCCAGCATCAACTGAAAAAATCCAGTACTGGGTTTAGACATGCGCACTTCGTCTGAATAAAGCTGAAAATCGATATACTGACCGATACCTAAATGATTGATGACCTTTTTTAAAGTTTTACCTTTAATAAACCCGGTGTTGCTTAAGATATTGGTGGAACTTTTGCCCGATTCCTTAATCTTAGCCAGCACATTTAAACAATCATCGCAGTAGAGTTTCGGCATGTGGGCAAATACGATTTGCTCCATATCATGGTCCAGCACCTGCAGGTCTACATCACGAAAGTTAAAATCGTAATCATTGATCATACTGATGATCATTAAATACATTTCGTCTGCATCAACATTTTTTCCGGCTTTCTCATTAATGGCATTCACCATTAAATCAACCTGCCTGAAAGTGATGGCAATCTCGTCAAGGCTTTTATGCTTGCCGTTAAAATTCTTGTAAAAATACTGTACCCGTTCCTGTTTATACGTTGGATTAGATTTAATCAACGTTAACCAAAGATCGAATGAGTAATGTTTGTAAAAAGCCATTGCACCCTGTTTCCTAATCTATTTTATTAAATCCTAATATTACAAAATTTGGTTGTAATATCAGGAAGGTTTGATTGTAAGATTTATCACAGATAAGCCTTACAATTAAGATTTATCCAATACATCTTCAGCATCATCCGAAATGATAATGTCGCTTTTGTGTTTTTTTGGATAGTTGAATAATAAAGACGTTATTACTGGTATAATAAAAATGGCCACGGTAAAAATAGATACGAAAAGATCTGTTTTTTCACCTTCGATGGCATGGGAGATAGGCGATTCCGGGTAGAAATGTGTAAACAATGATGAGGTAAGTTTAATACCCAAAACACCAATTACGATGAAAGCTACCGTTTCTAAAAAGGTAAATTTCTCCATTAATTTCACAAAAGCCTGTGCCACGAAACGCATGGCCAAAATACCGATAAAAACACCGATATAGATTAACCAGATATGATCGGTAAACGCTACCGCAGCAAAAACGTTATCGATAGAGAAGGCAAGGTCCATTACTTCTACCAAAGCAACTGTTGCCCAAAAGGTACCGATTAAACCTACTGTTGATTTGTAGATCCAGCTTTTGCTTTTATCTACTTCCTCTTCTTCCTCGTTGTTTTTACTGTTCTTTTTTCTAAAATAATCGAATGCCAGGTACAGGAGGTATAAACCACCCAGCGGTTTTAACCACCAGATTTTTACCAGCCATGCAGCCAGGAACAAACAGATACCCCTAAAAACGTAAGCACCGATAATACCATATTTTAATGCTTTATCGCGTTGGTTCTTTGGCAAATCCATAACCATGGTAGCCAAAACCGCAGCATTATCAACTGAGAGCAAACTCTCGATTACAATCAGGTTTAAAATAATTAATAATCCGGCCTGTATATCATCACCTAAAATTGTGTGCAGAAAATCCATTGAGCGTGTGTATTTTTAAATTAAAGTTTTAGTTTTCATAACAAAGAAACAAAATTTTATCATTTCTGCTATTTATTTATATGATTGTTCTATTGTTAGAATGACAATTGTTAAAATTGTTACGTATTTAGCGTCAAATATTAGTTAACAGCATCTAATTGATAAATCGCTCCCTTATCTCCTGCCAGCACAACTATCTTACCTTTTTTTGCTTTTTGAACAGCATTAAAGCTCTTATCAGAAATGTGTTTCCAGTTTTGACCACCATCTGTTGAGATATCTGTACCCGATGTTCCTGTAGCAACTAATGTTTTGGCACTGAGGTAAGCCACGCCCGAACGAAAGCCCCAAACAGGTGTATTTGGCTTTCGCCAGGTTTTACCACCATCGTTGGTTAAAAGAATGTTATTGACATTTTCTTTATCTTTTACATAGTTTCCGCCAACAGTTACACCAATTTTTTCATTTAAAAAATCGATAGAAAAAGGCCCTGTGCTATTTTCGCCCTGTAAAATAGGGCATTTAAATACCTGCCAGGTTTGGCCATAATCAGGTGAAAAATAAATATTGGACACTGTTCCACCGGTGGCAATCCAGGTTTTTCCACCCGGCAGTGTTTTAATGGTTGTGCCGCTGGCGGCAAAACTGGCTTCGCCCTTGGCTAAACTGGTTTTTAAATTTGAAGTGATATCCTGCCAGGTTTTTCCTGCATCGCTTGTTTTAAGCAATTGCAATTGATCATTGATCGGATCGCCGAAAATGATCCCTCTGTTTTTATCCCAAAAACTAACCCCATCCAAAAATATGGCAGAATCTACATTTTTGTAATTTTCTGTCCAGGTTTCGCCCCCATCGGTGGTTTTTAAGATATACGCCGGCGATGCAATACCCACAATAACGGCCTGTTTATCGTCAAAAGCTTCGATATCCCTGAAATCGATTTTTTCATATCCTTTAGGTTTTACCCATGTCCAGGTTTTGCCGCCATCAATTGTTTTACCAATTGAGCCATTGCTGCCACTTACCCAGGCAACCTGATCAGATACCACGCTTAAACCACGCAAACTGGTTTTAGCACTCTCATTTAAGGGTTTAACAATATACGACTGCGCAGCGCAAAAAAAAGGTGCCATTAAAAGGCACCATATTAATTTCTTCATTGATTGTTATTTAACACGTCTAAAAGTTTCCGATCGGCCTAAAAGTGAAATACCCACATAACCACGGATGTTTAATACATCAGCACTTTTTAAGGTCATATTACAGCTATAGGTTTTACCACTTTTTGGATCATAAATTGTTCCATCGGTCCATTTGCCATCATCATATTTAAAATCCTTTAGTATTTCCAGATTTAACAAAGCACGTTTCTGTAGATTTTCGTCTGGATTTTTAACATCTAATTTAGGTTTTCCGTTGATATTCGGCTCCTTTATCCATGCTAATTTCCCGTAAAACTTATCTCCTTTTTTATAAATTTCTATCTGTCCTTCTCCGGATGGATTTAGCCATTTGCCTACAATAGCATCTTTATTCTGTGCAAAGGCAGAAAATGATACTGCTACAAAGAGCAGCATTAAAAATGGTAACTTTCTCATATTTTTTATTTCTAGTTAGTTTTTAAAGATAATGAATTACACCTTATACCGAAACACTAAATAAAGAGAAAAAGTATGAGAAAGTTTTAAAATCTGAAAATTTACTTTGAAACGATGGGTAGATACTTGGCCCTGTAAGCATAAAACAGGAACAGGTTGAATAACAACATTACTGCAACCATTGGAAGATCTTTGGGACCTAAAAATGCATGATACAGAAAGACATTTAAAGTTACCGGAAAAATAATGATCGCAGCAAGCGGTGCTGTTCGGTTAATCAGCAATAATGCACCTCCGATCAATTCTGTTATTTTAATCAACGGGAAGAGATAAACCGATGCCATTATGCCTGTCATAAAGGTGGTTTGCGCAGCCGTCATCTCCGGCGCCTTCGGCATCAAGTTAAGAAAATAGCTTACGGAAGCAAATAGATACATGGCGGCCAAAAGCACGCGTACAACAATTACTGCAATTTTCATAGCGGTTAAGTTTTAGTTTGTATTTTAAAAATAATAAAATTTATTGGTTCAATTGGTTAACTGGTGAATTGTTTAAATTGGTTAGCTGATTATAACGCGGAACGTTAAACCGCCTGTTTGGTCAATAGTTTGATAGTCCATGGCTGATAGCCACATAACTTAGAATAATTACTAAAACCTTAATATCCTTAACTTCTTAATGGTCAAATTATTTATAGTTGATAGATCATTCTAAGATTAATCATTTAGCCTTGATAATTGGTAATTATTCTACTGGTGATCTCAGACTTAGTACTCACGACTACGGACTTTAGACTCTAATTATAATCATAATTCACCATCCACTGGATCCCGAATTTATCGGTAGCCATACCAAAAAGTGCGTTCCAGAATGTTTTTTCTAAAGCCATGGTAATGGTACCACCTGCAGACAGGCTATCAAACAGGCGTTTAGCTTCTTCTTCGCTTGTTGCATCAACCGAAAGTGAAATGCCCGTACCAAAGGTTGCCGCTGGCATTGGATTGGTAATATCGGTTCCCATTAAAATATTGCCGCCGATGGGTAAAGCGATGTGCATCAATTTTTCCTGATCGCTTGCAGGCATACCATCGCAGCCGGGAGAATCTTTATAACGTTGCACGACCAAAAATTCGCCACCAAAAACTGACTTGTAAAAGTTGAATGCTTCTTCTGTGTTCCCGTTAAAATTTAAATACGTGTTAAGTGTTGCCATTGTTTTGTTTAGTTTATTAGTTAATTCGTCATTAGTTCACTAGTAATTGAAAATTGTTCATTGGGCATTGGTCATGGTTTGATGATTAATAGCCTTGCGATTAGTCGGCTTCCGACTGCGGACTTCGGACTTCATCTATATTCTCGTCAGTTTTATATCCATCCATGGCACCCAGTTTTTTCCATCAAACTGTTCCCACAGGCCTTCTATGCTATTGGTTTTAAAATTCCCTTTAAATCTTTCAGTATCAGCAAATATTAAAATGATATCATCGTAAATTTTAAGTGTCGAGATAGAAATGTTTCCTTCGTTATCGAAAGATTGCGACCTGAAAACATCCTCCATATCATCATAATGGGTAATTTCTAAAGATTGTATTTTCTTCTTGTTAAAGGTTACCTCTACTTTATGTGTTAAAAAGAAACTGCCATCAATCCATTCGTAAGTATCGGTTCCGGTAATTACTTCGCCAGATTTGGTTAAACCTTCTGTTTTCCATTTACCGATATAGGGATTTAATAAATCAAGCCTGCTGTTTCTCATAAATTTAGTTAAAATCAATTGGAATTTAAGCCACTGTAAATGTTTTTTAATTGGTGGATATGTCGCTGCGTATGATATATCACAAAATAAACAGCTTCCAAACGTGTAAGAAAACCATACCCGGGCAATTCATAGGAGCTACAGGTTTTAGTTAAATCCAGGTTTCCCGCCGCTTCCGAAATGCCTACCCTAATCTGCTTTAAATTTCCTAACAATTCAGACGGATTGTAGGTCCTATCTTCAGGGTAAATTTCTTTCGGAGAATCGTACTTCACATTAAAATTCAAAAAATCTTTTTTAATGGTCTCAACCATTAAATCGGCTGGCTTATCTGTCTCCGTTACAGGTCCATTAATAACCTGCAAAAAGCCCGAATTCGACAAAACCAGGTGCTCAGCCAATTGCCCTGCAGTCCAGCTGCCCTCAAAAGGCACTTTATTCACTAGTGGGGTATCAAATTTTGAGAAAGCGTTTTCCAATGCCAATAAGGTTTCATCAGCTTCTTTAATTAATTTTTCCATAGCTTACATATAATTCATTCCTGGATAGTTCAATAATCTCCGCCACAAGGCAATTTGTCCGATGCAGTTTGCATCGCGATAAGTGCTGAAACTGATCATTTCGAAGAGGGTAATTTCCATTCCGGGTATGTTGAGTTTCTCTTCCAGCTTTTCATCCGTGGCCTGGGTTAGGGCTTCCTGTAACTTTGGAGAAATGTCTTTCCAATCTTTTATAAAATCGGCAAGCGGCGGATAAACCGCATCATCGATAATGCCCTTGTTATTAGCAAAAAGTTCATCAGTGATGGATGGAAGATCGATGCCGAACGATTTAGCAAGAAAATATCGCCCCTGCACTATGCTACCCGTAATCCAGGCGATGTGATTGGCTTTGGTATCCAATCTTTTCTGCGCATCCTTTTCATCTATCCCATCTAAAGCCCTCAATAAAAAATCTGTCTGCATTTCGTATAATACAATTATGCCGTACATTCTGCTACTGGTTGGTTTGCTTTTCATATTATTTTATCAGGTGGTTAGTATAAGAATAAAGTTAAGACTTAATATTGATGCCTACCCTTGCCGTAAAAGTCAATATTGAGGGGCATTTCAGACAATTTTTATATATTTACTACACTTAAATTTTAACCAAATGATAAAAATAGGCGTTTTAATGCCCCAAAACTTCAGATTATTGAGCGTAGCGGCTATTTTAGATGTTTTTGATACCGTAAATGGATTTTATCGGAAAGATGAGCTGGAAACGCCTTTTAATATCAGTTTAATTACTGCTGATGATAAAAATTACAACTTTAGCGAACACCCCTGTATACCTTTACAAAAAGCCACCGATCTTGATCTTATTCTGATCCCATCGTTTGCAACCAATGATATTAAGGAATGCATTTCGGCCAATAAAAGTTATATCCCATGGTTGAACAAACAGCATCAAGCAGGGGCAGAAATCGCAACTTTTTGTACCGGTGCATTTTTACTGGCCGCATCGGGATTGTTGGATGGCAAAGCGGCTACCACACACGTTGATGCCTGTTCAGCATTTTCTACCGCTTTTCCAAAGGTGCACTTAAAGGCCGATAAAACGGTAACGCAGGATGGTAAACTATTTACCAGCGGAGGTGCTACATCAACCTTTCATTTATTGCTGCACCTTTTACAGATCCATTGCGGGAAAGATATGGCGGTTAAAGTTGCTAAAATTTTCGCCATCGATATGGACCGTGTAAACCAGTTGTACTTTAGCACTTTTCAGCCCATCCGTCACCATAATGATGACCTGGTGGCTTCGGCACAGGAAAAAATAGAAAGCAATTATCAGGATGTGGCTACGATTGAAGAAATGATCAAAGATATTCCATCAAGCAGGAGAAATATTGTGCGCCGCTTTAAACAGGTAATCGGTATCACCCCTATCGAATACCTGCAGCAAACCCGTATAGAAGCCGCCAAAAAGCTTTTAGAGCAAACGGCACAACAAATGACAGAGGTGATTTTTAATTCCGGTTATAACGACCCGAAAGCATTCAGGAAAGTGTTCAGAAAATCTGTTGGGATGACGCCGACACAGTATCGGGATAAATTTCAGGCGAGGTAGATCATGAGATACCGTCATTTCGACCGCAGTGGAGAAATCTAAGCGTTTTTTTTGAAGCGCAAAACATGTGGTTCTTGGTAAAAGTTCGGTCCCGCTTTTTGGGGGCAGTCCACATGCTTCGCTCCAGGCTTTACGTTCATCCGATAGCTATCGGATCGGGGCTATGAATAATTGGTATCTGCTCCAACCACTAAAAAACATTACTGCTTCGAAAAAGCCTGCTGATATTTAAGCGGTGTTTTTCCGGTTATTTCCCTGAAATATTTATGAAAACTGGTAAAGTTATAAAAACCACAATCGTAACAAATCTCCTTTACTGTTAAATCATTTTCGATCAATAATTTACAAGCCTGCCCCACCCTTATTTCGTTCAGAAACTGGGTGTAGGTTTTTCTGCTTTTAGTTTTAAAGAACTTACAGAAAGAATTGGGACTAATTTTAGCAACTGCAGCAATTTCTTTTAGTTCTATTTTATTTTTGTAATTACTGATGGTATAATTATAAATCGACTGGATCCTGTCTTTCTCGTTTTCCAGAAAATTAGGCTTGAATCCTAATGAAACCAATGTTTTTTTCTCTTCGCAATTGGCAATTTCAGTTAAAACTTCCAATAGCTTGATAATCCGCATGGTACCCGTGGCTTCAATAATGAGTGGCATTAAACCCGCAATCCTTTCTTTAGCGATCCCTAATAGCTGGATCCCCTGTTTAGATTGTGCCAACATTTTTTTAAGTTCCTGGTTTTCGGGAAGATCAATAAAGGCTGCTCCCAAAAAATCTTCTTTAAAATGGATGGCATAAACATCAACGGATTCTTCCTCTTTTTTCTCAAAAAATTCGGGATCAAAACGCCAGTAATGCGGCAGATTGCTTCCCAGCAGCACCACATCCCCCTCACTAAAATTTTTAATGCTATCGCCGATAAACTGCGTTCCCCTGCCTTTTTTAACGTAAATTAGCTCTAAAGCAGAATGGTAATGCCACAGGTTGTTAATATCTGGCATAATATCCCTCCGGGCGCTAAAAGAATCTACGGTATTGGTAGATACATTAAGTAAATGCGGTTTCATAATTCTTAAAAAATCAATCTAATATGCAGTAATATTTCGCAATGTATAAAATTGAGCCAATATCATTTAATAATTAGATCATAAAGTTAAATTTTTATTAGCACTTAAGGGCTTAATTTGTAAAGCAACAACTAACCAAAAACATAATTATGAAGGTGGGATTATTTATTCTTTGTTATATCCATCAGCTCTATCCAAAAGTTGCCAATAACCAGCTTAACCAATTATAACCAAACCAATATGAGCCACACCACAACAACGAATTTTCAGGTATCCGATACGTCAAAAAATAGCAAGGGATACCTGTTTCCATTAATTTTGGTCACCAGCCTCTTTTTCTTCTGGGGTTTTGTCCATAACCTCGATCCGGTATTGATTCCGCATTTACGCAAAGCCTTTCAACTGAATGTTTTCGAATCTACCCTGGTCGATTCATCGGTTTTTATCGCCTATTTTTTATTGGCGCTACCTGCAGGCTACATTATGCGTAAATATGGTTATAAAAGCGGGATCATTTTAGGCTTAATTTTGTTTGCTGTGGGTTGTCTATTGTTTATTCCAGCCGCCAACACCGCACAATACATTTTTTTCCTGGGCGCACTTTTTATCATCGCCTGTGGTTTAACCTTTTTAGAAACGGCTGCAAATCCTTATGTTACCGTACTTGGGCCGCCAGAAACGGCTACGCAAAGATTAAATTTTTCTCAATCGTTTAATGGTTTAGCCGCTTTTTTAGCTCCGGTTATTGGGGGTAAACTCATTTTTACCGAAGCAAAATATACCGATGCCCAATTGGCAAAACTACTGCCTTTAGAAAAACAGGCTTACGTGCTTGAAGAAGCCTCAACAGTAAAGGCGCCGTACTTAATTTTGGGTCTCATAATTATTGTGGTGGCCATTTTATTTATTTTCACCAAACTGCCCGATATCAAAGAAGAAGAAAGTGCCAATGAAAAAAGTAGTTTTGGCCATGTATTGGGCCATAGTCATTTGCGTTGGGCCATTATCGGACAGTTTTTTTATGTTGGTGCTCAGGTTTGCGTACTCAGTTTATTTATCAGTTTCGTTACCACATCGGCAGGAATCACACAGGATCAAGCAAAATGGTATGCGGGTGCAGCAGGTTTGGCTTTTATGTTAGGTAGGTTTGCCGGAACGTTCTTCATGAGGTTTGTAGCTCCGCATAGATTGTTAATGTTATACGCCTTAATCAGCGCCGTCCTCACATTAGTTTCCATCTTTTCCAGTGGGATGATCACCGTTTACGCACTGATTGGCGTAGCATTTTTTATGTCGATCATGTTCCCAACCATATTCTCTTTAGGAATAGCCGGGTTAGGTAAAGATACCAAACTGGGTTCGTCGCTCATTGTAATGTCGATAGTGGGCGGTGCTTTTTTACCACCGATATTGGGTCTGATATCAGATGCCACACACAATATACAATATGGTTATTTAGTGCCTTTCGTTTGCTTTTTAGTGGTATTTTACTTTGGCTGGAAAGGCTGGAAACCCAACCATATTGAAAAAGAAATAAGTTTAGAAGCATAAAATTGATAATGAAAAAATTAGTCATCAGGATTAATAACGCTGATAATGTTTTGGTAGCATTACAGGATTTACCCAAAGGAACAGAAATAGTGCACGAAGGGATTACCTATCTAACTGTTGATGAAATTCCGGCCAAGCACAAGTTTTTTATGCAGGATATGAAGGGCGGTGATGAAGTAATCATGTATGGTGTTCTGGTTGGTAAAGTCCAGTTTGAGGTAAAAGCCGGTATGCGCATGAGTATAGAGAACACCAAACATGCTGCCGAACCCTTTGCTTACCGCAATGTTGATTATAAATGGGAAGCCCCGGATGTAAGCCAATTTGCCGATCGTAAATTTTATGGTTATCACCGTAAAAACGGTGCAGTGGGTACTGCAAATTACTGGTTATTTATTCCAACGGTTTTCTGCGAAAACAGAAACCTCGACATCATTAAAGAATCCTTGTATAGCGAATTGGGTTATGCGGTTGATGCACAATATAAATCATATACACACAAACTTGTTCAGGCTTACGAAAATGGTGAAAGCATCGATAACATCAGTTTCGAACCCAAAGCAGATAAAGCCAACCGTACCTTTAAAAATGTGGATGGGATTAAATTCCTAACACATAATGGCGGTTGTGGCGGCACCCGTCAGGATTCGGATACGCTGAGCAAATTGTTGGCTGCTTATGCCAATCACCCCAATGTGGCAGGCGTTACCGTTTTAAGTTTAGGCTGTCAGCATTTACAGGTAGAAGATTTTAAACGTGATCTTTTTGCGCTCGATCCTGATTTTGATAAACCACTTTTAATTTTCGAGCAGCAAAAAACACAGAGTGAAGAGCAATTGATCCAAAATGCAATCAAAAGTACCTTTGAAGGCCTGATGTTTATCAATAAACAACAACGTACAGAAGCCCCTTTAAGCAAATTATGCGTAGGCGTAAAATGTGGAGGCAGTGATGGTTTTAGTGGCATTTCTGCCAATCCGGCTGTGGGTTACTGTGCAGATTTATTGGTTGCATTGGGCGCAAAGGTGTTATCGGCAGAGTTTCCCGAACTTTGTGGCGTGGAACAGGAAATGATCGACAGATCTGTAGACCGGCCCACTGCCGAAAAATTTATTCGCTTAATGACCGAATATGATGATTTGGCACATAAAGTAGGTTCCGGTTTTTACATGAACCCTTCACCAGGCAACATTAAAGACGGTTTAATAACCGACGCGATAAAATCGGCCGGAGCAGCACGAAAGGCAGGTTCTTCTCCCGTGGTTGATGTTTTAGATTATACCGAACCTGCCACTAAACCGGGTTTAAGCCTGGTATGCACCCCAGGAAATGATGTAGAGGCTACTACAGGTAAAGCAGCTGCTGGTGCAACGCTTATCCTGTTCACCACGGGTTTGGGTACCCCAACGGGAAACCCGGTATGCCCAACCATTAAAGTAGCTACCAATTCCGTTCTGGCAAAACGCATGAGCGACATTATCGATATCGATACCGGAGCGGTGATTAACGGCGAAAAAACCATTAACGAAATGGGCGAAGACATCTTAGAATATTGCATTAAAGTAGCCAGTGGAGAAGAAATTCCAAAAGCCGTACAGCTTAACCAGGATGATTTTATCCCCTGGAAAAGAGGAGTAAGCCTTTAAATTATGGAAAATGGATGAGGTAAAATGGAAGATGTGAGATTAAGATCTCAAAACAAATTCGTCATTCCCGCGCAGGCGGGAATCTTAAAGTACCTAGCGCTTGGCAATAAGATTCCCAATCTAGTTGGGAATGATGCAACTCTCCAACTTATACTTCGTGTTCTCTGTGAAAAACTCTGTGTCCTCTGTGGTAAAAAAACAAAATAAAAACCTAACCGAATATGAATTTAAATTTAGACGGAAAAATAATACTGGTGAGTGGCGGTGCAAAAGGCATTGGCGCAGCAATTGTTAAGGCTTTAGCCATTGAAAATGCACTTCCTATTATCATTGGCCGAAATGAGGAAGATAACCTGAAAATGCTTCAGGAAGTAAAAGAACTAGGTTTAAAAGCCGACTATTTTACAGCAGAACTTACCGCACCAGAAAGTTGCAAAACCATTGTTGATGACATTCTTACAAAATACAACAGAATAGATGGTTTGGTGAACAATGCGGGAGTAAACGATGGCGTAGGACTAGAAAGCGGCACCTACGAAGCTTTTATGGAATCGCTACATAAAAATGTGGTTCATTATTATCTTTTGGCAAAATACGCGCTCCCTGCACTAAAAGAAAGTAAAGGATCTATTTTAAATATTGGCAGTAAAACTGCTGAAACTGGTCAGGGCGGAACATCTGGTTACGCGGCATCAAACGGAGCCAGAAATGCCTTAACACGTGAATGGGCTGTAGAATTGTTACCATTTAGCATACGTGTAAATGCAATCATCGTAGCCGAAGCCTGGACGCCATTGTATGAGAAATGGATCAACACTTTTGAAGACCGTGATGAAAAACTGAAAAGCATTACCGATAAAATCCCATTCGAAAGCCGGATGACTACTGTGGAAGAGATTGCCAACACTGCTGTGTTTTTATTATCGGATAAATCGAGCCACACTACCGGTCAGTTGATCCATGTAGATGGTGGTTATGTACATTTGGATAGGGCTTTGTTGTAAAGTACTACGCTCAATTCAATAAGGCGTGTCATTCCCGCGGAGGCGGGAATCTTAAAGCTCTTCTCCTCGGTCTGTGTCTCCACAGACCGAAACCTAAAAAACAATCTGAAATTGGTTTCTTAAGCCATTTCTGTCATTCTGAACGCAGTGAAGAATCTTTTATTCTTCGAAATGGAATATTCGCTTTAATCATAAGCTCACTTGGCTTCAGTGTTTCATAGGGTGGAGATTCTTCGCTACGCTCAGAATGACAACCTTACTTTCTCTTCCTTTCCTCTAAATAAGCGTGCCATAACAGCATCGTGGCGATGGTGCGATAAGGTTTAAACTGATCTGCCACTAATAACACTTCTTCTTTACTTACAGCGGGTGCCAAACCTTTTATTTTCTTTAAGGAGTTTACCGCAGCCAGATCACCTATCGGGAATATATCGGTATGATGCAGCATAAAAATCAGGTAAATATCTACCGTCCAATCGCCGATACCTTTAATACTTTTAAGCTGGTTTCTAATGGATAAATCATCCATCGTTTCCATTTTGCTTAAAGATAAAGCCCCACTGACCAGGCTTTCGGCCAGATGCCGAACATAAACTGTTTTCTGCCGGCTGAAATAACAATCCCTTAATTCCTGATCGGTAAGCAATAACAAGCGTGCAGGCTTAACCTCCCCTATTTTTTCTTTTAATTTATTCAACGTGGCTAATGCCGAAGCCAAAGAAACCTGCTGCTCCAAAATAATATGCACTAAAGATTCGAAGGTATTCGGCCTCGACCAAAACGGCGGATAACCATACCGATTTAAAATCGCCTGTAAATCTGCATCCCTGCTACCCAGTAAATCGCAAAGCTGATAAAAATTGGTCTGATCAAATGTTTCGAACATGGAGATGTTTTTATTCAAATATAATAAGGATTAAGGTAGTGTAACCTCTGTCAAAACTTCTTTGCTGTCATTCTGAACGCAGTGAAGAATCTTTTATTCTTCGAAATGAATAATCATAAGCTCATTTGGGTTCTGTATTGCATAGGTTAGAGATTCTTCGCTACGCTCAGAATGACAATAACGTCATTTCAGCTACAACATAACTCATTTTGGATCATCCAGCCCTTTAAGCATTCCACACCTTTGTGAGGTAATATTTAACTCCATAAAAATGAAAACAATCTTCATCACAGGCGCTTCAACAGGTTTGGGCAAAGCCACCGCAAAATTATTTCAATCAAAAGGCTGGAAAGTAATCGCCACCATGCGCAATCCAGAAAAAGAAACCGAATTACAACTTCTGGAAAATGTAAGTCTCTTACCACTCGATGTAACCAATACAGAGCAGATAGAAGCAACCATTGCACAGGCCATCACAACGGGTAATATCGATCTGGTATTCAACAATGCCGGTTATGGCTTGGTTGGCGCTTTAGAATCTTACACTGAAGCACAGATTATCCAACAGATCGATACCAATCTGATTGGCGTGCTCCGTGTAATTAAAGCTTTTATCCCTTATTTTAAATCGCGTAAAAACGGTTTATTTATTACCACTACATCGGTTTGCGGTTTCTCTTCCAATCCCCTCTCTCCAGTGTACAATGCTACCAAATGAGCTTTAGAAGGATTTAGCGAAAGTATTTCTTATGACCTTGCCCAGTTCAACATCGGGATTAAAACGGTAGCACCCGGCGGTATCAAAAGCGATTTTATTAACGGCATGCAGGCTAAAATAGATCAGGATTATGAAACATTAAACAAAAGACTGGGTGAACTCTTTGCCGATGGCACACTCATCACTTTTACCGAGGCGGAAAAAATTGCAGCAGTAGTTTATGAAGCTGCAACTGATAGCAAAGACCAGTTGCGTTATCTTGCCGGAGAAGATGCTAAAAAAATCGCGCAGCAACGCCTTAATCAGGGAAGCGAAAACTTCAGGATCAACCTGCGCCAAACCTTAAACCTTAATGCACCAGAATTAAAATAAGCAACCATGAAAAAATCAGAAGCCATAGAAATTACTACCTTTAAGTTAAAAGATTATACCTGCGAACAGTTTATTGCTGCCAATGGTGAAATTGATGAATTTTTGAAACGGCAGCAAGGGTTTATCTCCAGAAGGATTTTTCAAAAATCTGACCGTACCATTGTCGACATGCTGATCTGGGATACTGTGAAAAATGGAACGGAATCCATGCACCGCCTGATGAACGAACTGAGTGAATCTGTTGTACACGATATGATCGACCAGAATACCGTAGAATGGACCATCAACCAGGTTGAACACCAAATTAATAATAGATTTGTAATATGAAAAAGGAAGAGCGCCTGCCCCAAAAATTCGATTCCATATCCGAATTGCACCGTGCATTGGGTTTACCAAAACCGCTGCATCCATTGGTGAGTTTGGTTAATTACGCCGATATTACTACACCTGAGGCCGAATTGCCAACCATGCTGTTGTTCAACTTTTATAAAATCTCCTACAAGATAAACCTACAGGGTAAGATAAAATACGGACAGCATTATTACGACTTTGAAGAAGGTGGCATCTCTTTTTTGTCGCCCAACCAGATCATTGCCGCAGCAGAAGACGAAAAAGATTATTCCGGCTATACTTTGTTGATCCATCCAGATTTTTTAAGGAATTATCCACTGGCTAAAAGCATTAACAATTATGGCTTCTTTTCTTACTCGGCAAATGAAGCTTTATATCTCTCTGAAAAAGAAAAAATCACCATTTCTGAAGTTTTCGAGCATATTTTACAGGAACTGAATAGCAGGATCGACGATTTTAGTCAGGATGTAATTATCTCGCATATTGAAGTGCTGCTCAATTACAGCAACCGATTTTATAAACGGCAATTTATCACCCGGAAAGCAGCAAACCACGATATTTTAACCCAACTGGAAGATGTTCTCAACCAATATTTCAATGATGAAAAAACACTGACCAAGGGATTGCCTACGGTTTCGTACCTGGCGGAAGAATTAAATCTTTCGCCACGCTATCTCAGCGATATGTTGCGTAGCCTTACCGGACAGAATACCCAACAGCACATTCATGAGAAAATGATTGAAAAAGCAAAAGAATTTTTAGCATCCGACAAATTAACGGTTGCCGAAGTGGCTTATCATTTAGGTTTCGAACATCCTCAATCCTTCAATAAAATTTTCAAAAAGAAAACCAATCAAACCCCGGTGGCTTTTAAACAGTCATTTTATAAAAATTAGATGAAAAATTTAGATTTAGCAGAAATAAAGGAAAGATCTTTAGTGCTTCGCGAACGTTACCGTGAGCTGGAATTGCAACACCATGGCAGCGAGTGGACGGTTGAAGAAGATGCCCTTGCTTTCCTTACCGATGCCGGTTTGGTGGGGCGTTTGACCATGTCGCAGCAAGGACGCTGGCCCAAAGGCGAACAAACTGTTCCTGAACTCGAACATAAACTAGGCGAATGCATTTGGTGGCTAACCGTATTGGCCGACCGTATGAACCTGGATATAAACGAGGCCACAGCAAAATTCCTCACCAAAACCGAAAACCTCCTTAAATAACAGAAAGCCATCCATTTTAATCCCGTTTTAAGATGAGATGGTTACTTTTGTTGCATGCTAAAGATTGGAATAGCTGAAGACGACCCTAAAATTGCTGAATTGTTAAAGTCGGCACTCGAAGAAAACAATTATCAGGTGCTTACCGTTGCCAATGGGATTGATGCGTTAGACCTATTTTTGGGCGAAAACTTTAATCTGCTGATTATCGACGTGATGATGCCCGGCCTCAATGGCATCCAACTTTGCAAACACATCAGGGAAAATGATGTGCACACGCCAATCCTCATGCTTACCGCCATGGGCACCATTGATGATAAAGTTACCGGTTTAGAAGCTGGGGCCGATGATTATCTGGTAAAACCTTTTCACCTGAAAGAACTTCTGGCCAGGGTTGCCGCACTTTTACGCCGGCAACCTGGTGTTGAAACTAAAACAGATCACAAATTATATTTCGAAGACCTTACACTCGATACGTACAGCAAAGAAGTAAGTCGAGGCGGTAAAACAATTGAATTAAGTGCCAAAGAATTTGTGCTGCTCGAACTGTTTATGCGCAACCCCAACCGTTTACTTTCAAGGCAGTTTATAGCCGAACAGGCCTGGGATATCAGCTTCGAAACCGGAACCAATGTAATTGATGTGTATATCAATTTCCTGCGGAAAAAGATCGAAAAAGATTTTGATCGCAAACTCATCCATACCAAAATCAACATGGGTTATATCCTGAAATAATGAAAATAAAAGACCGTATAGCACTATACTTTACCCTGATCAGCACTTCGATGCTTTTCGCCGTGCTCTGTACCGTGTATTTTACTTTTATGAAGTTTCTGGAAGCTGATTTCTTTGAGCGCCTCACCGACCGTACCATGGTTACGGCAAAACTTTACCTCGAAGCCGACGAAATCAGTAGAGACGCCTTAAATACCGTCCGCCATAAATACCTCCAAAAGTTGAATGGTGAAGTTACCCGCATTTACGACAATAAAAACAGGGCAACCTTTATTGGCGATTCTGCGCAATATTGGACCAACTCCACTATTGATGAAGTACGTAAAAAAGGTCGTTTAAAATACACGGATGGCCAGCGACAGGTGGTGGGTATTTATTACAAAGATAACCAGGGCGATTTTGTAATTCTGGCTTCGGCCGACGACCAAGGCTCACACAATAGATTAGCCAAATTATTGAAGATCATGATTTTTGTGTTCATCCTCATTTCACTTATCGTATTGTTGTTAAGCCGATGGGTTGCACAAAAAATGCTGAAACCCCTGCAAAAATTCATGCTCGAAGTAAAACAGGCCAGCTCGCAAAACATGGAATTCAGGGTGGAAGAAAATCACAATAAAGACGAAATCAACCTCATCGCCCAAAGTTTTAACCATTTAATGGAAGAACTGGAACAGGCTTTTATTTTGCAGAAAACCTTTGTGGCAAATGCTTCCCACGAATTAAGAACACCTGTTACCCGCATTATGATGACCGCTGAACTTGCTTTATCAAAAGAAAGGGATCAGGCAGCTTATCAAAAAGTAATCGGTTCCATGCTTGAGGATGCCGAAAAAATAGAACACATCATTACAGGTTTAGTTGCCCTGGCCAAAATGGATCTCGAACTGATCAATTCCCAGCTTGTACCAATCAGGCTGGACGACCTGCTTTCAAAGATTCAAACCGAATGGAAATCGCAGAAAAATTTTGATCTTAACATTACTTATCAGGTTCCATTTGATTCAAATCCTCAAATTTTAGCCAATACGGTTTTATTACAGATTGCTTTGGACAATATCATTTCCAATGCTTTTAAATTTTCCAACAATCAGGAAGTAAATATTTTTGTCGAAGCCACTGAAAATAATTTCCTCATCCATATCACCGACCTGGGGATAGGTATCCTTACAGAAGATCAAGCCGATATTTTTAAACCTTTTTACACCCGTGCAAAAACCCACGACCATAGCGGTGAAGGAATGGGACTTTACATGACCCAGAAAATCATCGATCTGCTTAAAGGCGAAATAACCGTAAACAACCACGAAAAAGGTGGTTGCACTTTTACCGTGAGGTTGCAAAGCTCTAGTTGCTAGCGATAAGTTCCTCGCTCTTTAACAATCCGATCGTCACCCTGAATTCATTTCAGGGTCTTTGATGCACAATGAACTTCCGCTAATACTCGTACAATGTTTGTTATCTCGACTGAAGGGCAGCGAAACGGAGAGATCTACCTCGAGACAGATTTAGCTTCGCTGAGCATTTCGTGGTTCTCGACTGCGCTACACCAGATAGCTATCGGGTCCGCTCCAAATGACGGTATGAGTAAAGGAGCATTTAACAGCTTAGCTGTTCTAAGGTAACTAAGGTGGTAAATTAAACAGCGTAGTTTTTATTTTTTATCACCACCTCGGGCACCTAAACTCACCTGAGTTTGACGTCTTCATAATTTTGCTAACGCTCTTTTTTAACGAGCATTAAATAATTTATCGTTTACACCGATAAAATCGTTTAACTATTTATGCACTCGTTTGGAAACGAGCGCAAGCATAATCATTAATCGTTGCTTCATTTATTTATGCATTTCCTCCCAGCTGGGCCAAAGCACAGTATCAACGTTCCACTTAAATCCGGCCTAACAAATTTTTCGGCTTGCACCGACCAAGCCATCTCACCAGCTTCGAAAGAAAAATTTTCAGCCGGTGTTTTTTGTTTTTTCATCAGTATTTATATTTTCAATGGTATTCAAGCTAGCTTCGCTGGTCTTTTTGACACCAAAAAGAAAGAGCCCATCGGCGGCGGAGAGCTGAGGCAAGGATTAGCCATGGAACAAAAAATAACAGTGATGTAGACAAGTCGATCCCCAACTTTAATCCCCTTTTAATTCCCATTTAATCCGCCTTTAATTCGGCAAGGATAGTTTTGCTGGATGACAAGAATATGTACGTTGCTCATTTTCTTTTCGGCCCTAACAGCCAGAGCAACTTTCGCACAAACCGATACCCTGAGCTTAAACCTGAGTCAGGCCGAAAGCCTTTTTCTAAAAAACAATTTCGACCTCCTGGCCAGTAATTATGAGGTTGATAAAGCAAAAGCCGAAATCATTACCGCCAAACTGTTCGAGAACCCTACGCTCGAATACGAAAACCTCTTTTACAACCATGAAACGAAGAAATTTTTCCAAACTTCTTATGCTTACGGACAATATGCCGGATCTATTTCGCAGCTGTTTAAACTTGCCGGCAAACGTAACAAAAACATCAAACTGGCCCAAACAGGCGTAAAACTGGCCGAATATGAATATTTCGATCTGCTAAGAACGCTGAAATTTGAACTGGTTAATACTTTTTATAAAACCTACTTTGCTGCACAATCGGTAAAGGTTTATCAGGAACAGATCAGCTCCACCGATCAGTTATTGAAAGCTTACGATGTCCAGTTAAAAATGGGCAATGTTGCTGCAAAAGATGTGATCAGGATCAAATCATTGTTGATTAATCTCAAGGCCGAACAGGCTGGCTTATTAAACGAACTGGAAGACAATTACAAAGATTTAAAACTGCTCTGTGGCATTAACGCAGCTACTTTGATCGATTTGGTTTTAGATCAGGCAGATCATCATTTATCAGCCGATAAAATTCCCTACAGCACGCTGCTCGACTCGGCCAGAGCCAACCGTGCTGATCTTAAACTAGCCAAAACCGACTTACTTTATAACGAACGTAATTTAAAACTGCAAAAAGCAATGGCCATCCCTGACATAGAAATCGGCCTTAGTTACGATCTAAAAGGCAATTATCCCGAAAAATATACCGGTTTGGGATTAAAGATTCCTATTCCACTTTTCTCCAGAAACCAGGGTGAAATTAAAAAGGCACAAGTTGGTATAGCTGCAGCCGATATGAATATTAAAAAACAGGAAGCATTACTCGAAAACGAAGTATTTAATACTTATAAAACTGCTTTGCGCAATGAAAAATTGTATGCAGAAATCGATCCTGCATTTACAACCGACTTTAATACACTCATTTCGGGACTCATTAAAAACTTCAAGGCAAGGAACATCAGTCTGATCGAATTTTTAGACCTCTACGATGCTTACAAAGAAAATACACTGCAGTTGAACAAACTCCAATTCGAAAGAATGAGCACCCGCGCTGAACTCAATTATGTAACCGGCTCTAACATTTTTAAATAATCCCAATGCAAAATCTCTATAAAAACACAGTACTCATAGCCGCAACCAGTTTAATTTTTAGCTGTAGCGAACATAAAACCGCAGCACCGGCAGAAAAATTTACCATCACCGACTCATTGATCAATCGCTTACTGATCGATACCGTACAACAGGCCAACAGCAAAACAGAACTGATGTTTTCGGCAAAAATTGCAGCAAATGAAGAACGCCGGTCAGAACTATTCCCCATGGTAAGCGGAACCGTAAACCGTGTTGGGGTACGGTTGGGCGATCAGGTTTCGAGCGGACAAACTTTAGCAACCCTCACCAGCTCAGAAATGGCCGGTTTTGATAAGGAAGTTATTGCTGCCAATGCCGAACTTAAAAATGCAGAACGATCGGTAAAACAGGCTGAACAACTTTTTCAAAGTGGTTTATCATCCTCAAAAGAATTGGAAGAGGCCAAAAACGATTATCAGATCAAAAAAGCAGAAGCAAAAAGGGCCAGTTCGGTATTAAAACTCAATGGGGGTAGCAGCAGCGGATTATACGCCATTAAATCGCCGATCAATGGTTTTGTGATCGAAAAAAATGTAACCCAGAACATGCAGTTGCGGGGCGATAACGACAAAAGCCTTTTCACCATTGCTGATCTCTCCAACGTTTGGGCCATGATTAACATTTACGAATCGGATATTTCGCGGGTAAAAGCTGGCGATGAGGTGAATTTATCTACCCTATCCTACCCCGATAAGGTTTTTAAAGGAAAAATTGAGAAATTATACAACCAGGTTGATCAGGATAGCAAAGTGATGAATGCGCGTGTGGTAATTCCTAATCCTGGCTTTTTATTAAAACCAGGCATGCTCGGAACCGTGAAAGTTTCGGCAAATTCGGCTATCGATCTTCCGGTGTTAAATTCAAGGGCAGTTATTTTCGATGAGAACAAAAATTACGTACTCGTTCTGCGTCAGGATCATAAAGTGAGGATTCAGGAGGTCGAAATCGGCCGCAAAATGGCCGATAAAACCTACATCAGTAAAGGCGTAAAAGCCGGTGACCGCATTATTGCGTCCAAACAGGTTTTCTTGTTCGAAAGCCTAAAAACACAATAATTTCTTTTCATCTCCTAGATTTTAAAAATGAATAAATTCATAAAAAGCGTTATCGGCTTTGCACTGAAGAACAAATATTTCATCTTTTTTGCCACTTTTATTTTAATCCTTGCTGGTTATTTAAGCTTCAAGCATACCACCATCGATGCCTTTCCGGATGTAACCAATACCAATATCACCATCATCACTCAATGGCCAGGCCGCAGTGCCGAAGAAGTAGAAAAGTTTGTGAGCAGGCCGCTGGAAATTGCGATGAACCCCACCGAAAAACGAACCAGTATCCGTTCTTCTTCCCTATTTGGTTTATCCATTGTTAAAGTAAGTTTTGAAGACGATGTAGATTATGCAGAAGCACGCGTGCAGGTAAATAACCACCTCGAAGAAGCCGATCTGCCCGAAGGGATTCAGCCCGAAGTACAGCCACCATATGGCCCAACTGGTGAGATATTTCGTTATACTTTAACCAGCGACAAAAAATCGGTCCGCGAATTAAAAACCCTGCAGGATTGGGTGATCCAGCGCGAATTATTATCCGTTTCGGGCATTGCCGATGTGGTAAGTTTTGGTGGAGAGGTAAAAACCTATCAAATCACGGTGGATCCGCAGAAAGCCATCCAATACGGCGTGAGCGCCACTGAACTTTTCGAAGCAGTATCTAAAAGTAACATCAATGTAGGTGGCGATGTCATCGTACAGAGCGGTCAGGCTTATGTAGTACGTGGTATCGGCGTACTCAACAATATAGACGAAATCAGGAATGTGGTGGTCGATAACATCAATGGCACCCCGGTTTATGTTAAAACCATTGCCGATGTAGCCGAATCGGCCTTGCCACGCTTGGGTCAGGTTGGCCGAGACAGGGATCCCGATGTAGTTGAAGGCATTATCGTCATGAGAAAGGGCGGTAACCCCAGCGAGGTAATTGCAAGGTTGAAAGAAAAAATCAATACCATAAACAATTCCATTCTACCCGATGATGTAAAAATCAAACCCTTTTACGACCGTGAAGACCTGGTAAATTATTCCGTACACACTGTAATGGGTAATATGCTCGAAGGTATTTTGTTTGTAACCCTCATCGTGTTCCTGTTTATGGCCGATTGGCGTACCACCTTAATTGTTTCGATTATTATCCCATTGGCATTACTTTTTGCTTTTATCTGCCTCAAATTAAAAGGCATGCCGGCCAATCTTTTATCAATGGGGGCAATCGATTTCGGGATCATTATCGATGGTGCCGTAGTAATGGTTGAAGGGATTTTCGTCATATTAGACGCCAAAGCCAAAAAACTGGGCATGGAAAAGTTTAATAAAATGAGCAAACTCGGTTTTATTAAAAAAGCCTGTCTCGAAAATGGTAAAGGTATTTTATTTGCCAAACTAATTATCATTACTGGTTTGCTTCCGATTTTCACTTTTGAAAAAGTGGAAGGAAAAATGTTCTCCCCATTGGCCTGGACCTTAAGTTTTGCCTTATTGGGCGCCTTAATCTTAACCTTTACACTCGTACCCGCCATGGCCAGTGTACTTTTAAAAAAGGATGTAAAAGAAAAACATAATATCTTTTTAGAATGGATTACCAAAGCAACACTTAAATTTTATGATGTTTGCTTTAGCAAAAAGAAACTGGTTTTTAGCATTTCGATTATTGTGTTATTATTGGGTGCTTTTAGCTTTAAATTTTTGGGCACAGAGTTTTTGCCCAGTTTGGATGAAGGATCCATTTATGTACGTGCCACCGGGCCTTTAAGTATTTCTTTGGATGAAACCAAAAAGCTTTCGAACGAGATGAGGAAGATCTTTTTAAGTTTTGAAGAAGTAAAACAGGTGATGTCGCAAACCGGCCGGCCAAACGATGGAACTGATGCCACTGGTTTTTACAACATGGAATTTCATGTGGACATTTACCCACGTAAAGAATGGAAACGTAAGCAGACCAAAGAACAGTTGATTGAGCGCATGCAGGAAAAATTAAAGAGTTTTCCCGGTATAAGTCTCAATTTTTCGCAGCCCATTTCTGACAATGTAGAAGAAGCCGTATCGGGTGTAAAAGGCTCGATCGTGGTAAAACTATTTGGCGAAAACTTCGAATACATCGAAAATGAAGAAGAAAAAATAGAAAGCATTTTAAAAACGGTGGAGGGTATTGAAGATCTGGGGATTTTAAGGAATCTTGGTCAGCCAGAGCTGCAGATCAACCTCGATCAGAAAAAAATGGCGCTTTATGGTGTAAGCACAGCTGATGCGAATGCGGTAATCGAAATGGCCATTGGCGGAAAAGCCGCTACCCAGATTTATGAAGGTGAGCGCAAATTCGATCTCATTATCCGTTACCCTGAAGATTTCAGAAACGACGAAAGTTCGATCAGTAAATTAAGGGTGCCTACCTTATCAGGATCTAATGTGCAATTGGGCGAAATTTCGAGCATCCGTAAAATTACCGGCCCGAGTATGATTTACCGCGATAAGCACAAACGTTATGGTGCCATTAAATTTTCGATACGCGGTCGCGATATGGGTAGCGTAATTGCTGAAGCACAACAAAAAGTAAATGCAAAAATCAAACTGCCACAGGGTTATCAATTGGAATGGGCCGGAGATTTCGAAAACCAGCAAAGAGCCATTGCAAGGTTATCGCAAGCCGTTCCGGTAAGTTTATTGCTGATCTTTTTTATCCTGTTCGTACTTTTTGGCAATTTCAGAGATGCATTATTGGTACTCAACAATGTTCCTTTTGCCATGATTGGTGGAATATTAGCCCTTTTGGCTGCCGGCGTAAACTTTAATATTTCTGCAGGAATCGGTTTTATTGCACTATTCGGGATCTGCGTGCAGAATGGCGTAATCCTGATTACCCGATTCAAAAGCAACATCGCTGACCTGAAACATCACCCCAGCTGGACTTTTACCGATGCCATGCGTGATGGAATTGCAAGCAGGTTCAGGCCGGTATTAATGACAGCCTTAATGGCTGCCATCGGTTTAATGCCCGCAGCACTTTCTACCGGGATCGGTTCGGAAGCATCCAAGCCATTAGCCATTGTAGTTATTGGCGGATTAATTACCAATACACTTTTTAACCTTTTTGTTTATCCGATCGTATTTTACTGGTCGTACCGTAGAAAAGTTAATTAATTTAAGTATCGTTTAAGGCTCCGCGCTAGCTTGCTTTGAAAAACAATCTACCTTTACCGAAGAACGCCAGTCAATCCCAAGAGCCAGGAAAATCAAAAAAACAGATGTACAACAGAACAATTAGCTCTACCAAACCTCAAACGCAGTGGTTTTGTGTTCAATGCTTGCAAGAACTTTCATTAAGCATTTTACAAACAAAACGAAGTGCCCCTGTTTTTTTGATGTGCGTGGGCTTGTGTGAAGGCTCCTAGCTGGATTGACGAAGCATTTTTGCATACTTTTGATGCCTCAAAAGTTTGATGCCGTGCGGCAGAGAGCACTAAAATAGTTGCAGTATTTTGTGTCCACACGATAGGTATACGCTGTGAGTACGAACTTTCTTATACAACAAGCTATTATTATAGAATACTTTTTCAATAGATTCTATAAATGGTTATAATAAAATGAGGTCTGTTTCTGGCATTAGAAACAGACCTTATTATCATCAGAAAAAAATCTGATGAATTAACATGAACAAATATTAGTTCATATCACCTTTAACTTTTTTAGCAGTTCCTCTTCCTGGCAGATAAATCTGAAATCCAAAAGACAGATTAAGGTTGTTTTGCGTGGTTGAATTACCAAAACCTACAAGGCCTTTGTATTTAACCAAAGTTTCTAAACCAATGTTAGGGGTAATAAAATAGGCAAAACCAGGACCTACACTTAAATCTAACCCGTTAGTGTTTGCACCACCTCTGTTAACGTTTACGCCACCAACACCAACAGTTGCCTCTGCGAAGAAACGTCCGTGTTTCAATACTTCAACATCTTTTCCAGCGTAATAACGACCCAATGCACCTACACCATAAGTTGTTGTGGTGCTTGAGTTTTTAGCCGTTTCTAAACCAAAGTTTACGTAACCACCCACCGCTACATTATCCTGAATAAACCAGGCCGCTTTTGGGGTAATATCAATACTGAAAATGTTTGGTGCATCTAAACCAAGATTGATATTGGTTAGGTTTCCTCCAACCATTACATTACCTTTTTGAATTTGTGCCTGTGCACTACCTGCGAACAATAATGCAGCGAATACTAATTTTAATAGATTTTTTTTCATGATAGATAATTTTTTATTATCCATCTCTAACACGCGCCTATACATATAGTTTAAGAAAAATATACTCCTACCCTTAAATCACTGAAAAAGAGCGCCATAAAATCACATCAAAAACTGTTTTTTATGATAAAAGTTACCCGTAAATAAAAAATCTGATCTTCAGTAACTTGCCAAAATCATTAAATGATAACAACTATTTAATTTCACTAATGTATTTTTTCATCAACGCTATACCGTCATCATCAATAACGGTTGTGCCTAATTTTGGCATGTGGAATTCGCCCATCTTGCTTGTCCTGATGATGATGTTGCTCTTATTAAATTTGATCCCTGTATGCTCCAAACCTGTCCGATAATCAAGGTTTAGCGTGGTATTTCCTGCAAATCCACCTTGCTGGTGGCAATGGGCACAATTAATATCCATGTAAGCCCTCGCCCGTTGTTCTAAAGGCAATGAAATATCCTGGTAATCAGCTAAATGGATTAAAGAATTAATTTTAGTTTCTTTTATCATTCCTTTTTTCATCAGGTAAATCAGCTGATTGATATTTTCACCTGTTCTTTCAACCTTGATATTCAGATTTCTTGCTTTCGGCCCGATTGGGATAATCGCATCATTTTGCCTGTGGCAGCTTCCACATTCTTGTTTAGTTGGGATATGATAAGCAATCTTCCTCTTTTCTCCATCCAAACTTGTAAAATCAATAGGAATGTTTGCCCCATCAGTAATCAGATCAGCATCATTTTGTGCTGCATTCCAACGGAAAGTAGCCGCATTCCATTTTGATTGATGCAGAATCAATAAACGTGTTTCTATCAGCCGCCTGCCCTTATCCTTAACTTTCGAGTAATAAAAAGTTTTGGCAATAATAGTTCCTTCGGGGAAAACAGGCAGGCCATCGCCACTCAATACCATTTGCTTTCCTTTAGGCAATTTGATCAGACGTTGTTTCTCCGCATAATCAGTAAAAAGTGTGGAGGAAAGCTGGAAAACCGCTACACCATCAGCTGGTTCGAGAGCCGACATTTCGCCTTTAAAAAGCTGATAAAAAGAAAGTTTCTTATTAAAACTGATCCCGTTATCAATATTTCTCTTCCCCGAATTATGGCACGACCATACATATACAATCGGGCACACCAATACGGCTGCAATAATGATGTACTTTTTATACTTCATTCCACACCACTAATTCAAATGTTCATCTCCTTCATGCATCGCCGATTGCGGCGCTAGAATGTATTTATCGATGTAAAAAGTGCCAAAAGGAATGATACAGGCCAATAACACCTTCCAGGTTATTTTAGAGAACGCCCATTTATAGGCCACGCCTACACTAAACGTAATAAAAACAAAAAGGCAAAACAGCAGTCCGTGGATCGGCCCCATTAACTTTACCAGTTCGGGCCTGTGCATGATGTATTTTAACGGCACCGCAATAAATACCAGTACCAATAATGAGGTTCCTTCCAGGAAACCAGTTAGCCGCAATCTCCCAATCGGGGTTTTTAACAGATTTAACATAACAACTTAATGATTTAAAATGATCTTAAAAATGGACGGTTTGTAAAAGGCGAAAAAGGCCATGGAATAGCCACTAGAATAACCAAAAGTGCCAAACTAAACCAAAATAGCATGGTCGAGAATTTCTGATCGTCAGTCTCCATTCTCTTTGCCTTTGCCGAGCCAAGCGTGATCAGCACAACCGAAGTGGCCATCAGCCAGATATGGATATACTTAAAAAATACATGCTCGCTCACCAAATGGTTATTATCGGATTCTGCTACTGCATACTTCACCACGGGACTGATCATGTACAAACTTAAACCCAGCAGCAACTGAATCTGCGAAATGGTGGCCGTAACATGCCTTACAAAATTGGCATTGGCCGTAAATTTCAGCTGTTTTAAACGACCCATGGCCGCCAGATAAATGCTGTAAAGAAGTGATAAAAGTACTAGCCAGCGGTTGATTGAATGTAGGCTTAAAAGGATCTGATGCATGATAAAAAAATCAAAACATACTAATTAGTATGTTATAGTATAAAAAAATTTAGAGATTTATTAAGTAGGTTTTAAGCCCTCTTAGATACGTTTTATAACTCGATTTACCCAAAGCTTTACCGATATTTCTTACACCACCATAGCCTGATATTACCACCATGGCCACTTCTTCAGGTACAAAAGTGCTGGTAAATATATGATCTGCCTGCCCTTTGTTAAGTGCGGCTACAATTGCATTTTGCCACTGTTTAACCAATTTGGCGAGTGCCTTTTTAAATACAGGATTCATCGGCGACATTTCTTCGATCAGGTTAATGGCCGGACAGCCGTAATCGGGATTAAAGAATACAAAATCATTCAGCAGGTTTTCCATTACCTTGTAAATAGCCTTCACAGGATCCTTAGCTTCTTCCAAGGGCTTGATCATTACATTGTACATGCCAGGGTACAACACTTCATTGATCAGGCTTAGTCCCATGTCATCTTTGGTTTTGAAATGATAAAAGAAAGCGCCTTTGGTGACTTGTGTAGTGGCAATAATTTCATCAATACTCGTTGATTGATATCCCTTTCGGTATATCAATTCGAAAGATTTCTGTAAAATCATCATCCGTGTATCGGCCGCTTTGGACATAACATACTAATTGGTATGTTGGCAAAGATAGAATGATTGGAGATTAAGAGTTTAATAGATATGTCATATTTTAAATGATGAAAGATGTAAAATGGATGATAGAATTCTTAAAACAGTTCGTCATCCTGAGCGGAGTCGAAGGATTAATGAGAAGCATTCAGTTAATCTGCGTGAGATGATGAATCCATGATTTTTCAGCCACGGATGCACAGATTAACACGGAAAATCTGCCGCATTGGTATATCTTATATCTAAAACAGCACTATGCAATCTGTATTTTATTAGAAACAGATTATTAACTACGTTCAGAATAACAGCGATAATAAAACATTAATTAAGTATATAAGGCCCTATCCAGTGTTTCTCTGTGCCATATCTCCGTGCAACTTTGTGGTTAAATAAAAAGGCTGATACCATTTTCAGATACCAGCCTTATTAAATGCTTTTTGGAATTATCTCTTAAAATTTAAAAGTGAAGTTACCTGTAATTTTAGCCGGGGTTTGCGCCGCGTACCTGAACGACCAGTATTGTTCGTTGGTTAAGTTATCCACCTTTAACCCGATTCTATATTTTGGTTTATCATAAAATACTGCTGCATCAAGCACGGTATAAGATGGGATACTGAATTTAAATGCCACCGTATTTACCTGATTATACGAGCTACCATAAATCCCTCCGAAACCGAAGCCCAAACCTTGTGCAGGACCATTGATCAAACGGTAACTGATCCATAAGTTGGCCATTTTAGGCGCACCTGCGGTAGCTGGTCTTAAACCTTCAACACTTGCATTGGCTTTGGTATATTTACTATCATTATAGGTATAACCTGCTACAATATTTAAGCCTGGTACCGGATTGGCAATAATTTCGGCTTCAAATCCTTTACTCAACTGAGTACCATCCTGTAAAGAAAAATTGGCATGTGCCACATCATCGTAAAGGGTATTGGTAACTTTAATATCATAATAGCTAAAAGTAGCGGTGATTTTGTCAAGATCGAATTTGGCACCACCTTCAAACTGGTTCGCATAACTTGGCTTAAAGGTATTACCATCAAAATCAGAACCACCGTTGTTACTAAAACCGTTCATGTAATTACCAAACACTGATACCCTATCTTTCACAATCTGATAAACAGCTCCAAATCTTGGTGAAAAAGCAGTCTGATTGTATTTTCCTTTGGTAATATCGGTACTTGCATCATAAGTTCCACCATTAAAGTAACGGTCTACCCTCACCCCTGCCATAATCAATAACCTGTCGGTAACATTCAACACATCAGAAGCATAAGCACTGTAAGTAGTTTCATCATTCGAAACCTGATTTAAATAAGTAGCTGTATTGAATAAAGGTGCTACCTTAGTTAAGTTGAAATTATTGTAGGCAGCACCCGGTTTTTTAAAGTTTAAAGCGGGCATATTTACTGTGGCATCGTTACGTAAAGCACGAAGGCTATAAAAATCAACACCTAAAACGACCCTGTTACGCAGGCTACCAATTTTAAAATCACCATTAAAATTTTGTTGGATATCAGTACCATAAAAGGGATTATCCTGATTGGTAACTTGCTGTCTTAGGGTAGAATCGGTTAATAAACTTAAGGCTACAGTATAACCTTCAGACGATGAACGGGTGCGCGATACAACCGTTTGCGATTTCCATTGCTCAGAGATTTTGTATTTCGCCTGTGCAAAAATATTATACTGCTGACTGGTGTAGCTAACCGTATTATTGGCGAAAGAAAGTTTGTAAGGTATACCTAAATCGGTTATGCTCCTGGCTTTTAAGTTCACCAGTGTTGGCGCTATCACCAATCGTGTTGGCGATGTAGCTTTTGAACCACTCATCTCCACATCTAATGATAAGGTAAGTCTGTCATTTACGGCATAAGAAAAACTTGGTGCGATTAGATAGTTTTTATAGAAACCTGCATCCTGAAAACTTCTTTCGCTATGTAAAGCGGTATTAATCCTTAATAAAGCCGTTTTTTCTTCATTTAACGGGGTATTCACATCTGCTGTTAAACGATTCAGATCATAACTTGCACCCGAATAAGAAATTTCTCCTTTAAAAGTATCGAAAGGTTTTTTAGTTACACGGTTAAATAAACCACCAAATGAGGATATGGTACTGCCAAATAAGGTTGCCGCAGGACCTTTAATTACCTCAATGCGTTCCAGGTTGGCCGGATCGATTGTAGTATAGGTAAAACTTCCCACACCATTCCTTACCAGTTGTGGTGTAGCAAAACCCCTCGAAATGTTGGTTGTTCTACCCTGGTTACGCACCTCTGCGATACCTGCCCCCGGGACGTTTTTAAAAGCGCTGTTGTAATCAGTTATTACCTGTTCTTTCATCAGCTCTTTACTTACCACGCTGTAAACCTGCGGATTTTCCATGTTTTTCAACTGCATCTTCGAAACATCCTCACTTTCTTTTTTGGCAAACCTGTTTCCTCCGGTGCTAACGATTACCTCCTCCAGTTTTTGAGAAGAGTAATCCAATTTAAGTTCCAGGTTGGCCACAGGATTTTCAGAAGTAACTTCAACGGTTTGTGTAGAACCATCAAAGCCTACCCTAAGCATTTGCACCGTGTATTTACCAAATGGAAGATTTTTCAACTCGAATTTTCCATCTGCATCACTTACGGTAGCTTTTTTAAGCTCTTTAAGTTTTACGGTCACCCCTTGAGCACTGCTGCCATCTGTAATGGTAATTCTACCTGTGATTGTACCTTTTTCTGGTTTGCCTCCCTGAGCCATGGCCGAACCCAAAGTGAAAAGACATATGAAAAACAAAATTATAGCGCCTGGTTTCGGCTTAGACATGCTATAACCTGAAAGTAAATTTATCACCATTTTAATTCTTATTTAGACTGTTTTAAAATTAGGATGCAAAGAACAGTATTTTGCACATGAAAAACAACAGCTAAACAGAGATTTTCCACTTTCAGAAATGCTTATTTTCAAACAAGCACTTCTTTAAAAAATCAGCAAAAAAACATACTGCTTAAGCTTTTGTTATTTCATAATTAATCCATTTAAACAGGCAAAATTTTGAACCCTCAGTATATCATTTACTTACTCATTGTACTTGCATTGCTTTGCATCATGGTATTGGGTTTTGTAATTCGTTACCGGAATATAAAATCTCAGCAGAAACTCGCTAACGCTCCTATTGTGTTACCTGAAGCCTATGGCCTTGGTCAAAAAATGTTTAGCGTACATCTAAAATGTGCGGATTTAAAACAAGCTTATTTTATCGTAAGTATTATTTTCAACCTGATTACCATTTTAATGCTGGTAATGCTCATCGGAGAAACTGATCCGTATGATTCCCTTCCTTACCCAAAAATTGTTGATACCATCCTGAGCAAGAAAATGATGTTACCCGTTGGGATAGGCTTTGCTGTATTTTTAATTTATAATGCTTATCACCGCGTAAATATTACTTGGGAAAATGGCCCTGTTGTTGCAGAAAACCCTGTTAACATCAGGTATTATGAAATCAAGAAAAATGGCTTGCTGTTAAATGTGATCTACCTGCAAACCGATCAGAAGCTTTGGATATTGGTTCCGGGTACCTCACAAGACCATACAAAATTTAAAGATTTTAACAGGCTTAGGCAGGAGCAGCAGGAAAATGATAAGTATACCCAGCAACTAAAGGAAAACTTAAGCCATTATGGTGCTCAGGAAAGAAAATTCTCTTTTTTCACCCTTTATTTCAAGTTATCCTTTTTTGCTTTAATCCTAAGTTTCATCCTGATACTGGCTGTTCTGAAGTTCCAATAATCCATCCTGTTTATTTCTCATTTTGGCTACAAAAGCCCTCAATTAGGCTACAAATTAGCGCATAACCATCCTCACCTTTAGTTTATCATTTATTCAGATAAAAAATTATGGAACATCAACAAGAAAATCAGGTTACAAATACCGCAACAGCTCATAAAGTTTGGTTTATTACCGGTACCTCGCGTGGATTTGGGCGTGTATGGGCAACTGCCGCATTAGAACGTGGAGATAAAGTTGCTGCAACGGCACGTAATCTTTCAAGTATCGCCGATCTTCAGGAAAAATACAAGGAAAATGTATTGACATTGGAGCTGGATGTAACCAATTATAATCAGGTTGAAAAAACAGTTAAACAGGCACACGAACATTTTGGAAGGTTGGATATTGTATTAAACAACGCAGGTTATTCGCTTGTAGGTACTATTGAAGAAGCCACCATCGACCAGGTTAAGGCCATGTATGATACCAATATTTTCGGAACAGTGGCTGTTATTCAGGCAGCTTTACCCATATTACGTAAACAAGGTTTCGGACATATCTTAGGTACTTCGAGTAACCTGGGCCATGTAGTGCTGCCTGTTATTGGTTATTACGCTTCTTCTAAATGGGCATTCGAAGCCATCCACGAAAGCCTGGCCGCAGAGGTAAAAGCATTTGGCATCAAAGTTACCATTATCGAACCGGGTGCTTATGCCACGGAGTTTGGCAGTCAGGAATCATTGAAATTTGCAGCTGGTTTGGAGGTGTATACCGACTTTAAAGCAAACTTTTTTGAAGGTTTACAGCAGTTGGAAAGAGGTAATCCGGCCGCAACACCAGAAGCTATCTTTAAAGTTGTTGATGCTGAAAATCCACCTTTACGTTTCTTCCTCGGCAGTCATAACCTGCCGTGGGTACGCACGGCATACGCCGAGCGCATGTCCACCTGGGAAGAATGGGAATCGGTATCGAACGCAGCGCAGGGTTAATTAATCAGAAAATCAATCATATAACCGATAAACAAAATCTTATCGGTTATATTTGTATTACAACAATATGAAAAAGGAAGACCATAGCCCGTATAAATTCAGTTCGCTAACGGAAGCACACCGGGTAATGGGCCTGCCGCAACCGAAACATCCGCTGATTAGCCTGATCAACAACGAAGCACACCCTGTTGAAATGAACGGGCAACCCAATTCGCATATTCTCAATTTTTATAAAATCTCGTATAAGCCAAAGTTAAGTGGCAGGCTAAAATATGGCCAGAGTTATTATGATTTTGACGAGGGCGGTTTGTTATTTGCAGCTCCCAACCAGATCATAGGTCATGAGGAAGATTTAGAATCGAGCGTATGTTCGTTATACACTTTATTGATTCATCCGGATTTTTTGTTGTCGTACCCCATTGCCAAAAAGATCAAAAGTTATGGCTTCTTTTCTTACTCGGCCAACGAGGCATTACACTTATCGGAAAAAGAAAAGGCCACAATCATTACGATCTTTAAAAGTATTGAAGAAGAACTGAACAGCAGGATTGATGATTTTAGTCAGGATGTGATCATTACACAAATCGAATTGTTGTTAAATTACAGTAACCGCTTTTACAAACGCCAGTTTATTACCAGAAAGGTACAGAACAGTGATCTGCTACAAAACCTGGAAGAACTGTTAGAGGACTATTTTAACGACAAAATACCAATGTTTAAAGGTTTGCCAACGGTACAATATCTTTCTGATCATTTAAATGTTTCGCCCAGTTATTTAAGCGACTTATTGCGCTCACTTACTGGACAGAATGCACAACAGCATATCCATTTAAAACTGATCGAAAAAGCCAAAGAAAAATTATCGGGCACCAGTTTGTCGGTAAGTGAGGTGGCTTACGAACTGGGCTTTGAGCATCCGCAATCTTTTAATAAATTATTCAAGGCAAAAACACAGGTTTCTCCACTGGCATTTAGAAAATTATTTAATTAAGTAGCGTTTTTGTTATTTGCACCGTATAAGCTATAAATTAAAGCTTTATGAAAAAAATATCACTGCTCCTATTAGCAATTGCATGCATTATTTACGTATCATGCAAAAAAAACACTATTGACAACGATGGTCCGGGTGAAGTTTTCGGCAAATGGAAACTCACTGAAACAATGTTCGATCCCGGTGATGGAAGCGGAAAATATAAAAAAGTAACCGGCGATGCCAAATACCTTACTTTAGAAAAATCAGCAGACAAAGCCGGGAAATTTAGCGGGAATGCTGTTCCCGATTTATATGCATTCAGGATTCTGGATAGCGTAACCATGGAGGTTTTCAGCAATACTTATAAAACGCCTTCTACTTATCGTTATAAAGTTTCAGCAAAGTATCTTCAACTTAACCCACCCTGTATAGAAGGCTGTGGTTACAGGTTTGTGAGAGAATAAAGGTAATCAGCCTCTTGAATTGCAGATTCCCTGCTGGAATTTCAGATATTTAGACGGGCTAAGGTTGAGGTAATGTTTAAAATCATGAATCAACTGGCTTTGATCGTAATAGCCACAGGTTTCGATCACTTCAAACCAGTTTACCTGTTCATTTTCGATTGCCCGTTGCTGAACCAATTCGATTGCATTTAAAAAGCGCATATAACGGCCGATTTCCCGTGAAGAATAACCCAGGTGTTTTTTCAGGTTCAGCTGTATGGATCTTTCAGAAAGTTTTTCCTGAATTGATATTTCTTTTACCGGACTGATTGGACCATTGCCCAAAGCAATAATCTGTTCAGTTAATGGATGCCTGTTTTGTATATAAGGACGGCTAAAGTCGAGAATCTGTGCTATTCTTGCCTCTAAATCATCTATTTTACTGAGGCTTGTCCATAGTGCTGTGAAACAGTTATCGTTCAGCAAATCATCCGGATGAAGATATTCGGATAGCGATGCCGTACCAAAAAAGCGAAAAAACGCATCATCTTTAAAATTCACGACCAGCATTTCTCCTCCTGCAGGAAGAATGTAGGTAAAAGCCTGTTTAATAGGGCCTAAAACCAGGCATTTATCCATTGATATTTCTTCATTTTCTTTGGTAACCAAAGAAAGTGCTGCGCCAAAACTGAATACCATCATGGTTTGAAAAGTAGGCAACAGGGTTTGGGTAATTGGGCTATCAGATTTATTTACTGCAAAATAAAAATGCGAAAACAGCTCCTCAAAGTCAGCAGGAACTGCAATCCGGTAGCCGTTATATGCCTGATTACTTTTCATGATCAAAGATGATCATTTTTTGAGAAATTTATATAAGTCCAAAATCCGTGGCTTACAGACTTATCAAAATACAACAGTATCATCTTAATAGATCCCAAAGAACGGTTGTCATTCCCGCGCAGGCGGGAATCTTAAGCAACCTAAAAACCCTGCCAAAGCATTACGATTCCCAATCGGGTTGGGAATGACGATCTCTCTAATTATTGCTCCGAAGCAACTTTCAATGCCTTCAACCAATAAATAAGAGAACCTCTATTTACAGATTGAAACTGGCACTTAATAACCAAACCAACCAGCCTTCCATACTTTCTTCTACTTTTACAACGGTTTTATTTCCCTGCTTGATAAAATACCAGTTGTGGATGGCAAACGAGCCAAACGCCGGACCAGACCAGCCTACTTTGGCATTGCTTTCTACCGTGTGGAAGGTAGAATGGATGGTTAAACCATGCGTTTTCCAATCGAATGATGTTCCGGCTTTAAAAGGACCATTTATTTTACTACCGGGAATTTCTTTTTGCCATTGCGGCCATCTGTTTACATCGGCAAAAACCTTCCAAACGCTATCAATCGGGGCATCAATAACAATTTGCAATTTGGTAACCACCGGCGCATCTTCATGAATATTTTTGGTTACCAGGTAAGAACTGCTCATTTCCAATACGGCAACTGCCAAAGCCAATACCATTATGATAAGGCCAGTTATTTTGATCAATTTTTTCATCATCATTTTTTTGTTGAGATAATGATTCAAAAGTAAAGCCACTGATGTGCCTAAAATTGTAAGTTTCCGAAATCAATTGAACGATTGACGAAAAGCTATTGGCGAGAGATTGGTTTTAGATTTAAACAGCTTACTGAACGATTGTGGATGCCCGAAACCCAATTGATAAGCAATTTCGCTAATGGTAAACGTGGTAGTTGATAGTTTTTCTTTTGCCCGTTCAATCAATTTATAGTGGATATGCTGCTGCGTGCTCTGTCCGGTAGTTACTTTTAGCAAGCTACTCAGATAATCTGGTGAGAGGTTTAGTTCTGCTGCAAGATCATTTACAGTGGGTAAGCCACTCTCTACGGCATTTTCATCGAAATAACGGTTGAGAAAACTTTCTACCTGATCCAAAACCTGGTGGTTGGTGATCCTTCGGGTAATAAACTGGCGGTGATAAAAACGTTCTGCATAATTAAGCAGCACCTCGATCTGCGAGATAATGATCTGTTGACTGAAGTTATCAATATTGGCCTGATACTCCTGCTGGATGTTTTGTATAATACCCGATAGGGTTATTTCTTCTTTTTCGGAAAGAAACAGGGCTTCATTTACCGAATAGCTAAAATAGGCGTATTTCTTGATGATATTGGCCAACGGAAAATTCCATAAAAAATCAGGGTGAACGAGCAACATCCATCCCGATTTATCTGGTGCATCATCGGTTACTTCGATCCTGAAAACCTGTCCCGGTGAAATAAAAAACAAAGTGCCTTCGTCGAAATCATATTCCTGCTGGCCATATTTAAACCTGCCATTCATGTTCTTCTTCAGTGCAATAAAATAGAAGTCGAATACCCAGCTTACGGTATTAATGGCAGACGAATGTTTCATGTCTGCATAATCAATCAAACTGATCAGCGGATGTTCAGGTTTAGGAAGTCCCCTCACCTTATGGTACTCGCTAATGCTTTTTATCCGTTGAACCTGTTGATTGGCCATTGATTGAGATATTTATGATTACAAACTAAGAAAAAATCCTGAGATGAAGATTTTACTATACAAATATCCAATTTATTGGAGTAGCTGTTGTAGGCTAATCCTTTGAAGTTGTAGCCGAATCCGGTTCCTTCTGCGCTGTCATCCTGAGCGCAGCGAAGGATCTCCAACCGACGAAACACCTAACCTAAACAAACACCAGTACGTTACCGAAGGATGTGCGGGTACGAAACAGATTCTTCACTGCGTTCAGAATGACAAACTAAATGAGGATCGTTTTTAAACCGTCAAACTTTCCCAAATCACATTATAAACATCGGGTGCATGCAGGGTTTTATCTATTGGCTTAGAAGTAACTAAAATTGGCTTATACTCATCGGTTATGTTGGTACGGCCGTGCGATCCTTTAACCAATGTTGCATCCAAAGGGATTACATCCATTACATAACGGAACCCGGCTTTTTTCCTGAGTAATTTATAACCTGCACGCAGTTTAGAAGTCATAAACATTTCTACCGGATCGTAACCCGGTTTTTTATGGATATCAACTACCCTTGCATAATCAGGTGCTTTGGCATCATCCAGCCAGAAATAATAGGTAAACCAACTGTTTTCTTTGGCTACCAATACCAGGTCGCCGGAACGTTCGTGCCTGATGTGGTATTTTTTCTGCTCTTCTTTATCCAAAATCAATTCGATGCCGACAGCATCTTTCAATAAAGTCTTCACCTGTTCGGTTACGCTTTTATCATTGATATACACATGCGCGATTTGATGGTCGGCCACTACAAAAGCTTTTGATGCTCCCGGATCTAACAATTCCAAACCCCTTTCTTCGCGGATCTGAATTAATCCGTTTTCCCTGAACAAGCGGTTTAAATGGATCGGATTATTTACCAGAGCAATGCCATACTCAGAAAGTAAAATGATGCGTGCGCCCTTTTCTTCGTAAAAACGCACCAACTCTGATACCACCTGATCAATTTCCTGTAATTCGGTGCTGATTTTGTTCAGATCAGGTCCAAATTTTTGCAAACAATAATCCAGATGGGGCAAATAAATTAATGTTAGTGTGGGATTATGGAGTTTTTCGGTCTCCATTGCTGCATCGGCGATCCATCTGGTTGATTTAATATTGGCTCCCGGCCCCCAAAACTGGAACAATGGAAACTGACCCAATTTATCCTGCAGATAATCGCGCAGTTCAGCAGGTTGCGAATAACAATCAGGCAATTTACGACCATCAGCCAAATAATTAGGACGTGGTGTTACCGAATAATCAACAGTAGAGTACATATTGTACCACCAGAACATGTTGGCGCAAGTAAAATTCGGATCTTCTTTTTTAGCCTGATCCCATATTTTTTCAGCATTGACCAGTTTGTTCGACTGTTTCCAGAATTTAACTTCAGCATCAGCATGATCATACCAGCCATTGCCCACAATACCGGTTTCAGATGGAAATTTTCCCGTAAGGTAACTCGACTGTACCGAGGTAGTAACCGCAGGCAGTAAAGGTTCAATAGTAGTAAAATGGTTTTCAGAAATATATTTCTGGATAAAAGGCGTATGCGCCCCGATTACGGATGCAGATAGGCCTACTATATCGATAACAACGGTTTTATGCATGATTTTGTGCTTCTAATAATGTTTTCACCCAGGCCAGTTCTCTAATGATAGAATCATTTAAAGGTGCTTTTAGGTCTGTGGGCAAAACATCCCAGGTGTAGGTTTCTACTTCAAGGTGCGCCGTAAAAGGATTATTTTTTTGCAGGTTCAAAACTTCTGTAATATCGCTTTGGGTTGATTGGATCAAACCCATATCTTCTACAAAAATCGGTACGTGGAAATGTGCCCGCCATTCTTCTACCGCCGGTTCTTCACCCTCTGCCAACGCTTCAGCCAGATCAGGATAACGGATCAAACTGCCATCACTTTTACGGGCAATTACCTGATGGAGGTAAGTAGGTTCATCAAAACGGCGTAACTGCTCCAAAGTTTCCTTTCTTTGAGCAGTTGAAGCAGGTAACTTTGCTTTCAGCGCCGCACTGATCTGAATTTTACCGATTTTAATGCCTTTATTCTGTAATTCGTTAATGATGGCGGTATGTGGTTCATATCCGATGGCAAAATGACAAACATCAAAACATAAATTGATGTGTTTTTTAATCAGATCGTCATTATTTCCGGCAGGTAAAAGTATATTTTCGTACCAATTGATAAATTCAGACCCGGATTCCAGAAAACCATCAGGTTCGGGTTCAATATCCAAATGGATTAACTTACCGGTTTGTTGATGGATTTGATGTAAACCTTCGGCAACTTTTACAATATTAGCGGTTGCCGTGGTTGTGGCATTTTCTCTCGCCTCAGCATCGGTAAACCAGGGTTTATAACTTAATGGCGAGGTCGAGATTCCACCATCCATATCTTCATGAAGCAATTGCGAAAGGATATCGGCCAAACGGAGGGTATAAGCCACCCTATCTTCTGTAGTCCAATCGGGTGCATGTACCTGATCTTTAACTCTGGTGTTGTGAAAACCGCCATAAGGAAAACCGTTCATGGTAAATACGTATCCACCTTCATCTTCGAGCCATTGTTTAAAAAGGGCTAAATGATTGTTCTCTAAAATTTCGATACTGGCGAGATTGGAAAGACGCAAACCAATTCCCATAGGCGCATCTGGCGATAATTTTGCTTTTAATATAGGAAAACTGTCTTTCAAAACTGCGAAATGTGCATCCCAGTTTTCGCCTGCATAAATATTGGTACAGAAAGTTAAATGACCGGAGTTTAATTTCATCTTTTAATGCTGAATAGTAACGCTTTGATTATTTAAAATTTCGGCCGCCTGTTTTAGAATTTCCGCATCCATTTCGTGTACTTCTTCGCCACTACCGATACCAGTAAGCAAAGTAATGGTTAATTGGCCGCCAAGATGTTCACGAAATTCTTCCAGCCCCTGTAAAATCGGACTATTACCTTCTGTAACCTGTAGCAGTGGATGCGTTAACTCAAAACCAAGTTGCTGGATCAAATTAATCACCCTTTGTGCTTCATCGGCCGTAATCCTTCCGGATAAGTTTGAATAAACGCTATCCAAAGCAATGCCCATGGCTACTGCTTCACCATGCCTGATTTCAAAATTGGTGAGGTATTCGAGTTTATGGGCGCTCCAATGACCGAAATCCAACGGTCTGGCCGAACCATTTTCGAAAGGATCTGCACTGCGGATATGCTCCATGTGCAGTTTGGCGCATTTCCAGATCTGGTAATTCATGGCTGCTGTATCACGTACAGCAAGTGCTGCTGCATTTGCTTCGAGCCATTCGAAAAATTCTGCATCTTTAATCAGCGCCACCTTAATGGCTTCAGCAATACCCGATCGCCAGTCGCGATCAGATAAAGTACTTAAAAAAAGTTCGTCATTAAAAACAGCAACGGGCGGTGAAAACGTACCCAAAAAGTTTTTTTTATTAAAATAGTTAATGCCGTTTTTTACGCCAACGCCAGAATCGTTCTGCGAAAGTACAGTACTGGGGATCCTGATGTGTTTAATTCCTCTATGTGCAACCGTAGCGGCATAACCCACCATATCGAGCACAGCCCCGCCACCAATAGTCGCAACAAAAGAATGCCTGTCGATACCATGAACGTTGATGGCTTCCAATACCTGATCGAAATAACGTATATCGTTTTTCACCACTTCTCCCCCCGGGATAACCAAAATATCCTGAACCAATTGTGTCCTGTTATATTTATAGAAATAGGTTTTAATCTGCGCAACAAGGTCCTGATGTGCGTTGGCTACACCCTCATCTATTACGAATAAAATCTTTTTTACGGCAGCAGCCGGATTTAGGTTGACTAAAAAGCTATTGAATAATTCGTTTTCAGGCGAAAAAAGTGATGAAGTGAAGAAAACGTTATAGTTATATTGTACGGTGAAGGATTGATGTAAATGTTCCATATCAATTGGATAATGTGTGTTGAATTAGGTAACGGCAAACAATTTAGAGAGCCATAACGATAAGGGCAATAAAGCGGCGATTACAAAAGCAAGGATCAGCGCATCGAAAGTTACGGCCCAGGCGGCATCCATCAAAATCAGGGATATTACCCCGGCTTTAACCGCAGCACCAATGTTTTTACCAACAGGTTGATTGATTGCCTTTAATAGGGGTTTAAAAATCATAAAGGTAAAAGGAACCAAAAACAGTAGCGACCATAACAAGCGGTCGTTCGCATAAGCGAAGTAAGCAATTGCAAAGATTACAATGGCGTATAAAAAAGCTGCGATGTATAAATTTTTAGCATGACCGCCATGCACCTCACCACGGCTCGTCATGGTAATGGAGAAAATGTACACCACGGGAATAATGGCCAGGTAATAGTGACTGTACAGCATTGCGGGTACAATACTTAAACCGAGCAGTAAATTAAAACCGCGGCACAATCCCATATTTAACGGCCCGAAAAAAGAATGGTGTTTGCCAAATTTGTTGTACAGCAAAGCAAATACAGCAACCAAAAGTGCCAGTACGCCCGAAGTAAAACTATTTAAAGCTGCTAATACAATTCCGCCAGAAAGTAAAAGGGTACCAAAAGTGGCCGCATTTTGCAAGCTGATCAATCCACTGGGAATAGCCCGCTCGGGGCGTTCAATTTTATCGAGTTCGGCATCAAATACGTCGTTAAAAACGATTCCTCCACCGTATAAACAGGCCGTTGAGGCAGCCAACAGTAAAATCGAAATCCATGGCGTGACAAATCCGCTGCTTAAAATTCCGGAAATGGCAATACCCGCTAAAATATCGGCTACAGAAGTAACAATATTCGCAGGGCGCATCATGCGCAGGTAAACAATTAATTTTTCCAATACAATTTAGCTGATAATGATGGAAGATTTATCGGGTCTGGGTTGTTGTCCGCCGCGCAGAATGGTATTCCCTTCAAATTTCTCGGTAAGGTCTGCCTGTGCATTAAAATCGGCTTCATCAATCTGTCCGCTCTGAGCAAAGGCAGTAATGGCGTTGCGGTAAGTTACCAGCTCAATATCGTGATCACTTAGGCCACGCATTTTCATCAAAGCTGCAGTTTTTGGCACTGCCAACGGATCGCTGATGCCCCAATCTGCTGCAGAATTGACCATAATGCGTTCAGCACCATATTGTTTTACAATTTCTACCATGCGCTCGTTGCCCATTTTGGTAAAAGGATAAATGGTAAAAGCGGCGAAAAAACCACGATCTAACACTTCTTTTACCGTTTCTTCATTGTTATGGTCGATAATAACCTGATAAGGATCAAGGCCATGCTCCAGGGCGATATCCATACTCCGTTGAGTACCTTTTTTCTTGTCGCGGTGTGGCGTGTGTACCTGTACGGGCAAGCCAGCTTCTTTAGCCAGTTCGAGCTGTAACCTGTAATATTTTTCTTCGGCCGCAGTCTGATCGTCGAAACCAATTTCACCTATCCCCACCACACCTTCTTTATAGATAAACAAAGGCAGGATTTCCATTACCTGTTCGGCAAGACTTTCGTTATTGGCTTCCCTTGAATTGAGACCAATGGTACAATAATGTTTAATACCGAACTGTGAAGAACGGAAACGTTCCCAACCGATCAGGCTGCTGTAATAATCCCTGAAACTATCCAGTCCGGTACGGGGCTGGCCCAGCCAAAAGGCAGGTTCGATAAGTGCAACAACACCTGCATCGGCCATGGCCTGGTAATCATCTGTAGTTCTCGAAGTCATGTGAACATGTGGATCGAAGAATCTCATTCCCTTTACCGCACTGATATCAAAAGCTTCTGGCTCTCCCATCAATGCTTTATCTCTTGCAATTGAACTGCTACAACACATATCTTTATTTTGAATTTTAATTTTAAAATGAATTCCAGTTTAAACTTCCATCGGCAAGAGCCAACTTCAGTTCCGGAAAGGTATTAATATAATCTTTTGCGGGCTGGAATTCCGATTCGGTTACGGCCAATGCAATGGCGCGCTGCTCCGTCTGATCGTAATGCCGTAAACCAATTTTTAAGTCTTCAAAAATTTCAGCATTGATAAATTTACCCACCAGGCGCCACAACTGTGGATTTACCTGTCGCCCGGCAGCCCAACGCTCTTTCGCATAATCAACCAGCGTTAAAGCCAGCTGAAGATTAGCACGTTCATCCAAACCTACAATCAGTTTGATATTTTTTTCGGTAAAAAATGCTTTTAATACGAGCTGGTTCCAGGCCGCTTCATTCAGGTGCGCCGAAGGATATGGATTGTTTTCCATAATTGCTTCCAAAACCGAACCAATATTGCTCCTGATCCCTTCGGCACAGCGTTTAACCCAAATTTCGGGATAAGGTAAAAATGGCAGTGCCGAGTATAATGCCACAGCCTCGTTCACCTCTGCTGACAGAAATAAACGCTCGAGAGTTGAGTATAGCTGTTCTTTATCCTGTATGGTTAAATTGCTTAACAACCATACCCGGCTAAGCCTGTCGATGGTCCAGCTACGGATATAGCCGAAGCCTGCTGTATCGAGTGCTTTTTGCTGATCATCGTTAATTGCAACCAATAATTTACCTGTTTTACGTGGTAGCATCACAAATGCTTTAGCTACCTGTAACGATTGATCTGGCAATTGTATAAAATCCTCCAGCCACTTTTCGGCCTCTAAACTTATATTGTTTTTAATAACAGACCATATTATTTCTTTTACCGCTTTCATATTATAACCTCTCCTAAATAAATTACCAAAAGACAGTTATACGGTAATACCCGCCGAACAGAAATAGTTGATTAACAGTGCGCCTGCAATAATCAATAGACCAAAAAACTCACGTGTCTGCTCGATATAAGGCTTTGTGGCCTGCATGCTTTGCACCAGACTTTCACGTCGATATTTAGTAATCCAATCTCGTACACCATCTTTAGCAAAGAAAAGAATAATGGCGTAAACGAGGTAAAAGGCAATCAAAAACAGGTATGCAAAAGGATAAAATTTGCCAGCAGCAGCCAAACCACATGATATTGCGGCACTTAAATAGATTGATACCCAAAGAAAAGCATCGTTATCGTTTAAATTTACGTAGGCAAAGCCCAAAAATGAGATGCAAAAAATAATGTTGAGGATAATTAAAGGCATTTTAAATTATTTGGTTTAAAACAAGCTAAATCGATTTCCCGATTCTTTCTATAAAACAAAGTTATTTAAACTGAACACTTTTTTAGCATTAAAATATGTAAATTATATACTGCTGTAAAATATTTTTTTGATTAAGAAAATGAATGTACAAACTCTAAATGCAGAAAAAATGTAATGGAAAAACTTACAATAATTAAGATATATCTACCTTAATGAAGGAAAAATAGTATCGAACATGATATTTGCCTGTTCTTTAATTAAATCGACATCTTTATGTTTATTATTAACCAATAAATAGGTGCTGTTTTTTTCTTCCATAAAATGGCTAAAATACTCTTCGCCAATAAGATTGTAAACAGCATAACGATATATTTTAAACCGTTTTGTACACTCCTTACTTTCCTCGTAAAACCTTTTTGGGTCAAAAGTATGAGACCCCAAAAAACCAAAATTGGCCATGGGATTCTTTTTTAAAATCTGTAATATAAGTTGAATACAAGTTGCTACGATTTTGCCCATCTTATTTTCACCTGTAAGAACATTAAATCTCCTAGGGTGTTTTTTTAGACGGGCAGGGAAAAATTTCAACACATAAATATTGAAAAGATACTCTTCAACCTCTATATGATATTTTTCTTTCTGAGTTTTAAAAATATAGGTTGTTCGCTCTTTTAAGTACTGAGCCCCTTGAAATTTGTCGGTAAAATGTTTTGTAAACGGAAATGAATTATCAAACATTAAGGAATCAAGTGCTTGTATGCTTGTGAACGTCCATTATTGATTTGATTGGAAGTCACACGTACAAGATTTGATTTTGATGTAGAATTGATTTTAACACAAGAATTTTTGGCCGAAACAGCACTGTTATAATGCGTTTTGTTTTGTTCGTATGAATTGTTATTGCTACCCATGGTAATTCTTTAAGTGTAATATAATAACAACGATTAATTTAAATTGTTATTTAATATTCTCTACTTACTTATTGAGAGTGACTAATTTTCATCAAAGTTATAGCATTTTCATCATATTTCAATACAATTTAGATTTTTTCTATAATTCTAAATAAATATGGTTCAAACCTTTATGAATAGATTAATGTATTATTTTAATACTCAAAAACAAGCTTTAAAATATTGGCAAGCACAGGATTATGATCATCTGCACGCCAGTTGATCAGTAAATCGGTTTTAAAAGGCAATGGAATAAATCGCAAACCTGGGCTTTGGTGATGCATGTAAGAATCGGGCAAAATGGCAATACCCAAACCTTTTCTTACCAATGCGATGATGGTAGATCCAAATTCGGAATGGAGAAACACATCTGGAACAAAATCATAGGATTTAAAAAACGCCTGGATAATTTCGCTATAACTGCTGCCCTCATCTTTACTCGGAAGGATGAATTTTTGCTGTTTTAGGTTTTCAGCAGATAAATCACCTAATGCCTTAAAAGGATGGTCTAATGGAACCACCAAAGCAAGATGATCAGAATACAATTTTATCGATTTTATACCTGGCTCACTATTGGTATCCCTGGTGATTACCAGATCAATTTTATAGTTTTTCAAAAATTCCAGCTGATTTTCATATAAAACCTGTACCAGTTTAATCTGAAGCTGTGGAAATGCGTCTGTAATTTTTGCCAAAAGATCAGGCATAATGGAAGCTGATATAGAATCTGGATGTGCAATGGTGATGGTTCCACGTTCGCCCAAATGGAGCTGTTTTGCAAACTGATGGATATATTCGAGTTCACTCAACTCTACTTCCCATTTTTCTTTTAAAAACTGACCAGCTGGCGTGAGCTTTACATTCCGTTTATTGCGTTCAAAAAGCTGTAGCCCTAACTCGCTTTCGAGTGATTGAATCTGGCGGCTAAGTGCTGATTGTGTGATATTTACTTTTTCGGCCGTCTTCCAATAATGAAGCTCCTCCGACAGGGCCAAAAAATATTTGATTCGCTGAAGATCCATTAATGCAAAATACGCATTAATAAATGAAATAATAGCATTTTATTACATTTAAAGAGTGATTACATTCGTGCCATGGAGCAAATCACAATCGAAAGGGCAACAATTACAGACATCAAAAAATTACAGGAAATAGGAAGAAATACATTTTTTGAAGCTTTTGCCGAAGTAAACAGCGAGGAAAACATGAAAGAATACCTCGAAAACAGTTTTGCGGAGGAGAAATTAAAGGCAGAGCTGGGTAATAAAGATGCTCAGATTTATTTTGCTGTACTTAATGGAAAAGTAATTGGTTATCTGAAAATTAACCTTAGAGCAGCACAAACCGAAAAATTAGATCTTGAGGCGCTCGAAATTGAAAGGATTTACCTCCTAAAAGCATTTTACGGCCAAAAAGTTGGTCAGCTGCTCTATCAAAAGGCCATTGATGTTGCCCATGAAATACAGGCCAGTTATGTATGGCTTGGCGTTTGGGAAGAAAACTACAGGGCTTTAAAGTTCTATGAAAAAAACGGATTTAAAGCATTTGGTAAACATTCATTCTGGCTTGGCGACGATGAGCAAACAGATTTGATGATGAAAAAACAATTGGTAAATGATAATGAGTTAAAAGTATCTTAATGGAAAAAAGAAACCTCTTCCTGATTTTATTGATACTGGGCACTGCTTTCTGGGGAATTTCTTTTTCAGTTACCAAACTTGCTATCGGGCAAAGCCAACCTGTTTTATTTCTATGCTATCGCTTTATGCTGGCTACAATGGTTTTATCCATCATTTTCTGGAAACATGTAAAAAAACTGAATTTCGCCACAATTAAAACCGGTGCCAGTTTAGCTATACCTTTGGTATTGGGTATCTACCTGCAAACACTGGGTATCACACATACTTCAGCATCGCAATGTTCATTTGTAGCCGGGATAACGGTAGTGATGATTCCTGTAATTAAACTCCTGATTTACCGAAAATCTGCACCTTTAAAAATATGGATAGCAGCCCTTACCGCATTAATTGGTTTGTTTGTAATATCGATAACCAATAACCTTAAAATCGGCACCGGCGATCTTTATACCATTGTTGGTGCATTTTGTTTTGCCATATACCTGATCCAGATTGAAAAGGAATCAAAAGTACGAGATATTGTACCCACCATTTTGCCCATGTTTGCCACTTGTGCCATATTAACTTTTTTATTAGCACTCTTCCAAAACAATACCACCTGGATTCCCCAAGACCATACTTTTTGGATAGGTATTATTTTCTGCGCGCTGTTCTCTACCGCATATATGTACACCATATCCAATATCGCTCAAAAGTACATCAGTGCAGAAAGAGTATCCATCATCTATCTGTTTGAGCCGGTTTTTGGAGCCTTTGCAGCACATTTTATTTTGGGAGAAGAAATTACATCCAGGTTGTTGATGGGTGGAGGACTGATATTTATGGCTACCCTGATATCAGAACTTAAATGGAGAATGCCAAACCAAATGGTAATATCAAGCCTGTCAAAGGGAAAAAAGGATTAATGCTAATTTTTGCAGCAACGTAAATGATCGATATATTAGTGTTATGGAACCTATTGTACTGAACAGATCGCAGGCACGGAAAATCATTATACACGCAGCAGGACTCTCAAAAAAAGCACCGTTTGGAACAGGAATAAATGCAGTTTACAGGGTGATTGATCATTTAGGATATGTACAGTTAGATACCAATTATGTGGTAGAACGTGCACACCATCATGCCATATTTGCCCGTGTGCCTGATTATCAAACAGAATGGCTCGCAGAACTTGGTGATAATGGTGATATTTTCGAATATTTCACCTCTGATGCAGGATTTCTGCCCATGCACGATTTCCGCTTTTCATTACCGGTTAAAAAGGCATTTGAAACAAAGGGCACTTCCCTCAAAAAAAGAGAATCGGACTTGATGAATCAGATTTTAGATGGCGTGGAGCGCGATGGATCGGTAATGGTCGGCGATTTTGAGAACGACCGTGTAGAGGCCAGTTCGGGTTGGTGGGATTGGCGCCCGGCAAAGGTGGCGCTCGAAAGACTTTACCTGGAGGGCAAACTGATGATCAGCCGCAATAGTGCCTTTCAGAAAGTTTATCATCTGCCTTTAGATCTGGTGCCTCAGGATACTGATCAGACCATGCCAACAGATGAGGCATATGCACGTTATATCATCAACCGCACACTTGGCGCACTGGGCATATCCTCGGTAAAGGAAATGGCCTGGCGTGCGCGTCGCGTAAAAGGAAATCTGGTCAAAAAAGAACTAGAGAAAATGGTTCAGGCCGGCGAAGTTAGCCCTGTAGTCGTGGATGGAGTAAAAGGTCCATTATATATGCATTCCGATACAGATACTAACGTGAGTATCGAAGAGGAGGTTTTCATTCTTTCCCCTTTCGATACGCTGAATGTATTTCGTGCCCGTTTAAAGGATTTCTTCGACTTTGATTACCAGATAGAATGTTTTGTTCCGGCTCCAAAGCGAAAATTCGGTTATTTCTCACTCCCAATCCTTGCCGGAGAAAAATTTATTGCAAGAATGGATGCCAAAGCAAACCGTAAGCAAAAAACACTCATCATTCATAATATCCATTTTGAACCTGTTGAAATTGATGAAAAAATCATTGATAAGTTTGTCCGTAATCTAAAAGAGTTCATCCTGTTCAATAAATGCCAGGATGTTACCTTTGAAAGATCGAATAACAGTGATTTGCTGAAATTGATTAGTAGAGAATTTGGTAATTAAACAAAAAGGATTGCTCATTTTATAAACAATCCTTTCATTTTTTGGATATAACCCAATTAAATATCATCAGCAGAAATCCTTTAACATTTAAATTACTAATTGTGTCTATAGCGCCAATAATCGAAGATTTGAAAGCACAAAAAATTTTTTAAATGTGGTGCTCATATTGTTTATTTCAATTTAATAACAACCTTTCCTTTGGCACGGCCACTCTCTATATATTCCAGTGCCTCATTGGTTTGTTCAAAAGGAAAGACCTTATCTATAACTGGCCTTATAACATGTTGTTCAATTAGTTTGGAAATCTCCTGTAACTGTTTTCCTTCAGCCCTCATAAAAAGGAAAGAATATTGCACACTTAATTTCTGTGCTTTTCTGCGGATACCCGAACTAAGCAGGGATAAAATAAGCTTAACAAACCAGGAGGCACCAATTGCCTCGGCAAAATCAGGTGTAGGTGGCCCAGAGATCGAAATTACCTTTCCTCCAGGCCTTAAGATTCGAAGTGATTTTTCAAGTGTTTTGTTATCCTGACTATTCAAGACAACATCATAATTTTTCAGGATGCTTTCGAAATCCTCCTTCTTGTAATCAACCAGCACATCGGCTCCAAGATCCTTAAGCATTACAAAACTTTTTTCACTTGCAGTAGTAGCAATCACTGCACCTAAATGTTTCGCCAGCTGAATAGCCATGGTACCTACCCCTCCTGAACCAGCCTGGATAAATACTTTCTGGCCTTTTTTCAGATTGGCCATTTCTACCAGCGCCTGCCATGCTGTAAGTGCTACCAGGGGAATTGAAGCTGCCTGCTCCATAGTTAAGTTTTTGGGTTTAAGTGCCACATCTTCTTCAGGTATAGAAACATATTCTGCAAAAGTTCCTATATGGTAATCTGACGGGCGGGAATAAACTTCGTCCCCAACTTTAAATTTCGTAACATTTTTCCCTATTTGGGTAACAATCCCGGCTACATCGTGTCCGAGAATCAGAGGTAATTTATAGGGTAATATTAATTTAAATTCTCCTGTTTTAATTTTCGAATCCAGAAGATTAGCCCCAGCTGAGTGTACCTACACCAAAACATCATTTTTACCAACCTGCGGAACCGGCATCTCTACAAGCTGCAGACCTTTTTTGGCATATTTTTTTATAACAAATGCTTTCATTTTAATTTTTTAATAGTTGATGGCTTTTCTTCGGATTAATCAATCCAAACGCTATTTTTGGGAATAACCTGTTAATCAGGTTAAATATTTTTGCATCGCCTACTCTAATCGTGTATGATTCTCTTTGTAAACCGTTGATCAGGCCTTTAACCATTTCTTCGGGAGATATTTTTTTGTCGTTCCTGTCGGCGGTCATTTTTGTAGCAACAAGTGGTGGTATCAGTTCAAATACTTTTACTTTACTATCAATGATTTTTAGGTGTTCACGAAGTGATATTGTATAGAAGGCCAGTGCCGTTTTTGATGAAGAATAGGTAGCCTCGATGAGAGAAGGAGCCTGACTCAGTATTGATGTAGTATTAATTATTGCTCCCTCATTTCTGGATTTAAGCATATCCAGAAAAAGATTATTCAGCCTTATTACACCCAGATAATTCACTTCCATTTCGTAGGCAGCACCTTCAAGATGTTTATTATTTGCTAAACCCAGATTTGAAGCTGGAACGAGCACGGCAGCATTATTATACAATATGTCAATACCGCCCAATTCTCTTACTTTATTAAAAAGGGCTTGTGCATCTGCTTCATTTCCAACATCGCTTTGGATGGCTATTAGGGCCGGATATGTTTTTTGAGCCGCATCCAGTTTAGACACGTTCCTTCCGGTAATGATTACTTTCGCACCAATTGCTAAAAATTGTTTGGCTGCTTCCAGTCCAATACCTGATGCGCCACCCGTGATCAAGACCGTTTTTCCTTTTAATTTCATTGTTTCCGTTTTAGACTTTTTAGTATATTTTATATTAAAAAAATTATATCACATAACTTTCTAAGTCCACTTTCAGGCTCTTGATTAAACTCGCCATCGGTTTTGCAGTATTCATAGACCTACACATGATCACTGCACCTTCAACAGCAGCTACAGCTTTAAATGCATAAACAGCCGGATCAAGTTTATCAGAAAACTCGCCGTCTTTAATGCCCTGATTTAAAATACCAACAAATATTTCCTGCCCACTCCGGATAACACCGGCTATTTTTTCTCTTATGGCCGGAAAATTATCATCAGATTCAACCGCGACATTAAATATCGGGCACCCACCCTTCATGTAGGTATTTAAAGGATCCTTGTAAAAATCAAGAAAAGCAAACACTTTAGCCTTTGCGGTTTTTCTTTTGCCTATAGTTGATAACATTTTTTCGCCATTATTACTCAGCATGAAATCTACAACCTGTAAAGCAAGGTCCTCTTTACCTTCAAAATGACCATACAGGCATCCTTTAGTCAGTTTAGTGGCAGCAAGCACATCGTCTATATTAGCACCGGATATTCCTTTCTGATTAAAGATAGGAGCTGCTGTTTCCAGGATAAATTGCTTTGTTCTTTCAGCTTTAGTAAGCATATTGATAAATTTTACAACACAAAAATATACTAAAAAGTTTAATAAAATATACATTTTAGTATATTATTACCATTATGTCAGGAAGATGACAATGATGGTCATTCAAAAGATTAACCCGAATTAAATGCTAAAAATAATTCACCAGGAATATTTTAACTATAATTCGAAGCTGAGCTCATCTTACATCTTCATTAAATTGAACCACTAACATCAATACCTTGAACAAGCCTGAAGTAGCTTAAAAAATGGATTTGACAAAAAAAAAACGCACTTTAAAATGTTCAAAGTGCATTGTACCGATCAGCAGGAATATTTTGAACATATAAGTCCCCTTTTTATTCCTTGTTGAGTAAATAATCGAGGATTTGGAAAGGAAAAAATTTATATAAAGTTCCTGCAATTTATGGCTTCTCAAGATTTCCCACACCTTGAGAAGACTATTTTAGAACAAAAACTTGGCCTATATTAACAAATTTATTATCGGTTCTCAATGGATAGTTCAGGATAAATTCCTTAAAAAGTCCTTGAACATAATTGGCGATTTATACCAATTCCTAATTCAATTTCTTGAATATTTCGAGCATGGCATCTCTGTCCAAGCTCTCCATATCCACCAATTTCAACAATTTAACCATTTTTAGCGTAGTCGTCTTATAGTGCAGGAAATGAGGAGTTTTAAGGTGCGACTGGTAGCCAGCTTTATCGGCATACATTTCGATGATGCGGATCTGGGTAGGGTTTTCCTTTTGGTACATTGGGAAAATGGCAATGACGCCTGCTTCCAGTTTTACCGATGCTGTGGCCTCCTGTTTTAGGATAGCATTATACTCCTCGAGGTATTCCGGCAAAATTTCGATCTCAGAAATGCGTACCATCATCTCTGGTTTAACTAGGGGAACCAACTGTTTTCCAATTAGTTGTCTAACCGTGTTTGCCTGGGTAATGCTTACTTGTATTTCAACCAGATTTGCAAGCTGTTCCAGTTGGGCCACTGTAATGCCTGTATTTTTCCCCATGTTGATATGGGACTGCAATTGACCATCAACACCCGGTATCGAGGCCAAAGCAGCAATGGTGACCAGCTCTCTTTGCTGATAGCTCAGCACATCACTCACAAAAATATCGGCAAACAAATGTTCCTTTAAAAAAGCATCTATCCGGGGCGCAAACTCTCCAAAACCCGGTGCGGGTTTTAATTGTGCCGTTCGGGTAAGTTCTTCCAGCATCTTTCTCCCTTGTTCATATTTATCAGAAGGAGTATTTATAACGATGATTTTTTTGCCGTCAACATCCTTTATGCCTTTAGCTTTTCTTTCCTCAACAACAGTCTTAAATGTATTAATTGCATTTAAACTTCGTGGAAAACCGCAATAAGCATACAGTTGTACCAACTCCTCTTTTATTTCATTAATAGTCAACCCGTTATCCAATCCCTTATTTAATTGGATTTTAAGCGGTTCAAGTTTTCCTACAGCCGTTAATGCAGAAATCTTTATCAGGCTTTGCTGTTGAATATCTAAACTATCTTTACTCTGTGCATTCATAATTGTTGTAGTTAAAAAAACGACAAATAGCGTCATCATCCATTTCCACTTCTTTGTTACCATTATTTTTTAATTTGATCATTAGCTTCATTGAAAATTTCATCTGTTACAGGTTCAAGCCAAACGTTTTCATTGATTGTGGGATTACAAGTTATGCCTAAATGTGAAAACCAGCTTTTTGCCGTTGCTCCATGCCAATGCTCCACATTAGCTGCAATTTCTACAACATCACCGACTTCAGGTGTCGCGAAGGTTTCCCTCTCTCCTGGTAAAGTCCTTCACCCCCTACTACAATTAAAATCTGTCCACCAGTGTGCTTGTGCCAATTATTTCTACAGCCAGGTTCAAAGGTTATATTAGCAAGGGGAACGTTCAAATCCTTGTTAGTTGTAAGTGTTGCCAGATAAGATCTGCCTGTAAAATATTGCGCAAATCCCGCATTTTCTTCCCCAGGAGGGAAATCGCTGATTTTTGGAATTTCTATATTCATTTTTTCTGTTTTTTTATTGTTACATGATAGCATTGCCAGTAAATAGCAAACAATGATTAATATTTTTTGAAGGTTCTTATTCATTTTAATTTAATTGACAGTTTCCAACGCTTCGGTTCCTCAACGTTTATATAACTACAAAAGTCAATAGTACAAATGTCGCCAGTATGCTTAGCTTCGGCGTTATACATACTACGGTATTATTTACCACTTTTACTGATATCGCATTGGCATTAGTGCTCAATAGTTTAGGTTTATTAAGTTTGTACTATGAAAGACGTAGAAAGGATTGATACGGTAAGGCAATACAACGAATCTATGGGTGTGAATACGCTGCATCCATTGGTAAGCGTGGTTGATTTTGATGAGATCCCAACTTATCATCAATTTCAAAGATATATGGGCATCTATGCTGTATTCCTGAAATACATCAAATGTGGGGATATGCGATACGGCTGTCAACCGTATGATTATGAAGATGGCACCCTTGTGTTTATTGCACCCGGCCAGGTGTACGGGATAGACAGTAAAGGGGAAATCATCAAACCATCAGGTAAAGCGCTGGTATTCCATCCCGATCTCATTGTCGGTACCCATCTTGGCAACCACATTAAGGATTATTCATTTTTCTCCTACGATGTTAATGAAGCGCTCCACCTTTCAAAAAAAGAAAGAGAAACGATTAATGATTGCTTTGCAAAGATCGCATCTGAAATCGACTCCAATATCGACAAACACAGCAAGACACTAATTGTATCAAATATTGAGCTTTTTCTTAACTATTGTATGCGTTTCTACGACCGTCAGTTTATCACTCGCACCAATGTTAATAACGATGTGCTTGTACGGTTCGAAAACCTATTAAACGGCTACTTCAAATCTGACCTGCCTCACAGTTTGGGCTTGCCAAATGTTGCCTGGTGCGCCGATCAACTGCATTTGTCGCCAAATTACTTTGGAGACCTGATTAAGAAGGAAACTGGGAATACTGCATTGAACTACATCCAATCAAGGATCATCGAAGAAGCAAAAAACAAGATATTTGATCCTAGAAAATCTATAAATACTATCTCCTCCGATCTCGGCTTCAAATACCAACAACACTTTACCCGCCTTTTCAAACAAAGGACAGGAATGACACCCCTTGAGTATAGGAACTTGAATTAAATACGTGAGGAACCACGAGTTTCACAGCTCCGTTCTATTTACATTAATCTTCTCACATAGCAAAATGCAAGGAAAGGGAACGTTGTAATTCTTTATAAAGTTAAACAAGGCTGAAATAGCAAAAAATAAAGATTTTCGCATAAAAAAACCGGACTTCGAAGAATTCAAAATCCGGCTGTACCCCGAAGAAAGATTACTTTACACAGCTAGACGAGCTCTGCACCGTTTTAGAACCAATTATTCAAGATTTAAGGAGTAAAGGATTTATAGAATAGTTGATAAATTTGCCTTGCGGGAGCACCGCAAGGCAACAAAAAAAGAACTATACTTTTTGGCAGGATAGTGACATTTTTTGTATGACCGCATTCCTTTGAGATCTGAAAAGACTTGATGAAGAAGATCGGTCGCAGGACAAATCGGCGCTCAGATTCAGGCTAGACAGATAAAGGATGCGATACCTGTAGATTATGTTTGAATATTTTTCTGCTCTTATATCAGAGTTTTGTTCCGGATGGCCCCTTTGATGTTCCCAGTGTCTATGGGCATTGCCTTTTGGGTGATGAGGCCCAAGCCCTGTTTTTGATGGGCAATGGCGCCTTCCCGAATGATTGCCACCTGTGCCCGCCAGTGGCCTGGAAATAATTTTCTAGCAATTTCTGAAGGGCAGGTGCTTTTTTCCGGTCCGCGAAGTGCAGCTTCCTTGAGTATGGCGGCTTTGATGTTTGGCTGTAGATCCATTTACTGACAACAAAATTCCCACTGGATTGATTTAACGAACGGTGAATGCTCATATGCTTTGGGATTCTATTTTTCTGAGCTCGGCATCATTTTCGCTGTGATTACTAAAAAAAGATAATGAGCTGGACCTGCCCGAATTGTGACCGTGAACTGCCTTGGAATAACTACCGCCACCATTGCCAGCGGGTAGATTTGGACAGTTTGTTTTTGGGGCGTTCTGCTGAACTGGTGTTGGCGTTCGATAAAATTCTGGCCGAGGTGTCCGGCTGGCCGGATGTACTGATCGGGGTAACGCCAAACTGTATTGTATTTACCAAAAAGGTTGGTTTTTTGATTATCCGGCCAATGAAAAAGGAACTGGACATCAAATTCTATTCAGCGGTAGTACATGCAGAAAAACCTGTTATTAAAAGTATTCCTTCAGGCAAAAAATTTGAGAACCATATCCGGATCTCCAGTGCGGAAGAGGTCCGCCCGGGGCTGTTTGTTTATCTTCGGGAGTCCTACGAACTTCAATAGGCCTAGTTTATCATTTAGCCTTCCTGATGAGTTCAATACGAGCTGATTTGACATGGCCCGGTCCTATGCGTTTCGAAGCTGATAGCGGGCAGACTGAAGACGGGATTTGGGCTGCCGGGCGCTTTGTTTTGTTATTCTTCTATTAATTTTAAACTTAAGTTACTGGATTGGCCTTGAGTTCCATTAATGCTAAGTTGTTAATCGTTTCCTGCTACCAACACATTATGATGTGAATTATAATAGAGAACTAGCTTCTTTATCTGGCATGCGAGGGTTTTTCATATGATGATGTGAGATTCGTCAGCAAATGTATTTTTGGATCAAATGATAATTCACTTATGGATTCAGGTGAACTTTGGCATCATTAATAAAAAAAACCTATGAAATTTTTGCCATTGCTAATGGTTGTTGTGCTGATCTGTTGTCTTTTTTTTGGTGTGAATGCCCAGGAGCGTAAAGGTCTTCCGCCTAGCTTTGCAACGGTAACCAAGCCTGAAATGCTTTATCTGACAATCATTCATAACCGGCATTACCGGATGAGGCCGGTCCAGGCGGACAGTCTGGTAAAGTTGGGACAGGTAAAGGATTTGAAAGTGATGACTGTTTCTGAAGGGGCGGCAATCTATGGCTACCGGGCGGCATACGGGGTGGTACTGGTGGAACTCAATCCCCTTGGTCGCAAAGCGTACCGGCGTTTAAAAGCAGCATTGGAAAAGTTTTGATGGAACTCAATTCACCGGTTTCCGGTGCTTGGAATAATGGCTTTGCAGATGAGTCAGTCAGCTTAATTAGAGGTAACATTTATATACCTTTTGATTGTTTTTACGTAAAAGGACAGGAATAAATAATAGTTTAGGCGTTCATTTAAATCATCACGCTCATGCCCTTTCCCCTACGTTTTATACTGAACTCCTTAGTTTTGTTTTCTTCTGTTCTTGCTTTTGCTCAAGTTACGCCAGCTAAAATCAGCGGCAAAATCACCATCAATATGGGCCAGGGGCTTGTAATGGCAGACCTTGAACTTTCGAACCTGCCTAAACTGGATACAGGCTTCAGGATTTTGCTCAACAGGGGAATGAACATGAAATTCTTTAGGGACAGTACTGGCGTGCTTCGCTATAATGATAGCCCGGGTGATGATGTACTCAAGTACCGCATCCATAACGGCAAAAATTATATCCCCCTGCCTGAGAAGCTTAAGATTAACTACTCCGGCGCTTTTCCGGTCTATCAGGATACCCTCAGCTTTTTTGATTATAAGGGGGTGATTGCCTTCAACGGCAAAACCCTGAGGGCTTCTGAGCAGAGCAAATGGTATCCGGTCATCTATGATGTGAAGGCAGACCGGGAAATCACCTCACTGGCTTATGACATCACCATTGACTGCCAGGATTGCAAGACGATATATTTGAATGGGTCTACGCCACAGGCGGGTCCACTGGCCAGATTTAATAGCGAAAGACCATTTGAACTCTTGCTTTTTACCGGGGATTACCAGCAGCAGGCTTTCGCCGGGAGTGATTTTTTAAATGCGGAGATCCCAGCGGAGGTGGCCGGGCAATTTGACAGCCAGATTTTGGGCATTAAAGATTTTTATGCAGGCAAGCTCGGTATTCCTTACTCACAGAAAATCACCTTTATTCAGCATAAGGCGATTGAGCCCTTTGGTCCCAACCGTTCCTGGGGATTTGTGACTTTTCCGAGCATTGCAGTGGCTGGCGGACAGTTCAAAGGGGAAATCGTCAAGGAGACCGGTAAATTCAACCACATCTTAAAGTATTCCTTTTACGCCCATGAACTGGGGCATTATTACTTCGGGCACCTGCTCTCCCCTAATTCTACGATGTGGCTTTTTCTATTGGAATCCCCTGCGGAATATTTGTCGGTTAAAGCCGCGGCCGCTGAGTACGGAAAAGATTCAACAATCGCTTACATTAAAAACAAGCAGAAACTGCTTAAGGATAAAAAAATAGTTCCTTTATCCAAAATTACCAGGGCTGAACAGATTGACGATGCATACCGCTACAGTTATGGCCCGCTGATCCTGCTTGCCTTTGAGCAGCGCTTCGGGGAGAAACGAACCTACAAATTCCTGACTACCATGATCAGACATGCTGGTGAGCGGACCGATTATGCCTTTTTGGGCAAGATGGCCAGGGAATCGGGCCTCTCTGAAAAAGAATGGACAAGTTTTGAACTGGAGGTACTCGGACTGGAGGATGCTGAGGTACTTCCTGCAAAACTGCTCGGAGATAAATCATAATGCCTGAGGTGTTTAGTTTTCACTGATCTTTCCGCGTTTCTTTTACTCTTCTGCCCGATTATTCTTTCAGGTGTTTTTGATCGAGCCCCCGAAGTTTGCGGTCAATGCTTTTCCCACGACAATTAAACAGGAATATGAGCGAAAATCCTTACTGAGCTGAAAGCTGTTATGGGAGGTTGCTGATTTGGCCGCATATTGATTGGACATGCCAGCAGCCAGGCAATACATTTATGGCCAATCATAGAAACGCATATGGAAAAATCAAATTAGCAAAACTATTTTTCAGCTATTTCATTTTATCTCTATGGAAGAATTTAAAATCGAGCCTTACCAAATAGATGTTGATGAGAACAAGTTGGCATCCATAGATGCTAAAGTCAGAAATTTCGATTCGAGCATCCTACCCGATGTGGGGGCTGGGAAGCAGGCGTAGTTATCAAGGACCTCAAGCGGCTTACAGATTATTGGATCCAATCTTACGACTGGAACAAAACAGCGCAGCGAATCAACCAGTTACCGAACTTTTTAGCCAACATTGAAGGTGAAACCATTCATTTTGTGCACTATAGGAGCACTGGAAGCAAGCCCGCTATTTCACTGTTGCACGGATGGCCAGGTTCTTTTTTGGAGTCTGGAAACATTCCACAGCACCTTGTCAGCGATGGGCATGATGTCATTGTACCCTCTCTTCCAGGGTTTGCCTTTTCCAAACCCATCTCTGGCGTAATTGGACCACGTCGGGCAGCGGAATTATTTGCAAAATTAATGAGACTGTTATTTAAAGATGAGGATTACATTGTTCAGGGAGGAGATTGGGGTGCCCACATCGCCAGTTGGATGGCATATCACCAACCTATAGGATTGATGGGAATTCATATCAATATGGCTGCAATCTATCCAAGCGATATCCAAGCCAATTTATTGGAAGAAAAGGAAGTATTCTTTAGGCGTGAGGAAATTCTGGATTGGGAAACCGGGTACAACCATGAGCAGGAAACCAGGCCTCAAACACTTGGGGTAGCCATGGCAGATAGTCCGGTGGGACTAGCGGGATGGATCTTGGAGAAATTTGGGAAATGGACAGACCTTCTAAAGAAAAACGACGGCAGCCCTGATATATGGGAAAATTTTCGGAAGAACAACTCCTGGACAATATCATGCTGTACCTTGTAAACTCGGCTCAGGTAACTTCCATCTGGATATATTTGGGAAAAAGATTGGAGGGTTCAAGTGTATTTCCTCCAGGAACCTTCATCGATTTGCCAATTGGTGTAGCTGCGTTTCCCGATCCTGTCTTTATCCCCACGCCTCGGACTTTTTTGGAAAGGATATACAAAATTGTTCACTGGACAGACCTGCCATCCGGAGGACATTTCGCAGCTTTGGAGGAACCTAAACTCTTTTTGGAGGATATACGAAAATTTGTAAATACGGTTTATGATATATAGAAAGAATACAGTAAAGCGAAAATCGGGTCAGGCAACATTTTAGGCATGAGCGCTGCACTGGTAAGTTTTAGAGACCTGGGGTTTAAGGGAACACTTTCTTTGCAGAACAAAACCATTTGGAACCTGTTTAATAAAGATGAACAAAATCAAATCAGCTCATCTAAATAAATATCTCACCAGTGACCAGTCCCTTTTTGCGCAACCTGTTACTATAATCGGTTACAAATGGTATTATCCTGCAGAAGTTGAGGGAGCGATAACGGTATGTTAAAACAACCCGCAATTGCAGATTTGGGTGTAATCAGCGATCGCCATGGCTGTGCATTAGTGGCAAAAGATGCTACGATCCACTGGTATACCCCCAAACGGTTTGATGCGCCAGCAGTAATCTCTTCCCTGCTTGATGCCGAAAAAGGTGGCTTTTGGCAGGTAAATGCAGATAATTTGATCTTTCTCGACAGGCAATATCAAGACCGCAGCAGCATCCTTCGAACTTATTATGCAATGGGTGGTAAAGGGCTTACCATTACCGACCTGATGCCTCTGGGCACTTTAAGCAAAGGCATATTAAGGCTCTTTTCACCAGTGCCCTCAACGCTCTATAACACCCTGAAGCTTCGTGGAGATTATGGCTTGGAAGAACAGGAATGCCAGCAACTCGGTAACACAAAACTATTTTTTCCAAGCCTTGATCTTTACCTGCATTGTAGCCATGCATTAAGTGTTAATGGTGAGCTCATCTCTTTCGAAATCGAAGCAGGTGCAGATGGTTGGGCTTACCTGACGGATACAAATACATTTGATCAAAATCAGATCGCAGACTTACTCAGAGTAACGCTAAACAACTGGGCAAAGGTTGAGTCGCTGGTCGATTACCACGGCCCTTACGAAAACCAGGTGCGTTATTCGCTTCGGGCGCTGCAACAGATGGTTTACGAACCAACAGGGGGAATTATTGCCGCGGCAACGACTTCCCTGCCCGAAGAGATTGGTGGTGAGCGGAATTATGATTACCGTTATGTGTGGATGCGAGACGCGGCACTTATCACCTCCTCGCTTACCCAGATTATCACCACAGGGGAACTGGAAGAAAAATTCCTCGCTTTTATTGCAGGAGCGATGAAAAAAAATGGCCAGCAACATGTGTCCTGCTTTTATAGTATCGACCAGAATACGGTATCACCAACGATCCGGGAGCTGGATCTTTCCGGCTACCTGGAAAGCCGCCCTGTACAGATTGGAAATTCGGCTGCTGAGCAATTCCAGTTAGATGCAGAGGCCAATATACTCATTACCTGTAGCCTGATCTATCAAAAATCAGGAAAGGTAAGCCACTGGGATGTGGTGGGCGGCATTGCGGATTTTATCTGCAAACATTGGGAAAATAAGGATAATGGGATTTGGGAGGAAGAGCAACAACAGCACTACACCTCGAGCAAGGCTTTTGCTGCCCGGGGATTGGAACTAATCGCTCCCTATCAAAAAGATAAGGCTATCGCCGAACGCTGGTTAGCTAACGCGGCGATGATCCGCAACTACATTAACGAAAATTGTATAACAGCGAAAGGTGCTTATGCCGTGCATGCCGGCTCGCAGGATGTCGACCTCACCGCGGCCTTGTACGTCCCCTTTGGTTTTGACAAACCGGATAGTCTGGCGATGAAAAGTACTATCCTGGAAATCGAGAAAGGATATGCTGAAGGTGAGCTTTACAGACGGCACCTGCTTGAGTTCGATTCATCAAGGGAAGGCGTGTTTTTGGCGGGGAGCTGCTGGATGGCACATTACTATGCACTGGCCGGAAACCTGCCCAAATCCAAAAGTATTCTTGATGCGGTTTTGGCTTTGAGTAACGACCTCGGATTTTTATCGGAGGAGGCCAATACAATTACCGGAGAGCTGCTGGGCAATTTCCCACAGACCTTTGTGCATTCCTCGTTAATCTGTGCAGTGAATGGTTATAAGCTTGCCCTAAATGGAAAAGAAAGTATCGTAAAACTATAAGTCTACAAAATGACAAAACATATGGACTTAAACATCAATGGAAAAATAGCAGTGATTACCGGTGGAGATTCGGGCATTGGACTGGAAACAGCAAAAATCCTCGCTGATGCCGGGGCAAGAATTGTGCTGGCTGATCTGGAACTGGATAAACTTGAAAGTGCTGCTGCAACAATTAAAAATCACAGCCCCCAGGCAGAATTGCTTACCTTAAGCGTAGACCTGTCTAAAAATGACAGTGTGGTCAATTTCGCCCAAGAAATAAAAGCCAGTTGGGGCGCTGCTCATATCATCATCAACTGTGCAGGTGCAAGAGGTGCAGCCGGAGATTTTCTGAGTTTAACCGATGAGGACTGGCAGCAAACTATCGAAGTAGATTTGCTGGGTGCAGTTAGGCTTTGCCGTGCCTTTATTCCGCACTTACAGGAAAACAGATGGGGACGGGTGGTGCTGATTGCCTCAGAAAATGCTTATCAGCCTTATGAGGAAGAATCTCCCTACAATGCCTGCAAGGCAGGGATTATCAACTTGTCGAAATGCCTATCCCGATCTTATTCGAAAGATGGTATACTGTTTAATACCGTATCGCCTGCGTTTATTGCAACCCCAATGACCGATGCCATGATGGATGAGCTGGCGGAGCAGCAAGGAACAACACGTGAAAAAGCCATTGAGTGGTTCTTAGAAAACAAGCGCCCCAATCTGGCAGTGGGCAGACGTGGTAAGCCGGAAGAAGTGGCGCAGGTCATTGCCTTCCTTTCCTCGGAACTAGCCAGCTTTGTAAATGGCAGCAATTACCGGGTAGACGGAGGTGCAGTAGAGTCGGCATTTTAAATGGCTATGGTCTCGCAAACGGGTAAACAAGCAAGGACTTCAAAGCCCGTCCTGGTTTTTTTGCATTACTTTGGCGGATCAAAAGCGAGTTGGCAATGGGTTATTACAGCGCTCGAACCTGAATTTATTTGTTTGGCGATTAATCTCCCGGGATTTGGTGGCAGCCCTGGCCTTTCCTTACCCTCAATCGAAAATTTTTCGGATTATATCCTACAGGAGATTAAAGCTTCAGGATGCACAAACTGTACCTTAATCGGACATTCCATGGGTGGAAAACTAGCCCTGCAATGTGCCGCAACCGATGAGGGGGATTTAATTGAGTCGCTGATTCTGGTTACCCCCTCACCCCCTAGTGTAGAGCGGATGAGCAAATCGAAAGAAGAGAAAATGAAAGAAGATCCAGATGAGATTGCGGCTAAAAAATCGGTAGAGGAAGCTATTTGCCTAAAACTGGGAAAGGCCGAGATGGATACTGCTATTGCAAGTCCTCAGCAAGTTGAATCCGCTACCCGAAAATGGTGGATCGAACAGGGCATTCATCATTCCATTGCCGATTCAGCCAAGGCGCTAAGCCTGCCCATTCATGTTTTGCTCGCAGCGGGAGACCCTGCTATTACCATGGAAATGTCTGATCAATATACGCTTCCAAACCTCCCCATAAATACCCCGTGCATTGTGCACCCAACAAGCGGACACCTCATTCCGCTGGAAGATCCGCAATGGCTTTCCGAACAGATCCGAAAGATATGTACCTTAGATTTATCTTAAACTAAAAATTCCTGGCCTCGGGCCGGGAATTTTTAGTTTAGAACTTTATTTTTTTTTAAGGATGACCATTTCCTCCGGCAGCACCATAGATCTGACCGGTGGCATAACTGGCATCTGAATCTGCCAGCTGTACATAAATGGAAGCCAGCTCGGCCGGTTGTCCGGGGCGACCTAACGGAGTGACTTCCCCAAATTTTACGATCGCTTCCTGGGGCTGACCACCGCTGGTTTGCAAAGGCGTCCAAACTGGCCCCGGAGCTACGCCATTTACACGGATTCCTTTTGGACCAAGCTGTTTGGCGAGTGATTTAACGAAAGCAACATTAGCAGCCTTGGTCTGGGCATAGTCAAACAGATTTTCCGATGGGTCATAAGCCTGAACCGAACTGGTGGCAATGATGACCGATCCTTCTGGTAAATGGGGCAACGCCGCCTTGGTGATCCAGAACGGTGCATAAACATTGGTTTTAAAGGTGGTGTCGAAGTCTGAGGAGGAAATATCCGACAGCGATTCGATGGCTTGTTGATGGCCTGCATTGTTAACCAGAATGTCCAGCCCGCCCAGTTTTTCCACTGCCTGGCTAACGAGTTCCTCACAAAAAGATTCAATTGTGATATCTCCCGGGATCCCAAATCCCTGTCTGCCTTCTGCTTTGATCAATGCTAAAACTTCGTCTGCATCTGATTGTTCCTGTGGCAGGTAGTTGATCACCACATCGGCGCCTTCGCGTGCATAAGCAATGGCTGCGGCTCTTCCTATTCCAGAATCTCCTCCGGTGATGAGTGCTTTTCTGCCTGTTAGCCGTCCGCTGCCTTTATAACTCTTCTCCCCGTGATCGGGAATAGGATCCATTTTGGAAGCAAGTCCGGGAACATCTTGCGGTTGCTTTGGAAATGGCGGTTGAGGATATTTGGTTCTTGGACTCTCTAGTGTTTTTTTCATTGTTTCTGACATAGGTCGTATTTTTTGGGCCTTTAGCAATCCGTCCAGGTTTCGGGCCAGGAAGCCTGGATGGTTATTTTAATCTACACCATAAATGGCTCTTTAAGAACATCTGTTAAAGAATTTTGTTCCCTGGAATTGACAACCAAAGGTTTTAAGCCCGTTAACCGGGCAACTTAATGGAGTATTACTGACTGATTATGGATAATCCTGACTCATACCCTGACCTTTTTTTTATGTGCAAGGGAGATGTTCTGAAACCTACTTTACACCAGGGTTTCGCGTTGTTGAAATTAAAACACTGGAATTTCTTAAAATTTAGTTTCTATTCCGATGGGTGGTATGATTGCACAAACCGATTCATTTGCCCCCTTTCCGCCAATTCACTAAAATACTGACAAGCAAAATTTTACATCAAATTTATTTCTGGCGAGACGGGGGGCAATTCACTCTGGTTTATCCAATAAATATCATAAAAATCGACTAATTCAATTCTTCGAAAAAACATCGGTCTGGCGTAATTTATTCCGGTTCGATGTTAAGATCCGGAGACATAAAGCTTAACTATACGAAGGATTTTTTTTACGTAAAAGATCAAAAATAGCTCGCCGTATCATGCAAAAAGTCTCCAGAATTCGATTTTTAAATTAAACTTAGCAGGCTAACCAGGAAACTTTCAAATTGGCCGGTTTTTTTAATTGAAAGAAGACATGTAAAAAGGCTGTCTCAAATCAGCCTTCTTAAATCATCAACCTTATGTACTGATAATAACTTTCATGGCATTCTCCTTTGCAGCGTTCATGAAAACACCATATGCATCCATAATCTCGCTTAATTTAAAATGATGCGTTATCAGTTTATCCAGAGGCAATTTATTAGTAGAAACTGCCTTCAGGAGCATAGGTGTAGTATTGGTATTAACTAACCCTGTAGTGATCGTTAAATTTTTGATCCATAATTCCTGGATCTGAAAATCTACTTTTTTGCCATGAACCCCTACATTGGCAATATGTCCTCCAGGCTTTACTATCTGCTGGCAAATATCCCAGGTTTGTGGAATGCCAACTGCTTCAATGGCCACATCTACTCCCTCCTCGCCTACAATGTTTTTTATCTGGCTACTTAAGTTTTCACTAGCGGAATTGATGGTATGCGTTGCCCCTAATTGTTTTGCCAATTCTAATCGATTTTCGTCCAGATCTATCATGATAATAACAGCCGGCGAATAAAATTGGGCAGTTAGCAATACCGACATTCCAACTGGTCCGGCTCCTAAAATCGCTATTGCATCTCCCGGCTTTACATTGCCATATTGCACCCCAATTTCATGGCCAGTTGGAAGTATGTCGCTAATCATTACCGCTATATCGTCTTCAATGATTGAAGGTATTTTATACAAACTGTTGTCAGCATAAGGAATCCGAACATATTCTGCCTGGACACCATCGATCATATGTCCCAAAATCCACCCTCCATCTTTACAATGTGCATATAATTGTTTTTTGCAATATTCACAACTTCCACAGGAAGTTATACAGGAAATGATAACCTTATCACCAACTTCAAATTCAGAGACACTACTTCCAACTTCCTCAATAACACCTACTCCTTCATGCCCCAAAATAATCCCGTCTCTCATGTAAGGGTTTTTGCCCTTGTATATTCCCAAATCCGTACCACATATAGTAGTTTTGAGCACTTTGACGATCGCGTCAGTGGTTTTTTGCAGGGATGGCTTTGGTTTTTCCTCCAAGGCAATATTATGATCACCGTGATAAACTAATGCTTTCATAAAAATGAATTAGGTTATTATTAATCGTTTAACTTTAAATGTATTTCAAAATGGCTACTCAGCTTTTAGAGTAATCAGTCAGTCCCAACCTATTTCCAGACGGATCGGTAAATTCCACAGCAAGACCGGTCATGATATCAAAAGGTTCACTTAAAAATGTAACTCCTTTGGATTTTAGTGTTTGGAAGGCTTTTTGGACATCGTCAACCGTAAACCAGATTGCTGGCTTAGCATTTTCTACCGCACTGACAATGATAGCAGGTTCATTATTACCAATTTTAAATGCGGTCATCCCTTTATCGGCGAAATCAAACTTTATATCTAGCCCAAGTGTAATGTTATAGAACTCCTTCGCCTCCTCAAGATTCTCCGTTGGCAAAAAAAAGTTATCATAGTTATTGATGACATTCATAATTCTTAAAGTTTTATTTAAAAAAGCTAGACTCTATTTTTTCACATTGAATCTAATGAGGTAAATGTATTCACTATTACTGCCTACTGAAATGATCTTAATCATCTTTGATGATGATTAAATACATAATTTTGAGCGCTATTCTTCCTTCACAGTTCTTAATAATTTCAGTGAGAACAGGTTCAGTATTTGTAAATAAGTGTCAGTAGTTAATCCAGACTGACGCACATCGAATCAAAATTCGAAATTTGCCTCAATGACTTTTTAAGGGACCGACTTCCCAGCCATCCACAGGTTGGTAGGATTCAAAGTTTTTTAGTCTAATCACAAAGTAGAAGAGTACTTGCCTGTAAGGTTTAGTTGGATTGTGTTTTTAAATTATAAAAAAACTAAAAAAGAATAATGGCACCGAAATCCATTTTAATTGGCATGAAGCATCCTAACAGGCATCAATTAAAACGCTTAATCAAAGTGTAAATAGCAGTGCTACCAATCCTGCTGACAAGGTACTAAAAAAATTAACGGCGTCGTTTCCCATGAGACCCCGCCGCTCGAAAAGCGCACCGAAAACTGAATCCACCAGATTTCCTACCGTACCCGCAAGCACGATCCATAAGAAGCTTAGCCCGAATCCGTAAGTAAATGCATGCAGCAATGCAATAGTACAACTGCCTGTCAAACCTATTAGCGTACCTTCCAAACTTACTACACCATTACTGCCGCACTCATCAGGTTTCATGGTGATTACATTAAAAAACCGGCTACCATACAGTACGCCCAGCTCAGAAGATAAGGTATCAGCTGTCGCAGAAGCAAAAGCGGCAGCAAGAACAGGCAACATCAGTCCAGCTAATTGGGGGTAAACAATTATCACCAGCCCAACCAGGGCAGATACTCCGGCATTGGCGAGTACCTGGGAAAGCGTTCTCCCGTTTTTTTGCTCCTGAGGATCCAAAAATCTCTTTTTGCGCTGTATTCCGAAAGATGATGCTATTGAGGCCATTAAAAAAAAGGCGGTCATCATCGCAATGCCCGTCAACCCGGCAGCTTTGAAAATAATGAAGGCGATTACTGCACCTGCACAAGCGGCCGGCACGGTAAGTTTTTTCGCCAGGATACTATAAGCCATGCCACTAACAATAATTATTGTTGGTAAGTGCACACCCCAAGTGATGTTGTCCCAGTACTTAATAAAATGGCTCATCAACTGCCAAAGCTATGATTTTTCGCCAAAAGACTGTATCTGCACAAACCAATTCATTTGACCTTTCCGCCAATTCACTAAAATGCAGACAAGCAAATTTCACAACAGCTTTATTTCCAGTCAGACGGGGTCAATGCACTCAGGTTTTTTCAGCCGTATAACCCGGCACCTGCATCATTAAGTTTGTTGATTCCAGATGCTAATCTTCTCTTTCCATTCTAACATATATTAAATCATAGAACTTCGGTTTTTCAGAGCCTAAGTGAAAGCCCAACAAAACAACTCTTTTTAGCTTCATGCTGTACTCCATAATTAATCCCTCCATCGATAAGAAAATTTTTGCTAAGCTCATACTGTAGCGCGGCATTGATAAAGTTTTTGAAATGCGCCGTTTTTAACTCACAAGTGTAATATGTTTCCAGGATTGCATCGATCTTAGTACTCAACGGATGTGAAACAGTGAATGTCTGCAAAACCTCATTGTGATGCCCTGCACCTTCTTCATCCTGTAACCGGTCAGCCTCGAGCTGAACACCCAGCTTCCAGTCACTGTCGAACTTAATACTCATGGGCACAATAATCCCACCTTCATATTGACTTTCAGGATCAGCATGGGATGTTGGAAACTTCAGATAAGGAAGAAGCGCAAGCGCAAAATGACCCTTGTCATTACCAATTAAATTCTGTTTCAACCTGAGCGTCACATCCCCGAAACCGCTGCTGCGATCTTGCTTCACTCCGTCCTCAAAATCTAATTTTACAGAATAGGTTTCGAAATTAACCTGCATAGCTGTTGATCTAGTCAATCCAACTTTTATATTCATCTGATTAAACAGGTAATCATCAGTCCTACCCTGTTTAGAATTTTGTCGCTCTAAACGGAAAAGATCTGTCTCGAACTGGAAATGTCCGGCATCTACAGTTCTTGGACTTTCAGTTACATCAGGTCTATCAGTCTCAATTTCCCGAAGACTATCAGTCGGAACGGGTTTGAACAAGGAATAATTAATCTTGTGTTGGGCGTATACAAGCGAACAAAAGGAACCCAAAAATACGAGCGATAAAATAATTTTTTTCATAGAATACTTTTCACCTAAACACTATAGAAGTAAAAAAAGTTTAATATTACATTCAAGCTGCTTTATCCCTCAACCTTCACAATTTGAACCTCCCAGGTAAATAAATTGAAGATTGTAAATGGATTCAGGAAAAGTTCAGCTCCCAGAGCGATTAAAAATACCAACTTGATAGATAAGTCACTAGGTCAACTAAAGATCGATTATCAGATTAACTTAAAACCATTTTGCTATCTTATTTGTAGCTGTTATAATTGGGTAGATTATGATGTGGCACTGTATTCCCCGGTAAATGTGGGCAACGGATAAAATATTGATTAATTACAGTAAGTATTTTGAGATGGAAAGATTACACGAGGTAGAAGAACAACAACAAAATGTCTGCCCAATATTTTCTTTAGCTTTTATTCTGAATCCATCAGCAGATATATTTTCTCCAACAAAAGGTTTGTATTAAAAGGCTTGTCAATATAATCATCCGCAAATATCGGGTTTTCTGCACTTTCAGCATGAAAATTGTATACTCCGGACATTAGCAGAATGGGAACTTTTTTTAAACTATCTTCGGACTTTAACTTTTTACAAACCTCTCTTCCATCTTCTTTTCCCAATATCACATCTATCAAAAAAATATCCGGTTTTTTTTTTCCAACTCCAAATAAAATTCTTGCATGTTAAAAGCGGCACACACTTGAAAACCTTGTTTCAAGAATAGCTCGGTAAGTGAATTCACGATGTCGAGATCATCGTCCAAAATCAGAATATTGTACATGAGAGGTTAATCAATATCAATTCCGAAGCATTCAATTTCCTACTACAATTACTCAAGTAAGCGAGGTACACTTCAGAAAAATAAAACATTTTTCAGATTAAAAGTATTCAAAAATACGAAATTGATAATTATTTGGACCATTGAGGTTTACACCTACAGCTCATGGATTTTTTAATAAAAATCTTGCTATTTTTGATTATATTCGTAAAAAATAACGCTTTAAAAAGATGAGCAAGATACTGATTTTGGAGGATTATTATTCAAATGCAGAAATGATTGCAGATTTGTTTTCCGGCGAAGGACATCAGGTAAGTATCCTGTCATCTGGCGAAGGATTTATGCAAAAGGCTCTGTTTTTCCATCCTGATCTGGTGATCATGGATATCAAGCTCGATGGATATGACGGCAGGGATTTTTGCAATGCGATGGCTGCGAATGCACAGCTAAAATCTATTCCGGTTGTGACCATTTCGGCAATACTGGAATCAGAATTGAAGGACATTCCCTATCATCCCGCCTATCACTATTCTAAGCCCTTCGACATCAATAAACTTTACCACGATGCAATGAAAATCATTCATTGATTTCTTGCATTTCCGTTACTCTTATTTCGCCAAACTGGAGCATCCAAATCGATTTAACATCATCAGAAATGTTTTTTTGACGATTCATTTTTGATAATATAAAAACTGAATCTTGATAGATGGAGCAGGTTGAATGATTTGTGTTCCTTCTAATAAACAAACAGTCGTCATATAAGTAATTTTGGATAGAAGGGTCTAAATATCAACGATTTATATACACAAATAATGTCCTGATCATTTTAAGAAAGTACTTTTTTAAAATAATCCTGCCAGACCGTCTGTTCTAGGGTTACGTTTTGCCCAAATGATTAATTAATTTTTAAAAAAGATCTTGCTTTTGGCAGGATCTTTTTTAGTTAGCTTCAACTTCGCTTAATCTGTTTGAGCAAAGTCAAGTCTTTTTGTTACCTATCACCTAATTCCAAATTTTCCAGACGTTTCATCTCTAGCTAAATGTATTTGTACTCCATTAGATAATCAACTTTTCATAAATGAGGAATACAAAATTGAGTGAAAACAAATTACTTTTGCTGCCAAATCCAGATTGTAAGTTGATGATACCAAAAAACAAACACATCCTATCCTTTCCGAATTATTCCTAACAAAAGCAAAAGCTAGAAAAATTAGTTTACAGCGGTAGTAATATTAATCCTTACTTCTTCTAAATTAATGCAACGGTGGTGTAGTTTGGTTTAAAAACCGAAATCTATAACTACCTGTTTGTTGCGATCAAGTCGGCAGGCCTTGGAAATTGGTTAAAGGAAATAAGCTGTTTATACTAATTATGCAAACGAGAAGCAGACTAAGATAAACTCTTATCATAAAACTTCGCCGGTGTATATTGCCAGGCGTTGAGACAATTCTTTGTTTTCAGAACTGAGATATTAAAAAAGGAACAAAAAGAACACTACAACTGCTTGGAATATTATAGCTAAACACCTATATTGCTTTTAGTTAAGGACAATAATTATGTGGACAGGTCGTATAATTGCCATGAACAGCGACGGGCAGCACGGTCGTATCATGGATACCAACCAGCAGGAAATTGATTTTTTATTAACCCCTGGTGTCCCTCTTTTTCAAGTCGGCAATTGGGTTAGTTTTAATATTGAATTGGGTACCCACGGGCTATCTGCCACCAGACTGTCCATGAATATTGATCAAAGTGAAACAATCATTCAGGATACATCCTTGGATTGTCTTTCGAACCATTACAACAAATAAATCGGCGTAGCTTCGATGTGCCTAAACTTCTTACCCTTAAATCAAGAAATAAGGTGTTTTTACCCTTATGTAGCCGCATTCGTGCGGGTAATTTAAAGGGCTGGAATCGGCTTGTTTTTTTAACAAGCCGGGATAACAACCTACCAGTGATCAACCTTATTTCTAATAATGTATAACAAAAAAGCACTATAAAAATTGCAGCAGGACTTACCTGAAAAGAGCGGTGTTGAAGCCAAATCTCCTTCCAGTTTCAAAGACATTTCATATGCCATCTTCATCTCTACCCGCAGCTACATTAGTGAAACCACAATTGAGCGAGTCTTCGGTCTATTGCCCCATCGTGAAGATCCTCTACTGCGGTCATGGATATACTAAGCGCTTACGTGGGCTTTTGTAACTGGCAGCAGCTGGAAAGAATATCTAACAAAAACGATCCTGTAGCACCCTATTCACCTCGGTTTAAAATTGAATTTCTTGATATGGGATGAATCAAGTCAAGCAGGTATCTATGCAAAAATAGTGAACTGGTCTTTTAATGCTTTGTAAATCAGCTAGAAGATAGTTTTATTTCGAAGAACTATCTTACTAAGACAATACAAATGAGCTCTTATTAGAAGCTCTCTGTAATTAACACGGTCACACTGCCCGGGTTCTGAACATCAGCACTGTCCTCAGCAGTGATAAAGATTTTCGTGGGAACAGCCGTTAATACCGCACTAAATTTAGCATTTCTTTCCGTTGAAAAGTATGCCTCAGAACTGACAAGTCTGCCCAGGTTTTTATTTCCCTGATCTTTGGTTTGCATCCAAACCAGGTATACCTTTTTGCTTGGTGTTAGTCTTGAGGGATCAACCAAGTTTCTTACGTTCAGAATTAGTAAGAGATTTTTGTTACTGTCTTTAGTAAGTTTAGCCGTTCCGACTGCTGATGGTACAACTGCAGAATTTGCAAAGCGTACCGATGTCGAACATGAAGTGACAAATAAAAGACTCGCTGATAATAGAACCAACAAGTATACTGGTTTAATTGAATTGAACATGATTGGTTGAGTTATAATTTTTAGGGTAAATTTATCGCCCAACTACTGCAAGATATATCATGCCAGTGTACATTAATAGAAAGGTACATAAACAAAGACAATTATCATGCCGCTAAACACATGGACTGTTTTAAGTTGCTGAGTTATGCTAACATTTTGACAAATTCCATCCTTTGCAGTTCGCTAATCAGTATTTGGAAGATGGTTTCCATGAAGCGACTTTTAGAGCTGAGCTAAAATTCTTTCCTTAAGGTCCCTTACATCGGAAGGCTTGGCGATGAAATCATCCGGACTGTCCCGGAGATCTTCGGTAACAATCTTTCCATGCAGTGCAGAAAAAAGAATTACCGGGATATGCAGACTACCATCCGTGGCTTTTAGCTCATTGCATAAATCCTGGCCATCAAGCAGGCCCAACGCGATTTCCAGCAAAATTACATCCGGTTTCCATTTTAATACATGCTCAATTAAGTTAAGCCCGCTATTCAGGGTTTCAACCTCATAGTCTTCATACTGAAGAATCATGTTCGGTGCATCCAAAAGGGCTTGATCTTCGTCGACGATCATAATTCTTTTCATATATAAAAGTTACGAATAATTTAGTTTATAAATTATCAAATGTGCCAATTAAACGGCACCACTAAAAATTCACACTGAAAATTGTTGATATACCACGACAAAAAAACATTTCTACAGAATCTTGAGCATGTTCCATGCTTTGTCCTCTTATTACCATAATTGGTATGACAAAAGATGGTTTCGAATCCTGTAACTTTGAATTTTAAATGCAAACTTTTGATGAGCAAAGCGCAAATACATTTACTTGAGTTGGCCAGTAGCAGATATGGGATAGTGGTTTCGCCAATGCTTTCCTCTTTCCTGGACACTGAGGAAGCAGCACCAACATTGGGTCCGCATCGGCATGATTACCATGCACTATTCTTACTATCTTCGGGAGCGATAACCATGAGGATTGAAGGACAGATAATAGATATGAGTCCGTGTTCCATTTTAATTGTCCAGCCAGGTCAGATACACCAATATATTCACTCCTCAAATGTTTCCGGATGGATCATGTTTCTCGATGGTAAGATTCTGGACACTAAAGTTCGCACCGTTATTGAACAGTCAAAGAATAGCCCTAAAATCATACCTTTAAGTGGTGAGGAGGCGTTATTCTTAGATCAAATTCTATCCTCCATTAATCAGGCGGCGGTAGAAAAAATCCCCGGAAATTTTCAAACACAGATGATCCATGCATTAGCAAATACCTTATTTTATAAAACCGCTGACCTCCTTTTGCTACAGCAAAACAGTAACGAAGTCCTAACCAACAGAGCCAGTAAGATTGTCCAAGACTACAAAGATTTAATAAAACTCAATTTCAAAAAATTTACAAGACCGGCGGCTTATGCTTCGCTATTGCATATTTCTGTAAATCATTTAAATGATTGCGTTAAAACGCAAACTGGGTATTCCGCTACGCGTATTTGACAGCAAGAAATAATTGGACAAGCGCAGAAACAATTGAGGTATTCATCTAACGCAGTAAAAGAAATTTCAAGCGATTTAGGTTATACTGATTACAAATATTTCATTCGCTTGTTCACAAAAGCTACAGGAAAGTCTCCTTCAGTTTTCAGAAAAACCCAATATATTCCAAACATTCACAATCAGTAACAACAGCTATGAAAAATAAAAAGATCTTAATTTCTGGCGCAAGTATTGCCGGACCAACGCTTGCCTATTGGTTAAACAGGTATGGCTTTAATGTTACCATTATAGAACGTGCTCCAGAGCTTCGGCTTGGTGGTCAAAATATTGATGTAAAAGGCCCCGCCGAAAAAATTGCCATCCAAATGGGCATAGAAAAAAAGATCCGAGAAAAGAATACCACCGAAATGGGACAGCGCTTCGTGACAAAGCAAAATAAACTAATAGCTGAATTTTCAAAAGAGAGCGCGTTGAGCATGACTCAGGAATTAGAGATTCTTCGAGGCGATCTTGTTCAAATCCTCTACGATTCTACGATAGCGGATGTAAATTACATCTTCGGTGATTATATAACAAATCTTAAGGAGCATGAATCTGGGATTGCTGTCACTTTCTCTAGCGGAAAGAATACGTCCTTTGATTTATTATTAATTGCCGAGGGAATTGGCTCAAGCACACGAAAGATTGCATTTCGTAAGCAGCCTACTTTCAAATTCCTGGGATTATATACTGCCTACCTAACCATTGCTAAAGCACCAAGTGATAGTCAATGGTCACGCTGGTGTAATGCCGAAAAAGGAATAGTCTATCTGCTCAGACCTGATAATTACGGCAGCACCAGAGCCTCGATTACCTTCACAGCCCTGGAGCATGAATACACAGGTCTATCTATTGAAGAACAAAAAAACGTACTGGTTAAACGCATAAGTGGTAGTGGCTTTGAGTCGGAGCGTTTAGTAGAAGAGATTCAGAAATCCAAAGACCTCTATTTTGACAGGATTAGCCAGGTTAATTCACCAGAATGGAGTGAAGGCAGAGTTGCCATGATAGGCGATGCAGCATATTGCGCAACACCCATCGCGGGTAAAGGGACGGATTTGGCCATGGCAGGCGCTTATATATTGGCTGGCGAGCTATTTACTTCGGATAACTATCAGCAGGCATTTGAAAATTATGAAAACAAAATGCGACCTTACGTCTCTAAATGTCAAAAATTACCTCCCGGCATTCCAAAAATTGTGTATCCACAATCCAAATTGGGATTGCGCATTTTGAATACCGTAATATCAATTGTTGGCAGCAAGCCGACTAAATGGATAATGGGTTTTTTTGGGGCTGATAGAAAAAAAATAAAAACAGAAATAGAGTTGCCCGATTATACACTGATGAGGCAAGTAGTATCTAACTGAAGTATTAGAATTAAACAGCATTAACAATCAGCATACCGTCCACTGAATGAGCGGTAAAAAATGGAAAGTTAACTTTCTTAAAATGAAATTTATTTTGAAAGGGCGTTTGCGAAAAAATCTGAGCATCTCAACCTATGGATGTCCTTCACTGTTTCATCAGGTTCAAGGTTGATGGGAAAATGTCAGATTAGATTAGTAATTTGAAGAAAGTGGATTTCTGCATCTTTTTTATACCTGGATTGATTTGCAGTCAAAGGTTTGAAACGAAGTAAAAGATTATCTATAATAAAAATAGACAGATAACATCACAGTGTTGAGTATCATACGCTGATTATCTTGAATTCATTGAGTAGCAATAGACTTTCAATTTAGAATTAGCTCCGCATTTCTGAGCGAAAACCAGCTACATACACTACGAAAGCTACATGGTCAAGATACATGAATTCTCCGACCTTCAAAAGTTTAGCTCATATCATTATGCACTGGCTCAGTTTATGAAACTTTTGCTAACCTTATCAAGTAACTCATAAATATCAAAAGGTTTGGGAACAAAACCATCAGCTTGACAACTGAGCTCAATGAGCCTTTTGCTAGAATTCGCACTCATCATCAGTACCGGAATGTTCATCGTATGCTGTGTAGTTTTCAATAATCCGCAAACATCGATGCCACTACCATCTGGTAGCATTACATCCAACAAGAAAAGATCTGGTATATACTCAGTACTTCTTGCTGCAAAATCAGCAATACTGGCATAAGCGGTCACCTCATAATTTTCCTCACTCAGCAGAATGGTTATAATTTCCCTAATGTTCTCATCATCCTCCAGGATGCAAATCCGTCTACCCATCTATACTGTATAATACTGTCCACTAATAACCTGATTACAACGGCTTTGTTTTATTTTTCCTACTCCCCCAAGGAAAGACCAACTTCAGGTAGGATTGGCAGGGTGAACCAAAAAGTACTACCTTCCCCTATCACACTCTCGGCTCCGATGCGACCGCCATGCTTTTTGACGATTTCTGAACAGATATATAAGCCCAATCCCAATCCCGTATAAGCCTTTCCTGAATGGTCAACACGGTAATAGCGATCAAAAAGATTCGGCAGGGTATCGGGCTTGATGCCGGGACCAAAATCCTTTACAGCGACTTTTACTTCCGTTTTTCCCACCTCAAGCAACAGTTCGATTACCCTTGAATCCGGCGCGTACTTCACCGCATTATTAACGAAATTAATCACCACTTGATCTATTCGGTGTTCATCGGCATTGACCATCAAATCCTGCTCACCGATTAGCTTCAGTTCATGACTACCTTCCAGACGCACATGGTTACAGCTCATAGATAACATCTGGTATAGATCAAAATTACTCCGGTCTAGCTGCAACTGGTTTTCACTCATGCGGTTCATATTGAGCAGATCATCGACTAGAACCCCCATTTTTTCAACGCTCTTACCTGCCTGCTCGATTAGCCGTGTATGCAATGGTGAAAACGGTTTATCCTTCATCCGGTCCAGCAATTGCAAAGACGCCTTCATAGCGGTAATTGGCGTTTTAAGCTCATGACTGGCAATGCTCAGAAAATCATCCTTACGCTGCTCAAAATGTTTTTCTTTGGTAATGTCTGAGGTCATGCCTACAATCCGGTCGGCGGCACCTAAATCATTATACCTTGGTCGTCCATGCGCCTTGATCCAGTGTAAAGACCCATCGCGCCATCTGATCGGATATTCGGCATGGTAAACAGTATGATTGGCAATCGCTTGCTGCACCAGCCCCCTGACCCGTTCCCGGTGGTCTGGAAGGATGGCTTCAAAAAGATCATCATAATCAAACGCCTCACTTGCCGAAAAGCCAAAGTTTTTTTTGAACTGATCATTACTGTCCATCTTTCCCGAAGCAAAGTCTACTTCCGTTGACCCCAGATTGCTGGCGTCCAATGCGATTTCCAAACGGGTATTCACTTCCTGAAGCTGCTTTTGATAGGCCATGAGCTCATCATTGGAGGCGGTTAACTCTTCATTTATCACGGCCATTTCTTCCAAAATCTCTGCTTCCCGTATCCTGGATAACATATTCTGGGTAACATCGCTCGCCACCACGATGATACCCGAAACCGATCCGGCCACACTTGCGATCGGCTTGTAGATGACATCAAAATATCCCTGATGTACCTCTCCTTCCTGATTCGAAGGTCCTTTCACTCCATAGCCGGTGTGGGAGATCCCTTCATCAATGACCCTGCGGATCAGATCCACATAGGGATGTCCGGTCAGTTCAGGGCGTGCTTCAAGTAGCGGAAGTCCGATCACCCGCTCGGTCTGTCCCCAGATTTTAAGCATCTGGACGTTCGCCTGCTCAATGACCATATCCGCTCCGCGATAAATCGCAATCGCTACCGGAGCATTGTCCACCAGTGTTCTAAAACGGGCCTCACTGTCAGTAAGTTCAAGGTTAATCTGTTGCAGTTCTTGCTGGAAGATCATTAATTTTTCGTTCGCGAGCTGATATTCTTCATTTAGCACGGCAAGGGCATCGTTGGCGGTCTGATATTCCTCGTTGAGTGCAGCTAGGTCCTCATTGCTCGCCTGGTATTCTTCATTAATGGCCGTAAGCTCCTCGCTCAGCTGATGCTCGATCCTGGATTTTTCAGCCACGACAAGCTGAGCCGCCATACGGTCGGAAACCTCAAAAGCGGTATGCAGGATATAACGGGTACTCCCATCGCCGCCCAGGATAGCCTTGTACTCAAAATCGAAATAAAATAGTTGCAAGCGCCCATCCACGTGTAATTCTGAGGGCACATTTTTGTCCATATAGGTTTCTCCGCTAAGCCATACCTTTTTCAGTATGCCAACAAACGGCTGACCTTTTAATTCGGGAACCGCATCTTCCAGCGATTGGCCAATGACAGCCTTCCCCTTTCCCCATAATTTAAGCATCGCGGCATTTGCACTGAGAATATGAATATTTTCTCCGCCATATACCGCTGTAGCGTTGGGAGAAGAAAACAGAACACTTAAGAGATCTTCAGGTTTGATGTATTGCGGAGCATTCATATATTGCGAAAACGAATAGACCCAAATATACCGATATTTACCATTCTGACAAGTTAAGCCCATAGCGTATAAGAGTATTTAATATGGGAGGTTTCCAAATAGTGTGACTACGTGATCATTGCATCTTTACCAAATTCCATCAAAAGAAAAAGCTTGACTGCGAATCCTATTGCCCTTACTGGCCTGGGATTTGAAAGATACACCTCAGAGCCAGCACTGCCTGCCGAAGTGTCGTCTTGACACTACCCAGTGGCATATTGAGGTGTTCTGCAATTTCAGCGTGGGAGTAACCCTTATAATAACAAAGATCAATCAATAACCGCTGACGATGGGATAGGCCATCAATGAGTTTTTTCATTCCCAGGGTATCGGTATTAAATGAATAAGAATAACTATTTAATAACAGGGCTGCATCTTCCAGCACCATTCCACATTTATCCTGCCTGGTTGATTTTAGCCGCAGGTGATCAATTGCTGTATTGCGGGCAATATTAAGCATCCAGGTAAACAGCCTTGCTCGGCCTTCATCATAACTACTAAAATTTCTTTTGATTTTGATAAAGACATCCTGAAGCAAGTCCTCAGCGGTCTCCTGCTGATTGACGATTTTAAAAATCACACCAAATAAACTCCCGCAATACTGATCGTACAGCGTGTTGAAGACCTGGATTTGTTCAAGACGCAAGCCAGAGATCAGTTCGCGTTCGGTGTGGCGCTTAACCATAACAGTCGCTACAGCATTTTTATCTTTACTAATAGGGTCGGGAAAAACTTTAATCATCGCGTTATTATATAGCGATAACATAAAGATTGCCAATAAGTTTGTCCTACTCCTAAATGCTATTTCATTTTGCTTCAAAACAAAAAGCAGCGCTTACTGCGCTACCCTTGAATCTGTATGAATAAATGTACCGGAAAACTTTATTGTTAGCCAACAAAACTGATCAAATCCGCATTCAGCTGATCTTTGGAGGTGATAAAAAGCCCGTGTGGCTCACCCTGATAAACAATATATTTTGCGCCGGGAATCATTGCCGCAGCCTGTTCGCCAGTTGCCTTAATTGGCACCGTCTGATCTTCATCCCCATGGATAACCAAGGTTGGAACATTTATGGAAAGAATATCCTTCCGCAAGTCAGTTGACGAGAAAGCAACTGCACAACCCAAGGTAGATTTCAGCGTTGCCTGCATCGCAAACATAAGGTCCGTGCTTAGACGCTCTTCGCTAACCGGCTTATTTAAAAGCCCAACGCCATAAAACTGTTTACCGAAACCTCCTAGAAACCCCGGACGATCAGCCTGTATACCAGCCGCGATCTCATCGATTTTCTCCTGTGGTACCCCATCTGGATTGTCTTCGGTCTGAAGCATGTATGGTGCGATAGAACTCACCAGAACTGCTTTTGCAATACCTTTGCCCCCATGTCTGCTAAAGTATTTTACGACTTCGCCACCACCCATTGAAAAGCCAACCAGTATTGCATTTTCGAGTTGAAGGTCATCTATGATCGCCTTCAGGTCATCTGCTAATGTGTCGTAATCATAGCCTGATAAAGGTTTATCTGATTTACCAAAGCCTCTTCTGTCATAGGCTATGCAGCGATAACCTGCATCTGTCAGCGCGGCCACCTGGTAATCCCACATTTGATGATCCAGTGGCCATCCATGGATAAGCACAATAGGGGTACCCGCACCCAGATCCTGATAATATAAATTTACTTCCTGGCCATCCTGGCTTTTTGATTTTATAAATTTCATGTCTTTATTTTTAAAGGTTTAATCTTAAAATAAACAATCAAGTAAATATTATGTTTACAGAACAATACTTCAAAATGTTTTAAAACAGATTAAAAATCTATTTCACAATTAACTGTATAACAATGGCTTTACTAAAAAATGTGTGAAAACTATATGTTTTAATAATCAGTACCTTTAATGGTATTGAAAAATTCAAGTTGTTTAGACATAAATGAAATAATTAAAATGATCATGCAAAAAATTGAAGTACTGCTCTATGGATCAAAAAATTAGGCTATTATCTGCGAGGGTTTTCCACCTATGCTAACCTTTCGGGCTGGAAGCATGGATAGAAAAATCGTTATTCTAAACTAAATGGAAAAATATTTATTTTCATTCACCAGCAAATAACCTTTGGACCAGACCATTGCTTATTAAACTTTAAGATTTGCACAACTCGCTGATAATAAATAAGAAAAATAAAACTATTCACCTTTGTTTAGGTTACTTAAAGACATTTACACAACCTAATAGGATGGCCACAGCAAAAACAGCAGCGAAGACTGCAACGAAAAAGACGGGTAATACCGGTAAAATGGAAAATTCAGAATTTCATGAATTTTTTATTGATGAATTAAAGGATATTTATTGGGCGGAGAAACACTTGGTGAAGGCGCTTCCAAAGATGAAAAAAGCAGCAACTAGCGAAGGACTGGCATCAGCTTTTGGAAAACACACTTCGGAAACCCAGGAACATATCGCTACCTTGGAAGAAGTTTTTAACTTACTGGGTGAAAAAGCTGCTGCTAAAAAGTGTGATGCAATGGCCGGACTGTTGGAAGAAGCAGACAGCATCATTGAAGATACCGAGAAAGGAACAATGGTCAGGGATGCTGGCTTAATCTTAGCTGCCCAAAAAGTAGAGCATTATGAGATTGCAACCTATGGCACACTACGTGTATTCGCAGAAAGCATGGGGCATGATGATGTGGTAACCTTACTAACCAAAACCTTAGACAATGAAAAAGCGACTGATTTAGCGCTTACAGAGATTGCGGTAGGTGCAGTTAATGCCCAGGCAGCTGAGGAATAAAAGCAAACTGTTCCCAACAAAACTATAAGCTATGGTGCTGAAAAGAGCCATGGCTTTTTTTTTAGGAGTTCTTACAGATGAATTACCCAAACAAAACCTCAATATGGAAAATTTTACAATGTTACAATATTTTCAGTGGTATTATCCCGCTGATGGTAGTCTATGGAATAAGATGAAAACGGAAGCCGTCGAACTAAAAGCCTTCGGGATAGATACGCTATGGCTTCCACCCGCTCACAAAGGCATGGAAGGCAAGACTTCTGCAGGTTACGACGTTTATGACCATTACGATCTCGGTGAATTTGACCAGAAAGGAAGTGTGGAAACAAAGTATGGCACCCGGGAAGAACTGCTTGAAGCAGTAAAGACGGCACAGCGGGCGGGTTTACAAGTGTACATGGACATTGTGCTCAATCACCTTGGCGGCGCTGATGAAACTGAAAATGTGCAGGTGAGAAAAGTGAATCCGAAAAACCGTCTGGAATTCACTTCAGACACCTACGAAATCGAAGCTTATACCAAATTTACCTTTCCTGGCCGGGCTGGCAAATATTCGGCGTTTCAATGGGACTGGCAGTGTTTTACAGGCATAGATTTTGACCAGGCCAAGAATGAATCCGCTATCTTTTCAATTCAAAACCAGTTTGGTGAAGGTTGGCAGGACATACTGGATGAGGAAAACGGAAACTATGACTACCTCATGCTGGCCGATATCGATTTTAGGAATCCAAGTGTAACACAAGAGCTCAAGCAATGGGGTGAATGGTTTCACCAGACCGTAAATTTTGATGGGTTTAGGCTAGATGCCATCAAGCACATGCCAGCGAGCTTTTTTAATGATTGGCTTGATCATATGCGGGCAGTTACTCAAAAAGAACTTTTCACCGTTGGAGAGTACTGGTCACCAGGCAAGCTCGATGATATGCTAGCCTACATTGAGGCGACAGGCGGGCGGATGTCTCTTTTTGATGCCTGCTTACAGGGCAACTTTTCTCAGGCATCCAAACAGGGAAGCGAATATGATATTTCCAAAATTTTTGAGGATACGCTTGTACAAAGCCGCCCGGAACTGGCAGTAACATTGGTTGAAAACCACGATACCCAACCGCTTCAGTCTTTAGAGCAGACCGTGGAATACTGGTTCAGGCCCTTGGCTTATGCAATGATTCTGCTTCGGGGAACAGGCTATCCTTGTATATTTTATCCGGATTTATACGGAGCAAGTTATTGTGATGAGGGAAAGGATGGCGAAAAACACGAAATCACCCTGGAAGCAGTCCCCCAAATCCAGACGATGCTGGGACTACGTAAAAATAATCTTTATGGTCAGCAACGTAACTATCTTGATCACCCCAATTGTATTGGCTGGACTCTGGATGGCGAGGATGAAAGACCCGGTTCTGGAATAGCAGTTATTTTGTCGAATTCGGAAGAAGGTTATAAGGATATGGAAATGGGCGAAAAGTTTGCAGGTAAGGTATTTGTGGACAGATTGGGTAGTGTGGAAGCCGAAGTAACCATCAATACAGCGGGTTGGGGAAGATTTTATTGCAGTGGTGGCGCAGTCTCAGCCTACACGGCAAACTAGCGTTTATTAGAAGGCAAATATCCAAAAAACTTTTAGAATTGATTTGGGATCTTCTCATCATTACCCATTTTGATGAAAATAGCATGGCAAAACGAATAAATAATATTCAACAGATCAGGTAAATCACACGCTAGATACCCACTTGAGAAAGATCTGAGGTGCAAAGTACTAAATACAAACAAATCCGTATGCATGACCACAACACCTCGCCAAAAATTTATGTTCGTTAGGTCACTCTTCCAAAACTGTAAAGTATAAAAGTGTATAAGGAGCTTAAAAGGCGCTAAAAAAATCAGAGTTACAATTTTAATTGGAACGGCTTCGCATTACTAATAATTTTGATAAAAAGATGTTTTAATCAGTTGTCAAACTTATTCATCCTTTGTGCACGCGAGTGCCCGCCCGTCTGATGCGCAGCATCAGCGGGCGACCCGGGCTTCGGGGGCAAAGCCAAAAGCTGAAAGCAAAAAGCGTTCAGTCTTTAGTGAAGGTATTAACAAAAAGCAGGTCCACCGCTAATTTGAATTTTTCATCTGTGGACGCCTCCTGCGCGTATTTTACGATGCGGTCGGTCACAAAAAGCGAAGTATAAGAAAAGAAGAGTTTTTAGGAAAACAGCTTTCTATCTATCCGCAGCTGCTTTTCATACTTGCTTAAAATTTCGGCGGTCAGCTTGGACAGGCTGAGCCAATAACCAAAGGACATAAAGCCATGTGACCACTCCTTTTAGTAATGGCTTGTGTCTGCTGAAAAATGCGCACAAAACTCAGAAATATGGGCGAGCAAATCCCCGATTTTTCAGGGAAAAGTCCATGTATAAGGCAGGCTTTTGCATGGGCTGAAAGTTAGCCTGAGCGCTTCCATCAGTTTAGCATTTGTGGCCCATTTTTCGCAAAGCCCATACATAAATCAAAGGTGCTTTGGTTGTGGCGCATCCCTGACCCCTGCAACACCGATTTTAATTTACGCTCTTCATTACCATAATCCTTCACGTTCTGATGATATCCCGTCACTGCATTATAAGCCCCGAACAATGTGCCCTTGGTGGTATCCATTTTTTGGCTATCGCTTGTCAGGGCGTAATCCAAAACGCTATCCACGGTATTCAGGTAAAGCGAAGATAGGGCATCGGGGTTACCTATGCGCAAAGCTTCCACCGTTTCGGGATTTGGTGCAAGGGCTAACTGAATGAGCTTTTTTAACTGCGGGTCAGAAATTTTAACCCTGCTCCAATGGTTGAACACTTGCTCAAGTTCCTCTGCTAAGGCATTGCTCATCCCCATTAACCGATGCGCCTGTTTGAGCCTTTCCGATGCGCCAGTGGTATGGCGGATGCGAAGGGCATTTACATAATTTTTCATGGCGGCATTGAGCGTATTCTGACAGACAATGCGCACGGGGGTAAAAGCGGCGGTAATGCTGCCGCTTCCGTCATGGGTCGTGGATAAAAACAAATATTTCTCGATGCAATCGTTTCGTCCGATGCGGATATAATCAGGCAGTTTAGCGGTAATAAAAATACGCTCTCCCCGACCTAAACAGCCTGCGGTCTCGTATTTTATCCCGTCTCCACCCCCTACGATGGCATCAAAAAAAGCAAAGGCATCCCTGTTCTGCACGATTTGGTAATCCTTGCCCACTACACCCAAAACCTGCTGGGTGTCCGCCCGGACGGTGGCGAAGGCATCGTTTACTTTTATCGCTTCATGCTGATTGCCGAGATAAATCGTGTCCGTATTTTGGAGTAAATCCATACCCAAGGCATTGGGCGTAAATAGCGGGCGTTTTTCCACCTCAAAATCCAGTCCCGCAAAACCAATCGCTTCACTGCTGGTCGGGTAATCTTCCACGATGGTGCCAAGTGAATGCCAAGCCTTTTGCTTCACGGAGAAAAAAGCATGTTTTCCCGTCCGCTCATTATAATCTAAGTTGTGTCCCATGGCTTTAAAATTTAGGTTTGTCTTCACTGACATCAAAAAGGCGACCTTCCAAAAAGTCTACGTTTTTGGTATTGGGCAGAATGCAACGCCCATCGGTCAAGATTTCGTTAATGGATTGATGGATATTTGCGTGCGCCAAACTTAAGGTTGCCTGCAGCACGATGTATATTTCCTGCGTTTTCATAGCTAAAAAAATTAAGGTTGAAAAATTTGCCCCCGAATGCTCGGGGGCATATTGGATTATTGAGGTAATACCATTTGGCTTTCGATTTCCTCACGTTTTTGCAGGCAAAGGGTCTTCACCATTTCCGCCACCGTTTTAATGATGAAAGGGTTACGGGTGATAAACTTATTGCGCACATCATCCTCTAAAATCAGCTCACAGTTCTGAAATATATCCCCGTCGGTTTCCTCGGCGTTTTCCTGTTGCGCCACCTCGAACTTATCCAAGGTATCAATCGTTTCCACCAGTTTATCCCTTTGTTTTTTTGCTCGGCTCAACTTCTCCACGACCTTAATCGTTTCCTCCAAATTCAGCGCAGGCTTAGCTGTGGTGGCCAGTTCAGCCTTGATTTCCTTTTTTGAGGGTTCAATGGCGGGCTTATCCGCTGTTTTGGCTTCTGCCGCTTTTTCTTCCTTAACGCTAGGCGCATTCGGGTTTACAGGGTTCACGCTTGCAGGCGTATTAGACAATTGACCGTTAGATTTTCCGTTTTCAATGATTGTAGTTTTCATGTTTTTACTATTTAAGAATTTTAAAAATTGGTTATAAATCGCGAGCGCAAACTCGATGGTTTCCGCCTTTAGCACCAGTTGCGGGCTTTGGGCATTTTGTGAGGGTGGCGGGTCTCTCCCGTTTAGTTTTTCCATGGGCAATTATTTATTTAATGCACTCGGCAGGAGCCTCCTGTCCTTTTGATAAGCCCCTCACCTGACTACAATCCTATTCCAAGGCAAGGCTTTGCCGAAAAAAAACCTCGCGAAGCGCAGCGCAGCAGGGAAGATTTTTTTCGAGCAAACCCCTTCAGGGGTTCAGCCTTGACGGGAAAAAGGATTGTTCAGAAATTTGCTTACCCAAAAGGGCGGGTGGAAACACCCAATCAGCTTAAAGGGCGAAAGCCCGGAAGAAAAAAAAAATAAAAAAATCAGCTCCCGCTTACATAAAGAAAAGTATCCATACTGCGGATGCCTGAAGTAATGTTTGCGCTCACCCCCGACTGGAAAAAGCCGTAGGCCCTGCGCCCGAGCTCCAGCGCAGCAATAATGGAAGAAGATTTAGCAATCCCCATCCCCAAAAACTGGCAAAGTTTGTACTGATCCAAACTGCCGAGCCGGATCAGATCAAATCCAACATCTTCCAGCATCCGTTTCGATAATTCCACCGCCGATTCATCGGGTGTACCCGAACCAATCAGCATCGCCAGCAACTCTTCATCCGCCATCGACTCCTTACCATGCTCGAGCATTTTCTCCCTCGGACGCAGGCAGGGCGGCCAATCCTTAATCCTGTTGGAAGAACCAGAAGACTTCAAATCCTTCACATGCACATGCTCCCCGGCATAAGCCGCCGAACGGAACAGCGCTGCAAAGCAGCCGATCAAGAATTCAAAATCCTCCTGGAACACCCGAACGGTAGACCTTAAATAAGTCCCGTCCTTTTGCTCATCACTCCGGGTGATGCGGATATAATTGGTATTGTTCCGGGCCAGCATAAAATCCAGAAAGAAATGCCTGCTCCCGTTTGAAAAAGATTCCGTTGCGATTACTTTATTTTTCATGGCTTACTTGTATTGGTACAGCACAAATCTCTGTAAGCCATGAGCAAACAATCGGTACATATTGAAATTACTCGAAGCGTTAACCACTTACCCGATGCAGACAACAAATACTCGGTATAACCGTTTATCTATCAAATAATCAATCACTTAAACATGAACCCAGTTACAACTGAAGAAGAGCACCTCTGCGAAGAATGTGGTAAATCGCTTTTTGGGCGATCAGATAAGCGGTTTTGCAACGATGGCTGTAGAAACGCATTCAACCGCAAAAAAAGGGATGCGCAAAGGGAAAAAGAAACGCAGGACATGCCCGCGGTCTTTCGCATCATTAAAAACAACTACGAAATTCTAAAACGCTATGAGCTCTATACGCTTGAACAGGGAGAAAAGAAATTTGTCAGGAGATATGAACTGGAAAAACAGGGCTTTCATTTTGGCTACTGTACCAGCGCAAACAAAGTCAATAGCCAAGATACCTGGCTATACTGCTTTGAACTGGGCTACCTGGAAAGCGGTCCCAGCACGGTTTATCTTAAATATGAAGAATATAAAAGACGTTAACAAACACACTAAATCATTCAGCACCTGTAGCGAAAGATCACTGCTAAACGTTTCATTAATAAAAAATCAGAATCTAACCATGCGCTTTTCAAAACTACTTTTACTGATCTGCTTATTCTCCATCACGACCATCACCCAGCTGCAGGCCCAAATCCAGTTCGGCATCAAAGGTGGCGCGAACCTGTCCAGCGTTAGCATTAGCGGCAACGATGAACGACCAGGCAAAACCCAGTTTAACATCGGCAGCCAGTTCGGCATCAACCTCACCATTCCATTAGCAATGGATATTTACCTGCAACCTGGGTTTACCATCATCGATAAAGGTTACCGCCAGAAAACAGGTGGCTATAGTGGATACCTGGAAAACTTCAAAACCAGTGTAACTTATCTTGAAATCCCCATCAACATTCAGTACCGTCCACAACTCGGCAATGGACACGCTATACTTGGAATCGGCGCGTACGCCGGATACGGCACCGGTGGGAACTGGAAAGCAGATAATCCCCTGGTATCCGGAGACATCATACTGGATAATCATGGAAAGGTTATTTTCAGGGAGGATTTGATGGATGGCGAAATGGAAAAAATCATCTATGGTAAAAAATATGATTATGGTCTGGATATCCAGCTGGGTTATGATTTCAGTAATAAACTATGGCTCGAATTCAACCCCCAGATAGGCCTGCGCAACCTTTTGCCTGAAATTGGTGGCAGAAAACAATCAGGAAGCCAGAAAAACTACAGCTTCGCTTTATCGGTAGGTTATAAGTTTTAAAGAATGTCAGCAATATTACACCTGCCATTTTTCAATGCCGGCATAACCGCCAGGCGCTGCCTTAGCTTCCACGTTCAGCTCAAAATCCATGTCAAAGCCAGCATCAAAGACCTTAAAACTAAATAGCCCCTCACCTCTAATCAACCCAGAAATAAACTCCCGGAAAATACGCTCAAAAACCACAAAATCCCTGCCCAGCTTACATACCAGCAAATAATCACTCTCCGACTGTACCACCACTTCAGCCAGATCATCCGGCCACCTGGTAAGCAATACAGCAGGTAAAGTAGAAAATGCTTGCGCATCGATAAACCGGCCAACGGCCTGCAAAAATTCTTTCTCCACACAAATCTCCCCAACATTTAACCACCGCCCATTTTGCCAGGCCAACTCCCCCAGAATTTCGTCCTCCCGCAGAATCATGAACGGATCACCACTTTTTTCCTGCAAGAGCAGATAAGCAAAAAAGCCAAGCGCTGAAGTCGGGTCCTCATGGATATAATGTAACTTGATCATACACTTGGTGGATTAACAATCCGCCTGAAGGTCAAATTCACCCTCGGGCGCATAAAAGTCTTGGATTTGGCAACCCGGTGATCCCATTGCTGCTGCAGATCGCCCTTCATCAACAGCAGCGAACCATGCTCCAGACGCACCGAATGCTTCACCGCATGATCCGCCTTCAAACGGATATCAAAGCTGCGCACCTGTCCAAAAGAAACTGAAGCGATGATCGGATGAGAACCCATTACCGTTTCATTATCACTGTGCCAGGCCACAGAATCCTGCCCGTCCCGGTAATAATTCAGCAGTACGCTGTTAAACTCAATCCCAGCCATGGGTTCCACCAAATGCTTCAATGATAACAGCCTTTGCGTCCATGGCAAAGGCGCAGACTTTCCAATCGCGGTATAATCCACCTGCGAACTATCTCCATAAAAAGCAGACAAGCGTGGCGTCACCACCTCCTTATCATAATACCGGACCACCTTTTGTTTCCATGGCGTCTCGGCAATTAATGAATCAAGCAAGGCATCACTCATCCCGGCCGGAATAAAGCCCGCATGGTACTCCAGTACCTCCAGCGGCAATCCCGCCGTCTGCCCCGCTATCCCAAAAAAGCTCAGTTGCTCCATAACCAACAGAAAAACAAAAAATTAAACCAAAAACAAATAACCCTTAATTAAATAGCGAAAGATCAGGCCCCGAAGGCTTATTGTTATCCTCATCCTTATTCCGCGCATTATTCAGCTTAGAATCCACCTGCCAGCCCTTTAAGATATAATCATCCACCGGATGCAGCACCTTTAACCGCTCCGAAGCCGGCAGTTCCCTGTCCAGCCATATCGCGCTCTCACTTTGCGAAAGCAGACAAGGCATCCGGTCATGGATTTTAGACATAAAAGCATTCGCTGGCTGCATAATCATTGTGCAGGAAGGAATCACAATCGCCGTTTTAGGATCTTTCCAGCTGTCCCAGAATCCTGCTAACAGCATAATCCCTTTATCCACCCTTTCAAAGAAATAAGGCTGCTTGACTTTACTGTTCCTGTCCCATTCATAAAACCCCTCCACCACAAACACGCAGTGCCTGTGGCCAATCAGCTCCCGATAACTCGGCAAACTGTGCATCGTTTCAATGCGGCAATAAGTCGTCGCAAACTTCGGCACCTCTTTAGACCCCGAAGGAATCAGTCCCCATTTCACGTAGTGCAGCTTACCCGGCCTTGCATCCAGAATAATCGGCATATCCGTACCAGGCGGACGGTTGGTATCCTTTTCCTTCGCCTCGCCACCCAAGATCACCCCGGCCTTGGCCGCCATCGCTTTACTCTCTCCAATTAATGTTCTTCCACACATAATCTTTTTTCTAATCAGAATCCTATTTCACTTTTATAATATCGCTCCAACGGGTCGTGTAACCCTTGGACAAAAACTCATGTTTCAAACGCCACTTTTTTTCATAACCTTCGGTTGCCATCCTTAGCGTTCCCCGGCCATAAGCCAGGTTCAGTTTATCCAGCACCTCTGACACCCTATCCTTCTTTCCCCCATCGTGCGGAGAAAAGATATTCAGCTGCAATTCTGATTCCGGCACCAGTCCTGTCGCGATTATCCCCGCCTTGCGGTACTTCATGCCATACTTAAACAGCTTGCCCGAAACCGTAACCGCGATTTTCACCAGATCGGAAGTATTATTGCTTGCGATCAGCAGCTTATGGGTATGGGCGGGAAAATGTTGCGGATGATCCTCCCGGTTTTGGTTGGTATATAAAAACACCTGCAAATACAAACAACGAAGCCCCTGCGCCCGCAGCTTCTCAGCTAGTCTCGAAGCATAGAGCGTGACCGCTTCCGCCAGGATATCCGGTTGCTCGATATAATTCCTGAACGATCGGCTCACCGTCACACCTTTGGTGCTTTCCCTTAGCCCATCAATCGGTATCGCCGGCCTTCCCCACAGCTCATTCCACATCCGCTGGCCCATAATGGTCATGTGCTGCTTAAACCACATTTCTGGCAATTCCCTGAGCTGCCCAACGGTTTCAATCTTCAGCTCTTCAAACTTTTTATAATACTGCCGGCCCACGCCCCAAAGGTCATGCACCGGAAAATCCTGTACCGCAGCGGTTATCTTTTCATCGTTATCCAGCACCATCACCCCATTATTTTTCTTGGCCAGTTTATTGGCCAGCTTGGCCAATGTCTTCGAAGGTGCTACACCAATGGAAACCGGTATACCCGAATTCCGGACCACTGATCTTCTGATTTCGGGCACATAGGCTGCCAAATCCGAAACCCCTCCTAACCAACCAAAAGCCTCATCAATCGAATACACATCCAGCCTTGGAAACCACCTGGAAAGGCTATGCATCACCCGCTCACTCATATCCCCGTATAAGACATAATTGCTCGAAAACACCTGGATATTGAACTTCTTGATCAGGTCTCTTACCAGAAACTCCGGATCACCCATTTTAATCCCGCAGGCCTTCGCCTCCTCACTCCGGGCAATCACGCAGCCATCATTGTTGCTCAGCACCACGATTGGCAGACCGTTAAGCTCCGGACGGAACAAACGCTCGGCAGAAGCATAAAAGTTGTTGCAATCACAAAGCGCAAACATCCCTGTACCTCCCCTGCTTTAATCCTGCAGGCAGCATCCCCCTGCAAATCGCCGTCACTACCCCCCAAATGGAAACTTCCGCAATATCCCTTTCCAAAACATCCCCAGCATCATTACGCAAAGCCATCTCCCCACCAATCTGTACATACATCCTGCAGGAAAAACTGCCCGAGATAAACGCAATCACCATCGCCCCATGTAACGCCTGAAGCGAACGGTCTACTACCAAAATATCCCCGTCATCAATGCCGAATGAACGCATCGCCTCCCCCTCCATCTTAAAATAAAAGGTCGCATGCGGATCCACCACCAACTTTTCAGCAATATCCAGACGGCCTTCTAAATAATCCGCCGCCGGGGACTGAAACCCCGAAATCTTCTGCTCTGCTCTTTTCTCAAACGACCTGATCATAAACCCTTTGCTTTAACCGACAACAAATTTATACTAAATATTTTAGTAAAATAAATTAAACACTAAAATTTTTAGAACAATAAAACAACCAAAAGGAATAATCTTAAAAAGGCTTCGAAAGCTTAAAAGCACCAATCCGGTTTCCCGTAAAATAAAGCAAAGTGCCTTGCCTAATTTTAACACAAAAAAAATTATGAAACTAAGAATCAAAACCGCTAATCCTGGAGGATTAAAACAAGCAATTATCAAAATGATAAAGGACGGAAAACTTAATACCTGGACAATTCTTTCCCATGATGGCGTCGAGTATCTTCGTCACACACAGCAATGGGGTGATAAAGGCGTAATTAAGTTGACGGAAAATAAATTCGCAGCAGCACTGGAAGTTGAAGTTGTAAAGATCGAAGGTGTGAAAGAGGAAGTAAAAGATTTTGAAGGATACTATTTTGGCCGATTCTGTGAGATCATTTTCGTTAATTTTAAAGATCAGTTTACAGCCATCGAAAAAGCTTAATTAAAATTGATCACTGTTTCCGGAATCCAACATAAGAGTTTCCGGAAACATCATTTTATGGATTACAATAAAATTTGTATAGCTTTATTGCTAGACTAAACTACGCTCATCTTATGCTCAATATTATCTTGCCCAATCCGTGTGTTCCGGATGTACAATATATTTGTTCAAGCCTTTCAACCCAGCCAAAAGGGTTATGAAATACCTGCCAAAACTCATCCCGGAAAAGTCCAAGGTACTGCCTGAATATTTTAAACCCAGACCAGGAAAAGGCAAAATCAAGCCCGAAAAACATAAGCTTGCATTTTCTATAGTTGGCGCATTGTTCCTGGTCCTCGCCTTTTATTTTATCCGCCATCCCCTGCTTTTTATCTTGCTGGGATTTCTGTCCTTCATCTCTTTTCCATACGGCAAAAAATGGATGGAGCGAAAACTCGTATTCAAACTTAACCCATCCATACGCATGAGCACCTATATCGCTTTCATTGCCCTGCTCATTCCGCTGAGTATTCATTATAAAGCAGTCGACAAGGAAACTGGCCGCATCGCTCGGCTCAAAGCGCAGCAGGAACAGCAGGCCCGGGAACTGGCCGCAAAGAAAGAGCAGCTGAGAAAAGACAGCCTCAACATTTTTATTCTGGCTGCTGAAAGCGCCCAGAACGATACCGAAGCCGCCAAGCTACAGCTCAGCAAAGCCTCCCGTTTCCTGCTCACCGACAGCGAAACCGTTCGTTATGCCAATCTGGAACGCAAAGTCATCAACACTGCGGCCAGCCGTTACTTCAAAGCGAAACAGTATAAAAAAGCATTAAATGAATATGCCACGCTTATTTCCTTCGACAAAGCCAACCCAGAAGCCTACTATCAAAGGGCCTATTGCTATTATAAGCTTGGCAAGGTCAGAGAAGCCGTGTCTGACTTGAACCATTCCAAAGACCTCGGCTACGAATCCGCCTCCACCCTTTATAATAAAGTCAACCCCTTAAAGCGGCGCATTTCCTATTATGTTACCCGCTGCTGCGATGGCAGCACCTCCAGTGCCAAAGGCCGTGGTGCCTGCTCATGGCATGGCGGGGTCTGCAACTGGAATGATCCTGTTTACGAAGAATACCGAAAATATTAAGCCCATGATTGCGCCCTTTCAGACCGTATCCTTAAAGAAACCAAGTTTTCTGCAAAGCATCTTCCGGCAAGATCCCGAAGAAAATGCACTTATTGAACTCAATAACCTTATCGCCAGTGGTGGCATAGAAAGCATCAGCCCTGAAACACTGGAAAACATCGAAGCCAGATATGATTTGTCGCTAAGTGATAGGTTCGGCCTGAACCTGGAAGAATTTTATGCGGTGGCACTTAATTATTATTTAACCAACTTTAAAATGAGCGAACAGGAATCAGCCAAACTGAAACAACTCGCCACCATCCTGCACCTAAATGAAAAAACCACCGAATACTTCCACCTGGAAATCGGAAAGCTCGCTTACAGAAAATGCTTTATCAAAACGCTAAATAACAGTGAGTTTACAAAAGCCTCAGAAGACTACCTGAAAGACATCCAGCAACACCTGAACCTGCCCGAAGAAGCCGAAAAAGCCATATCCAAGGAAGTTCGCAGTCGGCACCTGCTCGATTATTTCCAAAAAATGGTCGCCGATCAGCGCTTGTCCCCGCAGGAAGAAGCCGCATTTAAACAAAAAGCCAAAAGCCTTAACATCAACTCTGAACATAATCCTGAAACCAGGCAACAACTCAAAAACTTCAGACACTACTGGTCACTGGAAAACGAAGCACTGACCGCCATAGAGAACATCTTTGAAATCCAGAAAAGTGAAACCTGCTACCTGGTCATCAACCGCATACAAATCTACGAACCCCGTTCCAACCGCTCCAAATACGGCGGCACCTATGATAAACTCATCGACAGCGGCACCCTATACCTCACCCAGAAAAGAATTTTCGTCATCGGCCTGGAAAAGAACTATACCATCAAACTCGACAACATCATCCAGGCACAAAAATCAAGTGATGGCATTACCATCCATAAAATGACAGGGCGTAACCCCACCATCAAAGCAAGCCAGCATGAGCTTATCCAACTGACCATCCTACTGAAAAGACTGGGCATTTACAGAAACTAATACCATCACAACCCACTAAAATATATCAAATTAGCATTTAAATGAAATCAAAAATTACCCTAATACTATTGCTCCAACTGGTCCTATTTTCAAAATTGCAAGCGCAGGTAGCGACCCCTTCTGCCCCGAATTATTATTGGTCTGCCAAGGAGTTCAGTAAAGACATTGCACTCTTCCGGGCAAAAGCCTATGTAGTGGGTACAATCTTAGATGCTTCTAACGATGTAGTACAGTTCGAAATGGATCCGCTTGCCGCAGCTTCTTCAGGAGAATTGACTTCGTTGGTTTATAAGTCCGCCAAGCAAAGTAAAGAAGGATTAATACTGGGATTTTTTGGGTCTAAATGGAATCCATCAGGCGTTACCTATCAGCCATACGCTTTCAAAAATCTACCCTCTGCAAAAGCAATTGAATTGCTGAATCTAATTGAAAAAGTGATTAAGGATAATACCAAGTACCTGAATACTGAACCCAATTCAAACAACATTACCTTTAAGTTCGACGATCTCACTTTCATCATCAGCTTCAACCTTGATACCAACATCAGGGTATTCTGGGATGATTTCGATGCCAATTGGGATGGCACCGCATTTAAAAGGACAAAAAGACGATTACTTAAAAAACTTGAATAGAATTGAGCGGACACGGTTCATTCAAAGCCCAAAAAAAAGTAGCAAAAAAAAAGCGGATGTAAAATCCGCCAAGAAAAAGATTAAAGAAAAAGTTTCCGGTACTATTTAGAAAACAGTTTACCAATTAAGAGAAAGGAAAGGATTACGCCAGCGATGACCATAATCATTTCAAAAAAATCTGTGTCAGATGAACCTTGCCGTATATTCCTAACGATCGCCACAGGTTTTTCATCCGATTGGTTTAAGCGCCCACCTGAATGGACACGCAGCTTTGCATTTAGTGCCGCACATTCTGCAGACACCACTTTAAATGGTTTATTGAACATAAAAAATGTTAAACCCTAAGATATGTTTTTATATAAGCAAATTCTGATTCCTTCTAAAAAAAATTGTAAAGCTAAAAAATAATCATTTTTGAACCCAACCTATTTGAACCAGATAAGAGTAACTAAATATCCATTAATTTCCGAGAAATAACATTGTTCATACATTGTTTTATTCGCTCTATTATCATTAATATAAAACCAACTTTCAGGATCAATCTCCTCAATTAGTGACTGGTAAGGAATAATTGGTTTCAAAAAATACCGTGCAGACAACGTATCTTTAGGAAGATTTAGTCCAACCTTAAAACGAAAAGGGAATTTTGGGAAATCGTGGCTTTTTGAAAACCACTTCACAACATCACTTCTAGAAACTACTACCATAAATTCTCTTGATCCAATATCAATAAACCTTAAGATTGAAGCGACCAAGCTAGTCTGAAAACTATCTGATATTGAATTAATTAAATCAAATGAAAATGGTTTTCGAGCACAAAAGGCTTTATACTTATTTTCAGGCATAAGTAGACAGCTCGCAAAATAATCAGCTTCATTCTCAATCAGAGATGTATGATTTAAGTTATTAAGAGATGGATGTGCTTGTAACAGACCATATTTTAACCCTATTCGATGTTCATCAATAAAAAAGTGTCCCAACTCGTGTGCTAAAGTAAATCGACCTCTTTTTGACGTTTTGGTATTTCCTTTATCAAGATTTATATGAACATGAAATTGCTGATCAAAATGAACAAGCATCCCATCAAAGCTACTTTCATAATGATCAAAATATATAGAAAGCGATTCTGAGTCAGCGGCTGCAATTAAATCAGTTAAATTCCCAACTGCAAATTCAGAAGATAAAAAATCAGCAAGTTCACTTATCCTCTTCTTTTTTGCTGGCGTCATTTTTATTCTGATTATTCAGCATTTTATTTAAAATATGCTCAGGTAGTCCATTTAAACCATTTCGTGCAACCATCTTATAGTCCGAAATTATCTGATTTTTGTCGTATGTCTGAAATGGTGTTCCTTCAGGAAATCGCATTACTTGTCCGGAAAATATTCTATCCAGTGAAACGTTCGAATCCGTCAGCTTAATATTATCACCATCATCAAAAAGTTTATTATACCTTTTTAATTCCAATTCATTTCTTGGAAATAAATAACCAGTAGAAGCTAGCCAATTTGTAATCTCTTCAGGATCAGTAAATAATTTACTTTGAGCCATAAATTTGCATAATTTGAGTGACAGTATCAGTTGCCATTTTTTTGTATATACGAATGGATGTCTGAGTTAATTCCAGTTCATCTCTTAGTTTCTCCAATAGATGTCTTGGTAACTTCATTCCTTTTCGCTCGTGTGCTTGGTATGTTAAATAAATAATTTTATGTTTTGGACCAAGCCTGTCCAGAGCTTTTTCAATCAGTTCAGCTCTTGACCTTATGTCCCTAGCCTTTTCAGCTGGTAGAGACAGATTTTCTAAACTTGGAAATTCAACAATAATCTCTTCATCTCCAGAATAGTCTTTACCAATTTTCTTTTCCTCTCTATTTTTATCACATAAAAGCCTCTGAGCTATCCTAAATATGTAGAACAGCAAGCACCTATCCAAATTATTTGCTTTGCATTGATCTGGATTAAAACGGTTGGCTTTTAGCCAAAACTTCTCTAGCGCTTGTTCTGAGATAATATCACCTACACTTTGATCATACCCCCATTTTACCGCAACAACGCGGCATTTTTTTGTTAATTCATTTTCAAATCTCAAGAAAAAATTCTCAAATGCACATTTGGCGGCTTCGATAAAATCATCTTTTCCTTGAATATATTCTATAAGTTCAGCGGTTGTAGCATGCTCGAGTTCGCTTCGATCCATCATATACTACAATTGATATACGGAAAACCGTTAGTAACGATTATCGTAGTTAATGAAAGGGCATTTGTTCTATTGTTCATTTGATTGAGAGTTGGTTGATTTATTTAAAATAAAAATAATAAAAACATGGAAAACAAAAAATTAAAAGGAACATAACTGAAAGTTCTAATGTCCCGTGAGAGTAATTAGTAGGTAATTAAATTAAAAAAAAATAAATATGAATGCATACAGTAACAAGAGTACGCTACATGGTAGAATCAAAAACTTTGTAGCATGGATAGCTCCTCCTAAAGAAAGCAGAGCTGCTATCAAGGATAAATCTGATGAAGTAAGAAAAAATATTAAGGAGAAGGCTGAAGCAGATGGCTTAACAATCATAGAAATGCCTCATTCCGGTTCGTTTGCTACTCGTACTGGATTGCGAAGACATATGCGTGGTTTAACAACAACTGAAGGTCAAGATATTGATTTACCTTTTGTAGTTGAAAAAGATAAAGAAACAGAATTTGAACCATTAATTCAAAGATTCAAAAAATACGCAGAAGATTGTTATCCAAATAATGAAATCGAGGAGACTAAAAGCTCCATTAAAATAATTTTTGAGGCAGATAAGCTAACCTTTGACTTAGTGCCGATGTTTCAAGGCAGCAAAAAAGGCGAACAAATTTTAATTAGAAATACCGGAGAGCAAATCACTACATGCATAGAGAATCATCGTGAATTTATCCGCTCACGCACTGCGGAAACAAAAAAAAATGATGGCATAGTTACTTTCAATGATATGATCCGTTTATTAAAATGGTGGAGGATTGTAAAAGAAAACGAAACAAATGACAAAATAAGTCTACCTAGTTTTTTAGTAAATCTTCTCGCAGCAAAGGCCTATGAGCAATGTGGTGACGATACCACTTATCCACAAACACTAGCTAATTGGTTTTCCTACCTGGCACATGTTGTTAAGAATAAGGAAACAATTTGGTTTAATGATTATTATCAGAGCATAACACCACATGCAAACCAAGAATGGTCTGTACTTGATCCAGTCATGGCTGAAAATAATATCGTAAAAAAATGGTCATGGTATGAGATTCAAGATCTTGCTGATTGGTTGCAAGAAGCGTCAGAAATCATTAACCGTGCAATTGTAGCGGATATTGATGGTAGAGATGGCGATAGTCTTGAACATCTGCAATCATTATTCGGTAAAATATTTTCATCACACTGCAATTAAAATACAAACAATATGAGTACATATACATTTTCAGGCACCGATTCTTATAGTGAATCGGATGTAAAGGCGGTTATGCAAAATACCTATGAGGATATTATTGGTTTTGCAAATAGAGGGATAATTACTTATGAAAGAGCAAAAAACTGGATTGAGGATATCACATATATGTTGAAAGAAAAAGTTCTTAATTCATTCGAGATACAACTCTACAATGCATCTGGAGAAAGATTTCAATCTTACAAATATACAGTAAGCAGCAATGGCTATTTATCAACCGGGAGTTTATCAGGAGGCATTAATTTCTGGTCGATTCCAAAAGATTCAAGTGTCGGGTTGTTTGTGGACATGAATTACAATCTTGCAAACTCCACATCTGTTAACTCTGAATTAGCGAGAAGAGGTTGGGGAACCAATGGCTCGCCTTTAGTTGGTAAAGAGACATCAGAAAGAGATTATATCAGTAATAATTTAAGATTACAACGTACGCTAATTACCAAATAATGGAAGTTCTACTACAACAAAATACCCATCCTGATAATGCCGCTCAAAAGGCTTTTGATCAGTTGATAGCTATTGATAAACAAAAAGATGCTTTATTGAATTCTCTGGAATTATTCTACAATCATGAAAAGATTGAGAAATGGCATAAAAAATATCATTCAAAAAAGCTAGCATTTTTTTCTAATATAATTTCTGGCACACCATTGATTATTTTATCTGGTGATGTAGGTTGTGGTAAAACTGCATTAGCACACAGCGTAGCCACTCCACTTGGTAAAATAATAGGGAAACGTATAACATGTTATGAAACGCCATCAAATATACGTGGCGGTGGCTTAGTAGGAGAAATTGGCAACAGAATAACGGATGCATTCGCTCAAGTAAAGAAAAGTGTAAAGCCAGGAGAAATGGGTATCTTGATCATCGATGAAGCTGATGATCTCGCAACAGACCGTGACCAAAACCAAGCGCACCATGAAGATCGTGCGGGGCTTAATGTTTTAATTAAGCAGATTGATCTTGTTTCCCGCGAAAAAATTGAGTTGGCCGTAATCTTAATTACGAACAGGTTAAAGGTGTTAGACCCAGCTATAATAAGGCGGGCTGTCCAGGTTATCGAATTTGAGAGGCCTGATTCGAAAGCACGGGAGCTAGTTTTCGAAAGCCTTTTCGAAGGATCAGAAATTAAGAAGGGGGACATACATGATTTGGTTCAAGCAAGTGAAAATAAAGATACGCCATACAGCTTTTCCGATCTCATACAAAAAGTTGGTAAGCAAGCATTATTTTTAGCAATTCAGACCAACCGCCCATTCTCAAAAGACATTTTTCTCGAAGTTTTAAAGAATGTGAAACCATCACCACTTATAAAATAATTATGATAAGTATAAAAACAATAGTTATAGCCCATTACGGGTTGGATAGAAAAATCACTGAAGCTGAATGTGTTTCAGCATTGGATGCAGAAGACGCAGAAAATATAGTTTTTATCGATTTTGAAGCAGGCAGCGCAAAATTGAGCGAACTATACGCTTTATCGTTTGACAATTTAGCGCTCTTTCAACAAAGGAAATATGTTGAAATTGCTAAGTCAATACTTGATGCAAATCCACAGGCAAGGATTGCATATTTTGGTTTAACTCCTATACCAGTGGCCTTTCATTTGGGTTACTTAATTGGCAATACTCATCCTTTATCCATATATCAATGGCATCATGTTGAAAGCAGGTGGTATAAAGAAACAGACAAGCCTTCACCTGATTACGATTTTTCAATCGTTCCATTCAGCCTACCTTCCGAGGTTCAAAAAGGAAAGGGAGATATAAGTATAAGGATAGCTACCTCATTCAACATTGACAAGCATACTACATATGAAGTAGTTCCTAATCCATTAAATGAATTTGACATCGCTCTTAAAACTCCAAAGGTAGATTCTCTTTATAGTCAAGAAACGATTAAGTCAGTTGTTAATACTTTTCAGGATATTCTAGACGTTTATGCCAATAAATTGAGCGACCGAGAAAAAATACATTTATTTATAGCATCCTCAGCTGGCTTACCCTTTGCACTAGGAACGAGGATCAATCCTAATATCTATCCTTTTGTTCAGACCTACCAATTTGACAGAAATGAAAGTCCTAAATATAAAGAAGCCATCTTGGTAACAAAAGAGATTGATAGTAGGATTGTTCTTTCTGAAAACAATAGAGAAGTAGCCAATACGATTAGAAAAAAATGGCAGGAGCAATTGGAAAATAACATAAAACCATTTATCAACACTATAGCTGGTAAGAAATCGGACAATTGGTTACAAATGGTTTGTTCAGACGATGCTGAATACAAAACCGTTTCTCAACATCTAAAGCATCCTTGGAACTTAGTGACTGATATAAATAGAACCAGTTTAAAACATGATAATATAGATATCGAAACAACTGACGTAGATGATGGCTTTGAATATATTGAAAAGACTAACAGTTGGCTCCTTGATGATGGTTTCCTTTTTGGATTAAGTAAAAGATTAACGACGAAACCTGAAACCGACATTATGCAGGCCTCGAGATTATTCTTTTTTCATGAAGCATTACATTACAGCAAAGAAGGGCATCGCCTAACAAAAGAAGTCGCTAACGGTATCGGCCAATTTCCTAAAGTGATCGAAGAAGCGGATTACCAGGCGGATGTTTGGGGATTACTGACTGAATACAAGTATTGTAGTATTTATGATTCTAAAAAACTGAATAATGGATTAAAGGCATTTTTTTGCAATGCCATTGAGACCGCTGTCGAAACCATGTGGAGTTTTGTTGATACAGGATCTGAATTAGGCATAATACAAGTTAGATCGATGAACCGTTTCTTAAATTGGTATTGGCAATGGGTTTTAATTGAAAATATTGATGGTAAAGGAACTTTGAAAGATATAATTTCCATTCTACTTGATAAACCTGTAATTGAATTCGCTGGTGCACCAATGGAATTACGAGGATATAGAACATTTTATAAACTCAATTCAAAATTTAATAGTAAATTACAGTTAGCGGCTTTTGCTAGGAATAAGGTTTATCGTTTTGCACCAAACCTTATTGATGATATTGTCGATGGATTCAAAAATCTGAACGGCGAAAAAATCAAATCAGGGTTAAAAAGTTTTCAGGTAAACCTAGGAAGCTAAAGGCATCACTTGAAAAAATTGTGTGTGCTCCGCATAGTCCTAGGAGAATTATCTGCAATTCAAATGGATGGAAAAACATTCTATTTTGCCATATTCAAAATAAGAAGGAATATATAAATACTATATTTCGAACTTTCTGCGCTGATTAGTCATAGGTAGGTTAAAAATTGGTAAACTCTAGTGTTCAACAAAAATAAAAATGGTCTGCCGGATTCCGGCAGACCATTATAATAATTAACTACTAAACCTACTCCCCGACACCTACGCTCTTCGACTTGGATTTAGCCTTCGACTTCTCCTTCCCATTCGCCTGCATCAGCCCTTCTTCCTTCTTGACCTTAAACTCCTCACGCTTCACCGACTTACCTTCTTTGTCAAAAAAGTTAATCTGCGAGTATCGCACCGCAGGCTCAATGAACAGGTTCTCCTGCTTGCCGTCCCTTTCCACGCTCACCTGAACCCTGTTCCCGTTACGCATGCTTTCCATCAAGCCCTCCAACACTTTTGCATCAGAAAGTTCCTTGATTTTATAACCCTTTAACACCGCTTTCAAATCAAAACCATAGCCACCCGTAAACTGCCTGGTCACCAGGTTTCCCGAACGGTCTCTCGGCTTATCCCTGTCCAGCATAATCCAGGCATCATAAGGATGACCCTTAGCCGAAATCATATTCTCCCTGTACACCGAACGCCCCTGCACTAAATTGCGGCCTTGCTCATAGGTAAAACCTTCACCCCTGTCCACATAAAACGTCTGTCTCTGATCCTCAGAATAAAAAGTCGAACGGTAACCCTGGTCCACAAAACTAATCTGCTTCCCTTCACGCATCGCCACCTCAGTCTGATAATCAAAGCTCTTGCCCACGCCCAGTTTCGCCGACTCCTCCAGCCCTTTAAAAAAATCAATCGCCGGACGCAGCTCCGAAAAAGTCCTAACTGATGCTTCCCCATCCTTTTGCTTATCTGGAAAATACACATATGCCTTTTCCCCCTTGTCCAGTTCCCTACCTGTAGGCACCGAAATCTCATACTTATTGAGGTAATAATAATCTGACTGCGTAGACTGCTTAAAATGCAGCGTCGTATCCAGCCTGGATTTATCCCCCTCTAGTCGTTCAAAAAGATTAAAGCCCTTCACACCGGACTTCATTTGTTTCTCCATCTCCAGGATCATCTTTTCCGGGAAACCCAGTTTTTTCATTTCCCCCTGAAGGTTCTGCAAATTGTTTAGATTCATAATCTCATTTTTTACTTGGTTACCAAAAGTGATTGTACTTAAATATTCCAGCTCAGCCGCCGTCCGTGGCCACTCGGCCACCACCGAAGCATGCAAAGCCGGGGTATAAGGATACAAATCATAAAATGTCGACCTGCGAAAATCAACGCTGGCCATGATAGATTCTTCCAGCGCCGTTCCCTTAAAATGTTTGAGCATCAGCGCATCGCTCATCTCGTTCGCTCGCTGCCAGCCCTGCTCATCCCACTCCCGATCCACCACCCCAAAACGGTACAGCATCGCCATCGTTCGTTGCATGCACTGTTCCTCTGAGCTTCCATCCAATTCTGACGATACCCCAAAGCCGTTATGCTTGGACCAGTCCACTTTACCCATCTCCACGTCCAGCACCAACGAATCGATTCCATTAGAAACGAAATGCTCCGGCATCACAAGCTTTTTATCCAGCATCAGCGTGTAGCTGGAAAAAGCCAGCTGCCCCTCGCTTAAATCCAGATTCAGCTCAAAGCGTAGCACATAATCCCCGAACTTTTTATCCACCAGAATAAGCGGATGGTTTACCGGATCATCATAAAAAGCCGCGATTTTCTCCGGCAGCTGATCCGAGCTCAAACCAACCGCCTCTACCGCTTCCAAGGCAGCCGCCACCTGCTGCCTTTTTTCCATCATTGGCGTCATGGCTTAATAGCGGTTGATTTTCAGCAGCACGGGCAAGCCATCACGCAACTTTACCCGAACCCGCTTCACCTTTCGACCTATCAGGTTCCTGGCCGCATCAATACCTGCTGAAGCCGCCTGCACGCCCAGCGAATTATCCATTGACAGCAGCTGCATCGAACCCAGCGCATTCACCGTCCCATCGCCCGCCACTTCACCCAACACCGCCTCCGGCGCATCAATCCCCATAATCCCGTCCAAAGAAAACACCGAAAGATTTACCGGAATAATTGAACTGCCCAGGCGGACATTAGAAATATTCAATATCAAACGCTGATTAACAATCGAGCAGGAACCATAGAGCAGCTGCCCTTTAGCCAGCAGCATACCTGATAAAGTGGCTGTATCTTTCAGCTTTAGCCTGACTAGTCCACCCTGCGCCACTTTCTGAAAACCGTCTACCACTGCCCGCAAGGCATGAAAAGCGCTATCACTCGCTGCAAGTTCGGCCTTTCGCTCCAGCAGCTTTTGCTGCACCATTCCCGGGTTCTGAATCGAAATGATCTTATCCATCACTTCCCCCAGCTGCTCCATCTCCTTATCCTCCGCCTTTCCCTGCTGCATGGATTTCATCAATAGCTCCAACCTATCCACATCGCTTTTCATGTTGCCACTATCATTGACATTTCCATAAACACCACTACCCCTCACGCCCGCACCAGAACCCACACCAGCCGCAGTCGAAGAGACCTGCGCATTAATCTGCGCCAGCCTTTCCTTGATTGCCTCCGCCTGCTGATCAGATTTCCTCTCATTAAAACCTATCCTTAAATCCCCGATTTTATCTTCCGCACTATCCTAAGGCATCACGCTGTAAATCGACATCTTATCTTCCGGCGCATCTTTTTTCAGCACCGCATCGGGCAGACTTGCATTAATTCCCTTTTTCTCTTCCTGCTTTTCCGCTTCCAGAATCTCATCCCTAAATACATACAGCAATCCACAAGTGCAAAGCAGCAGTACCAACACCAGCAGCAACACCGCCTTTGGCTTACTCAGCTTTTTCTTGCCCGCTGCATCTACACCAAAAAGCCCTTTCCAATCCAATTTTTCTTCTTTCATTTTCCCTTTATTTTAAGATGGCCCTGGCCATCATGATTAAAAAATAAACCGTTAATCCGGCGCTAAAGCCAAGCAATAGCCACCGCTGCCGTTCCAGATCCATTACCCAAAGCCTGCAGTTAAGCCAGTCCGCCATTCGCCTTTGCAAACGCAGCAAAGCCCTGCCAACCTGTTCGGCCATCCGTAACTGACCATCACTCAGATTTCCCTTCCGCTTTCTCATCTCCCAACCAGTGTATTGTCCCCGTTTTCTACCGTTTCCCAGCGCTCAATTAAAAAGCCATGTGGATTATTATCGCTCCTGGATACACTTCGTACCAAACCGCGGGTAACCAGTTTTCGAAATACCGTCGAAGAAGAGCGCACCAATTTTTGCGTGGCAAAACAGCGAAAGACATAAGGGTAGCTATTGATATCCAACTGCACCGAATCCACCTGCAGGCTTAAGGATATATTTGCCGAGATCAGGTTATTGTAAAAGCCCTGCTCTTTTAAATTATCATACGCCTTCCGGCCACTTTCATCCGCCAGGTTTAGCGCCTTTGCAATATTCCCCTGAATCACCTTTTCATCCGGGTCAAGCGTAAAAAACCAGTAATGGAACATCTTTATATGATCCCGAAGCTCAACCATCAGGTTATCTTTTTTCTCACCCGCGAAGACTTCCACCGCTTTACCATTAACCAGCACATATACCCTCTGCTGCGCATACCTGACCATCTCAAAAGCCTTCCAGAGCGTAAATCCCGAAACCCCAAAGCAGCAAAGCAGAAAAAAAAGGCTAAAACGCTTAATATGGCCAAAGGCCGAATCGATGTTCCTGAGTTGATTAAACATATTTCTCCTTTCCTTTAACTCCCACTAATCCTGTCCTTTTAATGGCTGCTACCGTTATCCTTATCCGGGAAATAATCATTGCCACCGCTTTGCGCCATTGAGCCGTTCATCCTTCGGTAAGCATCACCCATGGCATCCGCCGCCATGCCCATACCCGCGCCGCCATAAGCCATGGCATGTGAGCCACTACCTGCCACAATCATATTCACCTTTTGCAGCATCGCGTTACCCCCGCCCGCATTGACAATGTAATTGGCTACCGTCGGCACCGAGAAATACCCTACGATACCAATAATTAAAAAGATCAGATAACAGGTATCCGCGCCGGTAAAAAAGGTATCGCCACTGGCATCAATCTGCGAGATATCCAGCCTAATCATCTGCTCCTGGATTTTATTTAGGATGCTGCCAAAAATATTGGCTACTGGCAGCCATAAAAAAATATTGATGTAGCGCGCCAGATAAACCGTCAAAGTATGCTGAAAGCCATCAAAGACCGCAAAGCCCAGTACCAGCGGCCCCAATACCGCCAGGATAATGAGAAAAAAAGTCCGCAGGGTATTGATGCACAGCGAAGCTGCCGCATAGACCACTTCCAGTACTTCTTTCATCCATTGCTTGACGTTATTGCGAAAAGCATAACTCTGGCGTTCCATGTAAAAAGACAAATCATTGCCCAATCCATCTAAAAACGTTTCCCCACTGCCATCAGGATCTTTGGGATGCGAATAGCGGTACCAAAGGTCCCTATCCCCGCGGCCATCTTCCCCAACATACATCTGGTAATACTTCGATTTTTTCATCGCTTCCTCTTTCGCTTTAAGAAGCTTGGCAATCACTTCATTGCTGCCCGTAACCATGGCACCTGTTGCCGACACCGTCGGCTGCAGCACCCCATTCATCACCGCCATTACCGCTGGAAAAAGCAGAATGCACATCCCCAAAGCAAATGGTCGCAGCAGCGGATACACATCCACCGGTTCGGCGCTCGCCTGATGGCGATACACCCTGGCAGCGATATACCACATCGCCCCAAATCCCGCTAGGCCTCTACCCACGTCAATCAGCTTCGAGCACATTGGCAGCATCTCTGCATAAATCCGGTCCAGCACCGGCTGCATACCGGAAAGGCTTTCCGCCACCCCTTGCGCTGAAGCCCCCAGCGGCAAAACAAAGAGCAATAGCAGCCCCGTCAGCTTAAAAAAGCCGTTTAATTTCCTATTCATAAAAATCAAAATTTATTTACCTGTAGATAGACCTTAATTCCGTTAGCGAGCGCTTTTCCCTATCCCGCTGTCGCTTGACCGACCAGCCCTTTGTATTAAAATCCCTAAGAAAACTGAGCTTAGATTCCATCTGAGCAGCTAACCTGTCAATCGCGGAAAGCCGCTCCGCATCATTCATACGCAGTTCCCCCGAAGAAATTACCCGCAATAGCTCCTCCAGATGATCCAGACTTTCTGAAGCCAGCGAAGCATAGACCCTGGAAATATATTCCAGCTCACTGGCAGAAAAACTGCCCGAAGAAACAAAACCCTGGTAAGCCGACTTATATTCTCTGATCAGCCTGCCCTGCGCCGAAACGAGTTCTGCTATTTTATGGTACTTCATTACTTCCGGGCTCACCAGTAGCAACCCGTCTAGGAAAGTCTCATGCAGCGAAAAATTACCTTTAGCGATCCCCCGCACCGCATTATAGCCTTTGCTTAAGACCTCATAGCCCCGCTTCATATCAGATAAAATGTTTTTCAACTGGCTCAGCTTTTCCACGTTCAGCAATAACTGCTGCGCATCAGTGGACTGCGCAGAAACCCTGAAAAGCCCCAACCCAAAAAACAATATCACTAAAACCTTAAACTTATTCATACCACCTCCTTAATCTAAAAACCTCTGATTCTTCCGCTGCTTGCAATCTACTGAGCCTAAATACTTCTGCGACCAGTTGCCTTACCAAAACCAGCCGTTCCCTGAACCCCTCATGCAAAGCATCCAGTCTTTCCAATCGTTCGGCATCGCTCAATTCCACTTCACCCGAAAGCACAAGCGATAACAGTTCTTCGAGTCCCGCTAAGCTTTCCTTACTTAAACCATCAGCCACTGCCACCACATTTATCTTCGCCTCTCTTGCTAACTCCACCCGCCTCACTGCTGAAAGCAGCTTGACCATTTCCAGCTCCAATTCAATAATCCCGGTCACCTTCGCAGAAGAGCGTACCACCGGATTAACCCTGGAAAGTGAAGCAAAAAACAGCTGATGCACGTCCAACTCACCTTTGGATAAATCCCTGACCACGTTTACCCCACCACTCACCAGCTGATAGCCTTTTTTTACGTAACTTCCATACAGCCGCAAAGCTGCGATTTGCTCCAGCAGGTATCGCTCCTGGATTTTCTTTTGCCGGAACCACTCTGACCAGCTCTGCGCCATCACCTGCTGGAAACTCAAAGCAGAAAATGATAGCAAAACCACAAATCTTAACATGAAAGCCCTACTATTCCAGCCCATACAACTCCTTTAAAGTAACTACCTCATCATTTGATTTGGCCCTTGAAACGCTGATCGACATCTGACTGCGATTAAACTTTTGCAAATCCGTATAATTTTCATCCAGCCGTTGCGAAGCTTTTGCAATCAGCTCCAGCCTTTCTGCATCACTCATCTGCGTTTTAAAGCTGCTGATCACCAGTAAAATCTCATCCACATTCTTCAGGCCTTCTTCCAATATCCCTTGGTACACCTTTTTCATCTCTTCGAGCTCTTCCACCGAGAAATGCTTATCCTTTGAAAACAGCCCGAGCGCCCATTGGTATTCATCCACCAGCCGAAGCTGTTTTCCCGTCAGCTCGCGGATGCGCTTAAAATAAGTGATTGCCGATTTCACTTCCCAGAGCTCCTTATAATACTTTTCATAAAGCTCTTTTTGCCTGCCCGTCCAGTCCGCAATCTCGGTCAGCTTCAATTTAGAGAGCTGGTTTTCTAGCACCTTCTGCGCATTTTGCAGCCAAATCGTTTCATTCTGCAAACGCTGCACTTTCAAGTCAACCGCCTTGATCACCTTTTTTACTCCCGCCTTTATCACTTCCAATACCGCAACCTGCGCCTGCGCCCCCTTAGGCAAACTCACGCAAAGCGTCATTGCCGACACCGGCAGAATGATCATATAATTTTTCATAAGCCTTTTCATTTTCGCCTGAACCTTAGTCCACACGCCCAACACTCTTTTCATTTCCCTAACCTTTATTATTTCCTATCTATCCACCTTCTGATACACCCTGCGACCAATCACCAGCCGGGCTGAATCCACCTCAAAGCGGATCAGCCTGCCTTTTTTCTGCTCCTGCATCACCTGCCGCCCTTCATCCCATATCCCAGTCCAATGCTCGCTGTCCCACTCCCGTTTGCCCAGCCTGCCATCCAGTAAAACCTGATAAGCGGTGTTGCGAACAATGGGGTACACATTACCTTTTGCCTCACCAATTACGAGCGTGTCTGATGCTACCGCGAATTCTCCATGGCTATGGCTCACATACACGCCCCTTATAAATTCCTCAAGCGAAGCCCGCCTGCAATTGCCCAACACGCCCAGCATGGCTAGCAGTGCTATCACCATCAATCTGTTTTTCATACGTTTTTATTGATTTTAACTGGTTTATGATTTATTTTTTATCCCTAATAGGCTCAATAATTTTGCCCTCACCAATCCAAACTGGCCTCTCTACACCAACCTAAATTAACCCCCGCTCGCCAAAGCAAATTGCCCATCCAAAAAAGCCGCTATCCTCACCTACTTTTCACTCTCATCTCCGCCGCAAGCGCTTTTATCCCCGCTTCGAGGCTGCCCAGCTTTTCGCTATAAGCATCTACCTGCAAACGCTCAGTTTCTTCGGTCGTAAAGCATAAATATTCTTCCAGACTCACCTCTGTCCGGTACACCATCGACTTCTGACCTCCGAGCGAAACAAAGACCTCCTTATAGCGGAAGCTGGGATCATTCGCCCGATTCATCGAGAGCACCTGCGCCTTTTCCTTTTCCGATAAGCCCAGCAGCGCCTGGATGTCATCAAACTTGTTTTGAAATTTAGACTGATCTAAAAGTATCTTACAATCTGAATTATTGATAATTGCCTGCTTGACAATTGGAGAGGAAATAATATCCTCTACTTCCTGCGTGACTACGATTGCCTCCCCAAAAAACTTACGCACCGTTTTAAAAAGAAACTTGATGTATTCCGCCATGCCTTCCTTGGCTATCGCCTTCCAGCTTTCTTCAATCAGAATAATCTTGCGTACCCCTTTAAGTTTGCGCATTTTAGCCACATACATTTCCATAATGATCAGCGTGACAATAGGAAAAAGTATCGGATGGGATTTAATCGAATCAATCTCAAAGACAATAAAAGGCTGATTCAATAAATCCAGGTTTTCTCTCGCATTAAGCAGGTACCCAAACTCACCATTTTTATAATAGGGATTAAGCACAAAAAGAAAATTATCAATATCAAAGTTCCGCTCGGCCACACGCCCATCCTTTAGCACTTCTAAAAAATCATCCATCAAAAACTCATAAAAGCTGTCAAAGCAGGCAAAAACCGAAGGATGATCCGAGAGATAAGCATAGTACAGGTTCAGCGCATTTGACACCGCCACATATTCACTCTGTCGGTAAGTTTCCCCTTCGCGTTTCCATAGCGCGAGTAGCAAGGTTTTAATGCTTTCCTTTTTTTCGGTATCCAATACTTCCCCGGCAGCAATAAAAAACGGATTAAAGCAGATTGGTGAATCCTCGGAATAGGTAAAATAATAGCCGCCCGCCTGTTCACATAAGCCGCGGTAACTGTGTCCGATATCCACAATGACTACATGCGCATCTCCCGCGAAGCAGCTTCGCATCAGATGATTGGTAAAAAAACTCTTTCCAGACCCGCTAGGCCCCAGGATAAACTTATTGCGGTTGGTGATCAGCCCCAGCCGCATCGGCTCATCGGATAAATCCACATGCACGGGAAAACCCGAAAGCCTGTCCCCAAGCCGAAAACCAAAGGCAGAATCAGAAGATTGATAATTCCCTTCCAGATTTAAAAAGCAACAGCCTTGCTCCAAGAAAGTATCAAAACTGTCATTCATCGGAAAGTCCGCCGCGTTGCCGGGAATTCCAGCATACCAGATCTGAGGTGCCCCGTCTCGCTCCAACTTGCACACCGCATCGAGCCCCGCCATGGCTGAGGCTACCCTTGTACCACTAGACTGCCCTGAAGACTCGTCCATTGACCAGCACAGCACATTGAAATGCGCCCGAACAGCCAGCCGCTGCATCACCACCGCCTCATTCAAAAAATCATTCACCGCATCCCTCGCCGCCGCGTTTTCCCTGGAATAAGCCGAAAGCGAATTCAGCCGCCTGCGTTTAGCCTCCAGATTTTTCAGCGTCTTCCGCTCATCCCCGATAAAAATATACTGGTTATAGATGTGCTCGGTATCCAGCAGCAGTCCCAGGGGCGAAGCAAATCCTACCGAAAACTTAGACCTATCGGTGCAGTAAGGCTCATAGTTAATCCTTGGGCCACAGTTGCCCGGTAAATCCTCCGCATCGGACAGGGAAAACAATTCCACCTTTTTTTCACCGACAGAAATCCCACCCTTTAAGTGCACGTCCCGAAGCACCGAGGGCGAATCCTCCCCAATCAGAAAACAATAGCGCTCCAATAGGCCCGGCCTATTCGCCGTCCCGCAGAGCGCATCCTCATCTAACCGCTCAAGTTTAAAATAGCCACTGTCTTCGAGCACCCGTACGAACTGCGCCACCCCATCGAAGAATGCGGAAAACCCTTTATCCAGAAGAACTGATTTCGGTACGATCCGTTTTCGAAGCAGATTACTGGCCGCGGAACTGGAGAGTTTCCTGCAATGCCCCCTGCAGGTGATAAATACAAAACTTTCCTGCGAGAGACGCTGCCGACCGAAAAAATGCGCATTGCTTGCCACTTCCAAAAAATCACCCGCAGCTGAGCTGGCGCTGAACTTTTCCCTCAAGAACCAGTCCTGCTTATGAAAGATGCTATGCTCAGGCAATAAACGGATCGCTCTGATGAAAGCCTGATGCATCGCCTCATAGTCATTCGATGAAAGCGTAAAGATTTCCGGAAGCGTAAGCTTAAAAGCAACCGTTACATCCCCATTTACCGAAAGCAGACAATCCTTTTCTACTTTATAGATAGGAAATATCCCTTTCATTTTTACGCCTCCACCAGCCAGGCTATATTCAAATCTTCCCTTCATTGCTTTATAGATTTAAGCTGGGTAAACAGCCGCCTGGAATTAAACCACAGATATCTTGGCATTCTCCTCGCCGCCAAAAACTTCATCAGTCCATCTCTGCCAAAACGTTTTGAGAGCGTATTCACCACCGTAAATAGTCCTGCGCCAAGCATCCCCGTCAATGGCAAGAGCAATAGCAGCGGCAATCCTATAATGTACCCTGCTGCAAACCCCACTAGCAAAATCACCAGACCTGCACCCAGGTACGCAATGTACTGCGCCTGAAGCCCTTTGAAACTAATCGGCCTATTCAGCCCCTTATTAATCTGATATACTGTTCCCATCATTACACCCCGAAGAAAGATTTAAGGACCGAAGTCACAATGACCAAAAACACGCAGCTCCCGAACCAGGCCGCCGCCACTTTGCCCGTATCAGGTTCCCCTGCGTTCCATTTCTGATACACTTTCACCGCCCCGATGATGCCCATCACCGCGCCAATTGCATACATCAAATTAGTCCCAGTTGCAAAATAGCTTCTCACCTGGTTGGTTGCCTCCTGAATCCCCGCCTGCCCGTTCTGGGCATGACCAGCAAATGCCACCCCCAGCATCAAAACCAACACCCCGGTCAGGCTGCCCCAGAAACCAATTGAAAAGTAGCTTGTATCCAGGTCTGTTCTGGTAAAACCCCAGCACTTAAATTTTAAATATCTATTCATCATAAAAATTTTACTATCCCCAAAAACCTGTTAATTCTTCCCTCGACAGCGCAAAAGGCGCATGCGACTTAATAAACTGTCGCACTTCCACGAGCCCTGGATGAGAGAAGAGCTCCTCGTACTTCTCCTCGAGGCCAATCATTTCCCGAAAGAAATCCACCTTCCCTTTATCCCCGGCAGCGAGCTGCTGAAAGATAATTTTAAGCTCTGCTGTTACGTCCGCTACCAAACCCGACCCAGTACCCGAAACCGAAAAACGCAGTTCAGAAACCGGCACCTCGATCACCCCCTCATCCAGCCTCACCTTTCCCATCAGGTTATGTTCAGCAGGCTGATGAAAACTTAAATCTTTTACAGGTCCGCCGCGAATGCTTTTAATTCGCCAAGCCTTCAGCCAAAATAAGAGAATACCAAATACTAAAAGACCAGATAAAACCGAGACCTCAACCCAGTAAGGGGACAGTTTAGATAGTAAATCATCCATCGTTTTATTAATTAGACATCGGGCTTGATTGCCCATGCAGAACAAAGATTTGGATTTAGTGTAGCTGCTTTTCAGAACTGGGAAAAATAGTATTTGATAATTTCGCGATATCGGCCAGGCAATGTCTGAGCGCAGAAATATTCCAGTAATCCTTTAATCATTATTGCTAGAACTTGTGAAAAGACCACGGCCATCCAGAAATCAATTGGGTCCATTCGGCGTGTCCGAACGGACCCTTTGCCGTGGAAACATCACAGCAAGGATATCTAAACTTACACTTAAGCGCCAGAAAGCCAACCAGGCAGCAGACAAACCCAAAAAGCTTAACCTTTTTTAGAAGATCTCAAGGTCTTTAATCAGGCATAAAATGCCACGAGTTATTGTAGGATTGCTTGCTATTTTGTTGAATCACCACCCAACATCTTAACGCCTAACCGGTTAAATTTCCGAATGTCCATCCGGCCATTCGGAATGGCCTTAGTCCACTCAACATGCCCGAACGGCCCAATCAATACCAAGCTGGGCATGCTAACTTGCTTGAAAGATATGTGAAAATTATCTATAGCAAGTATACCTGATTAAGATAGATGGCTTAGTGGACCAGCCAGTAACCAGACACTTAAACACCACCCCAAAAAAACAAAAACGAAGGGTGTGGTTTTAATTAATACCCACTACCTGGACGGTATTCATCAGCAGCATCAAACTTTTCTTACAGGCCTATTTGCAAAAGCGCTAAGGCTTGAGTCTAATCTGTGTCACCAGACACAAATGAAGCATTTTTTAGTTACCAGTTTTAAGCTCTCCTGTCCAGAATTTAAAATTTGGAGCTCCATAAACCAGATCTAAAATACCGTAGATACTACTGAAAAGAAGCCATTTAATGCAAAACCCATAAAAATCTTATATTCCTAATTCGCCCTTAAACATTTGAAAATCTTTTACATTACAGGCGGCGAATTCCGACGGTAAAAAAGCGCTATACTGCATTATTTATCACTAAACGATGTTGCCTGTAGCCTAACATTCCCCAATGTTGTTAGCAATTGCAGAGCGATAAGGGCAATAATTTCCCAAATATTTTAGGAAATGTTATTTTTGAAAGCTATTTTTAAGCCTACTTACCTGTTGATGAACAACCTCCTTTCCGCTATGAGCAATCCGGCATTGCTCGAAATCTTAAACCAATCCACCCAGGCTACCGCGATTTATATTGGCCCAGACTTGGTTATACAGCTTGCCAGTCAAGATATGCTCAAATTCTGGGGAAAGGATGCGTCTGTAATCGGTAAAAAATTTGAAGAAGCCTTGCCTGAACTCAAGGGCCAGCCTTTTACCGCATTGCTAAAGGAGGTTTGGAATTCTGGAGAGAAATATGTCGGAAAAGATGTGGAAGCTACACTGGAAATTAACGGTGAACTGGTCAGTTCTTATTTTGATTTCGTCTACAAGCCCGTTTTTGACTCCCAGGGCAATATATTCTGCATCCTGCATACCGCTTCCGATGTAACTGAGCGGGTAAATGCCTGGAAACTGGTCAGGGAAAAAGAAGAGCGAGAGCAACAGATTAATGAGGAACTGGAGGCTGCTAATGAAGAGTACCAGGCCACTAACGAGGAGCTTGCAGCGGCCAATGACCAGCTTTCAAAAATCCATAACCAATTAATCTACACGGAGAACAGGATGCAGCAATTGGTGAGCTCATCACCTATCGGCCTGACCCTACTGAAAGGGAAAGATATGCTGATCGAGACCGCTAACCCGGAGATGCTCAAAATTTGGGGACATCGACAAGAGAAGGTGATCGGAAGGCCAATGCTGGAGGTATTTCCATTATTAAAAGACCAGATATTTTCCACCCAGCTTGATAAAGTATTTTCTTCGGCTGAAAAAATTTCCCTGCAACAGGTACTGGATTCGTCAAGACAGGATGAACACAACGGGGCCAAGTATTTGAGCATAGACTTTATTCCAATACTGGATCCGTATGGTAAAGTAGATGCCATCATGGCCACCGTTCAGGATACCAGCGAGCAGATCAGGGCAAAGCTGGCTTTACGAGCGAGCGAAGAGAAATTGCAGGAATATAATGAGGAACTTACCGTGTTGAATGAAGAACTGCAATCGACCAATGAAGAACTGAGCGTGATAAACGAAGAGTACACTTCAACCAATGAGCAGCTCGAAGCATTCAACCAAACGATCAGAACAATCAATCTCCAGCTGGAAGAAAAGAATGATCACTTGAATGATTCGAACATAGGTTACGAACTTGTAAACTCAGAACTGAACCAGGCGAACAATAGCCTTGAGCGAAACAATGTGGAGTTAAAGGCGCTTTATGATTCGGTAAATAAGCTTAACATCAAATTAAGCGATAGCGAAGCTGGCTTTAAGAACCTCATCGCTCAGGCACCTGTTGCGATGCTACTGGTCAAGGGAGAAGACTTTATTGTTACCATGATCAATTCGCCGATGCTGGAATTGATCGGAAAGGACGAAAGTATTATCGGAAAACCACTATTTAAGGAAATCCCCGAACTGGTCGGTCAGGACGCAGCAAAAAAACTGATTGAAACTTTCCAGGATGGACATCCGCGATCGGAATCATCGAGTACGGTAAGCCTTATTCGAAATGGAGAACTTACCGAAGGATTTTTTAATTTCAGTTATGCACCCTATATCGAAGACGGCCAGGTGACCGGCGTAATCGATATGGCGCTCGACGTTACTGACCAGGTTGTTGCCATCCGGGAGCGTGAACGTACGATACAGGAAAAAACAAAACTCGAAGAAACGCTGAGAGACAGTGAGCAAAGGCTGCAGGGAATTCTGGAGACTATGGCTGAGGGGGTCGGGATTATAGATATTACTGGACAGCTGGTTTATGCCAACCCAATGGCGCAGCAAATTCTCGGGCTTAGCTTGAGCGAAATTGAAGACCGCACCTATGATGACCCCCGATGGCAAAATCTTCGTCTCGACGGAACCCCGCTCCCGCAAGAAGAGCACCCGATGTCCGTCATGATGTCTACCGGGCGTCAGGTTTACGATGTGGAGATCGGTGTACAGCCGCCTGACCGAGACCGGATCTACATCTCCATCAATGCAGCGCCGATTTTTGATGAACAGGGCAATCTTACAGGTGGAATAGGAACCTTTATGGACGTGACTTCCAGAAGACTAATCACACAGGGAAAAGATGATTTTATCAGCATTGCCAGTCACGAACTCAAAACTCCCGTTACTTCGCTCAAAGCTTCATTACAATTGCTCGAAAGATCACACAATAAATTACCTGAAGAATCAAGGGAGAAACTGATTTTACAATCCATCAGAAGCCTGGAAAACCTTTCCCGATTAATCAATGATTTACTGGATACCAGCCGCATGGAACAGGGACAGATGAAAATGGAAAAAACGCTGTTTTCATTGGACCAGCTCTTCGACGATTGTTGTTCGCACGTCGCACAGAGCTCTAAACAGCAGATCGTTTTTGAAGGCGAAAAAGCGCAGATGATCCTCGCTGACAACCAGCAGATTGGACAGGTGCTCGTCAACTTCATCACCAATGCCATCAAATATGCCCCGGATTCTGGCAAAATCGTCGTAACGGCCAACAAAACAGCTGACAACGAAATTAAAATCGGAGTGAAAGATTTCGGACCAGGAATTGCCCAGGAAAAGCTTAAACATCTTTTCAACCGTTATTACCGGACCGACTACAAGGGACAAAAATTTACCGGGTTGGGATTGGGGCTTTACATCAGCGCAGAAATCATTAAGAATCACGGCGGGAGAATAGGAGTAGAAAGTGAACTCGGAAATGGAAGTGAGTTTTGGTTTTGCCTGCCTATTGGAAATTAATAGTTCAATTAAATCAACTCGCTATACCTTGATAATAACACGATTACAGAATATCCAAAACTAATAAACGGCGGATGTTGTTGTTTGGTTATTAAAAGGGTATGAGAAAAATATTTTTACTAGAGGACGACCAGGGTATAAGAGAGGTGCTCGAGCTACTGCTTACTTCAGAAGCTTACATTGTACAATCATTTGCAACCATTACCGATTTCAGGAACAGGGATACTTCCATCCTTCCGGATTTATATCTGTTTGATGTGATGCTGCCGGACGGATCAGGGATTGACTTATGCAAAGAGATGAAACAAAGTTCAGAATATGATGAAGTTCCGGTAGTCATTATGAGTGCCCACGCGCATCTTGAAGATTTAACTGGAATATGTGAACCTGAAAACTTTATCAGTAAACCTTTTGACATCAATGTTCTACTTGAGCGAATAAAATCTGCGATCGCCTAATTTCCTTGATAGTCATACGAGATAGTAAGCATCAATTATTTTGCCCCCAATTAAAACTAAAAACATGCTTTTGGGCCAATGAAATATTTAGCTGATACTCTTTTCTTAATCGTACTATTTCTTCTTGCTTTAATGATTTTAAGAGCGATATTACTGGTCATTGAATTTCGGATTATGCCATTACTTAGAAAGCGGAAAGGAAAACAAGAATGATACTCAAAGTGAGTTAAGATTAAGTGTATGACAGCCACCTTGACTCAGGAATTACCGATAATTGTGTATGAAGTTTATGCACTTGATTTTTTTGTAACACAATCAAAAAACATGTTGTTAGTTCATCAGCTGGAAAAACAGAACCTACATAAATCACGCTGCATTAAACTCATCTGGCTAGCGAAAATAAATTGCACTAACTTTTCGACACAGTAAAAGTGGCTTCATATTGTATACGAGAATCAAATAAATTGCACTACCCAATTAAAATGTATCATCAATTTTAAATGAAAAATTCAAATATCCTTGTCTCTGGAGCAAGTATTGCGGGCCTTACACTTGCTTTCTGGTTAGACCGGTACGGCTTTAAGGTTACTGTTGTGGAGCGATGTACCGAACTCCGTTTAGGTGGCCAGAACATTGATGTCAAGGGAAGTGCCTGGGAAATTATGAAAATGATGGGCCTTGAGCACAACATCAAACAGGCCAACACCACAGAGATCGGGATACGTTTTGTTGATCAAAAAAACAATACTCTTGCTGAATTCCCAAAAGAAGATGCACTGAGTATGACCCAGGAAATGGAAATCCTCAGGGGTGATTTCGTTAAAATTTTATATGAAAAGGTTAAAGAAAATGTAGCGTTCAGGTTTGGTGAACGGATTGAAGGTATTGAAGTGCGAAATGATAAAGTTAATATCGCCTTTAGCAATGGGCAATCAGCCTGTTTCGATCTGGTCATTATTGCCGAAGGTATCGGATCCTCTACCCGTGAAAAGGTTTTTGGAACAGCCGTTACATTCCGGTACCTTGGGCTGTATACTTCATATTTCACAGCGGCCAGAAAACCTTCAGATAATCAATGGGCCCGCTGGCATAATGCCCCGGGCGGAATCGTGTTTTTAATCCGGCCGGACAACCATGGAAGTACCCGGGTTTGCATTAACTTCCGTTCCAAAGAACAGGGATTCGAAAAGCTTTCAATCCAGGACCAGAAAGAAATACTCCTGCAACGCATCAAAGACGCGGAATGGGAAGCACCAAGACTGAAGAAAGACATACAGGAAAGTGAAGATTTTTATATGGAAAGACTCAGCCAGGTCCTCGTTTCCAAATGGAGTAAAGGAAGGGTTGCGATGATAGGTGACGCTGCCTATTGCGTAACGCCCATTGGCGGTAAAGGCACAGACCTCGCCGTTGCCGGAGCATATATCATTGCTGGAGAACTACATAACAATGCAAATTATCAGCACGCTTTCGAAAGCTTTGAAAACCAGCTGAGGCCATTTGTGGAAAAAGTCCAAAAGCTGCCACCCGGAGTTCCAGGGCTGGTGTACCCCAAATCCAGGACGGGTGTAAATATTTTAAACACTTTGTTTTCAATTGCAGGGAGCAAGCCAGCTAAATACATCATGAGGCTTTTTAGCCGAGATAAAAAAGCACCGCAAAAGGATCTGGAGTTAAAGCACTATTCAGGGGCATAGTCATGACAAATATTTTTTGAAATTTTTCAAACAAATTATCAATGTCAAGGTTGGATTTAAATAAAAAAAGATAGTATTACTATCCAACGAATTTAATGAACATCAAGTGTTGGTATGCAGGCGACCATCCATTCTGTCAATATTTAAAATGGATTTAACTATAGGGAGATGATAAGTAATTACCTATCCTGAATAAGCGGTTAAGCCGGCATTAGCTTAAAACTGATTAGAAAAACAAACATAAAACGGGACTCTTTAAATAAGATCATGATAGAAGTTATCGGAAAATATTGCATCATCAACCACAACGAACAGATATGGCTATAGCTAACAACAGACATGAGCGCATCATTGTCGAAATTCGCGAAAATTTGAAACTTAGACTGGAACTACTCAAATCGCAAATACTCATCTTGGTCGCAAAAGTGTTCTCGGATGTGCTTACTAACCTGCTGATTTCGGTTTGCATTTTACTCGCTTTTCTCTTTGGGACAGTTACCCTTGGATTTTTCTTTTCTGATTTGCTAGACAGTTATTGGATAGGGTTCAGCTGCCTTACCGCATTTTACATACTGGTTGCACTCATCATGCTTTCCAGAAATGCTTTCGTTGAAAAACTACTGATCAATTTTAGCATTAGAAGACTTTTAGAAAAACATTTAGCAAATGAAAAAACTCAGTAGGGATATCAGGAACATAGGCGATCTCACTGCTCAGCAATCCTTGTTAAAAAAAGAGATTGAAGCAGGCGAAAACAGCATCAGGCAGTCCGTTAAGGAAGCTGCCTGGGAAATCCCGGCAACAGTCGCTGAAAGCCTAACAAAAACGCCCTTCGAGCGAAATCTGGAAAGTCTGTCGGATCCTGCCGGTAAACTTTTACCCGAACTTTCCTCCCTGCTGGTTAAAAAAATCATTCCCAAAAAGGTCGGCTTTTTCAAGCGCATCATGCTCACCAGTGCTGCCAAACTGCTGGCGAAAAAGGTATTGAAGCCTTCCACAACCCCTAAAGGACGTTTAACCGAACACACGCACAAACTCATAGCACCCGAGCCCAAAGTTCTGGAACCAGAATTAAATATCAACCCCAAAAAAAATGATCCGCTTCCAACTCAGCAAAAAAAGAAAAAGATTAGTTTCAAAGGACTCTGGCAAGTCCTGAAAACGTCCTTTACCGGTTTCGGTGATCATAAAGTAACCAAAATCAGTGGATCATTAGCTTACTACACCGTTTTCTCCATGGGTCCCCTACTGGTTGTCATTATATCTCTATGCGGAATCTTTATGAAAAAGGAAGCTGCCCAGGGTAAAGTATTTGATCAGTTGAAAGGATTCTTGGGATCTGAAACGGCCATGCAGCTTCAGGATATCATCAAAAATGCAGGCCTGGGGGATAAAGGAACTATCGCATTTATTATTGGGCTAGTTACCCTTCTCCTTGGCGCCACCAGTGTATTTGGAGATATTCAGGATTCCATCAATACCATTTGGGGAATCAAGCCTAAGCCCAAACGGGGATGGCTAAAGATGTTGCAGAACAGGTTTCTTTCCTTTTCAGTCATTGTCTCCCTGGGTTTTCTGCTGCTGGTTTCTTTAGGCGTCACCGCAGTTCTGGATGGGTTCAGCACCCGGCTGCAGGCCAGGTTTGCCGATATATCGGTCATACTTTTTTACATCCTGAATACCGTCATCACCCTTGGGGTGGTCTCAGCTATCTTCGCTGTCATATTCAAAGTTTTACCAGATGCCAATATCAAATGGAGAGATGTAGCGGCCGGAGCATTGGTGACAGGCGTTTTGTTTTTGATCGGTAAGATGGGTATCTCATTATACATCTCCAAGAGCGATGTCGGCAGCACTTACGGGGCGGCAGGATCATTGGTTGTTCTATTGCTCTGGACCTATTATTCCTCCATCATTCTGTATTTTGGCGCTGAATTTACCAAATCTTACGCGATTACATACGGATCAGAAATTTTGCCAAACCATTATGCGGTTACCATAAAAGAGATTGAAGTCGAACAGGGATCAAAATCTGTACAGGACACCCACGCGGAAAACGATAAGCAATAAATTAAACTAAAAACAACTGAATGTTTTCATGGCTCCGAATGATTTCAACAATTTTATCAAAGTAAGTCATCCCGCGCCCAGCATCAAGCTCATTTAGCTGTTGCATAAAAAATGTTTTGTTGAAAGGGGATCCAGGCTCCAGTTTTTTTAAATAATACTTTCTGGTCAGCTCTCGCCCCAGCGCATCAGCAGAGAATTGGTGATTTCTCCAAATGAGGTTGATATGGGGATGTGATTTTAAAATACCATAACCTCCATATAACAGATCATCAAATGCATCCAGACTCTCTGCAATGCTCCAGTCTTCTTCCTCCATAAAGAGGCTATTTATGTGCCGGTAGAAGGAGTAGATATCTATAATCAGCTCCCCTTCTATGGTAAGCGCTTTGGGACTGTCGTTAGTTTTCACAACAGGAATATTGATGTAATGCCTTTTGAAGTTGGACACGGGCCGTATGGATTCGCCGTTTCACCGTACCCACCGGAATACTCAATGATGCAGCTATTTCCTCATACTTATAACCTTCAAAATGGCGAACAAAGGCAACGGCATAGATGGGGCTAATGCCTGCAAGAGCATGTTGGATATCGCGTTTAATAAAAGATCCCTCACTCAGGTTCTGCGCAGCTCCCGGCAAGAGTTCAGCATAAGAAACATCTGAAACTAACCGACCTGAAATCTTGCGAAGACTCATCTTCTTAATATCATTGATGTAACTGTTCCTCATGATCCAATATAGCCAGCCACCAAGATTACCATCCTCCCGGTAGGTTTCATATTTATCCAGCGCTTTTAAGAATGTATGCTGCAAAAGATCTTTTGCAGCATCTTCATCTCTGGTCAAATTCAGGGCATGGGCGCTGAGTATATCAGCATGGTCAGCGATCATTTTTCCAAAGATTCGTTTTTTCATCTATTTTATTAAAACTTTAGCAACAAATATAATAAGGATTATTGACCGAAATGGGATTGAATGAAGTAAAACATAGGAAATCATCATCTCCATTGGTTTTTTAACTTGACAGAAGTAATAAGTCATTGACATGATTGATTGATTTAAAAAGAAAATATCACCCTAAGTTGTCTACCATCACTGAACATTCCAGCACTAAGCGTTGTTATGTTATTTAAAACGATAAAATATGATTGACACTACAGAAAATAAGCAGCTGTTATTCGACTACTACCGCAAGCAGTTTATCGATAGCTATCGCAGTAAAGTTGAGGGGGATAATACCATGATTTTTTTAGTCAGGGAGGACACCGATTTATTGCTTTATGCGAAGGCAGCAAAGCAGACCTGGGAATCGGCAGGCGATTATCCGGATAGTTTTACAGGTATCGTAAAAACAGAAAAAGGAAACGGATTTGCAAGTTTTACCTATATCGGTGCAATAGCTGCTGTTCAGAAGGCTCTCAACTAATTGAAAGTTGATGAACATACGCTGTTTTAAATAACAATGAGAAGAGAAGAGGCCTTGAAAATACCTATTTCCTTAGTATTCAAAATTATAACCCATGGCCAAGTTAAATTACCCACCAGTGGACTAAAATAACTCAAATCACAAGCAACGAAAAAGCAGCTATGTTTTTTACCTGAACTAAAAAAGTCAACAGTTAATCCAAACTATCGAGATGCATTGGCCATTGACCATCTAAATGGATTAATAATAAGCGTCTAAATTATATTAAATGGCAAATCAGTTTTTAATTTTAGATACTATCCCATACTCTTGATCGGATTATGTTCAATAGTCATATAATTTGGGGCTGATCTGATTAATCAGCTTAGGTTGCGAAAAGTTATCACTCCTGCAAAAGAGATGCAACGGTGTCAATTCCCAGATGTATGATCCTAACAATTATCAACCCTTGCTTTAGGAGATATAAAATGGTGATTTGTAAAATATGGTGATGATGTTTATCAGGCCTGGCCGCACATTATATATAGTTTTATATTAAAACGACAATATTGTAGTTTTCATTTGATAAAAATAGTCAAGCAAACAAGTCTATAGAAAACTTATGAAAGGGCAATACCAAAGTTCGTCGAACCTTCATGTATAACTGGCTTTAAATTTGATTGTGTTAAGGAAAACTAAAAAAAAACAACATGATATATAAAATGATACTGGGGTTGACACTAATTCCAATTTTATCACTCGCAGATATAAAAAGAAACGATAACCACTCACTTTTCGACAACGAAACTGATAAGGCAATAGCAACAATCAACCAGGAAAAAGTACCTAAAACAATCATCATTAAAACTAAAAAGTTTAAAATCAGAATCGACAAACAGCCAAACGGAAACTACCTATACCAGTCCTGGGGAGCAAATGCCAAAATCACTGCAAAACCAGACATGATCATTGCTGATGGTGAAATCATTCCCGATGGAAGCGGTGGCAACTATTATTATGAATTCAATAATAACAACTATAGCTACAAAGTGTACAGAAATTATCTTACTGATTCGCTAAACCGAGCTCCATATACTTTGGTTGTAATCGACATCAACAATAAAACCTTGGTAAGACAAGATGGTGTTGTTGTAAAACAATAAGATCATATACTAAGCAAGAAAATAACTTTTCTATCGAATTAATAATTATTTATTGAAGATGGGGTTTTAGCTATTCCCCAACACAACTTACGTACACTTACTCGAGATTGCATGCAAAATAAATTTTCTCCCAACAGAGCGGATTCACCAAAGATTAAACAAATCCTTGCCTTTTGGACTTTAAATAAATCACCGGGTAATTCACCAACTTCCCGACCGCTCCAAAATATATCTCATGTACTCGATTTACCGGGATTTTTTATTAATAAAACTCACCTGGTAATCTTTGACTAACTGTCCATCCATGATATAACTACTGAATTCGCAACCCCAATTGCTGTTCATCATCGTAAAATGGGGATTGACGGCATAAGCAAACCCATATATTTTTTTTGCCGGTTCACCAGCAATTTTTATTATCAAAGTATCGCTTAGCAGGATGCGTCTTTCAATGGTGTAATGTCTTTGTAGCCTTAGTGAATCAAAAAACTTTTTAGTAATCGTATCCTTATAATCCGCTATTATTTTTCCACTGCGTAATATTTTTACGGATACCGAATCTGCATCTTTAATGGCATAACCAGACAAACTAAGCTCCAGCCTATCGAGACTGTTTTTTTGCGAACATTCCTTTTCTGCCCTAGCAAACTTTGTCTCATCACTTTCACAAGCAATAAAAAACAACATAATAATAACAGGTACAACTTTTATGAATTTCATAACAAGGTTACATTTAGATAATTGAATACAAAAGATTATACGAGATCAGGCTGAAACGGCTTCAGCTTATGGAGTATTAGCCAAAACACTAATGATGCAACGAGCAAATAAAGATAAGAAGAAAAAAAAACGCTGATGAATACATCCGCGTGAGAATAAGAGCTCCATGAGCCTACCCGGGCATCGAAAAGGTTATTATTGACCATGTAAAGCAACAAAAAAAACAACACTGTAGTGATGCCATTTTTTAGCTGAATATTCAAGTTAAATACTTTGAGCACTTGCACTGTCGGAAAAATAAAGAGCACCAGCAAACTGACTACCAGTATTTCCTTATAGAACGGACAATTGAGACAGTCTGCAGACAGCTCTGTCGCATAGTGCCGCATGCTCAGGTAACTTTGCAGACCACAAAGCATATAGGCAATGATAGTCAGGTAAATGGTTTTTAAAAATTTCATTCCCAGCGAATTATTCTCCTTTAGATTGTAATCTTTGAATTTATATTAGTTAGCTCTCAAAACCATGATATGACATTAAACGATAACTATACAAAATAATACCCTTTTATGCAGCAATCAATTCCGATGTTAATTTGCTCCCTGCGGTTTAAGGTAAGAAAATTTATTTATTAACTTTGGTAAGTCACCTTTTACAGAGGCACAAAATTGAAATCATTAGCGCTTCCTTTATCAAATTATTAAAGCTATCTATGGCAAAAAAGTTTTTCAAAACCTTATTATTATTTATGGTCCTGTTCATCGGAAAATCCTATGCAGGCTGGTATGAATGTTACAACTTCAAAGGAAATATCGCTAACAACCCAATAACACTTTCTATTCAAATCAGAGAAAGTTATTTTGGAGAAAAAGAGAAAAAAAATTATAACCTCGTCGGTACTTACAAATACGACAGGTACAATTCGCCGATAAGGCTGGAAGGAAAAATTGATCTTAAGAATAATCAGGTCGTCCTGTATGAGCTCGTTAACGAAAAACAAACTGCTGTTTTTGAGTTTAAATTTTCACAAAATGCCATTAATGGTTCCTGGTTGAATAAATCCACTTCAAATAGACGCCCATTGCATTTACAAGTGGTATCGAAAATTACGGACCTAAATCTGGCAAGCCAATTTTCAAATGTTGATGTACTCCAATACCAGTCACTCAAGGATTTTTACCTGATTGGTAGCTATTCGAAGACCAAGGGAATTGATCAAGCGCAAATGAAATTACTAAAGATCATGAGCAAAAAAGACAATTCATTATATCAAACCATTGATCTATCGAATGTGAGCTATCAAACAGGAAACCTGATGACCATAATTTTTGATAATGTCCTGGTAGTTGATTTCGACAAAAACAACCTGGGTTTATCCCGTCAGCTGGGAAAAAATCAGGATCCGCTGAACATCTTTTACAACGTCCGAACCAGAAAATTTGAGATAGACCAAAACAACAAATAGTGCCGAAGCCAATTGTTTAATTAGGCTCGAATTATAAAAAAACTACTTCCATTTACCTACAGCACTACCCAATAGCTTAAATTTACAGGCTTTTAACAAAGTCGATAATTTCATCCTGAGCAGTCAATGGGATTATCCATCACGCTATGCTGAGGCAAAACCGGTTTTGAATCTTTTAAATTCCCATTAGCTCTGATAAATTGCTTGGTAGATGTGGAAAAAGTAAAACCAGTGTTGGATAGCGTTAGATTAATCAATTCTCCATAATCATTTGTCTGCTCTCCGGACGGTTCCCCGACCAGCGTCGAAAGTTTGTAATCCTGTATCTTATTGGCCATCATATTAGCGCTAGAGAAGGTCTTCGCCCCGATTAAAACAAAGAGTTTACCAGTGTGACGCAAAGGATTCCGTTGGCTAGAGGTTGCATTAATATTTGTGTCGGAAAGTATACTCCTATTGACAGCCTGAAAATAATATCCCATTTTTTCCGCGCCCCTACCATTCATATTTTTATTCAGTTGCTCTTTGTATTCCTGGCTAACTTTCCACCTCACCCCGCCGGTCATGAGGTAAGGCTTATTGGTAATATAGCCCAAAAGGGTCTGCGCAAGCTGTGAATGCCCTCCTGCATTCCTCCGCAGGTCAACAATTAGTTTACTTGCATGACCTTGCTGCAAGCTGGTAAAGCAAGAATCCAGAAAACCTTTAAATGCATCGGGTTCAGCAGCTAAGGAATTGACCGAAAGCAGTCCAATTTTTGAATCCAGATACTTAAAGGAATACTTTGGATAGGCTGGTGCAGATAAAAACGTTTTTCCTCTTTCCTTGGCATTAGCCCGTAAAGTCATCCAATTGATCGCCTTTAAAATAACACGACCAGTCTGACCGTTTCTCAGATCATTAATCCGGTACGGACTGGTTATACCATAGAGATAAAGGTAAGTAATCAAATTTCGGCAAACATCAATAGATCTGTATGAATTTTAACCCACCAGCATACCCGCTTAATTTATCTATCAAGTCTGATGAACTTATACCATTGATGGAAACAATTATTGTCCAGGCCAGTTACAAAAATGCATTTTTGTGTTTGAATAAATATGTCATACAATGTTATTAGCATAAATAGGGAGTGAAATTTTTTCGGCGTTAATACCGAATATTAACTGAGTCTCAGACAGGTCTAAAGTATGCTGAAAAAAGTAGATGAAAAAAAGTTATTTTTGCTACAAAAACCTAGATGAAAACATCCTTTATTAACCGGCCTATATCAGGCTTTATCATCTCCATAGTCTTTACTATAGCCACTTCAGCCTTCTCTTTTTATTCTATAGAAAAATTTTTTAAGAGTGAACAATGGGTTGAGCACACAAATATGGTTCGTGGGAAGCTAGAATCCATTATTTCAAAAATGAAAGATGCTGAAACCGGACAACGTGGATTCTTATTGACTGGAAATGAAGTTTCCTTGAGCCATATTCAAACTCGGAAGTATCAGTCAGGTCAGCCTTTGATACCGTGCGTGTACTTACTGCGGACAATGGCGCACAACAGTCCGAATTAAGGGGGTTAAAGAATTTAATTGACGCAAAATTTGACTTGATCAAAAACACCATTGTACAAAAGAAACAGGGCGGACTGGTAAGCACTGAATTGCTGCTAATGGGTAAATCCTACATGGATAGAACCAGAACCATAATTACCAGAATGGAAAACAGGGAAGAGATTCTTTTAGCTGTTCGTCTGGCCACCTCAAATGTCGATGGCACTATTACGCAGGTATCTATCATACTTGCATTCCTGATTTCACTGGCCAGTACTATCTTTTTTTATAACAGAACGGTTAAAAATTATTCAGAACGTCTCCGGCTAGAGCAATCCCTTCGGGATGAAACAGCCAATCTTGAAAGGAGAATTGCGTTCCTGAAATCGCATTCGGAACGAATAGGAAATGGGGAGTATGGTATTCAGCTTGACAGTGACCAGTTGCGTTAATTAACCGGGCGCGGGATAGGTTTATTTCCAACTCAATTTTTAAAAAATAGAAGCGAATGGCCTGATATTTTTCCCTTGAAAGCACCATGTTCCAGATTTTTAATTCCCTGTTGAAGTGCGTTTTTAGAGTGTTAGAGATAAGATAGGCATAACATTTGTTTCCATTACTCCGAAAAAACGCTTTAATGAAATCAACCAGTAATAAATGGTCATGTGCTGTTGTAGATGATGATGCCACAATGGTCGCTATTTTAGAAAGTTATATCAGTCAGATTCCAAAGCTGGAACTAGTGGGGAGTTATACTGACCCTAAAGAGGCTTTAAATAGACTTGGCCATGGGCAAGAAGTAGACTTTTTATTTTTGGATATAAAAATGGAAATCTCAGGTTTGGACATCGCCCGTATGCTGCGAAACAAAATTAACCATATCATTTTTATCACTGCTTATAAGCAATTTGCGCTGGAGGCTTTTCAGGTGCACTGCGATCATTATCTTGTAAAGCCTGTCGATTTTTCCAAATTTCTCACTGCTATCAACGATGTCGTAAAAAGAAAGCGGAGACAGGAAATCTTAACAGAGAAATTGGAGATCAAAGAGACATATTAGACAGCCTATTTTATTTTTTTTAGGTAATATCTGTCTATTCCACTTTTGCCAAGTATCTTTCTTGCTTCAAAAATCCTTCGTTTTACCTTTTCTGAGCGTGAGACCAAGTATTTCAGATATTTCTAAATACTTGTCTCCGTGGATGTAATAAACTAAAGGAGACCGGTAGAGAGGGGCAACCGAATTTACAGTAATACAGATGTCCGGAATGGATAGGTCTGAATCTGCAGTGTTGTCAACAATTAATTTACCAGTAGCGGCCGTATCGAGATGTTCAACAGGAATAAGAGTGGTATTTCTTTTGACTTTAGAGCGAAAATCGTTTATAAACTGGCTTTTCATGATTCGGAATAGCCAGTATTTCACATCTGCTTAGGTGATCATAATGATGCCGATAGGTGTAGACACGAAAAAAAGTTTGCTGAATAAGATCCTCCGGATCATCAGAATTTCTGGTTAGGTTAATGGAAAGCTGCCGCATTTCTTGCGAATTTCTGTAAACCCTGTTTGAAAATTCCTGAAATGTCATAAAAATATTCCAAGCTCGTTTGTTAAAAGAATATTTTTTCTGCAAGTATGTGATTGGATACTATTAATGATTTTACGGTCTTTTTTGCACAGAAAATCAATATTTACGATCAGCTATGAAGTCATAGGACAATCTTGTCCACTAGTTTCTTTTCTCATCATTTCTTCAACTGTTCACATGAGCAAAATCGGAAGTTACGCAATGCGCTGAACAATTTGAGCATTATTCACAATTCAACCAGTTTGGTTTTCATCATCGCCTTGAACTCTTTTGAAGGCTTGAAATATGGTATATAGTGCGCCGGTATTTTAAGAACCGTGTCTTTGGAGATATTCCTTCCTGTTTTAGCTACACGCTTTTTAACGATAAAGGATGCAAACCCACGGATGTAGATAGGCTTTCCTTCACTCAAGTTTTGCTTAACCGATTTTAGCAGGCTTTCCAGGATCATGCCACGACTTCTTATTCCTTTCCGGTTCGATCGGCTATCATCTTAATTACATCAGTCTTTGTCATAGGTTTGGTCAAAGCGTAAGGTCTAAAGTAGAAAAGTAAGCCTAAGCTTATGAGCGGTATACATCCAAACGACAAATACTTTCCGCTTTTTAGCCACAAAGTGCCCAAGGAAACGCAAGACTCTTAACGACACCGATGAGTTTATTTCCCAACATGACAGAGACAGGTTAAGATTAGATATATCGTGCTACAACCTTCCAGAATGTGTTTTATAGCTGGAGCTGAGAATTTATTGGTTATATTGAATTCTAAATTAACGGCAATGAATATATCAAAAGGTGAAGAGTTGCGAAAACTTCTCTTTGAACATTTTAAACTCTCAAACGCTAGTTCCTCGGATTGTGAATATATCTCGATAGCAATATTTCAACAGACCGGGGACTACCTCAGCAGGTCAACTCTAATAAGGCTCCTTGCGCAAGATGGCAACAGCATCTACAAGCCCACTCCCTTTGTTCAAAAAGTTATTTACGAATTTATTAATCAAGGGTTTTCGAAAGACAACCACAACCGCCCTGGCTGATAATGTCATGTTAAATAACCAGATTAGAGGTTTCTCATCGCGAAATAATGCGTTTTAGATGCTGCCGGCAGCAAATTCATCGTTCGTAATTTCAAGTAGAGGTATTCATTTCATCCAACCTGAACACTTTTAATAATTTGCGAATATCAAACTGTATGTTTGTGTAATGATTAGACATGGTACCATCCAATCTATTGATCCAGTGAATAAAACTGGAATAATCATGGATTCCAATTTGCAGGATATAGAATTCATCTTACCAGACGAACATGAATTTTATCCAGGGATGGATGTGGTTTTTGTTATTATTATCAATAGCCAGTCCGGTGGGCTTATTGCATCTGGCGTGGCCAGAGATGCAATATAACACATACCTAATTTGGTTTTTTTTATATCCTGGATTTCAAAAAGATGTTGGTTCAGGGGGACTGAGGAAGAACGGTTACCCGAATTCGTTTGTCTTTGGGAAAGTATCGGCGGACCCTGTCAAATTTTATTTCCTTGTGGTCTTCCCGGGAAATCTGCAAATCAACTTAACCCATACAATCGGAAATTCTGAAAATACCAGTTCCCGTCCTGAAGAAAGTTTTAGCGCTTGCAATTGATTTATCAGGTCTATAAAGTTCGGAAATCCTCCTTTGGCTATATCGATATATTGGGATGTATCTAATCGTTCGGCTTCTTTTAATGCTGTTATGAGCAGCATATTTTTTTTGTTTTGGCACTAATATTTCGGGTTGTTGCTTAGCCATAACGCTGTTGTTGGCCTGATGCTCATTTTATAAAATCCAATCACATCAGAATATCAGCGAATTGAGATAGCTGTTGAAGTTCGCGTTTATTTTTCACATGTTATCAGCATATACATCTTTCGCCCTCAATGCCCGAAGCTGGCGATCCGCGATATGAAACAGATTCTTATAGAATATATCATCATCTGTGTGCTCGATATTTGCCAAATAATAGCTTAAATGCCGCTGATAAAATTCAAGAAATCCAGATTTTTTCAGCGATTTTTTTTTTAAAACAGGTGTTTTAAAAAATACGATCGGATCCAGGTTATAGGGTTCCCGATATCCGAACTTTCATCAGAGAAATCGAAACGATTACACGGCCTGAAATAATTATTGAGCATATTTAACCGGTTTATCCACATATATCACATTTCTTTCAAAAAGGATTAAAGATGCTTTATCACCACTGCTAAGGGCAACCTTGCTATTACGGTTTTTGATATAAGTTTGAAATACTTCTATCCGATATCATCACGCATTTTCTTTTTAATGGTAATGTATTTCTTGCCAGTGGACTTTCTTTGTGTACGGATATATTTTTGCGTTCGAATGTTTTCCCATACCACAACACCCTCTCCCAAAGCCATAATTGCCCTCACATCTCCATCTTTGGATACGACAAAGCCAACCGAATCCTGCACAGCGCCACAAAAGGTGATCATCGACTGATGTCTGGTACCAAGGTCTTTAGGGTCTCCATGATTTAGGTTGTTGCCAGCAGTATCACCAGCAAAAAAAATCTTTTCAGGTACCTTTAGCTTTTCAATTACCCCTCCGAAGCCAACCATTTCCATTTCTGAATTAAACAGGATCAGTCCATCTACGCAGCTCGATGAGGCAACAAAACGAATTGCTCCCCTAAGCTCTTCATTGGCAGAGGCCAAATCCTGGCGTGCAAGGGCGATATCGCTAGCCAGCCTGGGCGGCAGCGCCTTTGAACTGAATTTTAAAGCCTTACTTTCATACAGGTCCACCTGGGCTGTAAAAAAGGAAACCCGGGTAACTGCCTCGGCAAGCCTTGAATAATCCAGCTCATATTTACATTTAATACCTTTTATTTCCTTTGTGATTAAAAATGCACCGCCCTGGTTATAACTCCTGATTTGTATGAGCAGACGGGATAGTGTATTTTTCCATACTTTATCAAATACATCCAGCCAGGGTTCTGTCGGAATTTTTAAATATTCTGAAATGTTTTCCAATAGTTTATTCCTTCTTGCAGCGGTATTTTCTTTAATAAGGGTAGCAATTGGCCCCGAATTCAAAACATCCAGAAAGGAAGTGGCGAGTATGTTTTGCTTTAAGGTTGCTATCAAATCAAAGCGGTAAACTATGGATAAGCTCCCGATGCCTATTATAGAGGCCTGAAAAATACCTGCCTGTTCTGGTTTTGCATCCGTTTCATGGTTGATGTAGCTCTGGGTGTGTACCGCCTGGTCAATCAAGCCATGGATAATCAGATTGTCATCATTGTCAAGGTAAACGCCTATAGAGCTTGACCAGGGATCTGCTGCGCGGGAAAGTTTTAAGAGGTTCTTGATGTCCAGTTTCCTGCTTTCCTTGAAAAGCATGAGCTCCCAGCTATGAGAAGAGAAAGCAGCTGTTGCCGAATTATTTTTAGTTTTCGGGTCAATAAAAACCACATTCACTTTTATCTGCTCACCTTCTTCTGTTTTCATGCTTGTGAAATACAGGATTTCAAAAAGCCTGGAGAGTATCTTGGAAGTAATGCGGCCATCGAAGCGTTTTTGTTCCTGTAGATATTCATGCACATACTTTGCAAGATGAATGGTATTGGAGAATTCTTCGCTGTTGTGCATAGGTAAAATTTTTGCAGACTTCTGTAACTCCCAAGATATGAAATCTAACCTATAGTTCTATCTGATAACTGAAATTAAGTCAACAGTAGAAACTTTTTATTCAGGAGGGTCTGATAATTTGGTTTTTTCTAGGAAATAGCGGTAGACATGATCTTTGGTAAAGATAATCCAGATCGATATTAAAAGTATAAATTTGTTGTTGTCACAATAGTACCTCAATAATCAAATCCAAGAAGCTAAGTAATCCACCTATAGAAATATCTATGAATTGTGTAGTTTCTAAAGCAGTAGCCCTTTTAACTTGTAGCTTAAGCGTGTTTATTTGTTACGGAAGCGCGTAGACATCAAATTCTTGCTTAGCGACAATATTCTCTTAAGATTTGTGGACATTCCATTTATCTATAAAGACTAATAAACGCATTAACATCTCGACATGAACCAGTTCGCTTTGAGTTTTAACATGATTTAGACGTTCAAGAATATCTTAGTGAAAATGGTTTTCCGGAACCAAAATTAGCGAGCACTTTTAAGTCCGGGAGGTTTAATGTAGTCTAAGAGTATAAGTGGCAATGTTGAAGACAAATCACATTCTCAACTTACTGGAATATCCTTCTTAAAAGGTTAATAATTATTTGAGTGCAAAAAATCATAATAGGTAAAATTTAATAAAATTAAGCCATTAAATAATACCTATCATAATTTGCAAGGATAATTCACCTATCTTGCTATCCAATCAAAGTCGATCAAATGAGCTAGATTATCAGTCACTTTTTTATCTGGATTGGAACGTAGATATTTTCCATTACTCCCATTTACAACCGTAACTGTTTCCCCAGTATCCCATCCTCCCCTCAAATAGTTCCAGATCCAAGTTATCGCGCTGTTTCCATTTATTTCTAAAAGGGCAATGGCTTGGGCTTTAGTTTTTTTGACAGCCAATCCAATTGAATCTTCCATTACAGTATGAAATGCATAGGCTACAATGGTGTCATTTGCATCTTTCCAGACACCAGAAATTCTATATTTTGCCATAATTTTTTTTCTGAAAATTAATCAAAGAAATCATGGCAACTTTACGGGTTTCCCGTAAAGTTAAAAATTAGCCTTTTGATAAACACTACCCGTGCTTCACCAAACAAAGACAACTATATTATACAGTTGAATCATAGTTTTCAAAAAAAGCTCAAGATTAGCCTTCGAATTTTTCGTAAATCGATTTTATTGGCTATATAATTAGTATATTAAGAGTCACTGTTGTCGGCTTCAACAATCAGAAGCCCGAATTTGTTGATAACAACAGAAGGGATCTATCACTTAATCGTTAAACCATGGATACAAAAAATGTCCTCTTGCTACTCTCGCAGCTAACAGTACTTTTGGAAGAAAATAAAAATCGGTTATTGGCCCTATCTGATTTAAACCCTTCTCCCGAGCAGCTTTTGGCTTTTAAAGTATATCATCAGAATGTTGAGCAACTTATCCGAAACCTATTAAGTTATGTTGCCCAAACGGATTGCTCTCTTACTGATCTGATCAATTACAGGATTTTTGAGATGGACCTTGATGGGCTTTTAAATGAATCCCGTATTTCATAATTGCGCCTAATAATTTTTTGCATTCTTAGCCCACATACCTATCTTTAAATTTAAATGAATTTTCAACATGTCAGTTTATCCTTAGGTTAAATTTAGTCATGCCGAAGGGATGGATTAAAATTTTTTCGAAGAATAATGATAGCATGCCTGATAGCGGTTTTTACACTTCCAAGTGGAATGTTAAGAGCCTTGGAAATTTCCGAGTGTGTATATCCCTTGAAGTAACAGAGTTCCATGATGATTTTATGCCTGGGATTAAGTTCATTTAGCATGGGCTTTATGCCAATCAAATCTGTATTGATTACATGCATGTAACCTTCAAGTTCAGTTGTGGCATCCTGAAAATCGATATGTGTTTTTAAGGCTTTGGATGATTTTAGCCGCAAATGGTCAATTGCTGCATTTCTGGCAATATTAAGCATCCATGTGAAAAGCCGGGATTTCTGGGGATCATAACTTCCAGCGGATTTTTGAATCTTCAAAAAAACCTCCTGCAAGAGATCTTCGGCGGTTTCCTGCTGATTGACAATCTTGATGATCACGCCAAAAAGATTTCCGGAATACATTTTGTAAAGGATGTTGAAAGTATGAATGTCGCTTTTACGCAATCCATCTATCAAAATTTCTTCTGTCAGATTAATCAATGCTATCGGTGGTGAATTTTAAAAAATGAGTGGGTCTATTGATTTTGGTATAGGGCTCTTGGCAAAACCTTGCTTGCGAACTGAAAGAATAATAGCAGAAGAAAATCCTCAGCAGTATTAAGGATAATAATGAAAGTATTTATTTTTGAATGACTACTCGAGTAGCCACTTTTGTCACTTCCCCAGACTGTGCAGAAACATTGCCATTAACTGCCACCCTAATCGCTGCCATAACCAAAATATTTTTTTTCATTGTGTGATTTGTTGTGGTGGCATTTACGAAACTGACCGTGTATTTGGATTTTACAATTATTAATTATCCCGAAGATTTTATGCAATGACTTAGCTACCTTAAAAAGCCCGTAGTCAATGCTTCGAAAAGTATTAAGGGGAAACCTGCACCAGTTAGCATCGCCAGGTCTTTAGAATCATATAAAAAAAAGATTTCACCGTAGGCAAAATCTTTTTGATTCAATAATTATTTGGGCAAACCTGAAAGGCAAACTTTTTTTGCCGGTAAATTGTTTGATCATGTTATCAATTGTGCAGCGTTTGGCTGACCTTGCCCAGTAAGTCTGATATATCAAAAGGCTTGGCGACAAAACCATCAGCCTGGCAACAATTCTGAATCTGTGACGGGCTCACTTTAGCACCCATCATCAATACAGGGATGTTACGGGTTTCCTTGGCAGATTTAAGCATCCCAGAGACCTCTATACCGTTGCCGTCGGGAAAGCATGACATCAAGCAAGAAAAGATCAGTGTTTTGCTTTCTATCGCTGTGAAAGAATTCTCCTACCGATGCAAATGCCAGCACCTCATAGGTTTCTTCATGAAGGATCAATTCAATTACTTCCCGGATGGATTCATCATCTTCCAGAATACAGATACGCTTCGCCATGTTTTTTGTTGCGCTTATATTTCTATAATCGTGAACCAATGGGATTTGTTTGATTTTTTTTTCACCACTAAAGAAAATATCTATTTAGGCATGGTGAACCAAAATGTACTCCCTTCCCCAAATATACTTTCTAACCCGATTTCCCCACCATGTTTTTTTATGATTTGCGAACTGATGTAGAGCCTGAGACCCAGACCGGAATAGGGCTTGCCACATCGCAGCTAGATTTAAAATAACGTTCCAGCAGGATAGCGTTCATTTATATATTGGTCAGGAAATTCAATGCCTTTGGATGTATGTTCCCGAATAGCAAACATGTGCTCATTGGCAAGACAATATCCAGAAATGGCAGCCATTCCATTGGATAAGCCTTAAACCGTAGGATGCTGTTGAAATAATACTAATTTTGCGCCAAATTCAATCTGATGATCCTACTTGTTGACGATATTGCTGAAAACCGCTTCTCCCTTCAAAAAACGCTGGAGGAACATGGCTTTGGTGTGGATACTGCAGCAAGTGGTGAAGAAGCCCTAAAAATGGCCTTAAAAAAAAACTATGTGCTGGTCATTCTTGACGTGCAGATGCCTGGGATGGACGGCTTTGAGGTCGCAGAACTGCTTTCAGGTTATAGCGGAGCTAAAAACACTGCCATTCTCTTTCTTTCTGCGGCGGCGCTGGAAAAACAGTTCGTAGTCAGGGGACTGGAAAACGGGGCGGTGGACTACATCACAAAACCAGTCGAGCCGCTTATACTGCTTTCAAAAATCAACACCTTTTACCGCATATATGAACAGAACAGGTTGCTTCTGGATAAGCACAAAGAACTTGAAGCGGAGATAGCGTCCAGAAAAAAAGCAGAATTACTCAAGGATGAATTTGTGAGCATCGCCAGCCACGAGCTCAAAACCCCGCTGACCAGTGCCAAAGCTTATATACAGTTGCTGGCCAGAAATATCGATGGAGGGGACATGCTGAAATTAGGGCAATACCTGAACAAGGCCGGTCTGCAGGTCAACCGCCTGGATGAGCTGATTTCTGATCTGCTTGACCTCTCAAAAATAGAAAGTGGGAAGATGTCCTTCAATATGACTACTCTGGAAATTGAAATTATACTGGAAAGCGTGCTCGAAACTTTCAGGGACAGCTATCCCCGGCATGATTTCAGGGTTCTTAAGAGTGCGACTGCGAGGATCAGTGCAGACCCCGCCAGAATTGAACAGGTACTGGTCAACCTGCTGAACAATGCGATTAAATATGCACCCGACAGCGATATTATTGAAATTGAAAGTGAGGTTACAGAAGGCGCTTTCCTCATCCGTGTGAGGGATTTTGGCATCGGTATCTCGGCTGAAAGCCTGGATGCTGTTTTTAACAAGTTCTACAGGACCAGCGAAGTGGAAAAAAACTTCTCCGGCCTCGGAATGGGGCTTTACATTTCAAAAGAGATTATCCAGCGTCATGGCGGACAGCTTAGTGTCGAAAGCATCCTGGGAAATGGATCCACCTTTTCCCTTTCACTTCCCGTACCATAATCTCCATTTACTTCCCAGCAGGGAAATATTGATGAAAACCATTGAACTGCTTAGTTGTTAATGATATCATAACGCAATATCCAAAGTGTAAAAAAGGTATTTCGTCCAGCTGAAAAAACGGTAAGAAAGTGAAAGATATGGAGAACTCCTTTAATAAAAATATTATCCCTGAAGATGATGAAGCCCGCGTAGCGGCATTAAAATACTATAACATAATTGGTTCTCCTCCTGAACGTTCATTTGACAACATTGCAGCGCTTACCGCCAGGATTTTTAAAGTTCCGGTATGCCTGATTTCCCTTGTAGATAAGGATGAGGTTTATTTTAAAGCAAATTATGGATTGGGTGACACGGCAGCTTCGCCCAGGGGCATAAGCCTCTGCTCGCTATCGATTTTAACTCCCTCAGTTACGGTATTTGAAAAAGCGGATCAGGACCCCTGCCTGTTGACCAACCCCGATGTTGCCGGAAGTTTCGGACTCCGGTTTTATGCAGGTGCACCTTTGACCACCTCTGAAGGTTATCGGATTGGAACTTTGTCTGTCATCGATAAAAGACCCAGACAATTCTCCCCTGTTGAACAAGAGATTCTGGAGGACCTTGCCAGAGTGGTCATGGATGAGATGGAACTTCGCCGGGCGGCTATAAGCGATTCTGAGCAGCGAACTGCCGACCTGAGGAGTATAGAGGCGCTCAACGAAATACTCGAAACCTCAAACGATAACCTAAAACTAAGCAGGCACAACAACGAGCTCATTAATGAAGAACTTATTGCTGCCAATAAAGATTTTATTTCGGCCAACACCGAATTTGCAGCCTTAAATAAGGAGCTTAAAGAAACCCAGGAAAAACTTTTCACAAGCAATGCGAGCCTGGCTGAAAGCGAGGAGATTAAAAATCTTGCCATCGCCCAGGCAGAGGTAGCCGTGTGGTACGTCGATCCGCAGACAGGAAACTTTAAGACTTCTCAGCGTCTGAGCGGTTTTTTTGGATTCCCTGAGGGTGAGGAGATTTCTTACCAGGCGACTTTTGAAAAAATCGACCCGGAATACCGTACACAAATAACCAGTGAAATCAATACCGCGATTGCAAACGGTCATCCATTTGAACTCGAATTCCCACTTGTAGTCAAAAAAGACGAAAAGCAGCGCTGGGTAAGGGCAACAGGGATGCAAAACCCGGCTCAGGATGGCCACAAAAGTTATCTGTCGGGCACATTTACCGACATCACCGAAAGAAAAGCGGATGACTTAAGGAAAAGTGATTTCATCAGCATGGTCAGTCATGAACTTAAAACTCCACTGACCTCCATGAACGGTTATTTGCAGGTGCTCCAGCTCCGCACCCAAAAAAATGGTGACGAGCAAAGCAGTGGCATCATTAACAGGGCCCTTGTGCAGGTTAGAAAAATGAGGTCGCTGATTGATGGGTTTTTAAATATGAAGCGGACCCAGACCGGTAAAATACCGCTGGAAATATCAACCTTTGACATGGCTGACCTGGTCAAGGAATCGGAATCTGAATCCCAGGCAACAATCACCTCCCATAAAGTCATTTTTGCGCCAGTGGAGCCAACAATTGTGCGGGCTGATATGAATAAGATTGGCCAGGTGATCACCAATTTCATCAACAATGCAGTGAAGTATTCACCGGCGGGTACGGCGATAAATGTAGCCTGCGTAACGATTGAAGGAAACGCCGTGGTGAGCGTAAAAGACGAGGGAATGGGTGTGGCCGAGCGTGATAAACCAAAACTTTTTGAGCGTTATTTCAGGGCTCAGAGAAAAGAAACCCAGACCATCAGCGGCTTTGGGATCGGGCTATACCTATGCAAGGAGATTATTGATGCCCACCATGGAAAAATAGGTGTCGAAAGCGAAGTTGGAAATGGCAGTGTGTTCTATTTTTCATTGCCGTTGGAAAATTTAAATTTGTAAAATATTCCCTTTTACGAATGTTTATACCCACGAAAAGAATTCTGATTGCCGATATCACTCCAGAAATTTTGGAATCCACAAAATTACTTTTGGAAGATTTTGGCTATGAGGTGTGTACGGAAAACAATCCTGAGCAGATAATTAATTTAGTAAAAAATTTATCTCCAGAACTTTTGCTTTTACAAACCGAACTTCAATTTCATGACGGGAAGGAAATATGCAATGCAATTTCGAGAGACGAAAGTGCAAAAAAGACACCGGTAATTTTAATGTCGACAGAAACCTTGGCATATCCTGCCATTCATTATGGAGCAGTAGGATATATAGGCATTCCATTTCATTCGGCTGAATTCATTGAGACCATTGAAAGTATGTTCGATTCAAAGCAAAAGGCCCCGAGAAATTAATCAGTTCCAACAACTATCCACCAAACGATCGGAATTAGCCGGAATCCATCACTGCTCCAACCCCTGTTTTACCCGCAGGCCACTTTTCGACTTCTGGTTATTTTCCGCCGCATCAATCGAATGGGTACAGGTGATATCATCTTCCTTTTCCGCAAGCTCGGAAAGCTGTTTATAAAACCGGTGCAGCTTATCCAGTTCGGCCTCAGTTAAATCCTCAATATCAACCATCCGGTTACTCGCCCCCTGATGCGCGGCTAAGAGTTCATTCAACTTCAAATGAATCGCCTTGGAATCCTTATTTTGCGATTTCTGTATCAAAAACACCATCAGAAAAGTGATAATCGTCGTACCTGTATTAATAACCAATTGCCAAGTTTCAGAATACCTGGCCACCGGGCCGGTCGCCGCCCAAACCACAATGGCACCAACAGCAGAGATAAAAGCAGCCGAGCTACCCGTTGCGGCAGTCGCCCAATTGGAAAAACGCTCAAAAAAATTCTTGTTTTTTGCCATGACGTAAATTTTAAAAATGCAGTAAGATAGATTTATATTCTCATCTTACCACACAATCAAATTTTACTTCACCATTTCTTCATCATTCCATAACTCCAGATAATTTTCTAATAGATCCAGCCAAAGATTGAGTTTCCCCATCTAAGACCAACTTTAAATTCGCTTCATGCATTTTTTCGAGAAGTTAGTTCCCCACCTCATCAATTACTACTATTTAATTCCACAAGAAACTTCGAACACGCGCTTATCCCCTGCATCATCGCTGAATGAAGCATCCCGATTTTATTCAAATAACATACAAACACATCAAAAGCACCTATACCCTTTCAAAAACTTACCAAAATTAAAGGTGTTCGCCGGATTTTGTAGTAAGGCCGTCGCGGATAACAAGTGTTAATTTACCAGCTTTATCAGCGCTGATAGCGATACTCATATTGGAGTCCTCAACAAAAAATTTATTTTCATTTTCAGCATAGATCCGGAACGGTTTCTGACCAGCAGTCTGCAGGTAAAGCTGATTGTTAAGTAACAGTATAACGGTCTGATATGCGCTGCTTACATCGTATCTGCCCGCATAACGCTTAAGCATCTCAGGGGAGAGTTCGACTGACTGTTTTGGTACCGGCAAAGTATAAGGTTTTTCATATAATATTGCGATCAGTTTTGCAGCAATCGTTTCAATCCATGTACTGGTTTGATTGATAAGCATGATAATGCAGATATCATCCTGCGGAATCCTGCCAAAATAACTTGTTGCACCTTCAAGGTTTCCAGGGTGGTATGCAACTGTTTTACCATAATAGGAATCGATAAACCAGCCTAATCCATAATCACCCTGAATACGTTCATAACTTTTCTCCAGGGAATTAGCACTAATCACTCTATTATATTTCAATGCGTCATTCCATTTCAGCAAGTCATCCATGTTCGTATAAAGCCCACCGGAAGCGCCAGTCCAGCTCCAGTCCCAAATTGGTGCAAGCACCTGACGGCGGGTTGATATGTATTCATAAGGAACTGTTTTTTTACTCCCCTTAAAACGTAAATAATCAAATCCACTTCCCGTCATGCCAAGTGGAGTAAACAGATAACGTTTCACAGCGCTTCCATAATCCATGCCTGTTACTCGTTCGGCAACAAACCCTAGCAAATCATAGCCAGAATTACTATAAGAAAACGTACTGCCTGGCTCGAAGTCCAGTGGTTGCGTAGAAAAATACATTACTAACTCTTTCCTATCGGTTTTCTTTCCTGATATAATCCTCTGCTTAAATGACTCGTTACGCAATACCTCCCTGATCCCAGAAGTGTGGTTGAGCAGATGCGCAATGGTTATGTTTGTTTCAGGGTGTATTTTGGGAAAAAATTCTGTAATGCGGGTGTCCAGGCTCAGTTGTTTCTCCTCAATAAGCTTTAAAATCAGCACTGCGGTAAAAGTTTTGGTTAATGAGGCGATCTGGAAAGTATCATCGCCCGAGAGTTTGATTTTTTTTGAGATATCCCTGTAACCATAAGAACCTTCGATAATTGTCTTTCCGTAACGGGTAATCACAATATTGCCATTAAATTTATTAATGGCAGCATAGGCCTGAATTAAGCTATCAATTTTTGAATGGATAGACTGCGCCGAAAGATTTAAAAGATTAATAAAAATCAACAGGCAACTCAGGATATATTTCATAAAGTTAAGGTTCATATACTATCAAGACGAATGTAATCAAAAAGGGTTGCATTGTTGCTTTCGGTTTACGCAGTCAGTAAACTTAATGCTGATTATTGTTCAAAGATGAATTATCTGAAACCTGTTAACAGTCAAATTGATTACTCAAAAGTAGAATAGGCACACCACCAAACCAGTCATGCAGAAACCTCAAAACACCATTGATTAGTGTTATTAGCCACATTAAAACCGGCTCTCCGGACGGTATTCATCCGCAGCATCGAACTTTTCTTCCAGACCTTTCTGCAACACCTCTAAAAAATGCGTCCGGCTCAGCCGTTTTCTTGATTTTACATCCTCGAATCCCCTTTTTGGAATCCCCAGGTCAATTTCAAAAAAGGCACCCACCCTTGCAAAAAACTCCATCACCCCCAATTTGCCATTATCTATTTGACCCGAAAAAAATAACGCATAGCAAAGTTCTATCAAATGCACCTTTTCGCCCGTCCAGCGCATAGGAACAACAACAGGCTTTGTCAGAACAACAGCCCCATCATCAACACCTTTTACCTCCAAACCCTTTTCCAGTGCACCAATTTTTCCCACTAAATACTCAATCACCTGACCACCCGCCATAAACTTCGCCCAAAGGTAATCGCAAGGCGTACTAAACCCCTGATCATCACCCGGCTGACCGGTGGGCACATCCCCCCCACTGCCACGCAAAAAATACACCCTATCCAGCTCAGTCATCCCCTGACGGAAATAAGCATAATGCAAAGGAAACCGCTGAAGGCTACGCTGCACATAATCCAGCTCCTTTAAATAGTAATCCATTTGTTTGGAACTAACACCCACCGGACAAGCCAGATCAATCGCAAAACGGTCCGCCGCATAAAGCAGCCAGCTTCGGATTCCAGGTTTAACCAATTTAAAAAAATCAATCTCTTTCTGCTCACTGCCAAACCCAGTCATTTCCATCTCCACGCGGAGCGCAGCAAGCTGCTTATTGACCAACTCCACCACTTCCCGAAGCTGCTGCAATGGCAGCCCAACGCCCGCATAAATTTTTGAAACCTCATCAGCCAACTGGCTGCAAAGCTTCATTGCCTTTTCTTTTTCCATCATTTAATTTTTTTAGAAATTATGGAATAGGAATAAATGCAATTCGATAATAATCTCAACATGCAAAAACGTAGGCTTTTACTTACTCCTTTCCGATAAGACAATATTAGCCCGCATACCGATAATAACCTTTGATCTGTGACACAATCTAAATCAACGAAAACATAACCCCTTTCGGTGAATTAAATCATTGCAAATTTTTGCGTTATCACTGTCTAGTAAAGAGCATGTACAATACTTATAGGTTCTTATCCAAACTCCCTTAAGCATAAATTTAATTTGTTACCAGAACGGAATTTTAGCATTGGATTCAGCAAAGCCAAAAAATAAAAAAATTGTGTGTAATACAGTATGAGAGCATATTAGACTATAAAACCAGCGCTAATATAAACTGTATATTTTTCAGCATTTCCTACTGCTGGATGATAAATGGGATAATCAGAGGCGCGACGCAAATAATATTAGCTGATATTTTTCTCGATCTCCAATAAATTTGAATTATTGATGCCCAATGGTAATTGCTTTAATGGAGAAAAAAGCCAATCATTTTTAGCAAAAAATTAATTTGTGTCTTGTGACACAAAATCCCAAAGAAATTGGCCCCGGAAAATATGGAGGAGATTACCGATGCGACCGAGGCCAGCCGGACGATCATGGAGAAATCAATCTGGAAAAGGAAAGGTAATCTGGACATTCTGGTAATCCGAAATATTTCCGCAGGATGTGCAGGAGAATTACCTGAGGATAAAAAAGGAAGTCGTAGAATTGGTAGCTGGTACCCTTAGCGCATTATTGCCTTCGGAGGAGCCACAAAAGAAAACAAAAAAGAAACAAAAATTAAAAGCAGCAAAAATTCAGGATAGCACGCTATCCTGAATTTTTGCTTATCTCAATTAGTCCAATTTTAGTATTTCCTGGTAAACTTGTTGATTGATGAAATTAAACCGGCCGCGCTGGTTATTGTAGGGTATCTGGGGATGCCCAGAGTAAATTTTCTGATAGGGTCCAATATATTTTTTAAACTTCTCATACTTTGCGTTTTTTATCTCCCCAATAGCATTCTGAAAAACGAAGTAGCATGGGCATTCAGGTTGGCTCTTGCGAAGATTTATGACCTGTTGCGCTAAAACGTGCGGGTCAAGATACTCACTAGCAAATAAGTAACTTGCATTGAAGATTAGGCTATTTGCCTGCTCCATGACCTCAAAATCGATGTCATCAAGGGTTTTGACATAAATGTTAGGTGTTTTTGGACTAAAGTGGTCATTGTCCATGAAGTACTCCGCGCCCGCTCGCATGGTGGCAAAATAATCTACTCCGATATAGTCGAAGCTGACCGATTGATTGGTCTGCTGATAAAGATGTTCGATGAGGGCAAGCCCGCTGGTAGCAGGTCCGCAACCAATGTCGATAAACTTAACTCTTCCCGTTGATTGATAAAGTGTAAGGAACAAATCAGATCGTTCGAAAAGATGCTGGGCGGCAAAGTAGTGCATCCGCATATTGCAGTAAGCGTAGAGGCAGACGATGTCCATTCCAGCGAGTCCCGCTACTGGTTTATCGAAATCGGTTTGACCAAAATTGATCACTACGCTTTTGGCATCCTCAAAGGAATAACCCATCAGGATATTGTTCCAAACGGTCCTTTCATGCGCTTTGATCGGTTCGATGATTTTGTCCTGGAACAATTGCTCAGACCATTCCGTGGGTTCAAACACCTTATCGGTTAGTGCATGGGGTTCAAGGCTGATATCGAATTGGTCGAGATTGGCCCGATAAAAATGGAGTATAGGGAATTCGCTAGCGAGCTCGTCTGATTGAAAGTGGTCGATAAATTCTTGTTTTGCAGCTTCCGATACGTATTTACCCAGGACATCACAAGCGTAAGTATAGTAGGTGTGCATGTCTCGTACGACCTCATTTTCATAGCTTTCCTCCTCCTCGCTCAGTGCAGCCGAGATTTTTGTGAGGTATTTGGGCAACGAAGTCAGGTTATGGCCAAAATCGTTATAGAGCTGGTAGTGCATCCAGGCTTCCAAGCGATTACGCAGCACCGAAGGGTTGATCTTAGCGATGCAATTCGATACACCCGCCATATCATCAGCGCGTTTAAAATATAGACCGAGTTGGCCATATAAGAACTGTACCTGTGGGGATAACCGTTCATCCCCACTTGCCGCAGCATGCCGCTGCGAAAGGTGTCTAAGGATAGACTTCAACTTATCATGCGGCTCATTACCCAATGGCGCATGGATGAACAGCAGCTGTAATTCCCGCCGGTGTTCAGAGACGAAGTCAATGATCTCCGTGGTTGACAATAGCACGAACTGCGCCAAGAATTCATCGATATCCATCTTAAAGCTCTTTGTTTTCTTTGGCCAGATTTATCCTAATCTGTAGCTCCTCTGGACGAATGCTATCCGGCGTGGCTTTTAATCGTTGAATTAGTTCGTTTTTTGAAAAGAAAGCTTCTTTCAATGCTTCAAATACGCCTCCTTTGATCATGCTTTTGCTACCGGATGGCGATAGTTCGGGCAATAGACCCAGCTTTTGGCACAAGAAGCCTAGCTCGGAGTGGTATGAGATCTTTTCCGCTGCCTTGCTCAGCTGGTTGATGAGTGCTTCAAAGTCCGGTATGAGCGATTTGGTCTTGATCTGTTCATATTCAAGGTCGAGAAGACTAACCCTTTTCTGGGCAATCTCAATCTTGCGCTCATTGTTGACGATGTGCGTATCTTCCACAATAATCCCCTCTACCCCTTGTTGTGGTGTCCTCTCCGAACCGAACACATAGTCAAAAACCACATCGATGACCCTTCGGTCAAAATCCTGGTCTATTTTGAACTTAATCTCTGGCTTCGCCTTTGCAGTCCTCGATATTGCTGCGGGTTCGCTTACCGGGCTAATTCGTTCTTCACTGTTGGACAGCGAGCCATAGCCGTAGAAATAGCCCAAAAGGGCGAATGCATATTCGCCGTATGCATTTGAGTGCTGTCCAATGATATCTCTCCTAGAAATAAGGATGTTGTTCTGCTGGGCATAATTTCTAAGATAGGCAAAGATATACAGCGGCAATATGGCCGTTGACTTGCCCGATGGAAGCTGCTCAACAAGTTTAAGCGCGGTCTTTCGCTTAATGGCGTCTTTTAAGGCCATACTGATGTCCTTAAGTTTGACCAGCGAAATCGAATCATCGCCGCTATGAACATAAGCGCTGAGGAAATTTTTTAGATCCTCATCGTTAAAATTTTCCCCAACCGCTATTCGGTCGAATATCCATTTTAACAGTACTTTGTCGGGTGGACAGTCGCCTTGAAACAGATATCCATAAAATTCAGATAAGCTATTATTTGACAGTACGGTTCTGCCGAATGCTGGGTCAATGGCCTGCATGGCTAAAAAGAAATGATCAGAAATGGTTTTATAGGTCCCGCTAATGCCCGAGGTCAGGTAGGCGTAATTCCTTAAGAAAGCCAGCAGTCCAAGGATTTTATCGAATTTGGTGAGCTTCCCTAAATGAATGGGTCCTTTTTTTTCAACGGCGTATTCACTGAGATCAATTTTACTAACGCCTAATTCGGGAGTGACTTGCACTAATTGTTCTGGAATGAATCCACCGTCAAAAAGCGCTGCATCGTTAAGAATAGTCTCTTTGTTTTTTTCGGTTCTAACCAGCACCGCAGAGAGGTGCGTGGTGGGTAAAGCAAAGTCCATCAGCGCAATGCTGCCACGAAGGGCTAGCGACTCTTTTTGCGGCTGAGATAACCTGAGTTCAAGCAGAATCATATCCTCATTCGTACTCAAGGCGGAATTGGCGAGTATCAGCTGGTCTTGATAAGCGGACTGCGCGTCGGAAAAGGCACGGTTGTCAAAGTAAACGGAAGGCGCGATGAGCGCCTTTGAAAAATAATGGTAGATATTGCCCTTATGGATTTCCAGATAAACTTTTCCAGAAGGATCAAAGTCCGCTTGGGCCAACTGCCCTACTTTCCCTGTCAGATTTTCAGCTTGACCTTCCTGTCCTGACGATGGGGCAAGTTCGGCAGCACCGCCGCGTTCAGTTGGCTCACCTACAGCTGATGAAATTGCTGCTGGGCTAACCTGAAGGTCAACCTTGTCGATGTGGCTTTGCTCACCTGTGTCTGATGCAGTCTCACTGACCACTTCCATGGAGATATTTTTGGGATTTTGCTTAACCCCTTTTGCTTTTGCTTTGCTGCCTCTCTTTGGTGCCTTTTCAATGACATCGGTGCTCCCCACTCGTTCAATTTCGGACTGTTGATCATTACCGGAAAGCTGCGAATCCTGGGTTTGCCCGGCATTTGGAGCAGCGGAAAATAAATCATCCTCTAGCCCTTTGGGCTGCTGTTTCACATTGGCGTTTTTATTTCTACTTTTTGGCATATCAATATTTTAAAAAGGAAGATCATCATCTTCATCGGGAGCAGGCGGCGTATAAAAGGCCATTACTTCGGGCTTTTGGTGACAGAGTACGAAAAAATCGGTCTTCGCCCTGGTGATGGCCACGTAGTAATGATTAAGGGTTGCCTTAGGCCGCCCGTCTTTGTTTAGCGTGTTGGTGGCGACGTCGGCCCTTTCGAAAAACGGCAAAACCACTACGTCAAACTCCAATCCCTTACAAGATTCAAATGTAGTAATGAATGGCGAACTTAACCTAACTTGCATTGCTTTTTCATCAATTTTGCTCATGCCGTAATAATAGTAAGAAAAAGAGCGTGCCAGCGGGGCGTTCATTGCGCATGAGTAGCCGTTTTGTTCCAAGTGCGTCTTGATGATTGTGATTTCCTCGGTTGAGTGTACTAATATTCCGATGTTACTGTTTGCGTTGGCTTGGATAATCTCCAGCAGGGTATTTAGCTGCTGGGCTTGATTCAGATTTAACCTAATATCCGGCTGATTACCACTCTTGAGTCTATCGGTGTTCATCCTGAGTACTCTGGGGTCGCTTTTCATAAACTCCTTGGCGAATTCAAAGATCTCTTTGGTGTTGCGGTAATTCAACTGGAGATATTGCCGGTCGCTAGCAGGATCTTGGCTTTTTAATGCCTCCAGGATCACATCTTCCAATTCATCAGTGGTGTAATGTCCCTTGTAATTCTGTGCACGATCCGCACCAACGGAGACGACTTCGCTTAAAATGAAAGCATTTTGATAAACGGTCCTGGGTAAATCCTGCCCCTCATCAAAAAAAAGTTCGTCAAACTTGCCCTGTTCGGCCGCGTAGGATTCGAAATTTGTCTTGGTTTCTTCCGCCGCTTCCTGTGGGTTATAGTAAGTGATGTTACTGTAGTGCCAATAGTAAAAAGTGGAGAGCTGATTGTCGACCACTTGGTCAACCTGCTGCTGATCGAAATCACCGAACAGTTCCTCTGAGCGATCCTTGAGTGTTCCTTTGATGGAGTAAATCAAAGCGCGATTGTAGGTGAAGAGCATGATATTCTTTTGTTCTAACACCGTCCTCAAAAAGCGGTAAATGGTGACAACGGTTTTGCCACTTCCGGGGCCTCCAGTAATGAGCATTGGGGTTCTTGGATCATAGGCCAACTGCTGGTCACTATTGAGCGCAGTGATGGCCGGCAAGAAAAACTTAAATTCCGGCATTATATTTTTTTGAGAGGTTAATAAATTTACACCCGGTAAATTGTTCCACAATTCCCTCGGGGCGTTTATACAAAAATATAATTTCTTGCCAAAATCGCTTCATTTTAAGACAATAAAAAATAAATTTGAGTTTTACTAATATTTTTAGTAATTTCATATCAAATACTCATTCCTGGAGAATTGTCCCGAAATACTTACCTTTGCGAAGCGTTTATGAAAAACCGCCCAAAATTCGACCTTTTTAATCCCCCACCCCAGCAGCCTTTACCTGCCGCCGTGGATGTGGTTACGATGCCCGTCCCTATACCCGGCCTGGACTACCGGGAGGATTTTATTACCCCCGAAGAGGAAGACAATTTGCTGGCCAATATTGCGGCAGAGCCCTGGCTGGGTGATCTTAAACGCAGGGTTCAGCACTATGGCTGGAAATACGATTACCGTGCCCGTTCACTGGACTACAACATGTATTTAGGGCCTTTACCGGTGTGGATTGAGGTCATTGCCGATAAACTCATCCAGCAAGGATTGATCAAGGAATGTCCCGACCAGGTGATTATCAATGAATACAAACCCGGTCAAGGCATTGCCAATCACGTTGACTGTGAGCCTTGTTTTGGCGATACGATCATCTCGTTGAGTCTGGGTTCCGCCTGTACAATGAATTTCATTGAATCGCTAAGCAAACAAAAACGCGAGGTAATCTTGAAACCCAGAAGCGTGGTAGCCATCTCCGCACAGGCCCGTTACGACTGGTCACATGGCATTCCAGCACGATTGGCAGATGAAATCGATGGAATCAGGGTAAACCGGTCACTTAGGATATCAATGACCTTTAGAAAGACGATCGTTTAAAGTACTGCGCGAACTCGCCACTCAAATAATATATCCTTTCCGGGTCGTTATGCCTGTTCAGATTTCTCGACATCAGCTCCATTCCCAGATAAATTCCTTATATCGAAATGCTACCGCAACTGTTCGATCTGGAAGTTTATTTCCAAGTTGTTCATATTCTTGGCCAGTTCGTTTAGGGAGAATTTGGCAATATTGGACTCAAATTGGTCTATCTGGGTCAGCAGTGTACGATGACTTTTCGCAGTGTCCTGAACGGCCAGTACAAAAATAAACTTTCGGTTTGTGAATAAGTCGATAAACGCCCTTTTCTTTAAATTCGCAAATTGTGCCCTGACGTTCTGGGAATATTGCGTAGGTCCCTTGCTTGCTGTAACCGTATCGTAAAGTTTGCCTAAAAATTGGTAGCCATTTTTCTCATCTTCCTGTACACGTCTAGCCGCGATCAGTACCTGGGCGCACAGGTCCCGCATGGTATTGGTAAAGCCTTTTTTGACGTGGTAAAAGTAAATATTGTTTTGGTCCCAGCGCAGGATATCACAGACCTCGATGTTCGATGGCGTAAACTTATCAAATACCAGTGCATTGGAGTCACCAATGTAGGAGGCATTATAATCATTTTCCGAGTCATAGCTGCCCGCCCAAGGGCCCATTGCAGGTCCGCGGTATTCTCTTGAAGCCAGGAACGACTTGCAGCTTTCATTGATCTTATCGATCATGGTCTTGCCGATCTCATACCAATCTTTTTCGATGAGAAAGTAACTTTTTAAGTTGTGGCGTTCCTCGGTGCAGTAATGGCTGCGCATTGGGTCGGTGGTTAGCTCTGTTCCAGCATCGTCATAGGTTATGATTGAAGAGAGAGACACGGTCCGTTCAAAGTCGGCTTGGGAAAGCGTGGAATCTACCTTACGAATCTCATCGAGTAGCGTCTGGACCTCTCGAATGGGCTCATCGCTCCTAAAGTCATACTCGTCTCTGCCGATTTTAAAATAAAAAATGGTGTATGTGGAAAGGTAGTACTTCTCGAAGTCCCTGTGGCTGATTTCTACATCACAGATTTTAACGGGATCTAGGTAATTTAGGTATACCTTGCCATCAAGCTGGCCATTTAAGGCTTTAATCAATGGCAGTTTTCCCCTACCGAGTTTTTCTACCGAGTTGATCTCCATTTGTGGGGTGGTCTTGAGCAGGCCCTCACATTTGGTAATGATCTGTAGCAGCTGTTTGAATGAGATCGATTTTTTGATGGAAAAGCTGTTTTTGGCAATGCAGAGGCTTTCGGATTTGATTTCGCCCGAAGTAAAGCCGAATACATTGACAAGCTTGTCTACCGCAACGGTGGCGTTGAGTTCGTTGTAAATGCTACCAAAGCTTTCGTTATCGTAAAGATTATAATCGTTTCTAAAGATCTTGACCGAGCCTAAAATTCCCCCTACCAGGCTTCTTTCCTTTGAGGACCTGAGCGCTTTGTCTTCGGGCTTTAAAATCCGGGCAAGGATCTGCAACCCCAGGTCATTTGTGGCAATGTCTTGGATGACCATGTGCCCGGTGCCGCCGGTGGATGCATAGTAGCATTTGCCCTTTTTGGAATAAAGGAGCAGGATATAACTTTCGTTGTTGGTTTTATCGCTTTTTAAAATTGGCTCACCAGGTTGAGCAATACTTGCAATAAATTCTTTCCACTTGATGTCGCTGGTCTTTTTTTTAAAAAATAGGCTGATATCGTAATTCGAATTTAAATTGGGGGTTACTTTTTGTGCCTTGTATCCTTTGTCCTTCATCAGCTTGGCTAGGTAAGCATCGTTGATGGTTTGGGTAGTGGCTTTGGTGATGCCTTTGCCGGAGATGGTGATGGCATCTTTTAGTAGATAGAAACTGCTTTGGATCTTTTCTGACATGAGGGTTAAAATTAGATGAATTTGAAGCGTTGCAAATCCTCAAGCGACCAGCTGGTGAACTTTAACCAAATAGCTTTGGAGCTTTGCATCGCTAAGATAGGCTCAAATTTTGAAAACCCAATACGGTTTCCCGTAAATTTAGATTTAGCTCGCTTTGAGCTCGTTAGCATCGGCCAAAATCGCAAAATTAATCTTCTACATCTTCCTGAAGTAAAAAGGCTTGCAGATTCTTATATATTGACGTTGAATCATTCGTCAGCCAATAGTAGAATTCTTGGTGTTGATCTTTCAAGGTGTAGAGTAAAAGTAGATGTTCCGCGGAACGAAACCTCGTATCGCGGAAAAGGGCTTCTAGAACGCGTTACGCTTGTTACTTTTCAGATCCGCATTGAGCTCGACGCTATCAATGCAGCTGATCAGAATTTCCCGGTTTTCTGGCGTGTTTTCTACATCCTGAAAGTCAAAACCATGTTCGCGAAGGTCAAAAAGATTAAAACAGGTGAGCACATCTTTTTCGTTTGGATTTTTTTTTCAATAGCAAATCTGCTGACATTTGTTCTAATGCCGTTTTTGCAAAATGGGCAATATCTCGTGAGAAATTGGGTTGTTGTAAGTTGATGAGTGCCACTGAGACGCCTAGGGCGTAGATTTCTTGATCACTAAGTTCATCGAGCTCTTTTTCAAAATCGATCTGCACTTTTCGTTGCCTAAGTTCTCGAGGATGGCTTCGATTTGTGCTTCCTGCTCATTTTTGATATCCAGGCAACGCCTAGCTAAGATGTCTGAAATTTTCAAAATGATTTGAGTTTGTTGTTAATTTAGAAAATAGGTTAAGTAAGGTAATCCAGCCTTGAAAAACATTAAGTTTTCGGGCTCAGATACAAACCAGGCGAAATAATCCCAGGTGATGGCAGCAACGATTTTTTTTAAAAGCCTGCGTTTCGCGGTCGAGATAGGCTGTAACGAAAGTGACGGTATTATGTGGAAATCCTGCGGCATCGGTAAGCTCATAGATGGCTTCCTTTCTCCGATCGCTAACTGGTCCATCGCTAGCCACTACTTCGATAAATACCAGAACCGGGTTGTTAGGTGCTAGATTAAGTAAAATCTTTTTTAATGGTCGTTTTCCGTTGAAAAACTATTTATCGGTTTTTGTAAACTCAAAAAACTATTTTAGCATCACTAAATAAAAACTCTTTACATACTTCGCAATGCATTTGACATCCATCATGGGTTTATTGTCAGGTCTCAAAGCTTCGCAAAATATCTGCTAAAATATGCAAGCAAAAAATAAAATTAATGCCTCGGACTATTTTTAATTTCATGTGAGATGCGTACTATTACAAATTAATTTTCGCTCATGCCTTTAAAACCATTTGATAGCTTTACTATAGCGCCAGAAAAACACGAACGTTTGTGGAAGAACGCAATTATCGTTTTCGACTCTTCTGCACTTTTGGATATGTACTTTTACTCGTCCAAGACTAAACAGGTTGTTATAGATGAGATTTTCAACAAGCTGGATGGAAGGCTATGGATACCTCATCAAGTAAATTACGAATTTTTAAAGAATCGATCAAAGGTCATCCTAAAGCCCGTTGGAAGCTACAAGGTATTGGAAGGAGAACTCAAAGAAACAGTGAATGATATTTATAAAAAATATCAAACCGGAATAAGAGAATTAAAATCAAAGACGAAAAAGGATGACAAGCATCCGGTGCTTGATCAAAACATTTTTCAGGAACTCGACGATATTAACCAGCAGCATGAATCTGCATTAAAAGCACTTGGAGAGAAAATCAAAGAAGCCATAAAAGATCAAACCCTGGAAATCGAACGCACAGCTGAAAACGACATTCTACTAGCGGCAATCGATAAATTCTTTGACGTTGGTGATGAACAGTCTTTTTCTCGACAAATGGCTTTGGTAGAAGAAGGAAAGAAACGCTATGAATTCCAAATTCCACCTGGATATGAAGATGGTACTGGTAAAGATAAAAAAACCGGAACGCAAATATTTGGTGACCTGTTTATTTGGAAGGATATTATTGAGCAGGCCAAGATCACGAAAAAACCAATTGTTTTCATCTGCAACGACCTTAAAGCCGACTGGTGTGAAAAAAACGAAAACACGCCCACCTATGTCGAATACCCAAGACACGAACTGATAAAGGAGATTTGGGACGAAGCTGGTGTCGAATTCTGGATGTACAGTAATCCACAATTACTTTATTTTGCTCAAAAATATCTCCAAAGCGAAATCACTGCTGACCAGATCAAGGAAGTTAATGCAGTCGCTAAGCAAAGAGAAATCTCAAATGAAGATGGCTTAAGTTGCGTTTTTACCTGGCCGGTGGACGAAACAACAGGTATTCCCGGTGAATTTGCTCTCGAAAAATCACTGATGTTTTTGATCGGGCATCAGTACAACCCCCTAAAGGTTGACTGGGGTGATGGATCTCCCCTGGAAATTGTTTCATCAAAGCAAGCCGTTTATCATAAATATCCAGCAGCAGGTCAATATACAGTACGCATCTACGGCTCACTGTTTTGGTTCTGTGCAATGGGAATAGGGCCTGGGCGCGGAATTCAGTTTCCTGCCGTTTCAGAACTTTCCATACCTAATGGTATGAATTTGCACCGTTTGCAATCAGTGTCTGGACATCTGACGACACTAGACCTAAGCACTATGCCAGATTTGGTGCAACTTCTTGTTGGAAACAATCTGTTAACATCGCTCGATGTTAAGCGCTCAGAAAAATTGATGCTTCTCTATTGCGATAATAACCAACTCACGCAACTCGACTTATCAGGTAATTTATTTTTGGAAAGATTGCTGTGCAGTGAAAATAAAATAACACAGTTGGACCTTTCAAAGAACAACATTATCGAGAGGTTGAATTGCCGAGGAAATCTATTGGTAAAGATAGACTTAACCAATAATAATAATCTGGTAGAATTAAACTGCGGTAATAACAGACTCAACAAAGAGGCTTTAGATGATATTTTTGAAAAGTTGCCAAATGTTAATCAGGGAAAATTATGCATCACAGGCAATCCAGGAGCGGATACCTGCAACAGAAAGATTGCACTCGCTAAAGGGTGGAAATTTGAACACAATCCAAATTACCTTCCCGAGTTGGGAAGTTGATGATTATTGCTAACAAAGTTATACCCCAAACAAAACGGTAACCTTGGTTCCCTTCAAAAGCGCTTAAAGACTTCTTAATAATGAATTTCCCTTCTACCATTTTTAATAACATTAGTTAAAAATATTAGAAACATTTTCACAACACAATATTAGATCAAGATCATCCGTTCTAAATGCAGTACCCTTCCGAAAAGTACATTTTATAGGTTAATAGAGCGAGCGGTTGAATTGTGATACAATCAATTGCCCATGAAAAATTTGATTGAAGAAGCCAATTTATTGGATGTTCTTGGCTTCACCATTCCCCTACCCTCACATTTGCAGAGTCGTTTAAATGAGGATATTCTAACTCAAGAATTCAGAAGAAAGCATTATCTATTAAGGCCAGGTGAAATTTGCAAAAGATTATACTTTGTTTGTTCAGGTTTTATTAGAGCCTATTTCATCGACCAAAATGGAAAAGAATGCACAACTTGGTTTGTCGGAAAGGGAGATTTAGTAATATCTGCCAATAGTTTTTTCAATCAACAGCCTAGTTATGAATATATTCAAGTTTTAAAGAATTGTAAACTTCAATCTTTGACCTGGCATCAAATAAACGCTTTATACGCCGAGTTCCATGAAGGCAATCTTCTCGGAAGGATATTTATTCAAAAATATTTTATAAATAGTGAGGAAAGATCAATGTTTCTCAGAATACAACAACCAGAAGAAAGGTATGATAGGGTAATGTCGGCACATCCAGATTTAAATCTTCAAACTACACAAACAAATATTGCATCTTACTTAGCGCTCAGCCGAGAGACTTTGAGTAGAATTAGAAGAAAAAAAATTAGTAAAGTTTGAGACACACATATTATAATGAATGCAATGATCTAAAGCTATTATGATTTGATTTCATCATAATCAGAATTGAAAAAACTGGATAAAGTGTAGTCTATCTTATTCAATATTTTAATAAGAGTTGAAATCCTTAAATCTTGTGAGCCAGTTTCGTATTTACCATATTGAGCTCTATCAATATCATAATGATGTGCGAATTTATCAGAATTACTAAATCCTAAACTTTTACGAATATACTTAAGCCTTATACCAATCTTTTTAATATCATTTGGCAGCAGTTTATCGTCTAAAGTTTTTTTAACATTTTTTCCCACAGGGCACTAATGTGAAAAAAAAGTATCCCAAATTTTACTCTTAATTAAGAGTATTTATTATATTTGATTAATAATTAAGGTATTATCAAAGAGTCTCTCTTGACAAATTCTCACATAAATTAGAGCAGAGACAATAGATTTATGCCTATAGCGACTTTTTGTGTATTTTCGTACGCACTATAGCGCTATGGGCTCTATTGTAATTCCAAGCTCCTGGCTGTGAGAAGCCTGTCAAGATGGTTTTTAGAGCCCAGCTATAGTGTTCTAACCGCCCGAAGACTCGTAAACAAATACGAGCAATGAACAAAGCAACCATCATCAATTATCCTTACAGCCAACTCTGGCCAGGGCCACGCTTTGCTCGCTCCCCTCAAATCTTTCATTCACACAATGAAACCATTTCCACCTATCCCTTCGACCGGCTCTACGCCCTAAAACCCAAAAACCCCGTTTAGCTAACCTAAACCCGCCGACCTGAGATTAAACAAATTGGTTCTTTGATAATGCCTAAGTCGGCGGGTTTATCTATGATATCAGTTCAACAAGCTATCTATCACCAATCAAAATACCACCAACTAACCAAAACCCACATGAAATAAAGATACCGGCCAGGCAGGGTCTCATGGCAACCAGTTAATGATTAATAATTTCTACATGAGCCCTGTCCTGGTTTTTTAACCCCTAACCTAGGGCAATCTTACCAAAACCAACCAAATGAAAAAAACAACAATATTTATTGTATGGGAATCCCTTTGCCCAAAATTTCGCAGACCACCCAAGGCATCCCAAGGAGAAAAATCAGCAGAAATGGCTGACTATATTGCTTTGAAACAATTCTCGCTGGCCTGCATCCGCCTGGAGTTGTTATTAAGACGTGCTGCATTAAGATCCATGCTCGTCATAACTTTCATAGCACTACTATCCTCGCAGCTAAATGCTCAAGACAAATCCTACACGCTTTCTGGCCAGGTTACTGATATGAACGGAAAAGCATTAAGTAGCGTCACCATCCAGCTTGAAGGTAGCACCAATACCGTAAAAAGTGATGAAGAAGGACGTTTTAGTTTAAATGTCCCCGCTTCAAAAGGCACCTTGCTCATCAGACTTCTTGGCTACAAACCAATTTCAAAAACCTTTGATGCGGCCACCACTAAGCCCACAACCATCCGCCTGGAAGAAGATTCCAGCGAACTTGAAGAAGTCACCATCATCAGCAACGGTTACCAAAGGGTAGATAAGAGTAAAGCCACAGGCAGTTATACCACCATCGACAGCACTTTGATTAACCGCAGCGTATCTTCCAATATTTTAGACCGGCTGGATGGCGTAACCAGCGGACTGATTTTTAACCGCAGCAAAACCCAGGGCAATCAAAGTGATCTCAACATCCGTGGCCGCAGCACCATCAATGGAGAAGACAAGCCACTCATTATCCTGGATAATTTCCCCTATGAAGGCAACATCAATAACATCAACCCCAATGACATCAAAGACATCACCGTATTAAAAGATGCCGCGGCAGCCTCCATCTGGGGCACACGTGCCGGTAACGGCGTCATTGTCATTACCACTTATAAAGGCAATTACAATTCCAGCCAGCAGATTAACTTGAGCACCAATTTCACCCTGGCGGACCAACCCAACCTGCACCGTGTACCCTGGTTCAGTCCGCAAGAATGGATCGGCATTGAAAAATTCCTTTACGATAAAGGGGCTTATGCCTCCACCATCAGCTCCATCTATTCCCCCATCTCCCCTGCGGTAGAAATTTTTGAACAGCGCCGCAAGGGACTGATCTCCCGGACAGACTCACTCACCAGGATCAACCAGCTAAAAAATAATGACATCAGAAGTGAAATGATGGAGTATTTAACCCGTCCAAGCTTTAATCAGCAATATGCCCTCAACGTCAGCGGCGGCAGCCCGTCCAGCCAGTATTTCGTATCAGCAGGTTACGATCAATACCAGAGCACCAAAATCACCGACAGCTATCGCCGCACCACCCTTACCGCAAACCATTCCTTTAAAGCGCTAAGCAACCGGCTCGAGATCAGTACCGGAATTAATTTTTCGGCTTCCAATACCCTATCAGGCATCGACAGCTATTCCCCGCTTTCTCCATACGACCGGCTCATGGGTGAAGACGGGCAGGCACTTGCGGTACGCAATAACCTGCGGTTAGGCTACGCCGATACCGCCGGAAAAAGTAAACTCCTCGACTGGAAATACCGCCCGCTGGATGAGGCGCGCAGCGGCGGAAAACTCACACAAAATAGCTACCTCATAAATGCAGGGCTGAGCTATAACATTATCAAAGGACTAAAGGCCACTGCGCTTTACCAGTACCAACTTCAGCAAAGCAGCGCCACCGCGATTTATGATGAACAGTCCTATTATACCCGTAACCTGATCAACAGCCTGAGCAGCATCGATGCGGCCGGAAACCTTATACGGGTTATCCCCCTGGGCAGCATCCAGCGACAGAATGATACCCGCTACCACTCGGACTATGCCCGCCTGCAACTGAACTTTGACCGTGACCTTGCTGAAAACCACCAGCTCACCGCCATTGCAGGATTCGAAGTGCGGGACAACCAGACCGATAACCTCTCGCAAAGCCTTTACGGGCTGAATGAATCCATTGGCATCAATTCCAACGCCAACATTGACTTTACCAAAGACTATCCGCTATATTATAGTCCGAGCGCCACTATGCGCATAGACCCCGGACAAAAAAGCGGATACCTGATTGACCGATACCGCTCAGTGTATGCCAGCGCCAATTACAGCTATCTAAAGCGGTACGTACTTTCCTTAAGCATCAGAAAAGATGAATCCAATCTTTTTGGCGTCAAGCCCAACCAAAAAGGCGTACCGCTATGGTCGGCAGGACTCAGCTGGGATGTCGGAAAAGAAGAGTTTTATTATATCAAATCCTTTCCCACCCTTAAACTTCGGGCAAGTTATGGCTATACCGGAAACGTCAGTAAAAGCATCAGCGCATACCTGACCGCAACAGCCATCGGCAACAACATCTATGGCGCGCCATTCAGCTATATCGTCAATCCACCCAACCCCTCGCTAAAATGGGAGCAGATTAAAATCATCAACCTCGGCCTTGATTTTGCCATGCCCAAAGTACTCTCGGGAAGCATCGAGCCATACCTGAAATATGGATCAGACCTATTCGGCACCAGCCCGCTTGTCCCACAGACAGGCGTACTAACTTTCCAGGGTAATTTTGCAAACACAATCACCAAAGGGCTGGATGTCACCTTAAATGCCCGCCTAAACATTGGCGAAGTCAACTGGCAGGCAAACCTGCTCTATTCGGCAGTGCAGAGCAAGGTCACCAGATACACCGCCTCTACTTCCACCAACGCCAACGTTGTGCAACAGAGCTATAACAACCCCATTGAAGGCAATCCGTATTTTGCCATCTACGGCTACAAATGGGCTGGATTGGATGATAAAGGAGATCCGCAGATTTACTTTAACGGGGCGAAAAGCAAAAATTACGCCGCCATCAATAATTCCACGGACCTGAGCAACATTTCGCTTATCGGATCAGCGGTACCCACACATTTCGGTGGTTTCAGGAACACATTTTCATTCAAAGGATTTGAACTATCGGCCAACATCACCTTCCGGCTCGGCTATTACTTCAGGCGAAGCTCGCTGGATAATGGCGCGGTTTACAGTACGAGCGGGTTTCAGTATGCCGTTGACTATGATAAACGCTGGCAAAAGCCGGGCGATGAAAACCTGACCGATGTCCCCGCGCTCCTCTACCCCAATGTCTCCCAGCGCAGCACGGTCTACCGTTATGCGGATATCCTGGTTGAAAAAGCAGATAACATCAAGCTGCAGGATGTACGCCTGGCCTACAGAACTCGCCTGGGCAGCAAAAGCCGAAGCCTGTTCAAAGACCTACAGCTCTACGTCTATTTTACCAATCTGGGTTATGTATGGAAAGCAAACCGCTATGATATTGATCCGGACAACCAGGCCAACGCTTTAAGCAATATTCCCAGCCCGCTAACCATTTCATTTGGACTTAAAACAAGCTTATAAATTTATGAAAACGCACCAAAACTTATGGATAATCACCCTATTAACCTGCACGCTTTTCTCCTGCCGGAAAGATTTCCTGGATCAAAAGCCATCCTCAGACATCCTGGCCCCGAAAACGCTGACTGAACTGCAGGGGATTCTTGAGGCCGCGGAAAGAATTTGCCCCACCGGCGGACTGCCACAGCTTTCCTGTGATGATTACCTGATTATTGCCGACCAAAACTATAATGCGCTGATCACCGCCACCCAGCGCAACGCCTATACCTGGCAGAAAAACCTTTATGAAGGAGAAAAAGTGGAAGACTGGAATTCGCCCTACCAGACTATTTTTTATGCCAACAGCGTGCTGGAGGTATTGGCTGAACAAAATTATGCAAACCCGGCAGAGGCCAACCGGATCAAAGGATGGGCCTATTTTGTACGTGCTTATGCCTATTACGACCTGGCCAAAAACTTTTGCAGAGTGTATAGTCACACCGCCGGGAATGACCTTGGACTACCGCTCCGGAAAAATGCCAGCGTGGATGTCATCGAAAAACGCTCGAGCCTGGAAGAAACCTTCCGCTTTATCCTATCGGACCTGGATGCCTCATTGCCCCTGCTGAATCCGCTGGTCGAACCGTTAAACAAAAACCGGCCTTCAAAAGCTGCCAGCTGGGCCATGAAAGCCCGGGTGTATTTGTATATGGGGGATTACCGATTAGCCGAGGCCAGCGCAGATAGTGCACTGCTTTATCACGATAGGCTCATTGATTTTAGTACCATAAGCACCAGTTCGGACACCCCTTTCAGCCACAATGCGGCCGAAGTGATCTATCATTCCAATCAGATTGGCGCCTATTCTTCCACAACCGGCACCGGTAACCGTCCTGATATTGAAGTCAATCCCGAACTCTACCAAAGTTTTGCTGCTGAGGACTTAAGAAAATCAATATTTTTCCGCACCAATACCCTGGGCAGGATTAACGTCAAAAGAGGATTTATGAGTGCTGGAATCTACCAGTTCAGCGGACTGGCCTGCGATGAGTTATACCTGATCAAAGCAGAATGCCTGGCAAGGAAAGGTGAAACGGGATTAAGCCTACAATATTTAAACAGGCTGCTTTCTACCCGTTTCAAAAAGACTCCCAACTTTCAGCCGCTTACCGCCGCTACCGCGGCTGAAGCATTAAACATCATCCTCCGGGAACGCCGAAAAGAGCTGATCTGGAGAGGCATCCGCTGGTCAGATCTGAAAAGGTTAAACCGTGAAGGTGCTACCATCACTTTAAGCAGATCCGTTAACGGAAAGACCTATACCCTGAGCCCGAATGACGCCCGGTACGCCTTCCCCATTCCCGAACAGGAAATTAACCAAAGTGGCATTGAACAAAATTAAAAACCAAAAAAAGATGAAATTTATAATCACTATCCTTTTAAGTATCCTCATTCAGGATGTCTACGCCATTACAAAGCAACACTCCAATAATGCCCGTCAAAACCGCGTACATTTTATTGTCCACCATCTCGATCCGCAGAACGCAAAAGATAAGCGCATGTTAAAACTCAGCTGCGCGCAGGTTCCTTCGGTTGCGCACATTGTTTACAACACCACCGACACCGTGTTTAGCGACAGCGTGAATGAAAGGTCTTTTGATCTCAATATTCCTGCGTCCAAAGTTGGCCTGCGCATCGATTACACCATCAATGGCCTCACTGGCAAAGCCTACAGAGATTTTATACAGGATTACCTGATTCATTCTGGCGATACCATAGAGCTATTTCTGGATAAGGACTCACTCCATTTTGGAGGCAAAAGCGCAAAGCTGCTCAATTTGCAAAGTGAACTCTTCGAATTGCAACGCCCAAACCTGCCTGCATTATCCAACGAAAGTTCAGTATATTTTAAAACGGTAGACCGTACGTTTGAGGCGGCGCTATATAAGCAGCTCCAGTTTATAGAAAAGCATAAAGCAGCGTTTAGTGAAAACTTCTACCGGTATCTTAAAAACCAGGCCATGGGCTATTGGTACTTCATGAGTGTAAAGCAAATATTGGGCGCCCCCTTCAACGGACCTGCATTTGGCGAAAAAGCGATAAAATATTACCTGGACAACCCATTGAGGTTTGCAATTCCGAAAGACGAAGATCTCGACCAGTCCTCGAATTTTATTGACTTCCTATACCACAAAGAGCGGCTGGATTACGAGGCCTTTCATCCGACCCTAAACTTTGAAAGAAAAGGTGGCGCAACCATCATGGACAATATCTCCTGCAAATATACCGGACGCGTCCGAGACCGCCTGTTAGTGGTCGCATTCGTTCATTTATCGAAATCCTACTTAGACGTCAGCGACTACTTTTTCAAACATCAAAACCTGATACCACCATCATCCCCCTATTTTGAAGTCTATACGAAAATCAAGCGAGCGTTCGACCCAAGTAAGCCGGCCTATAATTTTGCATTGCCAGACAGTACGGGAAAAATCGTAAAGCTAAGCGATTTTAAAGGGAAAGTGGTTTTAATTGATTTCTGGTTCACCGGATGTTTGCCATGCAAGTACCTCACTGCAGCAATGGTTCCGGTTTTGAAGCATTTTAGCAAAAAGCAACTGGTCATGTTAACGGTAAGCGTTAACAAGAACAAGGAATTATGGATTGAATCGCTAAAGTCAGGCGAATATACCCACCCGGGTAGTATCAATTTATTAGCGCTTGGTGGAAATGATCCTATCCTCAAGAATTTCAATGTAACAGCCTATCCAAGACTGATGTTAATCGATAAAAACGGCAAGTTCGCCTCGATAAAACTGCCTACTCCTCATACACCTGAAGGAAAAACAGAGCTCATTGCAACCATAGACAAAGCGATAGACAAATAAAATCTGGATGGCAGACTAGATCAAAAATATAACTATCTAATCTTAAACTGTTTAGAATGCTGGTTAGAAAAAAATTGGGTAGTGCGACGCACTACCCAATTACTGCTTAGTTAAAGTAACTTCCGGCTGAAGAACCTGGATATTTGGTTGCTCCAGCATCTTGTGCTTCCTGCTCAGTTATGTTTAGCGGAGGAGTCGGATTAGGTGAATCGATTTGCACCACGCATTCTTGAGTAGCTACCGCGTCACAAAGACCAGTCGGATTAGGTGTACCGGTGATTTTCTCATAGCGCTGGTTAAGCACATTCCAACCATAATTTACGGTTGCAAATTTGGATGCTTTTTCTGCTTTTGTTTCTTTAAAAGCACTGAAACTTAATGTTAAGGCAATCGCTGCGATGCCTAAAAACAATCTTTTAATGTTGTTCATGATTTTTAAATTTTAAATGTAAATGTTAAGGTAATTTCCTGATCCGGAGCGCCAGCGCTGCAAGGCCAATAAAGCCCAGGTTAAACAGCAGGTGCGCCCGCCAGGATAAACTTTCAATGATACCACCACAATGACAGGGCAACCTATCCAGCCAAATCAATGCTGCTAATATGTAAAGCGTGAACAAAACCATCACGCCAATAAAACCCCATAAACCTATCTTGTTCGTCTGGGGGATGAGTAAAAGCAGCGCGGTGAGAAGCTCCGCGGCGGGCACCGCCCAGCTTAGCGGCAATGCCCAATTACCGATAAAGCTGACCCTGGCAAGCCCTTCCAAAAACCTTTCGTGGTCCAATATTTTCTCCCGCGCTGTATAGACAAATAAACTCAGGCAAACCAGGCTAATCAGTACCTGAAAAAGGTCCCGCAACCACGGCTGTAGTTTTCCCGGATATAACCTGCTCATTTTTATGCTTATCATTCATTCTAGTTTGGTATTCATCAATTAGAGGTGGCCTCCACCACCATAAGCCATTGGCTTATTTATGCTATATTTTATTTTCCAATCCTCCTTTCTTTTTAAGCCTGCAAAAGCAGTTCGGTTTACTTAGATAAAGTTCGGGCAGATAAAACTCCAATCGATGATACAATTGTCACCACCTGGGGTAACAATTGTCACCAGTTGGATCTACATGTAGAAAACGTTGCCAGCAGAATCCGCTAATGAAGATTTTTTAGGTAACGCGTGAGGTTATGACTTTTTACCCCAAAAAAAGAAGCCAGGTCACGGTGGAGCGCGGTATTGAACAGCATTTTGTGCTCGTTAAAAAGCAACTCAATATGATCGAGTCTTTTGAGCATCACCAGATCGGCTGCATAACGCTTTCTTTTTTGGTAGTCCTGATGACGGAACTGCTCCACAATAATATTCACCTGCGGAAAGCTCTCCTCGAGCCGGCTTAAATCCTGATCAGAAATTTCCAGCACGACTGAGCCCCTATAGATTTCGATGTCTACCAGGCTTTGTTCATTTATGTAAAAACTCCCCTGAATAACTAAGTCGCCAGGCACCCAAAACCAGCTGCTTAGCGTAAATGGAAAGCTCTCCGTTTGACTTACTTCCCTAGCAAAGCCTTCGATGATAAACCAGAGATAAACCTGCCGGTGTCCCGCACCCAGTACAAATTGATTTCGTGTAAATGTTTTTTCGACCACACATGCGCGCAATGCGGCAATGAAAGGCGCAGATAACTCCGCCAGCATCCCCAGGCGCTCAATCAATATCGAAAAGTTTTCTTCCCGGAACATTAGCCTTCTAAATTATGATCCGACCCAGCAAAAAAGGGAACCAGCCGCGCTCCCTTTTTGGTACCAGCTTCCGAGGTCTGGTGAACTGAACGAAAGGTCGAAATTGATCAGTTAATGATAAATAATTTCTAAGCCAATGTGGATAAGCTCCTCAAATGAAAAAATTAAATTATACGAAAGCGCTGAATATCCGCATGAACGGCAGGCTTAGATACACGAACGACATCCGGTAAGCAAAGCCTTGCGAATTCAGTAAACAATCAGTAAATTAGCACTATAAGGAGTAAGCATTTGATGACATGAACTTAAACTGCAGTGTGATTGATGATGAACCAGCTGGAATTACCATGGTTGAAGATGTAATCGAGCAAACCTTTGGTATCAGGCTCTGCAAGAGTTTTGACAATGCCTTTGATGCGCTCATTTTTTTTCAAACGCACGGACCGGTAGACATCATATTTTTAGACATCGATATGCCTTTCATCAACGGCATCGAGGCAGCCACACTACTCCATCCCTACTGCACCTTTTTAATCTTCATTACCGCACACCGGGAATATGGACCCGAGGCTTTCGAAGTCAATGCCGACGGCTATCTACTCAAACCGCTCATGAAAAGCAGGTTTTTGGAGCTGATGGATAAACTCCGGAAAGAAAAAATCCAAAAAGCTAGCATCCAAAAAGATAACCGTTATCTGCTGGTCAAGGGAAGTTTAAAAAATACTTATACCAATATTTGGGCTGAAGGCATCCTGTACATCAAGGCGATGGCCAATTATATCCAGATATTTCAATCTGAGGGAATTAAAACAACACAGATGGGATTAGGCGCCATTGAAAAGGTGCTCGAGGGTAACCCTTCATTTTTGAAAATAAACCGGTCCACGATTATCGCTGTCGATAAGATAGCTACAATTGATGGATATAAAGTCGTGATGAATGACCAGATGGATTTCACCGTGGGCCGGCAATACAAAAAAGCTTTTAATGATTTTGTGATTAAAAAAGCATTAAATCCCTAACGGATAAAAGCCGTATCAGTCGTGGTCACGGTATTGGTGAGTGAAGTAGTGGGATCAGTATTCATTTTTAATTTTGAAGTGGAAGATTTGTAAACAAACACCACTTTTTTAACAAGATTAATTTTTTTAACATTTTCCATAGTCGTAAATTTTATGGTCAATGTTAGCCTCAAGGCGATCGGGAAACACTTTTATTATACAGATCTATGGAAACTAATCATGAACGACATGTCTGGCCAAACAAAAAGCACCTGATACATTTTACCTGCTGGGCCATTCTGATTTTCCTGGAAGTGATAGTCGCCGGTGCCATCAATAACCGCTACAGCAGCCCCTATTATTACTTTTTCTTCTATGCGCTGAACATTTCCCTGTTTTATGCCCATGCCAACCTGGTTATGCGCTTTGCAAAGTTTCAGGGTACCGTTACCATACTCCGTTTTTTGGTCGTACTTTCCTGCCAGCTCGTCATTTATGTTTTCTTATCGGTATGTATCAGCCTATTTTTGGAATACGTGCTCAGAATAAAATCCAGTCGACCGCTGACTTTCGACTTCCGGTATTTCGCCGTAGTCTTTTATCGTTTAGCATTATTTACCGCTTACGGAACCGGATTTTATTTTCTAAAAGACCATTTAAAAAATGAAAAAGCGCGCATGCAGCAAAAACTTGAAAATGAGCAACTCCGGACCAGCCTGGTAACGATAGAAAAAGACTACCTCAGGGCGCAGATTAATCCACACTTACTTTACAATACCTTAAGCTTTATAAAAGTAAATGCAATCCGAAGTCCCGAGCAGGCAGATGAGGCCATGGAAAAACTCACGCTCATCATGGATTATGCACTGGAAAGCAATAAGGAGATATTCGTTCCGCTTATTAAGGAAATTGAACACCTGGAATACCTGATTGCCTTGAACCAATTGCGCTATGCGCAGAATCTCAACCTCAATTTCACAAAAAGCATCACAAACCATCACTGTAAAATCCTGCCCATCATACTGCTAACATTGGTGGAAAACCTGTTCAAACACGGAAACCTTTTAGACCCTTCCCGACCGGCACTCATTGAACTGGGCGCAAGTGCAGACCGTATTACCTTCCATACCCGTAACTTGATTAAAGACAAATTAAAAAGCAAACGCGAGCAAACGGGACTTCGTAACATCGAGCAGCGGCTGGCAAAATCCTACCCCGGTCAGTACGCTTTCAGCTTTGGCAGTGATGACGGATACTTCCATACCCAATTAAGCATTTCCATTTCAAATATCCATCAAATAGAAGATATACGTGAATAGCATCGTTATGAGCATGTATATTGTAAAGCTAATCTTTGTATATTAGTCATCGACCACCCGAGCATACTGTCCTGAATTTACTTTTCATTCGGAAAATAAATTGGGAGCTAATGGCTCCCAATCTGTAATTCAATGTTTAGAGAAACATAAATTGGTTTTTTTTGGTAATCCCCTTAACGAGTTTCTTCAAGATCTTTTTGCAATGAAGTCGAACATTGTATTTTTGCTTTCTGCTTCGATTGTGCCTATTCGGAAGGTCGAAGTGCAAACACAGGGCCTTGCGCAGCCTCTTAGTGAAACATCGTTATCCTGCACTGCCACCAACATCCCGCGATCTGCTATCTGAGCTTCATCAGGTTAACTGATATTTCTCCCCATCCCGAAATAGACCGCCTCTTCACTCATTAGGATGAAATATGATGATATGCTTTATTGCCAATAAGCAAAACGGAAATATTTGTAGAAGTGCTAGGGGACAATGCCAAAAGCCTTTCCTATAAAATGAACAGCCAGGATAAATGATCTCCGGAAACCAGGGATGTATACTTTCAGCGATAACCACTTAAAATTACTGTCGATGAAACTATCTTCGATCATTGAGATGATGGAATTTTTAAAGGACAGGCGACTTCACCAGTTTTCTCTGGACGGCCGTTACCTCGCCTAACTGACCGGGCCGATCTACGTCCCGGTGTTACAGAAAAAAAACAAACACAATGTTTTCATCTTTTTTTAATTTAGAGACATTCATGCTAAAGCTTACATTACCTCGAAGTATTTTTTTGCGTGATTTTCTATCGTTTTAAATTCGTTGTAATCATAATAAGCTCTGATATTACTAAGGCTACATGCAATGGCCGGTTGAGGTAAGCTGCGAGATCATAAAGTGCTGTTGATAATTTTTTTGGGACTGCTTAACTTTGTTTGTTCTTCAAGCAAATACATTACAGTGATTCTTCTCCTTTCATTGACTTTAGTCGCATCGTCACTTAAACTAGGACTTAATTTTGTATTTTCGTCCCACTCGAACTACATAATATATAGTTGTGGTTTCCTTTTTAAACACAGATATTCCGTCTGTGAGGTACGCCGGATTCTTCGGATCTGCCTTATTTTCTCTCACCGCCATCTCTAATAATTTTGCACATTTTTTCGTCAATTCGGGTACTTCCATACCATGCTGTATAATTAGCTATGGAGCTCTACTGGCTCTTTTACCTGCTTTAACAGTAGCTTGATATCCGGAATTCATCGATGATTTTATTTAGCATTTGGGCACTTGAATATGTACAGTGCCTCATTTTTTCATTATATCCTTCGCCTAGTTTTCCACTCTTGATAAGTCTCTTACTTAAATCTAGGTCTGCATTTTCTTAACTCGATTATTTTTTTAGCAATATTTTACAATCCATTTATTAACCGTTTTATGCTTATAACCATGCTACGCTTATTCCTACTTTTTTATCCCTAGCTTATTTACCATTTCAGAGATGGCTTCTTTAATAACCTTTGGTTGTTCCTGGTTTATGTAATGTCCGCTGTTCGGCACCAATATTTGCTTGCTTTCAGTTGAAAGCAGTAGAAAATCTTTTTGCATTTTATTCCACGCAATGAGCATTTCATTTTTTAATTTTTTGTCTCTGATGACACTGTTATATCTTTCTTTATCTGCCGCAGTCAATACCAGAAGCGGAATACTGCCAAAAGATTTTATTTTTGAAGCCTCCTTCTTGATGGAGATCATGTCTTGCTGTTCTTCCAACACTGCATCGGTACTTTTGTAAAGCAAAGCGGGCATAATGGAATTTTGATATTCATACTCTTTAGTATCTGGAAACAATCCCTTGAACATTAATCTCGCAAGTCCGAAAGTGTTAGCAAATTTCAAAAAATCACTCGGGAGCCCCTGATTCACCATGTTATAGAGTTCGGAAGATAAATATCTTTGATCATCCGGGCATTGGCTATCCACTAGTATCACGCCGCCAACATCTTTAGAATATTTAGATACGAAAAACCGTACAAGCGTTCCGCCAAACGAATGTCCGACAAGGATATAAGGTTTAGGTACCCCTGATTTTTCCAATAAACTATGTAATTCTTCGGCTATTTTTATTCCCGACTTTTCATTTTTCCCTCTTTCACTCCATAAAATCCCTGCCCGGTCATAAGAAATACTGGTATAAGAGACTGGTAGTTGCTGTTGGATGTGATACCATTGTAAATGGCCCGCCGGGTCAAATGCGGTTTCAAAAACAACGGTCGGTCCGCCATTTCCTTTCTTGTAATAATGCATCTTATGATTTTCAACCAATGCAAAGTTTCCGTCAGGATTGATTTTTTCGGCATCATGCCGCGATTTCTGTTCGAAGATTAATCCAGCAAGGAGTAATAATGCCAACAATGCGACTAATGCCAAGGCTGTCCTTTTAGTCCATTTAAGCACTTTTGAGATAAATTTGTTCTGGAAATACATTATAGTCAGATTAGGTTTTCTTATTCGGATATCTTGTTTGAATATAGATTTGAGTTTTTATAATACTTATAGACCGATTTCATACTTCGTTCTCATTGTTTTTTGACAAGGATATGGTTATTGCTATGCACATCTTCTACTATGGTGTAATGCTCTTTCAACTCAAGTACCCATCCATCTCCTTCAATCTTTTGACCAATTTCTTTTAAAGGAAGGCTGAGAGATATTTTGTCCCAGTTTGGACTCAAAAGTGATCCATGTTTAACCTCTAAAATCCCCCAGTTGTCCGTCACCCGGATATTCGGATAAACCGTTCCGCTATCTTCGAGGGGGAATACATTTCTAGGGTCAAAAGAGACATTCATTTTCTCAAATCCAATTTCAAAATGCGGCTGATCAATGAATTTGATTTTATAATCTGCAATCTGTTTTCTTATCTTTTCTTCCCTTGTTTTTTCTTCAGTAAAAATTGAGTTCGCGTTATAATCATTTATTACATTCCCAGCCACTGCTTGCAAATTACCAGGGATTATTATTTGGAAATCGTTTATAAAAAAATCTGTCAAGTCGGTAGCTGAGTTAATTTTTTGATTCCAATATTTGTCTTTTTTGTGGAGCAGATAACCGTAAATGGGCGTTGTGTAATAAGCAAATGAGCGAACATAGCTCGGATTCAAAACAAATGCATCTATTTCATGAACAAAGTGTTGTTTAGTCTTTTGTCGGTTTCTTCCACTAATCATCATGCCTGTGTATTCAGCAAGGCCTTCGTTAAGTTCCAGTTGGTTTTCAATGGCGGCAGATCCCGGAAAAAGTATGTTCCTATATTTCCTGAAAATAAAGGCATTGCTCAGATGTTTCTTTCGTTCCTTTTTTGAATCAGAAAGAACTGCTTTTTTCAGCGCTTCCAATTCCAAACGAAGATATATTCTTCCGTCTTTTTGGTTCAGATGATTACTTTGAGTATTCTTCTGAGCAAATCCCAAAGAAGATTGCGCTTTGTGAAAAAGTTCATGTGCCAGCAGGTTGATTCTGTTGTATTTATTTTCGGATAACGGCAGCATTATCATCGCCCACTGTTTTCCGTTCCAGCGGACAGATGTATTTGCAATATTGATACTGTCGGGTAATTTCCCAACGTAAATGCCATGCTGTTTTATTAAACTTTTCTGAAGATCTGGTTCATTACCGTAGATAACCCGGGACTTGGGATCAACCAGAAGCATGCTGCCATACAAGTCGTGATTCCAGATTTCTATGCTTCTTTTTGTTGCGTTGTTAATTTCCTGAAAATATTTGCCAATACGGTCTGCTTTTTCAAATTCCAAGTTCTGTGAGAAACTTATTTGGATTTCTGAAAAGAATAAGAATATGAAGAATAATTTTTTCATTTCGATAACGTAATATTTCTACAATTGCGAGCAAAATCCCGCTTACTAATTAGCAGGTTAATGACCACGATTTTCCATTTTCATTCAGCTGTGATAGATGTCAGTATTTATTGCTCCAATTGTTCATTTTGTTGTCTGCTAAGAATAAGTACTCAGAAGTAATATCGATAATAACGTCATCACATAAAATCTCATTAGGTTAAATTTTGGACGGTTCTGCTCTTTTGGCTTTCTCATTCTCAAATCGCCATCGCTAATTTGGACAACAGCATAAACATCGGAAAATGGAGTGTTTTCATAGGCAGATATTTATTATATGTTTTTTTTTAGCGCCAACTTGGCAATGTCCTTTACTAGCTGAGTTGGAGAATTGCAGTCACAATTGCTAAAACCCAAAACATAAATTCCCTTACTCGGAATATAAATCCCCATTGATTTAAATCCAAAAATACTTCCCCCATGTTCCCTCGTTGGTATGCCGTTGATGCTTTTCAGGTGCCAGCCATATCCGTACCCAATTTTGTCACCATTATTGAGCTTGTAATTTGTAAATGCTTTAGCAGACTCCTCCTGATTTAGTAGAATATTTCGATTGAGTGCGATTTGCCATTTCAGCATATCCTCCAAAGTGGACATCAGCGAACCGGAAGAAAATGGAACGCTGAAATTGATTGCCGTTCTATTAACATAACCGTACTCTTTTTTGTGATACCCATAGGCTCTTTGCTTAATTACCTTGCGGTCACTTGCATAGCAGGAAGTTGCCATGCCAGCTTTTTGGAAAATATGTTGCTGGATATATTCTTCAAATTTTTCCCCTGAGATAATTTCAATGAGATAACCTAATAGCACATATCCGGAATTATTGTAATCAAACTTTTCACCTGGCAAAAAATCGAACGGCTCATTTTTGAAAAAATCGACCATCATTTTAGGCGACATTTCCTTTTGCGCAATGTCCGGTAAGGATTTCATTTTCGTGAAATCCTTGATTCCGGAGGTGTGGGGCAATAGTTGATGAATGGTGATTTTGTTTCCGTTTGGATAATCCGGGACATATTTGGAGATGAAATCGCTAACCTTAAGCTTCCCCTCCTGCTCCAAAATTAATATCGCTGTGGCAGTAAACTGTTTTGTCATTGAGCCGATCTCGAACACATTACCTGTCGACATATTATCTCCAAGTTCCAGGTTTGCTTTTCCAAAAGCTTTTCTATAAACAGGTTTACCCTCACGCGCGACCATAAACACCCCACCAGGGCCATCATTGTCATTAAATACCCTTAAGATTAAACTATCAATCGCATTTTCAATATTTTGTGCCTGAATGGTAAATGGGATCAGCGCAAGTATCCAAAAGAAAAATAATACACCAGAGTTCTTCATTTTTTTAAATTTTTAAAGGATAAGACGTCGTAGGGAAGAGCCAGGTTACAATAGATATCGTTATGTAAGTTATTAACTTCTCCCCAACCGATATCATTTCTCTTGGGTATAAGCTAGCTAGCAAACGTGGAATATGAACATTGGCTACTTGCTGAATCCATAGATTTGGATGTTGCTGACCAACACTTTTGCATCGCGATTATAGCTCCAAGGAGCTGTAAAGTAAAAGTTCTTGGTTGCAGAAGGATTGAAAAAGATCCCATCCTGTATTTTTCTCCCATCAAGAAATACAGTCATTTGCTGTCCATTTATTACTATAGCTACATGCAACCGGCGGTTGAGATAAGCGGCGAGCTCAAAAGTGCTGTTGATATATTTTTTGGGACTACTGTTGCCAAAGTTTACCTGGTCACCGTCATAATAATGAAATTCGACATACGCTCCGGCATTGCCCGTATATTCCCCAGAACTGTTATTTGTTGCAAAACCGAATGACATCGGCGAAATATCCTTTATCTTTTCACCTGTGGCCAATACATCAAATTCTATGCTAAATCGTTTAGGGTATCTAATTGCTTTAGCGAATTTATAAGTTGTTTTTTCCTGCAGGGCCAACCATTTCCCACTGTTCGCAGGTACAGACTGTATATGTACAGTACCATTGAATTTGCTTTGTACTCCCTTTTCAGCGCCTGAAAAATTTTCTGCAAAAATCAATGAATCGCCTTTTATAAATTTTCCGGCAGTTTTTGAATGATCCCCCGCGTCTGCTTTTGAGCCTGTTTTGTTTTCGATGATTTCCCCAGCTTTATCCTTTGCTTTTTTAAGCAATCCTCCGAGTTGCGCATGAGCTTCCGTTCCGGAAATCAATAGTATCAATACAATCAGCCGAATGGATGTTCTATGTTTTTTCATGATATTTTTTTGGCAAATGACTTTATTAATAAAATTAGAATCAGTTGAGTTTTAGGTTAACAACTTCCCCGTTCCGGTTAATCTCTACAAATGCCTCAATCCTGTCTTCATGGTCAACGGAATACCGCTTTTGCTGATAATAGTCCGTCTGACCACCATAATTATTATACCCTGACCCGGTGTATTCGTTATAAGTTCCATTGTACGTGTAGCCCAGAAAACCTTGGAGGAAATATTTCCCGGGCTTCATATCGGGAAAGGTGAATTCCCCATCACTGTTGGTAATTGCTTCGAGCCTGTATCTGTATGCATCCTTTGAAAGATAGACATAACGTCTTTTCCTGGAGTTTTCTTTCTCCCTTCTCAAAGCATACCACGCCTCCAGATAAGCTGTTACCGGGAACAGGGTTACCTTGATTTGGTTGGCATAGATACGTTGGCCTACTTTGAGTCCCCATTTACTTTTCGCTTTTGTAAAAGCTACTCCTTTGATCATTGCGGTACCTTTGGCAAGTTTCTGTTTGGCCTGTAAAGAATCAAAGGTAACCTGCGGGTAAAGGGCTTCAATTTTGTCCTTTTTTTCCGGTTCCTTATATTGAGCTGAGACGACAGCTGTTGATGATATCGCATAAAAGATTACAAGAGAAATTTTTGTTAAGTTCATGATATTTATTTATGTGTTGATGATTATAGGATATGGAAGATGTATGGTTAACCTGGCTATAATGATTGCCTCTCTAGCGACGATCTTTACTGTTCTTAAGGTGATCTCTCTCGATGCCGGATCTGCTGATCATTTCAACTTTCAGTGTAAACACATCATCTTTAATAGCAGTATTGTTCAACAGTGTACCTAAAAGCTTTTGTATTACGTAGCGCTATCATTTTGGATGGGTAATTTTTAGATTACGGAAATATCCCTCAGTGCCGACATCGACAAATAAACCCACATCACCTGTAGCGTCAGGACCTTGTTTAAGGTCATTTACGATAAGTGAAGGGTATTTGTTGCTATTTAAAAAAAGTTTTGCCTGGCTACCTATGACTTCAATTTTTAAGCTAGTCCATTCATCCAGACCCATGTCCGCATAAGATTCATATTTCCCGGGATATTCTTTTCTAAGCCGCTCATACTTAAAATCCGGGTAAGAAAAGTATTGGATGGAGTGATTGCGTCTTACCTGATCTTCAGCCCTGCCATTGGTTGGGCGTATGTATATGGATTCAAATTTGGATTTCCCATCATTAATTCTGAATGCCAATCCAATAAATCCACGGTCGGTTGGAGATGCCGAAGGAAGGAGCCGGCTTAGAACTTCAACCTCAATACAACCATTTTTAAAGTTTGAATTCTTTATCTTAACAAATGTAGGCTCGTCGGCTTCCTTCACCGTAGTGTCTTTTACCACCCTGACAACTTTTTCCCCTTTTAAGTCGATAATTTGTATATAAACTTTATGGGGTACAAGATTGCTCTCGTCCAAAATTATTTTTTGGCAGTATACACTTAGTGAGACTACTAGGAAAGGAAATAAGACTATTATTAATTTTTTCATACTTCTTACTATAAAGCGTTCATCGCTGTTATGATAACTGCTTACTTTCTAAAAAGCCCGGCATTAAGATCCAAACCCAATGAACTTTCCGCCAATTGCAGGTAATTGCGCTTGCTCTGGTCTTTTTCAATGATCACGGTTCCGATGGGCAGTAAATTTTATCTGCACAAAATCTGTAGAGGGTAGCAGTACGCTCATTCAAAGGCCCGCTTCCTAAGAAAAAATTGAAGACGAAATGTGACCGATTTTATCATTTCCTTTTTTTTTGGTAAAATTAGTAAGATTGACACGCAGCAAAATGGTCATTTTACATTCAGAATTGTCAATTCATATATTCTTTCGGTATTGCTGAGGCGTGGTGTGGGTAAATTTTTTAAAGAAACGGTTAAAGTTGGAAGGATCTGAAAATCCAAATTCATAGCAGATCTCTTTTGCAGATTTATTCTTGTGCAACTCTTTCTTTATTTCTGAAATGAGTTTGTGATGAATCATTTGCTGCGCTGTGAATCCGCTTGATTGCCTGCAGATTTTATTAAGGAACCCAGGGCTTACATTAAGCATCTTAGTATAGGCTTCAACAGTTTGATCTTCTAAAAACCTCTTCTCCAGCAAAGAGCGGAATCTGTAGAAATCTGCCTGAATGTAAGTATCCCGCTGGACGTTATAGGCCTTCGCGTAATAGCGGTTGAGAACAATAAGTAACTGATAAAGAACCGACCTGATCAGATGATTGCTGTCATTCTGAATCTGTGTGAATTCCTCTTCAATTTCCTGTAAAAGCTCAAGGCATTTTCCGAATGACAACTGATCGATGTTCATTTCAACGGGCTGGGAATATTGATGAAAGTATTGAAAACGGTACAGAAACAGCTCATCCGAAAAGAAGAGGTGAAGGAAATCTTTTTCAAAGAACAGCGTATAGCCGTTGATGCTATCCTTAACTTCCCAGCTGCGGATTTGTCCGGGACTGATGAAAATAATAGTTTGGGGGGTGATAGCGACTTCCTTTCCATCCAGTGACAATGTTCCCGATCCTTTTTCAATGAAAACAATCTCATAAAAACTGACTTGGTGTAATGTACGGTCCCGTACATAATTTTTCAAAGTTTCAATACGTCCAAGATCCAATAATAATTCTGAACCATATTTACATGGCAGAAAATGATATGTTTTAATGGGAAAGGCTGTTATCATCTTCGAGACTTTTTACAATAGAACGTATGCATAAAATACAGACTTATGCTCAGTACAAAGATAAAACTAATAACATCCTATTTGAATTATGACTTCTACTATTATTAAAAAAATAAAGAAGTTTTACCATGGGCCCTAGCATTTAATGTCGGAAACCCACCGTTATATGGTGATGTTTGGAATAATTTTAAGCCAATATGATCTTTATGGAGTAATTTATTACTGTCTCAAACAACGAACATTATTAACCATCAATAGCTTCTCAGGTACTAATTCCTTTTTTGACGATTTTGCTTTTATTATTCGTCTTCGTGCGGGCATTCCGGGACTGCTTAACCTCCTTTCCGCCTTCAACCTTCGCTGTTATCTTCCCTAGTTCTCTAAACACTATACCACTCACCTCACTTTTGATTTTTTTATAGTTTTCCTCCACATCCTGCTCACTTACCTTTGCAACCACGGGAATATCCACGTAAGCAGCCTCTTCAAGGGCGATTCCATCTTGATCATTCTGAATCTCGCAATGGAACATCTTTAATTTGATCTTTTCTTCCGGATTATCCGCCACAAATCCGACAAATTCTCCGGAGGAAAGCGAGGCGATCTTGGCGGCCGGAATAGCAAAGTCCAGCTGGGTCGATTTTGAGATGGACGTGTCATTGCTATTAATACTCATGCTCTGCCTGTCCTGCATAATCTTCCCAAAATTTTCCGAAAGTTTTTTAGCCGTATCCCCAGTTACCTGACCAGAAATGATATTGCCTACAATTCCCGTGATCACATTAGACTGATCTGCGCCATAATCTTTTTTAAGCTGTGAAAAATCCTGCACCGCCAAAGTGGTGGCCACCTTATTACTTCTCGCCGTTGCGATCAGGCTGTCCATATTGTTGAAATAAATCGTCGGAAACTCATCAAATATCAGACTGCTCTTGAGCATTCCCTTGCGGTTAACCAGTTTAATCATACGGGAAATATAGAGTGATAACACCGCACCATAGACCTGCAGTTTTTGAGGATTATTGCCCATACAGACAACCTTCGGCTCATCAGGGTTATTGACATCCAGCGTAAAATCATTTCCGTTCAAAACGTAATACAACTGAGGTGATGCCAGTCTGGCCAACCCAATTTTAGCTGACGCAATCTGACCCTCTAACTGTGCGCTCGCATCATTCTGATAGGCCAAGATGAAAGGGTTAATCAGCACCCTGATCTCTTCCTGCTGCTCCAGAATCGCAAAAAGCTGATCATAATGCACCTGCATTAGCTCAATCGCATGCGGCAAGGTACAATGCTTCCCGTTCTGATATTTTTTCAGGTACCAGATGATCGCCGTTAAAAAGTTGATGGGCGATTCGACAAAGAAATCCCCCTGCTTTTTTATCCAGTCCCTATTCAGTCCCAGCATAATCGTACGGCTGGCCTCGGTTGCATCGGTAATGTCTTCCATGCTATGCGGATCAAGCGGATTGCAACGGTGCGTCCTCGACAAGTCGTCAAAATTAATCAGGTAAAATGATGGCTGGACCGCATAGCCGGCGCGATAAGCCAGCAGTTTATTGTAAACGATTTTTGAAAGGTCATCGAATTTGAAGTCATATAAAAATATCGAAAAGCCCTTTTTGATGTGCTGATCGATAATGTGCCGGATCACGAAATAACTTTTTCCAGCCCCAGGGGTTCCTGAAACCAGCAGCCCACGGAAAGGATTAATGATGTTAATCCAGCTGTCTCTGACCTTATCTTTCAAGCGGTATCTTGCTGGCAGATTAATGGAGTATTCATTTTCCAGCAGCCGTTCCTCCTGCGGAAAAGTTTCACTCAAGTTATTGAATATATCCTTCTGCAAACTATCCAGAATCAACCTGGAAAGCAAAGTGCCAGATTGCAACATCGAGAGATATCCGGTACCCAAAAAGAACACATATAAACAGACGAACATCCTAGGCGTTAAACCAAAATAAAAGCAGCTACCGCTTAAGAAGTAAATGACTAATCCGGCGCCCATTTTTATCAGGATAGGCTTTAGTTTCAAACTTTCTGATTTTTTACCCTTAACTCCAATAAGCGAAATGGCTAAGAATAAAAGTGCCACTAACTTCGTTAGCAGCGATTGGTGAAAAAGCTCCATTGCAGAAAAATTAAGCATCAGTCTATCGGTTATATCAGTTGATAAGCCCCAATCCCGGAAAGCTGCAAAACCATAAATATATACATGCAGGCATAGCAGCGTCAGACTCATCAGCCTGGTAAAATCCATAATCTTTCGCAGCCCCTGCGCATCCTCTCCCGTATTCATATCCTATAAATTTTGCTGTTTCTTTTTTTTTCGTTTCTTTTTTACGCTCGGACGCATGTACCCCTGGTCACTATCTGATAGCACCATATCCAGATAGCTTATCGTTTTCGGCAAGGTTAAATCCTCCTGACTTTCGGTTACAGCGACATCATAAGTTTTTATTTGCTGTTCAGGGACTAGAGCCCTTTGCTTAACAAGCGAATTTTCAGTCTCAAATTGCCTTGTTACCGCAGCAGCACTATAGCCTTTTCCCAGTTCACTGCCATTAAAAACAGTTTTGGTGTTATGGTCGATAAAGGTCAGGCCGTATACCCTTCCATGCGCGTTATGATGAAACGTCACATCCACCTGCTGCTTTTTTAACGTAGACACAAAGCCTTTTTTGGTAATGGAGTGTTGCCTATCCAATAGTGCATCAATTTTTTTCCGAAGTGCTGCCTGGTGAGTTTTCTCTTTTTTAAGGCCAAATCTTTTCTCCAGTTTAATCAGCGTCGGTTTTGCGGAAATGGCACTTGCCTTTATTGGAATGCCAATTCTTTGCCCGCTTTCATCCAGCATCGAATAAATCAAGCCCTTATTTTCAAACATCCTGGAATCTTCTGCGCCCCTATCCGCAACCAGGTTATAACTCTTTAAAACAGCATTAAATTCTGCAAAGGAACCGTAGCGATATTGCCTCATGACAGCGGTTACCAGATTGGCAATCGTTTTCCTCGTCGGCGATTCCCCATAAACCGCAGGCCTTAGCGTTACACCCTGCTCTTGCTTACCTTCTTGGGCAACCACCAAACGATATTTTTGCTCCAATGACTTCCGGGCACCTTCCGATAATTTATAAGCAATACCATGAATATCTATGCGTTTTCCATCTGCCTGAATATTAGTGGTCGCAATGTGTACGTGCGGATGATGGGTATCTTCATGCAGGTAAACCAAATAAGGTTGGTCACCGAAACCAATCTGCTCCATGTAATCTGAAACTACTCCTTGTAATTTATCTGCATCCAATTTATCAGTTGAATGAAAATTTAGTGTAATGTGTAGAGCATTGGTTTTAACCGAAGGATTCAGCATTGTGCGTTTTAAAAACCGCTGATTCTTCTGCGCAAGGTTCATCCCGCTTACCTCCCCTGCAAAACCACTGGCCATGAAAAGAGTGGCCTGTCCCTCTTCCACCTTTGTTTCATTGTAAATCAGTATGCCCCTGATATTTTTTCCACTCACGATTTTTGCAACCACTTTTTAGCCAGTTTTCCCGTTAGTTCCAGTAAGCGATCAATTTTAACCTCAATCCCAATATATAACTTTGCGGTACATTCCACATAAAACATTTTCTCCGCCCTGCTCCTGCTTACGTGGAAATAATAAGTCTGCTGGTTGATGTTAATGCCAATTGCTTTAATTTCCTTTCTGATCAAAGCCAGCTCTTCCATTGGTCCGTCCATCGAAACGTCCCGATGCAGCAAATGGACAGGCTCCTCCATTAATATTTTCCTGGCCAACTGGGATATCCCCCTGGTATCGCTTTTCGCCTGCATTTTCTTTAATCGCTGTAGCGTTGGCTCATCCACCCGAATGCGCAGGTAATGCTTTAATTTGTCCGCTTCATTTTCGATTTTAGGCCTTGACATCTCTATACATTTCTAGGCAGTACGAGTTTCGAGTACTGCTCCAGCCATAAGGATGGCAAGAATTTTTCGTCCCACGAAAATCTATCTTGCTGCGAACCCGCGTTTGCCAAAAAAGCACTATACTAACTGCATTAAATACCAAATTATTTTCCGGATTGGGTTTTCAATTTAAGGTTAAGGAATGGTAAACAAGCCTTCAAAGCTTGCCTCATTCTTGTTCTGGGATTCAATTTTACACGCTTGATTTTCATGTGCGGTTTACCGTGGAAGACATGAGGTTTGGTTTTTATCATCTTATTCTTCATTCCAATAAGTATTAAGATTCAAAGCTTCGATTAGTATCACAATACTTGGCAGAACTGGGAAATTAATTTGGACTTGCGATATTTGATTGGAAATCTTTATGTTTACATCATAGCTCTCATTATGAACAACAATATTATAGAAGTCTTTGAAAAAAGTCTGGACATCTCAAAGCCATTTCTAACTACTGGGTTAGAAGAAAGTGCAGAAATTGAATTTAAAAAATCGCTTCACGTTAAGTCTGATGCAATTGACAAACAATACTTAAGAACAATTGCAGCATTTGCTAATAACTCCGGAGGAACAATCATTTTTGGTATTTCTCCAGATAATAATGAAATCTTGGGGATTAAGGTTGAATATGAAAATCTCGACAATAGATATTTCAGTACAGCGATCAATATTGGTTTAGATGGGAGTTTTAGGTTCAAGTTCGCAACTAAAACCTTTTTAGGTAAAGTTGTTGGATTTTTAGAAATTGAAAAAGCTATAGTTAAACCAATCATCATCAAAGCGGATGCAGCAGAATTTAAGCTCGGCGAAATTTATTACCGATATCCCGCACAAACCGCAAAAATTCTAGCAGCGGATCTAAGAAGAATTCTCAACGAAGAAATAGCTAGCGGGCTTCAAAAAATGATTGGTAATATTTCCAAGCTAGTTGAGATCGGCGATAATGCAGCAATATTGGACACCCAGAGTGGTATAATTGATGGAGGAAATGACATGCCGAAGTTTATTTTAGACGAGAAAATATTAGAAAACATCAATATTATTAGACTAGGCGAATTTGTAGAAAAGGAAGGTTCTCCTGCTTACGTAATTAAAGGAGAGATTGAAACAGGAAGCATTGAAATTATTGAAAAGACGATTCTTTCCAACATATATGAAGAAGATATAATCAAATGTTTTACCTCGGGCAATTGTTCAGATCCTAAGTTGATGTTAGAGAAACAGCTTTCATTATCCAGTCCATATTTTCCAATTCATTTTTTTATCAAAAAACTAAATTTCTCTTCAGAAGAGGCAATAGAATACTTTGATCAATTCGAAGATAAATTAATCAATCCCAACTCTAAGTTAAAAATAAAAGAAAGATTAAAGGGCAAGTATAATTATGGAAAACAGGGAGTAATTTTTGCTGAAATTACTGAAAAGCTTATAGACGGTAAACTGGATGAAAACTACGCCCTTGAGATTCGTGAGAAATACGGAAAACCTACATCCTTATTGGGTAAGGTAAAAAGATCACTAGTATTTAATACTATTAAAAACTTCATTCCGATAGATGATAGTCTAGTTATAAATAACAGTAGCTTACTTACTGAGGCATTATCAAATATCAAAAAAGATTTGCTTTTGACAAATCAAACCTATTACTTGGATTTAATTGATAAAATTAATTCAACAATGGGTATAAAGAGAAACACCTCTCTTAAAAAAGCGATATGTTTTATTGATGAAGTATATTATCATGAATAATGTATGGTGGAAAACATTGAATGAAGATCGCATCGTAATTACTGCCCCTAAGTATTTTGTTTTAAAATTTACTAGATTGGACACCAAATGAAATTATTTTGATGACTTTTAATTTATTTATCGTACACGAAGCAGGCGGATTTAATCTCCTCGATTTGGCTGAAGGGAAACTCGCTGTCATCACAAAAACTTATAAAAGAGGAGAACACCACTTCACTATTAATGTAATTTAACAGGCTCGGCTTGTTCTGAGATCGTCTTCATTTGACTATTGGTTTTGTAATTTTCCACTCATCAGGCTGTTAATTACTTTTATCAGAACAATTGAAATGATTAAAATTTAATTGGTAAAAGAGTAAAGATGGTTAACCCAAATCCGGTCGGTAACATAATTGACCATTTTGGAGATTATGCTAAAACAAAAAAGACTGGTATGTTGACCAGTCTTTTTTCCCAAAACAGTGTTAACTGTTGATTATTTTTCGTTTTTCATTTCCTGTACTTCAGTCCTGCCTTCAGCGGCGAGGTTTTTAATGTCCAGATAGGCCTTGCGCAAACGCGTACCTGCGGCCTTATTCTTTTTGATGTAGAACGATTCGGCATCCTTTTCCGTCGCCGCAATCAGTTCTTTGATTTTTTCTAATGCGTTCATAAGCTATACTTTAATGCTCAAAAGTATAAATATTTGCCCGTTTACGAAATGACAATCGTCACATGCTTAACACATTTCATTATTTTATGGCATTAGCCACTTAGCTGTACTGGACAAAAGTAAAAAGGAAAGCGAACGATACAACTGTACCGATCCGTATCGGAGTCTATAACCAAATATATGTCGAACGAGCTAACGACAGGTTCAAAATTAGCATGTACAGTTTAACAATAAGTAAAAATAAAATTAAGGCTCAGATTGAAATTCGATTACAAATGAGATTAGCCATCGGCGAAATTCGAAGCCTTTCAATTAAATTTGATATATTTTATTAGATCAATAGAAAATATCAATAGGTTATTTGTTGACTTTAAGATACTTATATTTTAATTTTACGATATTATTTGTTTTTCAATTTCAGACTTGGGATATCTAGAATCAACATAGCCATAACTTGCATAAAAAAAGTTATGGTTTGGAAAAAGAAAAAAAAAGAACCACGGGAGATAGTTCAAACTACTAACCAGATTGTCCTTGAACTACTGCCCCCTGAACTCAAAGACCTGCTTGAGAACGACCGTTACCAATTTGAAGTAGAAGAACTGATCTTACTGACCCAGTTCGCACAAATCATCACTGAAATAATTTTAAAAGAAGACCTATGAATGCAATCGGTTACTTAAGACTCAGCACCAAGGACCAGTCAAAATCCCTACAATACCAGGAATCCACCATCCGCGATTATTGTCGCAGGAATGAACTCGAATTAAAAGCCATCTTCAAAGATAATGGTGAAGACAGCTATACCTTTGATCGCCCTAATTACAAAGCGCTCGAAGACTTTATCAAAAAATACCTCGGACAATGCCAATATCTTATAGTACTCGACCACGACAGGTTTAGCCGTAATCTTCCGGAGGCCTTAATGAAAATTACAGAACTGGAAAAAAAATACGGCGTCAAGGTAATTTCGACCAATGAAAGAATAGATATCGATACCAGTGATCCCGACGTATTTATGAAAAGAGCATTCGATTACATGATTGCCAATAAAGAATTGTTTACCATTCGTAGCAGAACTAAACAAGGGATCCGTAATGCCAGGGAAAATGGCCGCTATCTGGGCCGTGCTCCTTTTGGCTATGAAAACGTTCTCGACGGAACCAAAAGAAATCTAATTCGAATTAACCCCAAACAAAGCGTTGTAGTCGCCCGCATCTTCCGGGAATACATATTGGGTGTTCCACCCTATATCATTTATAAGAGCGCAAAAGAAATGGGATTCAAACATACCGGAAGCAATGCCATCTTTGACATTCTCAAAAACCCATTACATGCTGGTCTGATCAGGGTTCCTGCTTACAAAAACCTGCCAGAAAAACTTGTTAAAGGAATCCATGAAGCCATCGTTTCGGAAACCGACTTCTATCTAGTTCAAAAAATGCTTAGTCAAAAAAGACGCATGCAGGTCAGGACAGACGATGACTTCCCCATGAGAGGCGTACTAAAATGCTGGTGCGGCACCAAAATGACCGCAGGCTGGACCAAGGGCTGCAGGCAATATTATCTATACTATAGATGCATCGATCATACCAACGTTAATATTCCAGGGCCACGCTTACATGAAGAATTTGCAAAGATACTGACAGGTCTGTCCTTTCAGGAGCAACAAATCGCCTTTCTTATAGAGGCTTCCAGAAAACTGGCCGAAAATCCCATGAAAGAAAGACGAAAATTACTGGAAGAAAAAGCACAGCAGGTTATCGCCATCGATCAGAAAATCTTTTTACTTGAACAAAGGTACATGAATAGCGACATCGAAACCTCTACCTACAAAACCTGGTTTCAAAAATACAAAGTCGAAAAAGCGATCTTAGAATCCGAACTTAACTCAAAAAAAGAGAAAAAAGGAACTGTTGAATCGATAATCGAACGAGTTCTACCATCTCTTCGTAATGTTCATGATATTTATGAGAAAGGAAACATCTTTCAGAAGCACTCGATTGTACGCGTTTTGTTCAAAGAGAATCTTGCTTACGGTGGGGGTTCATTTAGAACTAATTACATTCACCCAGCCTTTCACACTAACGCACTGGAAATGAATGCAAAAGGCCTGCTTTTTTACGAGCAAGCCTTTGAAAATTTAAACAAAAATCTTGTTAGTACCCAAGAGGAGATTCGAACTCCCACACCCATACAGGCGCCAGCCCCTCAAGCTGGTGCGTCTACCAATTTCGCCACCTGGGTATTTACTATTTAATCATTCCCGAAGGCGTCTACCTTCCCGATAGCTATCGGGATTACCACCTGGGTTTGTGCTGCAAATATAATTTAATTTTGGATTTCTGAAACAACATTTACAATTCTATTTGTAAACCATCATAGGCGAGTCTGATATGTGCAGGCAAGCCCTTTTCTACATCGGCATGTTTACCCAAATTATGGCTGATGTGCGTAAGATAGGTAGTTTCGGCCCCTACCCTTTCGGCAAAGGCAATGGCTTCACTTAAAGTAAAATGCGAAATATGCGGCTCTTTCTGCAAAGCATTAAGCACCAAAACCTTTGAGCCTTTTATTTTCTCAAAACTCTCTTCAGAAATGGTTTTAGCATCTGTAATATAAGTAAAGTCACCAATCCTGTAGCCTGTAATGGGCAGCAAATGGTGCATTACCTCAAATGGAATGATGGTACTTTCGCCGATTTTAAAATCTTCGCCGTTGGTTACCGTATGCAAATTAATTTGCGGTAAACCATGGTATTTGGTTTCTGCAAAAATGTAATAAAACTCTCTTTTAAGTGCCGTTTGAACTCTTTCAGTAGCATATACATCAATTACCTTATGCAAAAGGTAATTAAATGGCCTGATGTCGTCCAAACCCGCAATATGGTCTTTATGTTCATGCGTAAATAAAACCGCATCCAAATCTTTTACATTTTCGCGCAGCAATTGATAACGAAAATCCGGACCACTATCTACTACAATGGTTTTATCAGCGGTTTCTATTAAAATGGAAGTTCTTAAACGTTTGTCTTTTTTATCTGTTGATAAACAAACTTCGCAACCACAAGCAATTACAGGAACACCCTGCGACGTACCGGTACCTAAAAAAGTGACTTTCATCGGCTTAAACTTTCCTTTCTATACCTATAATTTTTGCCTTGTATCTCCATTAAAATAATTCGGTTTGTTGTAAGGATTGATAAAACTGACGCTGTTTTTCGTCCAGCAGATTTTCGTCGGTATTGGTTTGTTTTACCAGGGTAACCAATGCTGCAATTTTTCCTTCCAGATTTGAAAATTTATTCACCACGATTACTTTATTGTGTTCCAACAAGCAAGAGCCTGTTTTAAAATTCCCTTTTTCGTAGCGTACTTTATAGCCCATCGCAAAAAGCAAGGCCTCTAATTTCTCTAAAGTATGGTTTGTTAGTGGCAAAGACATTGGAACAAACTTAGATAAATCTACGCAGCATTCATAAATACGTTTGTAAAAAAATAGCGTTTTATTTTGTCAACACTTCAGTCACCTGAGTGCATCTTAATTAAAATGGCTCGTCATTGCGTGGTACGAAGTAATTCTAAAGCGCAGGCTAGTAGCGATCGTTGTAAG
>NZ_AYMG01000017.1 GCF_000633455.1 Pedobacter jeongneungensis
AGCGCAGATTTTAAGGTAAGTATGAAAACATACATTTAATCAGCGGCTATAAATAAAACTGTAAACTGAAAATTGTCAACTACCCATCTGCGTTTATCATCTTAAATCTGCGGGAACAATATCATAGCGGTTTTTCCCGCAGATGACACAGATTAGCGCAGATGGTAAAAGATGCTTTTGTTCTAAGTCGAAAAAGCATAAACCTACGATCTGCAAGTATAATGATATCAAGTATAAACCTTCGAACTACAAGTATAATGTTATCGATGGAAAGTATAGAACTATTAACTGTAAGTATAAACCTGCGAACTGCAAGTGTAATGTTGTCGATGGAAAGTATAAAACTTTTAACTGCAAGTATAAATCTGCGAACTGCAAGTGTAATGTTGTCAATGGAATGTATAGAACTTTTAACTGCAAGTATAAATCTGTGAACTGCAAGTATAATGTTGTCAATGGAGAATATAGAACTTTTAACTGCAAGTATAAATCTGTGAACTGCAAGTATAATGTTATCGATGGAAAGTTTAAAACTATGAACTGCAGGTATAGACCTACGAACTGCAAGTGTAATGTTATCAATGGAAAGTATAGAACTGTCAACTGCAGGTATCATAAGCCTTTCCTGAATTTTCAACGAACTATACCGCTATCAGGTGCAGCGCCGAAGTGAGCCGGCATAAAAACATACACTCCCATCAAAGTTGAAATTTAGTTCCCTACTTAAAGTTTCAAAAGCAAGAAAACAGTCACGATTGAATAGGTGATCCGATCCCCTTAAAGTTAATAATCTGTTAGCATTGGTTAAGAAATGATTGTTTACAAATACTAAATATAGTTTACTTTGGTTCGTCTTCTTAATAACAATGAACAATAGAAATTTATAAAGAAAGTATTTGCATTTCGATTTTATTAATCAAGGAATAATCGCTGGTTAGCCGCCTTCAGGTTTTGACCAGAATAAGAAACAGGATATTAATTACAGCGGGATAAAATTTAAATCTTCAATAAACATACTAACGCTCAAAGTTTCCATATCATCAAATCTCACTAATACAACAAAATAAACTAAAAACTATTAATTATGAAGTTAAATCTCTACAAAAGAAGAATGGAGAGGAGCATCAGCAGAATTGCGATACTGTTACTCTCGGTAATCTTTTGCAACGCCCGGGCCAGTTCGGCAGAAGGCGGAAAATTACCCCTTTTAATAACTATGGTAAAAAATCAGCAAAAAGCCATAATTGTTAAAGGAACAGTAAAAGAAAAAACCAATGGAAAAACCATGCCCGGCGTTAGCGTATTTGTTAAAGGAACTTCGACCACAGTATCTACAGACGCCAATGGACAGTATCAGATCTCGGCACCCGAAAACGGTACCCTGGTATTCAGATTTATAGGTTTTAAAACGATGGAAACACCTGTTGAAGGAAGAGCGCGGATAGATATTGCCCTAACTGAAGATGCTGCACAACTTAATGAAGTAAATGTAGTTTCGACCGGTTACCAGGTTTTAGACCGGAAATTATTTACCGGTTCGGCAACATTGGTTAAGGCATCAGATGCACAGCGTAACGGCGTGCCCGATGTAAGCAGGATGTTAGAAGGGCAGGTTGCAGGGGTAAGTGTACAGAATGTTTCTGGTACATTTGGGGCTGCTCCAAAAATACGTGTACGTGGTGCAACATCGCTTTCAGGCGATAACAAACCACTTTGGGTAGTAGATGGGATCATTTTGGAAGATGTGGTCAACATTTCTAACGATGCCTTATCCACTGGTGATGCCAACACACTGATCGGTTCATCTGTTGCAGGCTTAAACCCCGATGATATTGAGAGTTTCAGTATTTTAAAAGATGCTGCCGCTACGGCTCAGTACGGTGCCCGTGCCATGAATGGTGTGATTGTAATTACCACGAAAAAAGGACGCGCAGGCGAGGGCGCACCTAAAATTTCGTACACAGGGAATTATACCACCTATTTAAAACCGCAGTATTCGAGTTTCGATATTATGAATTCTGCAGAGCAGGTGGGGGTATTAACGGAATTGGATAACAAAGGTTTTTTTAACCATGCATCAGCATCAAGAGGTGCTGATGGAGGTATTTTCTCGAAGTATTACAATTCATTGTACGATTATGATGAGGCTACCCAAACATTTAAAACCAAAAATGATATTGCCACGCGTAAAGCATTTTTACAAAGATATGCAGAGGCCAATACCGATTGGTTTGATCTCTTGTTTAAAAACTCATTGTTACAGGAACACTCGATCAGTATTAACGGTGGAACAGAAAAATTTCAGACTTATGCTTCAACATCTTACCTGCATGATAGTGGTCAAACCTTAGGTAATGGTGTTGACCGTTATACCGGTAATTTTAGGGCCAATGTGAAAATGAGCGATAAATTAAGTGCCGAGGTGCTAATAAACGGCTCAATCCGTGATCAAAAGGCACCGGGAACGTTAAATCGCAATTCAGACCCGGTTTATGGTACCTACTCGAGGGATTTTGACATCAACCCTTATTCTTACTCTTTAAACACCAGCCGTGCGTTAACTGCTTTTGATCAGAACGGTAACAGAGAGTATTTTACAAAAAACTATGCCCCTTTTAATATTTTAACAGAGCTTGAAAACAACTATTTAAAATTAGGTCAGATCGATTTAAAAGTGCAGGGCGGGATTAAATATCAGATCATTCCGTCACTTAAATATTCAATTGACGGTGCTTACCGTTTTGCCAAAACCGAACGCCAAACCTATATCCTCGAAGGCGCCAACCTGGCCCTGGCCTACCGTGCGGATCAGGACGCAACCACAATCGGATCAAACAAATACCTGTACAGCGATCCCGATCAGCCTTATGCCGATCCCACAGTAGTATTGCCTGATGGTGGTTTTTATAATACGCAGACCGATAACCTTAAAAACTTTTATTTCCGCCAGAACCTGGAGTTCGATAAAACCTTTAATGTAGACCACAGGTTAAACGTTTTCGGATCAATGGAAGTTCGTTATATCGATCGTCAGGCCGAAAATTTTGACGGGGTAGGTTACCAGTACGAAAACGGAGGTGTGGTTAACCCCAGTTATAAATACTTCAAATTTGCACAGGAATCAGGCTTCCCCTATTACGGAATGGCTACCTATAGAGATCGCTTTTCTGCATTTTCGCTAAGGGCCGCCTACTCTTATAAAGATAAATATAGCTTTAATGCCACTACGCGTTACGATGGATCCAACTTATTGGGCAGTAGCAGAAGAGCAAGATGGTTACCTACCTGGAACGTTTCGGGCGCATGGAATATAGATCAGGAATCTTTCTGGCCTAAAAACAACATTCTAAGTTCTGCCAGGGTAAGGGCAACCTATGGTTTGGTGGCCAATTTAGGCAATGCCAATAACTCATCTGCACTTTTCTATAATCAGATTACCAGGAGGCCTTACGAAAATGAAAAGGAAACAGCAACTTATATTTCCAGCTTAGAAAATTCGGAACTTACCTGGGAGAAGTTAAAGGAATTTAATTTAGGAGCTGATTTAACCTTGCTTAACGACAGGCTTAACCTAACCGTTGATTTATATAAGAGAAACATTTATGACCTGATCGGGAGCATCCGTACATCGGGTATTGGCGGGCAATTTACAAAAAATGCCAATTATGCCGATATGAGTGCCAAAGGTTTAGAGTTTACGGTTGCGGGCAACCCGATTAAAGGAACTGATTTTAAATGGCGGACCCAATTTAATTTCGCTTTCAATAAAAACGAAATCACCAATCTTCAGGTTAGTCCGAATATATTTAGTTTGATTGATGCAGATGGTGGTGCGCTTATGGGTTACGCACAAAGGGGACTTTTTTCGCTTCAATTTGCCGGTTTAGATCACAATAACGGTTATCCGTATTACATCGATCAAAATGGAAAAAGGAATTCAAACGTAGATTTACAAAGTACAAAAACCGCATTTTTAAAATATGAAGGTCCCGTTGATCCCACTTTTACAGGCGGCTTTTATAACCAGTTCCGCTATAAAGCTTTTACACTTTCGGCTCTGTTTACCTTCGCAACTGGTAACAAGGTTCGTTTAGGAAATGTATATTCTGCCACCTATCCCGATTTTTACGCCATGTCTAAAGATTTGCTTAACCGGTGGATCAAACCTGGCGACGAACAGTTTACCAACGTACCGGCACTGTTAGATTCATACCAAACAGGTACGCAGGTTAAAGATGTTAACGGCAATACCATTTCTGCAGTATATCCTTACAATCTATATAATTTCTCTTCAGAAAGGGTAGCCAGTGGCGATTTCATCAGGTTTAAACAAGTTTCGCTGGGTTACGAACTTCCCAAAGAATTTTTGAGCAAGCTGAAAATTGCCTCAGCGCAAATTTCGTTTGTAGGCAACAACCTTGCTCTGTTATATTCAGATAAGAAGCTTAACGGACAGGATCCGGAGTTTTTTGCCTCAGGCGGCGTAGCACTGCCTATACCAAAACAATATACTTTATCACTTAAAGTTGGTTTTTAAACAGCATAACAATGAAATTTAATCATACAAAAACTTTATTTCTTGCACTAGTCGCATTGCTTACCACACAATCGTGCAATAAATATTTAGATACAGAACCAGATAACAGGACTGAAATTAATACGATTGATAAATTGTCTCAATTGGTTACTACTGCTTATCCAGACCGCGATTACCTATACTTTACAGAGGCGGCTTCGGATAATTCAGAAGATAAAGGAAACGGTGTTGGCGATTTGACCAATGTAATTTCTAACCCTTATGCCTGGCAGGATTTTATAGGAAGCGATACCGGTTCGCCAACGGCGTATTGGAATGCCTGTTACGAAGCCATTGCAGCTGCCAATCAGGCGCTCGAATCAATAGAAAAAAATAATTTCGGAAGTGCCGCATTACCTTACAAAGGCGAAGCTTTGGTTGCCAGGGCCTATGCACATTTTATGCTGGTTAACTTTTTTGCCAAAGTATACGAAATTAACGGCGCCAACAATTCGCCTGGCATACCTTATGTAACCCAGCCAGAAACCAAGGTGATTCAGAATTATGAAAGAGGCACGGTAGCCTCAACCTATCAGAAAATAGAAGACGATTTAAAAGCAGGAATGGCTTTGTTGAACGGAACCGCTTACGAAGTTCCAAAATATCATTTTACCCCTGCAGCAGCCAGTGCATTTGCAGCCCGCTTCTATTTATTTAAAGGAGAGTGGCAGAAAGTTGTCGATTTTGCCACAGCCACAGTACCTGCAGGCGATTTTCTAAGCAATATCAGGCCTGTTAATACCACTTTACGGACTTATGGTACAGCAGAATTCAATTTGGCTTTTACCCGTTCCGATCAGAAATACAACCTGTTGCTGGCCACAACTTATTCGCTTTTTCAAAGACAGAATACCCCAAGACAAGGCTATGGACAAAATCTTGTTAAGATGTTTGGGGTAAACTACAATTTTACAGGCAAAGCAACCGGACATAAAATTCTGTTTAACGGGGTGCCTAATTATACCACCTATAAATATAAAGAGCTGTTTTTTAGAACAACCCCTAACGCACCAAGCGGTGTGCCATATATTATGATGCCGCTTTTCACTGCTGATGAAGCATTAATGAACAGGGCAGAAGCTTATGCAGAATTAGGACAATTGGATAATGCGGTAAAGGATATCAATATTTTTTACAGCACCAGGATTTTATCTTACAGTCCCGCAACTGATGCAGCCACCACGGCAAGGCTATCTACTTTTTATAATCTTCCTGATCAAAAACAGGCCGTGATTAAAACCATTTTAGAAACCAAGAAATTCGAGTTTTTACAGGAAGGAATCAGGTGGCTGGATATTATCAGAAGGGGTTTGACTGTAGTGCACAACAAGTACGATAGCAATAACGATCAAACATTTCTAGAGTTAAAAGCCGGCGATAACCGCAGGGTTTTCCAGATTCCAGAAGAGGCTAAGCTTTCAGGCGTGCCATTAAATCCAAGATAATTAAATTAATAAAGTCATGAAAAATAATTTAATCAAAACTTTCTTAGCACTGTTCCTTGTCATCATGATGTTCTCATGTAAAAAGGAAGCGCCTTTAAATGCTGAAAACAGTACTATAAACCTGGATAATCCAGTTGCAAATACCGAGTTGGATCAATGGTTGAGAACCACCTTTTTAGATGAGTACAACATTGATGTGGTTTACCGTTACAACAGGTTTTTGCATGGTAACGATAAAGATATTGCTGCGGTAAACGTAGATAAGGTAAGGCCACAAATGGAAAACATTTTACAGGGCTTTATTTTACCATACCGCAAAATTGCAGGAGCCACCTTTATTAAAAGGTTGGTGCCCAAGCAATTTGTGCTTTATGGATCGCCATCGTATAATACTGATGGATCAGCAATTGCAGCTACTGCATCTGCAGGCCGCAACATCACCATGTATAATGTGAACAATTTTGATGTAAACAGTGCTGCTGCCAATTTCGATAAACTAAGAACTATCCATCACGAGTTTACACATACTTTAAACCAGATTGTGCCGATGCCGGCAGATTTTCAGACCATTACAAAGTCTACTTATCTGGCTACCTGGACAACCACACCTGATGCAGCCGCAAGGGCCAATGGTTATGTAACCAGTTATGCATCATCATCACCTTTCGAAGATTTTGCAGAAACAACAGCATATTTACTGGTAAATGGTCAAGCCTGGTTCGATTTAAGGGCCGCAGGTGCTGGTGCGGCTGGTAAGGCTGCCTTAAAAGCAAAAGAAGCCAGTGTGGTGCAATATTTTACGATTAATTTAGGTGTCGATTTCCGGGCTTTACAACGCGAAATTCAAGGTATTGTTAGAGACGGATACAAATATATACCCACCAGTTTTGGATACTTTGTTGGGCAGGATTTAGGCGCTGCCGCAGATAAGGCGATATTAAGAACCCTCACCATAAACCTGGAAGATGCATTATATGTTAAGTATGGTATTTCAACTGAATTTGCAGCCGCTTACAACAATTTTAAAACACAGGTAGCTGCAAGCCCGGCATTTTATGCTTATCACGTAGATAACATACAATTGCGGTTCGAAAGCGCTACCTCAATGGTGGTGAGATTGGCCTTTACAGGAACTCAAAATATAGGGCCTACACAATACATGGCAGATTTTTCTTTCTCGTTTACTTCCAATTCAAATACCGGAGAGCTGGTGTTTACTAAAATTGCACAGGGAACAGGTACAACCTTTGGTAATGCCACCCAGTTTCTTACTGCATTTACCAACACCTTGCAGCCTTACCTAACAGGTAAAACCTTTATCGCAGATTGGATCCCCAAAAATGTATCAACTACCGATTTTAATACTTTCGGCGGTTTTTATGTAAAGGGAAACTCCGCAAATTATTTTTATGGCCAATTTGCTTATTAAGATAAAGGAAGTCATTCTGCATTTTATCAAAACCGATAAAAAATTAAATAAATGAAAAAACTATTATTCCTATATATATGCCTGTTGAGTTTAGCAGGCTGTAAAAAATCAGATTTTGAATCTAACTTCGAGCAATCGCCCGAAGCAAGGTATCAGGAAGAGCTTGTAAAAGTGAATACGGCCCTAACCGGAGCGGGCAATGGCTGGGTGGTTAATTTAGCTACTCAGGCTGGCGGCGGTTATGCGTTTTACATGACTTTCGACGGTGCGAAGCAGGAAGTTAAAATGTACGGCGATTTAAATGATAATACCGCTACCAGGATCGGAACCTCAACCTACAGGGTGAAGGCCGATGTGGGTGCTACATTGATTTTTGATACCTACAATTATATTAACTGGCTCCAGGATCCTAATCCTGCTGCGTTTGGAGGCGATAGGGCTACCGGCTTTAAAAGTGATGTGGAGTTTACTTTTGATCATATCACGACTGATAGTTTGGTAATGATCGGAAAAAAATATAAACAAAAACTATCCATGGTAAAAGCAACAGCTGCACAAAAAGCAATTTATGAAGCTGGCGGTTATAAGGCGGTTATAGATAACTTTAAGAGCTTTTTTGTAGCTAAAAATCCCTACATAGAAATTACTGCAGGAGGTAAAAATATTAAGGTGGCAATATCATTAAATACTTCAAACACGGTATTGTCTGGTAAAAGAGTTACCTTTTTAAACGTGGGCGAAGATGGTGTTTCCACATCTGTCATTGGAAAATATTCTACAACCCTTGATGGAATTAATATTTTAAATGATGGTTTGGTTTATCAGGGGATAAGATTTGTTAAGTTTGCTTTAAAAGACGCCACAAACATTGTCCTTTATGATAATACAGGAAAGGAGTATGCCATTAAATATAGTACAATACCCATCTTCCCATTGTCTCAACTATTTGGCAAGGTTTATACCAGTCTCTCATTGGTAAATGCCACAACCTATCCTGGATGGGGTGCCGATTATGTAGCCAGAAGGGCTACAGCAGCCAGAGAAATGCTGGTGACCAATAAGTTTGGACTTACCCTGGCTGAGATGTATTACACTTTTAATTTTGTGACTAAAACGATGGTATTAAAGGTAAATCAACCTCAAAATGGTACACTTTACGTGGCCAATATCACTTATGGTTTTACAAAAAGTGATGCAGGGGTGTTTAAATTTACCTATCAAACTGCTGATACCAATGGTGCTGATATTTATCCAAACCTGGCGGCATTGTTGGCGCAACGCTTAAATGTTGACGATTTTACAATTGATTACTTTGTACATCCAACAACAGGTGAAGTTTTGGGACAGTTTAAGAGTGTTCAGAACCCTACTTTTACTTTCTCGGGTTCGCTTCAATAACATTTGTTGAAATCGCTTTGTACGATTACTGGAAATGGATCTTCTTTTTAAGAAGATCCATTTTTTTATACCTGCTTTTTTCAGGTGACCTTATTTTTTTCAAAATAAATTTATAAACTTTTGTGTAATTATACTAAACTTTACCTTCCGTTCGTTTGAAGTATTTCATATTTAAAAATGACCACTAACCAAAAACTGAATCAAACTTTTAATCCACTATTTAAAGTAAATACTTCCCAGAGATGCCTCAAAAGCGGTTAAAATTCAACTTACAAAAAAGCAATCTACCTACTATTATTTACCTATAAAAACCTTTATGAAGACAAAAATTACCCTTTTAAAGAGCCTGACAGTGCTTTCGTTCGTATTATTAAGCATTGGATGTAAAAAAGAGAAGGAGCCGGTAGAAACAGGTCCAATTACGCCAACTTATTCCTTTATTGGTACCAGTGCCGATGAACTCATGTTTGAAGATGGCGAAGCCATGTCGACAATGATTAGCGAAAACAGGCGATTTGATGTGAGCAATGTATTGCGTATAGTGGCTGTAAATAATACCACCATCGAGGTTGCGAATTTTGCTCCGGTAGATATTACCGATGCGACCATTTTGGCTACTATTGCTGGTCAGCCCCAAAAAATTCAGCTGTTACATATTGGAACTATCAAAGGACATAGGGTTAAGCAGATACCCTATCCTTTTATCACCGGACAGACCGAATATCTGGATGTTAATCAGAAAACCGTAGACCTATCAGCTTATAAAACCAAAGGGATTGCTCCAACTGATATCAGTTTTGAGTTTACCGGTAACACTCCGCTTATAGAGAAGCTTAAAAAATTGAGTATCATCAGGTGGCAGCCTAAAATGGAGGATTTTGATCCTCAGAATTTAGACAATAACTGGCTGGATGAACCAACAGCAAAACAATTTAGAATGTTTACCGGCTTTATGATCAATTTCGCCTACATGTACACCGATGCCACCATGAAAAGCCGTATCGTTAATGAATATGTTATCGGTAATGATGGTACAACCCCATTAACTACTGCCGAAAAGGAAGCAGACTGGATCAAAGCTCAAACACGGACCAAAATCAATTGCGGTTTAACTGATACCCGTAAAGTTAACGGGCTTGGTGGCGGAAGTACTTTTGGTATGCCAGACTGGGTTACTTTAAATTTTATGACCAATAGTTATACCACGCCATTTCACGAAATGGGGCACGTGCTGGGCTACAATCATAGTTCATCAATGACCTACCCTCAAAACGACAGGGGCAATGTGCCCGTATTTATGGCCAGACAGAATGAAATGAATGCGGCTGGCGATTTCCCGGTGAGATTAAATAATTATTATAAACCTGATGACATCCCTTCGCCTAAAGCAAGTGCAGCGGCATCATTAAAAGCCAATAAAATAACAGAGGAAGGTATTCATTGACCGGATAGATAGGCTGTAAACTTTTTGGAGATGAATTTCTCCAAGGGCAGCACTTAAATAGCCATTATTGGGTTTCCTGGATTCGAAAACCACTGGTTGTCGCAATTCCCCCCTTAAGATGTCTGGAATATGCCCGACTAATCACTGAATTTGGGGTTATTTTTGATTAATATTTACCTTAAAATCATTTACCTATGTTTCCCATCAAACCTCATATCTGGTTCAGCCAGGATAAAGCCAAAGAGGCAGCCGAATTCTATGCATCATTACTGCCTGATTCGAGCCTGAATTATGTGAATCATTTCGCGATGCCCGGTGGTGGCCAATGCGAAACTGTCGAATTTACCATTGCAGGACAGCCTTTTTTAGGTATCAGTGCAGGGCCTGGTTTAAATATTAGTCCTGCGATATCTTTTATGATCAATTTTGATCCCTCCCGCGATCCTGATGCAGCCAGACATATCGACGAAGTTTGGAACAAGTTATTACCTGAAGGAGAAGTAATGATGCCTTTAGACCGATATCCTTTTAGCGAACGTTATGGTTGGCTAAGTGATAAATATGGCATTTCATGGCAGTTGATCCTCACAAATCCTACTGGCGAGGAAAGGCCTGTGATTGTTCCATCATTGTTATATACGGGCAATGTAGCCGGTAAAGCCAGTGAAGCAATAGATTTTTATTGTTCCGTATTTAAAGATGGTAAACGTGGTACCACGGCGCCCCGTACTGAAGATGTGGGACTCGACAAAGCCGGGACACTCATGTATGCTGATTTTTACATCAACCACACCTGGCTGGCCGCAATGGATAGTGCACACCCGCATGGCTTCGGTTTTAACGATGCCGTATCGCTACTGATTATTTGCGATACACAAGAAGAGGTTGATTATTATTGGTCGGCCCTTACAGCCGGAGGCGAAGCCGGGCAATGCGGCTGGTTAAAAGATAAATACGGTGTATCCTGGCAAGTGGCTTCTTCCTTAATGTTTGAAGCACTCAAAAATGGCAGCCCTGAACAGGTTACCCGGGTTACGCAAACTTTTATGACCATGAAAAAAGTTGATGTTGCGGCTTTACAACAAGCCTACAATGGTTAGATTGACTATTATGTTGAGTGATAATTGTCGTGAGAAATGATAGGCAACAATGATAATGCGGGTTGCTATAACCTACATTATCATTACTTCTTGCTTTAAAATATTGAATTTTCTATACCTATCATTAAATTAAATAAGTGCTTCGGGTTATTCAGCAGCTGCTTCAGCATTTATAGCGCTTACGGCAATTTCGGTAAGTGCTACATCTGTTGCTTTTTCATTCTCCAGCGTCTGACCTAATAGCTCTGCTACGTCAGAACGGTCTAAGTTTTCGGCAAAAACTTTTAATGTACCGTAAGTGGCAATTTCATAATGCTCTACTTTCTGTGCTGCAAGAATCAGCCCGGCATCGCGGATCATTGTTCCTGCATCAGTATCTTCTATAATACTGGTTGCCTCTTCAAGTAATCCTGCCATGGCATCGCATTTTTTTGCGACAGGTTTTTCGCCAAGTAAGCCGAATACCTGTTCCAGTGTATCAATGTGGGTTTGGGTTTCTTGTGTATGTTTTTCAAAAGCTGCAGCAAGTTCAGTACTGGTTGCTGCTTTTTTCATTTTAGGAAGTGCTTTTACCAAGTGTTTTTCTGCCCAATAAATATCTTTTAACTCATCCACAAAAAACTCATGGAATTCGGATGGTTCTATTTTTCCAGCGGTATTGCCACTAGCTTTTTTGGTTGTTGTTTTGCCGGCAGCCTTAGCTGTAGCTGTTTTTGTTGTAGTTGCCATATGCTTTATTATTAATTTTCGTTTGGTTTAAGAACCTTGCTCCAGCACAAATGGTTTAAGGAATTGAACAAACAGGTAATTTTACTGTGTTTTATACGTATTTGTCCCCTCCCGAGCTCGTTACCTGTTTTTGCTTTAACTGATAAAAAGCAAAACAATTTCTAAGGTATAGCGATTTTTGACTAAAACACCGTTATGGATATTGAAGTGCTTATGTCATTACGAATGGGTACATAATTTCTGGAATGTTGGGTTGAAGAAATGCTGAAAATAGAGGTTTAATCCCGGTGTAGACCAATAAAACCGGACGCATCAAGCGTTCGGTTTATTTTATTTGAATTAAAGCCACATTTCTTTAAGAAAATGAACAGCGTTATTTAAAACTTTATGGAATGAGCCGTGTTATTTTATTGCCTGACAATTTCGACAATCCAAGAAAGCCTTGTCCTGATCACGCCTAATCCCAATGAAAAATATCATTTTAGCAGAAGATCATAAGGTCATCAGAAATGGACTTAAAATGCTCCTTGAATCTACAAACGAATATAAAATTGTTTTTGATGCCAATAATGGTCAGGAAGTGATCGATGCGCTCAGCCAGGGAATACAGGCAGATCTCATTGTTTCAGACATTGGTATGCCCGTAATGGATGGCATTACGATGATTAAGGTATTAAATGAGAAAGATTTTCATGTTCCGGTGTTGATCATTTCTATGCTTGAAGATGATTCCCATCTTTATCAGGCCATAAGGGCGGGTGCTAAGGGATTTCTTACCAAATCTGTTGATTCGGACGAACTGTTTTTTGCCATATCGCGAATTATTAGCGGAGAACGCTACATCTGCTCGGGACTTTCTGTAAAGATTGTTGACCGGGTTATCGAATCCACCATTTTACCGGGAGGCATTATGCAGGGGACTGAGCTTTCTTCCAGAGAGATAGAAATCCTACAGCTCATTGGCCAGGGACTTACTAATATAGAAATGGCCAATAGGTTATTTATTTCGCGCCGTACAGTTGAGGGCCACCGCCAAAACCTGATCGATAAAACAGGTGCAAAAAACACAGCTGCATTGATGCGTTTTGCTTATACCAAAGGAATTCTTAACTGATGAAACGATTGACTTACGGTGAAAATAAAAGCCACTAGCCTTTTTATCGGAAACCCAAAAAATAGTATTTCAGGTATTTTGCGCAGATAAAAACGTATTTTACACAGGTAAAGAATTGTAGCATCTTAAGTTATTTTTATAATAGTGTACAAAAAAGAGGAAAGTAATTTAATCATTGCTTTCCTCTTTTGGTTTATTAGCGGTACTGCTTAAGGTACTTCTTCAGGAGGATCCTCGCCTCATGGATATATGTTTTAACCGTACCCAGAGGCAGTTGCATGTCATCAGCAATCTCATGGTATTTATATCCTTCAAAATAGCGGATAAATGGGACAGAATATTTTTCGGGCAACATGGCTAAGGCCAGATTAATATCCTGCATGGCAAAACTGCCTTCAGAGCCGTTTGTGGTTGCACTATGATAAAGATTGGCAGAGGTAATCTCTTCTTCCTGTACAGTACGATCGCGGGTTTTAAGGGTTTTTTTGTAATTGTTGATAAAGGTGTTCTTCATAATCACAAAGAGCCATCCCTTGATGTTGGTACCATCCTCAAATTTAGATACAAAGCGAGTGGCCTTAAGCAGGGTTTCCTGCAGCAGGTCGTTGGCATCTTCGGGATCTCTTGTAAAATTGAGCGCGTGCGATCTAAGTGACGACGCGTGAAAACTGATGGTCTCACTGAATTCTTTCTGTGTCATAACTTTTTGTTTTAGCGTATAACCAGTCGAAACAAAACCTATACCATTGAAATTATTCCTTACTGGTTGTATCATGTCTTATAGGTATATTCCACAATACCCGTATTTATACCTGCCTGAAAATGTTTAGTGGTTTTTAACGCACAATAATTGTTGTTGCCTGTATCAAACGCAGAAATGAAAATCAAAGATTATTATCTGAAAGCAGTAGTTGCTGTTGCCTGAGATTTGTCTTTATATCAAGTTAATATATTGTGCCAATCCGTTAATTGCTGATTATTATTCTGTTTAGTATTTGTTAAATTTGTTTGCCTGTTTTCATCATTATCCAGATCAATAATTACCTGCTTGCAGGTTGTTATATCATTTAACCGTTAGTTATTATTTTATGAGCCATTTCTTTAAGCCTCTTTTTATATTTATTCTTACATACACACTGTACTTTAATGCTCATGCTCAAAACCAGCAGCCTGTTGCCAAACCCAATATCCTGCTGATTTTTGCAGATGATCTTGGCTATATGGATTGTGGCTTTACCGGGAGCAAGATCATGGAAACCCCGAACATTGACGCGCTTTCGAAAAAGGGGATGGTATTTAACAATGCTTATGCCGGCGCAGGTAATTGTGCACCCAGCCGGGCAGCGTTAATTAGCGGGCAATATTCTCCGAGAACCGGCGTATATGCGGTAGGGAGTACTACGCGTGGGCCTGTAGATTTGATGAGGCTTGTGCCGGTGCGCAATAACGTTTCGCTCAATTCATCTTTTCATACCATTGCCGAAGGACTGAAAGGTGAGGGGTATGTAACTGCTATTTTTGGTAAGTGGCATTTGGCAGATTCTAAAGAAACCCAGCCCCAGGCACAGGGATTCGATTGGTATACAAAAGGTCTGAAAGAACAATCGGCTAAAGGCAGCAATGAGGCCAATGATCCAAAAGGCGTGTCTTATCTAACCGATGCTGCCATTAAATTTATGCAAAATACAAAAGATAAGCCCTTTTTCGCCTATCTGGCGCACAATGCAATCCATTCGAAACTTGAAGCAAAAGCAGAAACAATAGCGAAATTTAAGAAAAAAGGATTAAGTGATAAGATGGCAGTTTATGCAGCCTGTACTTACGATTTTGATGTAAGTGTAGGTGTAGTAATGGATTTTTTGAAAATCTGGACTGGATAAAAATACACTTGTAATTTTTACCAGTGATAATGGCGCCACCCAACAATCATCACAGGAGCCACTAAGGGGAAACAAAGGAGCGTATTACGAGGGAGGAATCAGAGAACCATTTATCGCCTATTGGCCTGATCACATCAAACCAGGCTCAGCAAATGCTACTCCCATCATCAACCTCGATTTTTACCCCACCTTTATGTCTTTAGCCGAGAATAAAAAATTTAAAGGCGATGGCGAAGATTTGATGCCCCTTTTGTTGGGACAAAAAACAGAAACCATCAGAAAATCGATATACTGGTATTTTCCGGGTTACCTGGATAATCCTGTCATCAGGGGAAGGGATAAGGTGTTCCGCACCAGGCCAGTTGCCGTAATCAGAAAAGGAGATTTTAAGCTGCATCTTTACCTCGAAGAATGGATGCTGGATGGAGGGAAGGCCAAAATCAATGAAAATAACGCCGTGGAACTATACAATATCAAAACTGATGAAGGTGAACACCTTAATCTGGCGAACGCTAACCAGGTAAAGAGAGATGAGCTTTTAGCTGACCTCTTAAACTGGATGAAAAAAACCAAAGCTCCGCTGCCTACTAAAATCACGGCGACCAACAAACCTGTTCAAGGTACGGTAGGGGGCGAAAATTAATTACAAATCACGAAACCATATTTATATCGAATGAAACCTGTTTTTTACCTCTTGCTTATCACAAACTTATTTCTGGCCGGCAATAGCCTTGCTCAGGAAAAAAAGAAAAAGACACCGAATATCATTTTCATACTTACAGATGATCTGGGCTACGGCGATGTGGGTGTGTTTTTTCAAAATAAAAGAGCAGCAGGTCAGGATAAAAGTAAGCCATTTACCCTTACGCCACATCTGGATGAAATGGCCGCTTCGGGGGCTACACTTCCGCAACATTACTGTTCGGCCCCGGTTTGTGCACCATCTAGAGCATCAATTCTGCTTGGGCAGAGCCAGGGACATGCCAATGTGAGGGATAATCAATTTGATAAGGCACTGGCCAATAATTATACCTTAGGTAATGTAATGCAAAAAGCAGGTTATGCTACGGTAGCCATCGGCAAATGGGGGCTTCAGGGCACCAAAGAATGGTCTGCTCATCCGCTAAACAGGGGTTTTGATTATTATTATGGTTATATGCGCCATTCAGACGGACATGAACACTATCCTAAAGAGGGTTTGTACAGGGGAAAGAAAGAGGTTTGGGAAAATAAAACAGAAGTGAGTGCAGGTTTGGATAAATGTTATACAGGTGATTTATGGACGGCAAGAGCGAAAAAATGGATCATCGACCATAGCAAAAGCAAAGATCCGGGTCAGCCGTTTTTTATGTTTTTAGCCTACGATACCCCGCATGCTGTTTTAGAGCTTCCTACTTCCGCATATCCTGCCGGCGGTGGGCTGAATGGAGGTGTGCAGTGGATCGGAAAAACCGGTGAAATGATCAATACGGCTACCGGAGTACCCGATAGCTGGACACACCCCGATTATATCAATGCCACCTATGATGATGACCATAATACCGCAACTGCTGAAAAACCATGGCCTGATACTTACAAAAGGTTTGCCACCTCAACAAGGAGGATTGATGATGAGGTGGGGGACATTTTACTGTTGCTTAAAGACCTCAGGATTGATTCGAATACTTTGGTGGTTTTTAGCTCTGATAACGGACCATCGATAGAATCGTACCTTCCAAAACCTCATGTGCCTTACAGTGCCAACTTTTTTGATAGTTTTGGTCCGTTTGACGGGATAAAAAGAGATGTACTGGAAGGTGGTATGCGCATGCCGGTTATTGCCAAATGGGCAGGGCACATCCCTGCACATACCATTGTAAATACACCAAGTATCTCATATGATTGGATGCCTACATTTTTGGATGTGGCCAACTTACCTGCACCGGCAGTATCAGATGGGGTTTCTTTGTTGCCGTCTCTAACCGGAAAAGGCAAACAGAAGGAAAGTATGATCTATTCGGAATATTTTGAAGGCGGTAAAACGCCATCTTATCCGGAGTATGCCAGTGTAAACCGTGGCAGGACCAGAAATCAGATGCAGATGATTAGAATGGGTAATATGGTGGGCGTAAGGTATGATATAAAATCACAAGCTGATAATTTCCAGATTTTTGATGTGCTAAAAGACCCCCATCAGAAGTATAATTTGGCTGAAACCCAAAATATGGCTTCTCTTCAGCGTAAAATGAAAGATATGGTGCTCCAGGTGCGCCGGGTAGACGTAGAGGCTAAAAGACCTTATGATACTGTAGCAGTGCCTGCCATAGTTAATACCACTATACGCAAAGGATTGTTATGGAAAACCTATCGCTCGGCAACAACATGGCTACCCAATACCCAGGGGCTAAGCATCATTTCTAGTGGTAAAAGCGTCGGGTTAGAGCCTGAAATAACCAATAAGGATGCTGCTAACCTTGTTACAGTTGAGGGATTTATAAAAATCCCGGCCGATGGAGATTATACTTTTTATCTGGCGTCCAAGGGTAAAGCATTTCTCAGGATACATGATGCGGTATTAATTGATGAAGATTTTGGCTACACCCCAAAAAGTGAAAAGCAGAGTACTATTAAGTTAAAGGCAGGTCTGCATCCCATCAAAATTTATTACAAGAATATTGCGCACAAGGGGGGAGATGTGACGTTGGAATGGTCGAGTGCTGCATTTGAAAAACAGCCTGTGCCAAAAACCGTTTTCTTTAATTAAATTTTTTGATCTTGAGCGTTAACTGCTGATCAGATTGGTTTCTAACAGTGAACACAATCTTTGGCCAAAAATTCGTACGCCACTATTTAATGTTTATTTGTTATAAATTTTATGGCTTCCTGAATATTTTTATCTGCCAACAGATCATCATAATTATCTTGCTTTGTAACCGTAACATCAGGAACAATTTGTTCATAATAGTTACCATTTCGATCGCTGTCATACGAGTTTGTCAAGGCCATGGTAATATCAAAAGGCATAGGCCATAAGATATTTCCTGTAGTAGCACCGTAAGTATTTTCTCCTATAAAAATAGTATTGGATCTCCCTTTAAATGCCAGTGCTGTTACTTCTCCAGCGCTCGCGGTAAATTTTCCAATGATGATAGCTGTCCTTGCTTTGTCGAGCAGTTCCCCATTGGGATTGATGGACGCAGGCGACTTTGAACTATCAATATACCTTCCATCTTTCAATTGAAATATACTTTCCTTTTTTTTATTCGCATTCAGTGATCCCCATATCTCATTATCCCCAAGAAAATCATATAAGGATAAAAGCATTGGAGTTGAGTTTCCTCCCGTATTTAAGCGCAAATCAACGATCCATCCTTTTACCTGATGCTTGATTTTAAGCTCAGCTATTTGGTTGTATAGCGGTTGTGCTATGATTTGCATGTTTTTTGCGCTTGTATCAAAAAATAACATACTTGGCATTAGGATATAGCCATATTTTCCATCAAGTAATTTGGCTTCGAAAGCTGGTTTTGTATCATACTTCTTTTTCCATTGCAGGCTATAATCCTCGATGGATATCTTTTTTCCTGTTGCAGCATATTTTTTCTGTTTATAAAATACAATACAATGGTTCGCACCGATTTTGTCAAAAAGGGGTTTTATCTCGTTTAAAGAATTTTGAAAGTTGCTGTATTGTATTAGATTCTGTTTTGTTTCAGCTTCAATCACTTTCCAGTTTACTGTTTGCTTATGTAAGTACCTGGATTTTAATGCTGAAAAAAGTTCATTATAAAATGTTTTAATGCTGTCTTGAGCGGTATTTTTTTCTTGTGCATCTAGGTTTACGGTCAAAAGGCACAACACAATGAGTAAAGTATATTTCATTTATATTTTTTTATTAAGATGTACACATCAAAGCGGAGGTTGCAAGCAGGTTAAAATAAAAATTATTCAAGGGATTATTTTCTGTAGATTTTAGTTTTTCTATCATAGATTATGTAGGCTTAGATATTGCATTTGGTTTAAGATCATTTAATTAGCTGATGCTGCTCACATTTTTAACATGGGTTTTTTACAAACTTTATACTTAATAAACAGAGCGCAATATGAAAAAGATCCTGGTACCTGTTGATTTCTCTCTTACATCAGAGAACGCGGCTAATTATGCAACTGCTTTGGCCTACAATATTGGGGCGAGGATAGAACTCTTCAATGTTTTTCAGGTTCCCATAGTGTCTCCCGTTGCAGAGTCGCTGGTTTGGCCTCATGAAGAATATAACCAGATGGAAAACGACGCTAAAACAGCATTGATGAAATTGCTTCATAAGGTCGAAAAGAAATACGAAGCCGCCTATCGCGATTATAGTCTTAAACCAGAAATATATGCGAAATCTGTTCGTGGAGAAGTGGATGATGAGGTTTATAAATATTTTACCGAATGTAAGATGAATCTTGTTGTAATGGGATTAAACAGTGCAAGCAAGTTCTCCAAAATTTTGATCGGCAGTAATGCCAGAAAAATGATTGAGCGCGAAATACCGCTTTTATTAATCCCTGAGGGCTTTCAGTTTAAGAAACCTAAAAAAATTGCATTCGCAACCGATTTTAGTCATAGTGACATCCCTGTTTTGTGCGCGCTTGCCGAATTTGCAAAACCATTTAATGCCGATATACTCATTATGCATACCGGTAATTCAATATCAGATCCGGCAGGTTACAAACAAAAAACCGAAGATTTTTTAAACCGGGTTGCCGATAGGGTGAATTATAGAAATATTTACCACAGGCATGTGAACAGTGAACGGATTAAGGATGGCCTGGACTGGATCGTAGAAAATGGACAGATCGATATGCTGACCATGGTACACCGGAAACACGGATTTTTTTATCGCCTGTTTAATGGTAGCTATACGCTGAACATGTCTGATCATATTCAGATCCCACTTCTGGTTTTACCACCTGAACATCGCATGCCGATGTAAAGCCAGGCGATTTGCATAAAAATCAATTGTAATCTATTTCTAAACAGAAAACATGTATCCAAAAACAATGAAAGCCGCCGTTATCCATGAATATGGAGGACCTTTGGCCATAGAAGAACTTCCGGTCAGACCGCTCAATCAATATGAGATTCTGGTCAAGGTAATTTCGTGTGGCGTATGCCATACCGATCTACATGCCTGTAATGGAGACTGGCCGGTAAAATCAAAAATGCCACTGGTTCCTGGTCACGAAGCCATCGGTTTGGTAGCCGCCATGGGGCATGATGTTAAAAGCGTTAAAGAAGGCGATGTAGTTGGCGTGCCATGGTTGTATAGTGCGTGCGGCTGTTGCGAATTTTGTTTAACTGGTTGGGAAACGTTATGCTATGAACAGCAAAATGGCGGTTATAGTGTTGATGGCGGTTTCGCAGAGTATGTAATTGCAGATTCCAGGTATGTTGCCCATTTTCCTTCGCATGTAAATTTTGCAGAAATGGCACCGATTATCTGCGCCGGGGTTACCGTTTACAAAGGCTTAAAAGAAACCGAGGTAAAGGCAGGTGAATGGGTTGCCATATCGGGTATTGGGGGATTAGGCCACCTAGGGGTTCAATATGCAAAAGCTATGGGTTTTCAGGTTGCTGCTATTGATGTTTCAAACGATAAATTGGAAATGGCCAGAAAATTGGGTGCCGACATTGTAGTCAATGCGCTTGAACAGGATCCTGGCGAATTTCTTAAAAAACAAACCGGCGGAATGCATGGCGTCTTGGTCACTGCGGTATCACCCATCGCTTTCAGTCAGGGGCTTTCCGCATTGCGCAGAAAAGGCACTTTATCGCTAAACGGGCTACCTCCCGGTAGTTTCGACCTTCCCATATTTGATACCGTGTTAAACAGGATTACCATCAGGGGTTCCATTGTAGGTACAAGAAAAGATATGCAGGAGGCAATCGAATTTGCTGTAGATGGCAAAGTGAGGGCGCAGATTAAACCTGCAAAACTGGAAGACATTAACGAAGTATTCGAACAGATGAAAATGGGAGAGATTGAGGGAAGGGTTGTTTTAGATATTTCAGGAACACAGTAGCAATAAATATTCAACATTAATTTTTTGAAAATGTTAGGGAAATTAGAAGAAGAGGAAGTTGAAAAGCTTCTTAAAGAGCAATATATAGGTCGGTTAGGCTGCCATGCCCATGGGGTGAGTTACATTATACCCATTAATTATGTTTATAGCAATGGAACTATTTATGCCCATTCTGCTCCCGGACAAAAAATCAGGATGATGAGAAGCAACCCACAGGTCTGCTTCCAGATTGACCAGATCCGTGATACCTTTAACTGGAAAAGTGTGTTGTGCTGGGGCAAATTTCAGGAAATCACCGATATTTCAGAAAAACAAAATGTTTTGCAAGGCATCATCCACCGGATGATGCCCTTAACCAATACACCATCCGAGCAGCCATCGCATGGCACAGGAAAAACAGATGCGTATGATGAAGAAATTATCGTATTCAAAATTATACCGCACCTTAAAACAGGCAGATTTGAGGTTAATGATACCCTACACTCCCTGTTTTCTTCATGAATTTTCCGCTTGATCCTGTTTTTTTAACCTGAGGAGATTTGGAGCGCAGAAAAGTACAAGAAAAGCTTAATAAACCAAAAAAGCCCAACAATGTTGGGCTTTAAATTACGCTGCGGAGAGTGGGGGATTCGAACCCGCGGACCCTTTAACAAGTCAACAGTTTTCAAGACTGCCGCAATCGACCACTCTGCCAACTCTCCGCCGCAAAAGTACAAACTTGAAGCAAATCTGCAAATAATTTCTACTTAAATATTTTATTTAATATTTTAACTCTTGCTAATCATTTAGTTAGCAAGCATAAAAAAATCAAAAATCATCCATAAACCGCTAATTTAAGCAGTTTATGCTGAAGTTTGGTGTTTGTATTTTGAACTAAGCGGCCTGTTTTGGCAAGATTTTTTCGTGTTCGACCGATAAAATTCCATTTCCTTCGATGGCGAAACAGATTAATCCAACCAATACTGAAACCGAAAACCAAAATTCTGAGTAGGGTTTAAAAATGCCTCCCGAAATATTGACAAAGAATACAGCCCCGATCAGTATGGGTAAATTAATGAGGCAAAATGTACGCGTATAGGTACCCAGGGTAATGGCTAAACCACCGATAATATGTAAAAGAATGATGAAATGTGCCAGTAAGCTGATGCTTATCGCTGTACCTAAAAAAGCTCCCCGCATTAAATTACTAAAGGCTTGCATATTGACATAAAAATCAATGCCCTTCCAGATCAAAACGAGGCCCAATAAGATTCTAAAATAGTCTAACCATTTTGGGTGGTGATGATCGCCCCAGTTTTCGATTTTCTTAAGCATGTTCATAACTTCTATATTTTGGTTAATACAATTTACGCATAATATAGGATAATAACAATGGCTAGCTAATTGTTTGATTTTGAGATGGAAAATAACATACTATCAATAGATAGATCTCAATAAAAAGAGTGGTAATCTCGACTAAAGCGCAGCAAAACGGAGAGATCTGTATACATAGATTTATCGTTAAGATTGCTTCCCCGAAAGGTCCTATCGTGTGGACACAAATATTTAGATTAGTCTTATTTGCTCCTATGCCGCAAGGCATCAAACTTTTGAGGCATCAAAAGTATGCAAAAATGCTTTGTCAATCCAGCAAGGGGCCTTTTACACAATCCACATTCACATCAAAAAAACAGTGGCACTTTGTTTTGTTTGTTAGGGCTTGGTGAAAAGTTTTTGCAAATATGAAACACAAAACCACTGCGTTCTAGGTTTGATAGTGCGATTTGTACTGTTGGGCTACTGTTTTTTTGATTTTCCTGGCCCTTGGGATTGACGGGCGTGCTTCGGTAAGGGCTGTGTTATTTCAAAGCAAGCTAGCATAGTGTCTTATATAGTGCTTAAAAAGATGTGTCCACACGATAGGTAAGGTCGGGGCAGGCTGTCGGCTGAAAAAGCCTTTTCGCAATAACGATTTTTAGTGCTTGATAACCCTTTGAAATTACACCTTCTTCTTTTCCGCTATCCTGCTGTTCAAATAATCAGTAGGAGACATTCCAAACTGTTTGGCAAAGTTCCGTCCGAAGTGCGATTGTGAGCTATAACCCACCATTTCCGAAATTTCGTAAATTTTCAACAGCCCTTCGTTTAAAAATTCGGCAGCTTTCTTTAATCTCGCCAAATTGATCAGCTCGTTGGGACTCAGATTGGAAATGGATTTGATCTTGCGGTAAAGCGTAGGGCGGCTCATGTTCATCTTCTCGGCCAGATGCTCTACATCCAGGTCGGGATTGCTGATGTTTTTATTGATCGTATCCTGTAGTTTTTCTAAAAAAATCTCGTCTGCTTTAGAGTAGGCAATACTTTTAATATGCAATAGGGGAGAACTGGAGAAATATTCCTTGATTTTGTTCCTGTTTTTGATCAGGCTGGAAATCTGTACCTGCAAAAATTCTGGCGAAAAAGGTTTTTCTACATAGGCATCGGCCCCCAGTTCCAAACCTTCTATTTTTGATTGGAGCGAATTTTTGGCCGTAAGCAGAATCACAGGGATATGACTGAACTCGAGGGTCGATTTTACTTTTGCACAAAATGCAAAGCCGTCCATTTCAGGCATCATCACATCGCTGATAATGAGCTGAACAATTTCACGCTGTAAAATTTCCAGAGCTTCAACACCATTTCTGGCCTGTAATACCTGGTATTTTTCTTCCAGGTCATCCGATATAAAATCAAGGATATCCTCATTATCATCGACCAATAGCACTACGTTTTTCTCTATTTCCTGTTGATCTTTCATCGTGAGCGTACCTACAATTTCTTCCATTTTCCGTTCAGGTTAAATTCAATAAGTTGGTGGATGGGCAGTTCTAATACAAATATATTAAAATGATGGTCATTAATTTCCAGGAACAGTTCGCCGCTATGTAACTGTGCGAGCGATTTGGAAATGGAAAGACCTATGCCCGTTCCAGTGGTGATTTGCGTTTCTTTCGCCCTGAAAAAAGGTTCAAAAATTTTCTCCTTGATTTCTGCAGGTATTTTATTGCCGTCGCTTTTAACGCAGACTTTAAATTTATCCTCTTCTATTGATTTCGATAAACTGATTTCAGCTGTTGTTTTTCCATATTTAATGGCATTATCAACCAGGTTGCTGATGATTTTGTAAAAAGCTTCTACATCGATATAGGCCTGAAATGCTTTTTCGGGCAGGTTGATGGCATAACTGATGTTGCGTTGCTCGGCTGCGGGCTGAAACTGGAGGAAAACATCCTTTAATATCTCTCTGATATCGGCTTTTACAAAGTTCAGGGAAAAATCGCTGGTTTCGGTTTTCCTGAAATCGAGCAATTGATTGGTAAGTTTGAGCAGGCGATCAGTATTGCGGCCCATAATCCGCAGGTTTTTTTCAATAGCAGGTACGGCATCTGCCTGTTTAATCAGTTTTTCCATTGGCCCGATAATCAGGGTAAGCGGTGTCCTGATCTCGTGGGCAACATTGGTGAAAAATTCGATCTTGGCCTGATATACTTCCTTCTGTTTTTCATGCTCAAAAACTTCCATGCGCCTGCTGTTTTTAAGTGCGATTTTTTGATGGTACCTTCGCACCAAAAAGAAAATAATTGCTCCGGCCGCCACTACATAAATAAAATAAGCCAACGGACTGAGGTAAAAAGGCGGAAGGATTTTGATGAGCAGTTTTACATTTTTGTTGCTCCATGTATTGCTTCCCTCCACCATTGCCTTTACTTCGAACACATAAGTGCCCGGAGCAAGTTTGGTAAAGTAAACCTTTCTGTTGGTTTTTAAATACTCCCAATCCTTATAAAGCCCGGTCATTTTGTAAGCATACTCCGTCATTTCCGGAGAGCGGTAGCTTAAAGCCGCAAAATCGATACTGAATGAAGATTGGTTATGGTTAAGCTCAATGGTATCAGCATAAACGATCGATTTATTGGATATCGAATCGGCACCGTTTAAACCTGTTCCGGTACTGTTGATCTGAAAACCGGTTAAGAACACGGGTATTTGGTAAACGGTTGGTTTGAGATCGGCAGGATCGAAGCTAATCAATCCTTTTACGCTCCCAAAGTAAATCCTGCCATCTTTGTCCTGATAAGCCGAATTGTAGTTAAACTGGTCGGTAAGCAAACCGTTTGATTTTGTATAGGTTTTGCTTAATCCTGTGGCAGGATCGAAATGGATTAACCCGCGTGTACTACTGATCCAGAACTTATGAGAAGCATCTTCTTCAATACGGAACAGATAATTGCTGGGAAAGCCATTTTTTATGCCATAACGTTTAAAAGTTCGCGTTTTTTTATCAAACCTGGAAAGTCCACCGCCATCTGTAGTGATCCAGAGATGGTGTTTACCATCTTCAAAAATGCTGTTAATGGTGTTGTGACTAAGACTTTTAGGATCGTCTACTTTGTTGCGATAATTGATGGCACCTGTTTTCGATAAATTAAACTGAAAAACACCATCATTAAAGGTGCCCGCCCAGATATTCCCTTCGTTATCTTCGATTACTGAATCGTAAAATAGAAAAGGTAAGCCTGCAATGGGTTCAAAATCATCGCGTTTGCGGTTGTAGCGGTAAATTCCATTAATGGTGCCTACTAAGATTTCTCCAGACCTTGTTTTGCAAAAAGTAACAATAAAATTGGTTCGAAGTGCATTTCCGATACCTGCCTGATAGTGTTTGATTACCTTTTCGGTTTTCAGGCTGATCACATCCAGTCCATGTTCAAAAGTACCCACCCAGAGTTTATCACCATCTACCAACAGGCCATGGATATTGGAATAAGCAATGCTCCCGGGTTTTCCATCGGGCAGAAAATGTTTAAATATTCCAGTTTTAGGGTCAAGTTTGTTCAGCCCGGCATCTTCCGTACCAATCCAGAAATTGCCAGCCTGATCTTTGGTGATTTCCCTTACATCGCTTCCGCTGATGGAATTGGAGCTTTTCTGTGGAAAATATTTGGTGAACAGCGAGGTCTGGCTCGAATAATAGTTTACGCCGCCAAAATAAGTGCCAGTCCAAACGCCTCCTTCACGATCCTGACAGATGGTATAAACCGCGTTATCACTTAAAGAATAATCGTTGTTATACTGTTTTTGAATATGTGTAATCTTCTCCGTTTCGTCGTTGTAGATATAAATGCCAGATTCGGTTGCAATCCAGAACTCATGGCTACCTGTTTTTTTAATATCCCTCACAAAAATCGGTGTCTTATCATCATTCAGCTTAATAATATTCTTCGATTGTAAGGTAGTTGGATTAAATAGTTTAACCCCCTGATTGGTGGTGCCGATCAGCAACTGGCCACTTTCGGTTTCTGCAATACGCGATACCCAGCCATATTCGGACTTTTTGTTTTTGCCATTTACATTTAAACTTTCGAAATTATTTTGTTTCGGGTTGTATTTTTCAAGTGTTCCCCTGCCGGTACTGATCCAGATACTGCCGTTTTTTAACACCGTAACCAAAGAGGCATCAAACGGTGCATTGGTGCTAAAAAGCTTTATTTTCCTGCTGCTTTTATGATAGAGGTATATTTTAAAGGAGGATAAGATCCAAAGGTTCCCGTTCTGGTCGCTGGCCAGATCGATAATGCGCATGCCTTTTGTTTCTTTGATGAGCGAAAAACTTTCTTTTGATGGATTGTAAGCATATACCCCGTCGTTGGTACCCACCCAAAGGATTTGATCCTGATCGTGGTGAAGGGCATAAATCAGGTCGTTGCCCAAGCTGCCGGCCTTTTCGCTATCGTGACGGTAGGTTTTAAAAGAATAACCATCAAACCGGTTCAGTCCGTCTTTTGTTCCGAACCACATAAAGCCATTACCATCCTGTACGCTGCAAAAGGCCGTGTTATTGGAAAGTCCGTTTTCGACCTGGTAATGCCTGAAATAGTAGGGCTGAGCCGAAAGTAATTTGGCCGGGAATAACAGACATAAAAGGATGAAGAGTTTTTTCAAGATATTTTGGTCAGCAGCTTCAAATATATTAAAGAAATGTTTGGCTTTTGGCCTAAATAAAATTTGAGAGGATAAGTAGAAAGATTGAGACGGTTCGGTTTTGTGCTGCGCGGCAAATGCTGTTATTTGTTCTTTGCTAACCAAAGCTTCCCTCACGTGAAAAATTTTAAAGTCGCTGTCTTATTTATATTGCTGTTTTTGTCGTTGGCTGCAACGGCACAACAAATGCACATTGCACCCTCACCCTTATACCGGGATCCGATTTATGATGGTGCTGCAGATCCGGTATTGGTATATAACCATGCCGAAAAAAGCTGGTGGATGCTCTATACCCAGCGCAGGGCAAATGCACAAACCAATGATGTGGCTTATTGTTATGGAACCAATATTGGTGTGGCCACTTCTACAGATAAGGGACAGACATTTGTGTACAAAGGTGCACTGGATCTGAATTTCGAACCCGGCGTAAATACCTTTTGGGCGCCTGATGTAATTTACGAAAATGGTATTTACCACATGTATCTTGCCTACATACAGGGTGTGCGTAACCATTGGGGAGGCACAGCAAAAATTGCACATTATACCAGTAAAGACCTTTGGAAATGGAAATACAAAGGTTTTATCTCGCTCAACTCAGAACATGTAATTGATCCTACCTTGTTAAAAATGCCCGATGGGAAATGGCATATGTGGTATAAAGACAGTTCGAAGGGAAGCATCACCATGACAGCTGAAAGTAAAGACCTGCAACACTGGACGGCCCAGACCGAACCTGCTATTGGTGGCGCACCACACGAAGGTGCAAAAGCTTTTTTCTTTAATAACTGGTACTGGATGATTACGGATGAGTGGCACGGACAGCGTGTATATCGATCGAAAGAGGGCAAAAATTGGGAAAAACAGGGCATGTTATTAGATGTACCAGGGCATCGGCCAGAAGATACGCCAACGGGTGCCCATGCAGATGTGCAGGTAATAGGAGGTAAAGCTTATATTTTCTACTTTACCCATCCCGGCCGTAAAACACACTTTGAAGGTACCTTAGATCAGGGTTTTACTTTTTCGTACGCCAATAAGCGTACATCAATACATGTTGCTGAGCTGGAATTTAAAGAAGGGACGCTGGTTTGCGACCGTGATAAACCTTTCGATTTTTATTTGGGGCAGCCTTAGCAGGATGAAACGTTATAAACATGAAAACTGCCAACAGTCAACTGAAAATTAATCTGGGCGTTACCTAAGCTGCGCAAAGCCCAGAGTAGAGTAAAAACCTCGCAGGTTTAACAAACATGCGAGGTCTGATCTCAAAAATAAGCGACTATCTAAATAATGTAACTGGTTATACCGTGTGATTAATTCCCCTCTTCCAGAGGGGTGTCCGCAGGACGGGGTGTTTTATTATACAAATATTTCATTTTGATTTGCCGCCACTCCTGAAAGGAAGCTTTCAAAGTAAAATCTGATCTTTTATATAATTTTAGGTTTTTTACTGTTTAAGAGTTTATCTGTAAAATATTGACCACCTCAGTCACCTTAGTACACCTAAGAAGGAATTTCTGTTGAGCCATTTTAAGTCGCCGGTTGAATTAAACCGAGTGTGATTAGTTTGTGCCCAAAAACCAACTGACTCTTGTTAAATAAACCCGATAGTAGCGTAAAACCCGCAGGTGAGGTACGAGCCAAGGCTTTGAAGCGGATAGCGGTACTTCCCTAACCGAAACGTGCAAGCCCCATCATTTCCAATATGATAATAACCAGCCAGGGAATGCAATTAATTATACCGCTTGATTAACTGCCCTCTTCAGTTAAGGATTTAACCACAGATGTACACAGATGAACACGGATTTTTATATCTGTGTGCATCCTTTTTATCTGTGGTTAACTAATTGCAAAACCTTACCCTAAATAAAATATCTGTGTTTATCCTTCTTATCTGTGGTTAATTGTATTTCTGTAATCCCCTCCAACATAAATCGAGACAAAATGGAGAAAGATTGATACAAATGCGTATCCCGCTCTAATGCTAAAAACCGAATCTTTGAAAAGAATTAAATCGAACTAAAACCATTTACTTCTAGTAACTAACCAAATCTCTAACCAAATATGAAAAGAAGTTTATTCTCCTATGGCGGCTTTGTACGCATGGATTGGTACTTGCTTCAAAAAATGTTTTTGAAACGCAAAATCCTTTCTGTTATTCTTACTTCAATTACCTTACTCTTACTTTCATTTCAGCTCAGTGCACAGGAACAAAACACCGTTACCGGTACCGTGACTGATGAGAAGGGCGAAACAGTCGTGGGCGCCAGCATTAAAATTAAGGGTACCACTACTGGTGCAACAACTGATGGTGACGGAAAATTTAAAATTCAGGTAGCCGATAAAAATGCAACGCTAATTTTTATTTATGTGGGCTACACCAATCAGGAAGTTGCATTGGCCGGTCGTACGCAGGTTAATGTAAAACTCAAACCTTCCAACAACGATCTTTCGGAAGTGGTGGTAGTGGGGTACAACACACAGAAAAAAGAAGCCATCACTGGTGCTATTTCGTCCATTAGCAGTAAAGACCTCGAAAAAGTACATGGCGGTTCAACCGTGAGTACCGGCCTTGCTGGTAAACTACCCGGTGTATCATTCAGGATGCCTGACGGTAGACCGGGATCGAGTGCCAACATCCAGATCCGTAACATGGGTAATCCTTTGTATGTGATTGATGGAATTCAACAGGATGCAGGACAATTTAATAATATCTCGCCCAACGATATCGAAACCATCAGTGTGCTAAAAGATGCTTCAGCTGCTATTTATGGCAGCAGGGCTGCTAACGGCGTAATTTTGGTAACCACTAAAAGAGGTAAAAACAGTACGCGCAACACCTTTAGTGTTGATGCTTATACCGGTTGGCAGAACTGGGTACGTTTCCCTGAAACTACTGATGCTTACCAGTGGATGTTAGGTAAGGCCACAGCCGAACTGAACCAGAATGGTAGCACACAAATTACACCAGCCGAACTGGAAAAATGGAAAGCTGGTACGGAGTATGGTTACCAGAGCCAGAACTGGAGAGATATTATCATTGCGCCCAATGCGCCGCAGTCTTCGATCAATTTAAGTGCTTCTGGTGGAAGCGATAAGGTAAATTATTACTTTTCGGGTACGCACCTGGATCAGAAAGGGGTATATGGAACGGCACGTGAGTTCGATTTTAACAGGACAAACATCCAGAGTAATATAGAAGCTAAAATAACCGACCGTTTTAAGGTTGGAATGTTGATTAACGGTCGTATCGAAAGCCGCGATCAGCCGGGTGTACCTGGTGGTGACGATTATTTTGCTGCCCGTTTTGCGCTATTGAGAAATAGACCAACTGAACAGGCTTATGCCAATGGTAATCCGAATTACCCGAATGATATCGGGCACAATACCGAACAGTTTGCCGTACAGAGCAAAGCTTTAACCGGTTACTGGAAATCAGACTGGAGGGTTTTACAAACCAATTTATCTGCAAGTTATGATACGCCAATAAAAGGTTTGGAAATAAAAGGATTATACTCTTATTACATCGCCGATAACGTAATTAACGGTCATGAATATACCTATAATGTATATACTTACCATCCTGAAACCGGTGTTTACGAAGAAAAAGTTGGAAGCTCTAACCCATACAGGGAGCGCAGAAATGAAAAGATATATACCAATACTTATCAGTTACAGGCAAACTACAACCGTACTTTTGGTAAACATACCGTTGGTGGTGTTTTGGTAGCGGAGCGTTTAGACCGTTTCAGGACCTATACTTTCCAGCATGCCGTACCACAGACTAATATTCTGCCTGTTTTGCAGTTCGCAGATATGGATGGACAGGATTTTGCCGACATTCAGGAAGAGGAGGCCCGCGTTGGTTATGTGGCCAGATTGAACTATAATTATGATAACAAATATTACCTGGAACTTTCTGGCCGTAGAGATGCTTCTTGGAAGTTTGCACCCGACAGGCGTGTAGGTTATTTCCCTTCAGCATCAATCGGTTGGAGAATAACACAGGAGGAGTTCGTAAAGTCATTTTTAGGTGAGAGCAAGATATTAAATGATTTAAAACTACGTGCCTCGTATGGACAGCTCGGAGATGATGATTTGCGCCTCAATCCATTTCAGGATGCGCGCCTCGATCCCTATGCTTACATTCCGGGCTATAGATACAATCAAGGTACTGTGATTTTGGATGGAAAGAACATTACAACCTCAAGGGATAAAGGGCCGATTATCAACAACCTCACCTGGCTTACCAGCAAGATTACCGATATCGGTTTGGACTTTGTGATGTTTAACAACAAACTTTCAGGAACAGCTGATTATTTTTATAGAAAACGTACCGGTTTACCGAACCTTAAAAATGATGTGGTAGCTCCGATTGAACTGGGCTATAGTTTAAGTCCTGAAAATATCGAAAGTGATGCGCAGTTTGGTGCAGAATTCGCACTAAATTACAGGGATAAGATTGGCGAATTCAACTACAATGTTGGAGGAAATATTTCCATTAGCCGAAGAAAATTTTTAGATCAGTATAAGCCACGCTATGGTAATTCGTGGGACAATTACAGAAACAGCTATAACCAGCGTTATACCGATATTTTTTGGGGATACGAGGTAACCGGCCAGTTTCAGAACGTTGATGAGATCAATAATTACAAAGTAAACATCGATGGCCAGGGAAACCGCTCTCTATTGCCGGGCGATTTAATTTACAAGGATCAAAATGGTGACGGTGTGATCAATGACCTGGATCAAAGACCGATCGGATATACCACAACAGGCCAGCCGAACATTGGCTTTGGTTTTACCATTGGTGGCTCTTACAAAAACTTTGATTTTACGGCCGATTTTTCAGGTGGTGCGATGTATTCGTGGAACCAGAACTGGGAACAGCGCTGGGCATTCCAGAATACAGGTGCTTTATTGCAGAGTTTTGCTGATGACAGCTGGCACCGTACTAACCCATACGACCTGAACAGCGCGTGGATCCCAGGGAAATACCCTGCATTGCGCTTTAACGATGGCGGACACAGCAATTATAACAAAAACTCCACTTTCTGGCTGCACAATGTAAGGTACCTACGTGCCCGTACGCTTGAAATCGGTTATACCATACCCAAAAGATGGGCCGAAAAAATCAAGATACAGAATGCCAGGGTTTATGTAAACGGATATAACCTGTTTTCTATTGATAACCTGAGCGATTATGGTGTGGACCCGGAAATTGCAGACGATAACGGATTACAGTATCCCCAGAACAAGTTTTTTAATATCGGTATTAAATTAACGCTGTAACATGAAAAAGACTAATCAGATGAAAAAAATTATATATGCATTTACTGCCATCGCCTTTCTGAGTTTTGCGCAGTCGTGCAAAAAAGATTCAGAATTTTTAGATAAACAACCTACCAATACCCTGCCTATTGATGCGGTATGGAAAGATCCAAACCTGGTGCTTACCGTTGTTGGCGATCTTTACGACCGTTACCCGGATTACCAGACCATCGAGGCATGGTGGACTTTTGCTGATTTTGACGAAGGTTTTGCCTCCGCCGGTGGCGATTATTTCCGTCACCAGAATTTAGAATACGGTTATGATGCCTGGAGATATTGGGACATGGGTGTTTATGGTTACATTCGCGACCTGAATATGTTTATTAAACGCGGACAGGAATCTACTGCTTTAAAAGCAGAAGACCGCGACCGTTTCCTTGCCGAAGCACGTTTTATCAGGGCTGGGGTATATTTCGAAATGGTCAAAAGAATGGGTGGTGTGCCATTGATCACAACCGTTTTAGATTACGATTATAGTGGCGATCCAAGCTACCTTCAGTTTCCAAGGGCAAAGGAAACTGAAATTTATGATTTCGTGATTTCAGAACTTGAAGCGGTAAAAACTATATTACCCGATAATCCGACTGAACAGAGCAGGGCTACAAAAGCTGCGGCACTTGCCATGGAATCAAGAGCCGCATTATATGCCGGTTCGATTGCCAAATACAGCAACTCGCAGTTAAGCTTGCCAGGTGGAGAAGTGGGTATATCCTCTGGGCTAGCCAATGCTTATTTCACCAAATCATTAGCTGCCGCAAAAGAGATTATCGATGGTGGCAAATATTCGCTGTACAAAAAGAACCCTAATCTATCTGATAATTTTGCCGCGCTTTTTACCGATAAAGGCAGTAATCCGGAAGTGATTTTTGCAAAAGATTTTAAATTGAAAACCAATAAGGTTCACGGTTTTACCATCGATAACCAGCCAAGGTCTTCTGCCGAAGAAGCACAGGGTGGGCGTTTAAACCCATCCTTGAATTTGGTTCAGTCTTTTGAAAAACTGGATAATACTTATGCATCCATGGCCTCGGTTGATGGAAGTGGTAACCCGGTTTATTACAGCGGGATCACCGATATTTTTGCGGGTCGTGATGCACGCCTGGCAGGAACGGTAATTCTACCGGGAACGCAGTTTAAAGGCAAAACCGTTGATATCTGGGCTGGCTATCAATTGGCTGATGGTTCTATCGTAACAGGCGATAATTTCGGACAGACCAAAACAAATGTACTTCCAGGCAATGCAGGTTCGGTACAGGTTGTAGGAGCCGACGGCCCTGTAGATGGACTAGAATTCAGCGCACAGTCAGGTTTCTACGTACGAAAATATTTAGATCCGGCAACAGGTTCAGGCCAGATTGGTACGCGGAGTGAGGTTTGGTGGATCCGCTACCGTTATGCCGAGGTATTGTTAAATGCAGCTGAAGCAGCTTTTGAACTGGGTGATCCGGCTACGGCAGCTAACTACATTAAACAAGTAAGAGACCGTGCAGGATTAACAGTTGCTTTAACCCCGGCGCAGATCACTTTCGACCGCATCGTACACGAGCGTAAAGTAGAATTAGCCTTCGAAGGACATGAACTTTGGGACATGAAACGCTGGAGACTGGCTGATAAAGTCTGGAACGGCAGTAACATGTCGGCAGCCGATTTCATTAATGCAAACAACATTGGCAGCGCAACGCGCACCAGTACGCAGGTGTTTGGTTTGTGGCCGTACAAATATTATAACCCTGGTAACGCGAACCATTTGAAATATATTTTTAAAGTGATCAAACCAAGCCGTGTAACCGCTGCACACCGTTTCCGTATCGGTAATTACTACTCTTCAATTGGGCAGGATGTACTTAACGGAAACCCTAAAATTGTAAGAAACCCTAACCAATAAGCAGATATAGATATGAAAATTAGATTTTATTTCATGATAGGGGCACTTATTGCCGTACTTTTTGCTTCATGTAAAAAAGATAACTACGATGCACCCGAAGCCGATTTTACCGGGCGCATTGTTTATAAAGGAGAACCCATCAGCGTTCAATATGGTCAGGTTAATTTCGAACTCTGGCAGTCAGGTTTTGGTAACTATTCTGCGCTGAACGTTAATGTGAGCCAGGATGGAACCTATTCTGCCAAATTATTTAGTGGAGATTATAAATTGGTTTTTTCGCCGAATCAGGGGCCATTTTTATGGAAAAAGAACGCTGCCGGCAGACAGGATACCATTGCGGTAAACATCAACGGCAGCAAAACCATGGATATCGAGGTAATGCCTTATTACATGATCCGCGGAGCCACACTTACCGCTGCTGCAGGTAAAATAAATGCTTTTTGCAAACTTGAAAAAATCATTACCAATGCCGATGGCAAGGATATCGAAAATGTATCGCTATACATTAACAAAACACAATTTGTAGATGGTAGTAATAACATTGCCACTCAACAGATCAGTGGTGCAGCTATCGCAGACCTCAATAACCTGAATATGAGTGTAACGATCCCAGGCATTGCACCTGCTCAAAATTATGTTTTTGCCAGGATTGGTGTCAAAATTGCCGGTGTTGACGATTTGATTTTTACCCCTGTAACTAAAATAGGCTTTTAATTCTTTTAAATTCGTCATTCCCGCGCAGGCGGGAATCTTAATGCTGATGTGATTAATCGTCATGCTTTAAGATTCCCAATCAAGTTGGGAATGACGATCAATCTAAATATTTTTAATAATCAATATCTTACCTTTAGTTAAACATTACTAAATGAAATATATTTATGCCCTTTTTTTATGCTTTTCACTCTGTTCGGTTAGCAAACAACTACTTGCAAAACCGCTGAACGACACCCTTTATCTAGCTGATCCGACCATTTTTGTAGATAAAGGCACCTATTATTTATATGGTACCAGCAGCGAGCAGGGTTTTTTGGTTTATGTTTCAAAAGACCTTAAAAACTGGAGCAAGAAGTCAGAAAATAAGGGATTTGCTTTAAAAAAGGGCGATGCTTTTGGAAGCAAAGGTTTTTGGGCGCCACAGGTATTTAAAAGAGGAAATACTTATTATATGGCTTACACCGCCAATGAGCAGATTGCCATTGCTCAGAGCAAAAGTCCTTTAGGTCCATTTAAACAGGAAACACTAAAAGCAATATCAGGGGTAGGAAAGCAGATCGATCCTTTTGTATTTACCGATAGCAATGGCAAAAATTACCTATACCATGTTAAACTCGATAGAGGAAACCGCATTTTTGTGTCAGAACTGAAGGCCGATTTTTCGGATGTCGTCCTAAACACCGCAAAAGAATGTTTATCGGGAACAGAATTTTGGGAAAATACTGCAAAAACCGATTGGCCGGTAACCGAAGGTCCGACGTTGATCAAAAAAGATCAGCTTTATTACCTTTTTTATTCCGCAAATGATTTTAGAAATCCCGATTATGCTGTAGGTTATGCCACTTCAGGTTCACCAAGGGGCCCATGGAAGAAATATGCAGGAAATCCGATCATTAACAGAAAGTTGTTGAAATTCAATGGAACTGGTCACGGCGATTTTTTTACCGATGAAAAAGGTGGGTTGCAGTATGTATTTCACACCCATCACAACAATCAAAAAGTATCGCCAAGGGCTACAGCTATTATAAAGGCTGCTTTTGTAAAAGATAAAAACGGTACTGACCAGATGGAGATTGACCCTAAAAGTTTCCGCTTTTTAATGCAGGGCATAAATTGATTGCTTTTGTGGAAATATTGAAACAAAAGGAGGCCGATTTAAGAAAATAAATCACTTTTTTTGAGATTAAGCGCTTTAAAAAACTGAAGAACCAGCTTGGGGGTAAAAATTAAAAATGAATAAATTAAAAATAAAATTACGGTTTACCCTGTTGTGCCTATTGGCAATGGGAGGATTAAATGCACAAACATTTACCAATCCTTTGTTGCCATCTGGTGCCGATCCTTATAGTTATTACAAAGATGGTTATTACTATTATACCAATTCGTTGGGCAACCGCGTAGATCTGTGGAAAACCAAAACCTTAAGTGATCTTAAAAATGCCGAACGGAAAACCATCTGGAAAGCTCCGGAGGGAACGATGTACAGTAAAGAAATCTGGGCACCTGAAGTGATGTTTTTGAGGGGGAAATGGTATGCCTATTTTGCTGCCGATGACGGCCGAAATGAAAACCACCGGATGTATGTACTGGAAAACGCTTCCGCCGACCCGATGAAGGGGGAGTGGGTATTTAAAGGCAAAATTGCAGATCCCACCGATAAATGGGCCATAGATGGTGATGTGATCGATTTTAAAGGCCAGCTGTATATGATCTGGTCGGGATGGGAAGGAGACCAAAACGGCAAACAGGAAATTTTTATCGCTAAACTTAAAAACCCATGGACGGTAGATGGAAACCGGGTTAAAATTTCTACCCCAAAGTTTGATTGGGAAAAAATAGGCGACCTGGGCGGCGGTGCTCATGTTGATGTAAACGAAGGACCACAGTTTCTGGTTCATGGCGATAAAATTTTCATCATTTATTCGGCCAGTGGCTGCTGGACGGATTTTTATGCGCTGGGTATGCTTTCTGCTTCGTCAAAGAGTAACCTGCTCGATCCAAAATCATGGACAAAAACCGATAAACCTGTTTTTCAGCAGTCGGCAAAAGATGGCGTTTATGCCCCGGGTCATAATTCGTTTTTTAAATCACCTGATGGGAAAGAAGACTGGATTCTCTACCATGCCAACGATAAACCTGGGCAGGGCTGCGGCGGTTTCCGATCGCCAAGGGCACAAAAATTTACCTGGAATGCTGATGGCACCCCGAATTTTGGGTTCCCTGTAAAACCGGGCGAAAGTTTAGCCCCACCTTCAAACCACGATAATAACTAATCAGATATAACCGATATGAACCTAAAAAACTATGTTCTCCTTGCTGCAATGAGCTTTAGCATCAGCACAGGGTTTGCACAAAAAACAAAAAAAAGCCCCGAACCCGCAAAAGTATGGTCGGTAGAGAAAGCCAATGCCTGGTATAGTGAGCATAAATGGCTAACTGGCGCAAATTATATTCCTTCTAACGCCATTAACCAATTGGAAATGTGGCAGGCCGACACTTTTTCGCCAGATCTGATCGATAAAGAACTGGGCTGGGCCGAAGGTATCGGCTTTAACACCCTGCGCGTATTCTTATATAGCAAAGCCTGGAGCCAGGATCCTGAAGGTTTTAAAAAACGGATGGACCAGTTTTTAACCATTAGCCAAAAACACGGCATACAACCCATGTTTGTATTTTTTGACGATTGCTGGAATAAAACTTCAACTATTGGCAAACAGCCAGAGCCGAAAACGGGTATTCATAATTCGGGCTGGTTACAGGATCCCGGCGATCCGGCTTTTAAAGAAGAAGCCAACTTCCCTGAACTGGAAAAATATGTAAAAGATGTGCTTACCCATTTTGCACACGATAAAAGAATTTTGCTTTGGGACTTATATAACGAGCCCGGAAACAGTGGCAAATTAGAGGCAACTATTCCTTTACTCACCAAAACCATCAGCTGGGCACGTTCGGTTAATCCCGATCAGCCGATTTCAATCGGTTTGTGGAGCTGGGGTTTCGAAAAGCTGAATGCCATACAACTGGCCAATTCGGATATTGTAACCTACCATAACTACGAAGCACCAGATTGGCACCAGAGAACCATCGACCTGTTGAAGGCCAGCGGCAGACCATTGATCTGTACCGAATACATGGCACGATCACGCAACAGCCGTTTCTCTAATATCCTGCCAATGCTTAAAAACGAAAACGTTGGTGCCATTAACTGGGGTTTTGCTGCGGGTAAAACCAATACCAAATATGCCTGGGATACTCCTCTTGCCGATGGTTCTGAACCGATCGAGTGGTTCCATGAAATTTTTCAGCCTGATGGCACACCATATCGCCTCGATGAAGTTAACCTGATCAAAAAACTCAATAACAAATAAATCATTGTCAGTCTGAGCGGAGCGTCATTCCCGCGTAGGCGGGAATCTTGAAGCTTAATGCATTAAGATTCCCAATCGACCCGATAGCTATCGGGTTGGGAATGATGACTCTTCGCAGCCTATCAATTCAAAAAATGTGATTTGTATTGATTTTACGAAACAAGTAAACCCTTAGTGAAATATTCTCTGCTTAAATTAACAACATTGCCGAACCTAACCTTAACACACAAAACTTAAACCAATGAATAAAAAAGTATCTGTTTTCTTATCACTGCTTGGGCTCTCACTTTCCCTATCCGCACAGCAGCAGGACAAATCGTGGAACATGGTGAAAGGGAAAATTGCCTCGCCATGGGCACTGGACGTTAACCCGAAAAATGTATTGCCAGAGTATCCCCGCCCACAGTTCGAACGTACGGGCAACTGGAAAAACCTGAACGGCCTTTGGGATTATGCCATTTCCGAAAAATCACAGCGTCCGGCCATTAATCAGGGTAAAATACTCGTGCCATTTGCGGTAGAATCTGCACTTTCGGGTGTTGGTAAAACGGTAGGCAAAGACAGTTTACTATGGTACAAAACTGTATTTACGGTGCCTTCGAATATGAAAGGTAAAGAAATTCTGCTTCATTTTGGAGCGGTAGACTGGAGAACAACTGTAAGCCTTAATGGCAAAGAAGTGGGGAAACATGAAGGTGGTTTCGATCCTTTTAGTTTTAACATCACACCATTTTTAAATAAAAATGGTAACCAGACCTTAACTGTAGAAGTTTGGGATCCGACCGATGAAGGACCTCAACCAAGGGGTAAACAGGTGAAAAAACCTGAAGGCATCTGGTATACCCCGGTAACCGGTATCTGGCAAACGGTGTGGATTGAAGCAGTAAATAAAACACACATTGATCATATCAAGGTAACACCTGATATCGATCAGCAATCGCTAGCAATTACCCCATTTTTAACGGGTGCTGCTTCAGGCGATCAGGTAAAAGTTTCGGCCTGGGATGGCACTACAAAAGTTGCTGAACAAACCGGTGATGGCAGTGGTGTAATTACGTTAAAAATTGCAGATCCTAAACTTTGGAGTCCTAAAAGCCCGTTTTTATACGATTTAAAAGTAGAACTGCTTGCTAAAAACAAAAAGGTTGATGAGGTGAAAAGTTATTTCGCCATGCGCAAAAGTTCGATCGGAAAAGACCAGAACGGCATTCAGCGCATGTTATTGAACAACGAATTTGTTTTCCAGTATGGCCCGCTCGATCAGGGATGGTGGCCGGATGGTTTATATACCGCGCCAACCGATGCCGCTTTGAAATTTGATGTGGATAAAACCAAAGAAATGGGTTTCAACATGATCAGGAAACACATTAAGGTAGAACCGGCCCGTTGGTATTACTATTGCGATAAAGCCGGAATGCTGGTTTGGCAGGATATGCCGAGCGGCGATCTGGGTAACGGCTGGGAAAACCGTCCGGGTATTTTAGACCATGGATCGGATCAAAACAGAACTGCCGAATCAGAAGGCTATTATAAAAAAGAGTGGAACGCCATTATCGATGCACTTTACAATGTGCCTTCTATAGTAGTTTGGACACCTTTTAACGAAGCCTGGGGACAGTTTAAAACCGTAGAAATAGCCAAATGGACCAAAGAGAAAGATCCTTCGCGATTGGTGAATACAGCCAGTGGAGGTAATTTTCATCCGGTTGGCGATATCATCGACTTACACAACTACCCGCATCCGGCGATGCCGAGCCCTGATTATTTTGGAAAAGAATATGCCCTTGTACTGGGTGAGTTTGGTGGTCTTGGCCTCCCGATTGATGGCCATGTGTGGCAGCAGAAAAACAACTGGGGTTACCAAAGCTTTAAAAACAAAACTGATCTATTTAATAAATACGCCGAGTTTACTAAGCGCTTGGAACAATTGATTCCGCTAGGGCTTTCGGCAGGCGTTTATACCCAAACCACTGATGTGGAAGTAGAAACGAACGGTTTGATGACCTACGACAGAAAAGATATCAAATTTTCAGAAATACAAATGAAAGCGCTGCACGATAAATTGTATCAGATTACCGTACCGGTGCAGAAATAAATTGAATTTTATCACCGCCGTTTTTTAAAAGCTGGATCATTTTTATAATGGTCCGGCCTTATTTTTTGTTCAGGTTTAATTAAATAACTTTAAGAAAGATTTATAACATAACCCATGCAACAACAAAATTTTTCAAAATTCCCGGTTTTAAATACAGAAAGATTAGTACTTCGAAGACTGGCTTTAACTGATGCTAATGAAATTTACCAATCGCGCTCGGACGCTAAAGTTGCTGAATTAATAGGAAAGGCACCTTTTACGACTATTGATCAGGCTGTTTCCTATATCAATATGATCGATGGCGTAATCAATAAAAATGAATCCATATTTTGGGCAATATCTTATAAAAGCACTACAGCACTGATTGGAACCATCTGCCTTTGGAATTTTGATATACCAAATGCAACGGTAGAACTTGGATATGAATTGCTTGAGGCGTTTCGGGGCAAGGGGATTATGGCAGAGGCTATGGTTTCGGTTATTGGGTATGCATTTGATGAGATGGGAGTTGAAAAAATAATTGCATGCCCATCCGTCGAAAATCTACCTTCAGTAAAACTGCTCGAAAAAATGGGGTTTGAATTGACACAAGATAATTTTTCAAATACACATGAAGGTGTACCTGGTATGCTTACCTATATTATTACTGCAGGGAAATAAAGTTTGCGCTTTCCTGTAATGGCATGCAGTCTGCAAAGATTTAACCAAATTAAACACCAACTTAAAGGCTATAGCATGATGATAAAAATAAATACCCGTCTTCTTTTGCGCTATGTAATGGTAATAGCCATTAAACTATTCCTGACTGCGAATTTTTTATATGCACAAACCGTTATAGAACCCGTAATTGCCGGAGATTTTGCCGATCCATCTATTATTCGGGCCAATAAGCAGTATTTTGCCATAGGTACTTCTTCCGAGTGGGCGCCACATTTCCCGATTTATACCTCAAAAGATCTGTTAGACTGGAAACAATCAGGTTATGTTTTTGAGCGTGCGCCAGCGTGGACTTCGGGATCGTTTTGGGCTCCTGAATATGATTATCACGATAAAACCTATTTCATTTATTATACTGCAAGAAGAAAAAAGGATAATGTTTCGTGCATTGGCGTGGCCACATCAAAATATCCCGATAGAGGTTTTGTTGATCAGGGTATCATTATTGATTATGGCAAAGAATCAATCGATGCGTTTGTTTACCTTGATGGTGATACGCGATACATTACCTTTAAAGCTTATGGTTTGGATAAACGCCCCATTGAGATTTTGGCTTATAAACTTGCCAAGAACGGAATTAAAATAGAAGGAGAGCCTTTTTCTTTACTTAAAGACGATCAGCATATAGGTTTAGAAGGGCAGAGCATCTTGAAAAAGGACGGATATTATTATCTTTTTTATTCGGCCGGGAATTGTTGTGGTGCGCAATGCGATTATAATGTTAGGGTAGCAAGATCAAAATCATTTGCCGGGCCATACGAGCTTTATGCTGCCAATCCGTTGTTAATGGAAAATGAATACTGGAAATGTTCAGGGCACGGCACTTTTGTGAAAACTACAGATGGAAAAGATTATTACCTCTACCATGCCTACAACAAAAAGACAAATGTTTTTTCAGGCCGGCAGGGGATGCTTGCGCAATTAAGCTGGACTGGAAAAGATGGATGGCCAGTGCTTAAAGAACAATCTGGTCCAAGTGTTAACCAGGATCTGAAATTGAGCTTTACCAATTCGGAAATTGACAAAAGATGGCAGTGGGATTTTAGAAACTCAACTCCAGGAATTTTGCAGCAAAACGGGCAGCTTCATTTATCCGGAAGGATCAATAAAGATAACCTTACCGGAATAGCATTAACGGTTAGGCCTATATCAGCAACTTTTGAAGCAACTACAACCGTAACAAATACCAATAGCGCGCTAAAAGGTTTAGTGTATTATGGCGATGCAGGCTCGGCTGTAGGTATTGGTATATCTGGAAATGAAATAGAATTTTGGAAGGTAGAAAATAAAACCAAAACGGTGCTTTCAAAAGTAAAAATATCAGCAAAAGTTCCGGTTGAGCTTAAAATGAAAACCGCAGATGATTTAAGCCTGCTTGTATTTTTCAAGCAACCTAATGAAGAATGGCAAAGTGTTCCGGCTAAGGAAAAAATCACGGTTAATTTCTTACCACAATGGGATAGAAGCCCACGTATTGGTCTTCATTTTAATGGAAGTATTAGTCAGAATGCTGATTTTTCCTCTTTTGGATTAAAGTATTGATTTCTGTGCCGTCAGATGTTACATCTGACGAGCATTTGAACTTTTTATTTATGGTGCAGTCAGATGTTTCCATCTGACCAGTAATACATTTTTATAGTAAAACAACATGGTGTCAGATGGTAACATCAGACACCACTCAGAAATCAGATGAAAAACTGAACCCACATTTCTAAGAAAAAAAGGTTATTAAGCCCGCGCCAGCCTAAACTCATTGTAACACATAATAATATTAAACCCTAGGAAAATTATAGCCTCCGAACTTACCTTAAGCCTATTGATATCAATCCCTAAAATCGATGAAATAAACAGGGTGGAGAAAACCAGGATCGCACTTAAAAAGATACTGATAAAGGCCGATCGTAGTAACATAGTAATCCTGAACAGGCTTGCCTTGAAAAAATACTCCGGACTCCGGATCATCTGTACCAGATTTACCATGATAAAAAAACCGATAACCAGCACGTAGATATTCATGTAAGGCGTAGCATTATCCCAGGACAGCAGGTTAAAATATCCTTTAGAGACGAAATAAGCAACAATACCGAGGCAAATGAGGGTTTTAAAAGCTATCCAGAATTTTTTGCCGGAGAGCATGAGGTATAGTTTAGGATATTTAATGCTATCAATCCGGTCAGCGATTCCTAATAGCTTTGCAGAAGGCTGCAAAAAGGGATTAAACATCCCTAACAATATAAGCATAATGGTACTGGAAAACTGAAAAATAGCATCCATGATCAACCGGTCCATTTTTGCCTTATCTAATATTGTATCGTCAGCGTAAGTAAATATCGATAACGAAATCAGCACAATAACCACGAGATGAAATATTACACCAACATAACTACTTAAACCTGGTTTGTTTAATTGCTGCCCTTCGGCATTTTGCTGTTTATTGCCAGGTGAAAATTTAGCGGACAGGGCTTTCAGTGAATCGGCTGTGCCTCTTGCCATTAGTGCAATGGCAAGGACAAAAATTCCAATGCCAATAATGAAACAGCCTATACCTGCTGCCTCAAAACTATATAAACCAAGGAGAAATATAACAGTACCAATGGTAAGTGCAGCATGCTTATATTTGATTTTAGTAAAACCATGCATATTAAGCAAGAGCGTGTAAAACAAGCCAAAGGCAGCGCCAATTGCGATAGCCATCAATAATTTTCCTGTAATATTTTCGGGCATGATTTAGATAAAAATTATTTAAGAGAGTGGTTTCAGTGATTTCGCCAAAATTTAAGCTTTTAATTCCATTGATAGGATAGGGAAAGGTTTCCCAGCTGCATCTAGCTCACTTCGTTCGATGGTTACGAAGCCGAGTTTTTCATAAAAGCCCACCGCCTGGTCATTCTGCTCATTTACATCTACCGTATTGGCACCATGTTCTTTTTTTGCAAAATCAATTAATGTTTTGCCGAGTCCTTCTCCTCTTGCATCAGCATGGATAAATAACATCTGTATAGATTCGCCATTGATACCAATAAAGCCCGTAATTTCCTGTTCAACCTTAATGCAGTACAATTGTACCTGATCAAAATATTCAGTTAAAATCAACGAACGATAGGTCATGATATCACTTTCTGAAAGAAAATGGTGCGTTGCCCTAACTGAGCTTTCCCAAACTGCGATCAGTTGTTCATAATATTTTTTGCCCGCCGGTTCAATTATTGCATCTTTCATTCAATGGATATTTAAATTACTTTATCTTCCAAAATTAAGTAGGAATTAGTTTTTAAACGTTAAATATGATGAAAAGTTTGCGCACGAAGCGCTTTGGTTTATGGCCCGGGCTTAGCTTATTTCAGGTGATTAAGGTGGTTACAAACATTGCAGATTAATGTTGAATAAAATCTTTATCATTAAGATTTAAGGTAGTTAAGGAATTTTTATCGAAATATTAGTTCCATCTCCCGTCTTCCATTTTACATCTTCCACCTCACTACTTTAAGTTCATCTCCCACACTGATTATGCCAGCTTTTTGGTGCAATAAATTCTGCCCGAACATGATTTTTTTGTCAATAGTACGGTAACCAGCTAATGTTCTCAATGGTTCCTGTCCTTTTTCGCCTGTTTGCTGATCGATGGTAATCAGTACACATCTTGCACAAGGTTTTACTGCAGAAAATAAAGTTTCGCCAATGTAAAAAGTATCAAAGCGGTCTTCAATGTGCGGCGTTCCGCCAGTAAACACAAAATTGGGCCTGAAACGGTCCATCCTGATAGGGCTTTGGAGCTTTTCATTAAGTCCATCCAAAGAAGACTGACCAATGAGCAGACAAGGATAACCATCAGCAAAACTCACTACTTCATCATTAGATGCATATCTTGGGTCTACTAACCTTTTTTCTGCCACCGGCATTTTTACCAGTTTTACTTTAAATTTCAGAAAATCAGAAAACCAATCACTTACCGCTTTATTTACTTCAATGCCAACAGTGGTATCGTTCCAGATCACAACGGGAATCTGCGTTCCATTATCTTCCTGCAAATCGAATGATATTCTTTGGTCGGTTTGGGTTTTATGTGATATAATTAACCTGCCCTTACTAATATTTACCGCAAGTAAAGCCAGTTCGAAATATTTTCTTTGCGTAATAAATATTCCTTCTTCATCAACAAGCATCCATCTCCTGTCGTATTGGAGGCCTTTTTCTTCTAATTGGGCTTTTTCAAGACTGATGCCACCTAGGGATTTAATAGGGTAGATATGTAATTCGGAAAGGAAAAAAGTATTCATGCAATTTATTATTATAAAATTTCAATACCCTTCTGTTCAAATGCCTCAAAAATCTGCGCATTGATCATGCTTTTAGTCAGATCAGCTTTCGAAATATCCTTGCACCAGAAATAAATATTGATTTTGCTGTTCAGTTTGCTCACCGGACTAATCATAATCACTGGTTCTTTGCTAATAAATACATTGTTGTTTTCGGTAATAATTTCCCTGATCAGGTTGACCACATCAGTGGTATTAAATGGCTTGGCAACCGACAAAGAAATGTTTACCCGCATTTGGTTATTGCTCAGTGTCCAGTTAATGATGTTGTTGGATAGGATGGCACCATTAGGTATGATGATCTCTGCACCTTCATCGCTAAGTAGCGTACTTGCACGCACACCGATTTCTTTTACGCGGCCTTTTTTATCGCTCAGTTCAACAATATCCCCAATGCGGATCGTTTTATCAAAAATAAGGATAATGCCTGAAACAAAGTTGCTTACAATATTCTGCAAACCGAGCCCAATACCCACACCTAAAGCACCCAATATCACCGTGATTTTATCTATAGGAAGGCCTGATGCCGCGACAGCGATTAAAAAGCCACCGATCAGCAGCACCAAACGGGTAACCAGCAATTTCGAACGTTCGCCTTTATTATCATCAAAGCTGTCGTCGCCGGTATCGCCGAAGAAATAGGCAATGTATTTCTGCAGAAAATTGGCAATCCAGATGATGCCAAGAAAGAGCACCACGCCACCGAAAGTGAAAGAGAAACTTCCGATCGTTCTTTTTTCGGTAAGGACCTCCATTACCGATTCATAGAGCCCGTTAAAAATATTCAGGTTGGTGGTAAATATTACAAACCAGATAATGGTGGCACCAATCCCTGTAAGCCTTTTCAGCCCGGCAATAACGGGCTGCCAGTCAAAATATTCGGGAAAGCCTTTGCGGATCCTGCTGCTTTTCATCTGCAATAAAAAAGCTTCTACCAATACTTTGGCTAGAATGGTCAGCGAAATCGCATTTAACAAAGAGCTTACCCCGGTAGAATAAAAAATCTGTGTAAGGGTAAAACGGCCAAATAAATTGCAAAAGGTAGCAATGATGGCAAATCCTGTATAAATAAATCCGGTAACCAGGATCATCCTGTATCTTTTTGTTTTTTCATCAAGCATTTTCCAAACCATAATGCCATAAGCTACCGAACTTACCGTTAGGAATAGCAGAAGCCAGCGCTGGTATCTTGGTGGCATGCCCAAAAGACGCAGAAAAACCGGAGCAAGAAGCAACACCACGAAAATACACCAATAGTAAAATAACCTTTTGCCTAGTTTTTTACGGAAAAATGCGGTAAGCAATATCGCCAGTATTACTTGTACGGCTTCTATATAAAGTGCCGGAGCCCTTAGATCGAAAATAGGCGCCAGGGTGAAAAGTGTGATAAAAGTGATCAGGTAGGGCTGCGGACTAATCAACGAAAAGCCATCAAGGGTTTCTAAGCGGCCACGCTGTTTCACACTCCTGAAATTAAAGAATACCCAGAAGAAAAATACAGCGCAGGTAAATAGTAAAAGCAATCGGCTGCTCCTTGTATAAACAAAATAATAGCCCGATATTTCCTGTTCGCCTTTAATAAACCTGCGGAACCCCATGCTTTTATTGGCCGGTTTATTTACCGATTCCCACAGGTATCGGCGTTCCTTACCGAAAGCCTTTATGCTAACTGCATCCAGCTGACTATCGGTTAGGTACATCAGCTCCTTAATATTAATGAGATTGGCCGAAGTTCTGGCCTGAAAATTATTAATTGCTAACGTCGTGTTTTTAAGCAGGCTATCCATCACTATACGTTTCTTTCCTAGCTCGGTAAACTGATCCTTGAACAGAATACGCACCTTGGGTGAAGTAAATAATCTAATCAATACGGTATCTTTCCGCAGGTTTAGGATCTCCGTTTTCAGTGCCCGCAATTCCTTTTCATATTCATCAAGGTCTGCCAAACAATCTTTATTGTTGCCTCGAAGCTCTTCCAGTAAAGTCTGGTCCATTTGCAGGTTCTGCAGGTTCAATGTACGGTCGCTTTGCGTCAACCTGCTTTTAAGCAGGGCCAGTGCAGCTTCATCTTGTGTTAAATGTGCCTCAATAGGCTTTAATTTTTTAAAAGAAGCAACAGTAACCGGTACTTTGTTCACCGTTTCGAATACTTTTTCCAGATGCGCAAGATAATCGCCTTTGGTCAATGTTGCCGAGTCTGCAAGTATTGATACATCCTGACCTTTATCTGTCTGGCTGTTTTTCTGTGCAGATACATTGCCTGCAAAAAACAAGGTAAAGAAAACTAGAAAAGTATAGGTGATGGTTATAGGAAAAGGTTTTCTGATAATCATTGATTTGAAAAGTATGGATTAAGTGCCTTAATAGAAACTCATTGCTCAAAAATAGGGAATAGAATTGGTTTTATGCATGTTTACAAGGTGATTATGGCAATGGGAGACCGTTAAAACTAAATTGATCAAAATTAATGCCTTTCTTAATAGAAATTAGCTAATTTATACCAACATTTATCTGTATTCGCTGTTTAAACAACAGGATAACTCAGACTATAATTAATTAACGAACCAACCTATGAATAAAGCCCGCATTTATTATACTACAGTATTGTTCTTTACAATGCTTTCAACCGCCGCACTGGGGCAGAGTACACGGCGATTGGTAAAAGATTTTGACCACGACCTTAAAAAAGATACAGTTTACATTAACAGTGATACCAAAACATTGGTGTGTAAACTGTCTAGTCAGAAATTCAGGAAAATAGAAAGCCAGAAAATCTGGAAACTCAATTTTGGCAATACACTCGTTGCCCTTAAAGATGGTTTCGAATTTTGGAACGATTATGGCCGCTCTGGCTTTATAAGCACATTTGCCTATAACAAAAAAGAGAAAAAAATGCAGTTGGTAAAGATGAAACGTACAGATTATGAGGTAAGTGGTACCTATTCCGGTGAAAACGGTGGTACCTCGAGCGTAAACCTGTTAACCAATAAATATACTGCTCATTTTAGGGTGGTACGCAATAAAAAGATGGTCGAATTACCGGCAGTCAATAGCATAATGGTTTTCCCTAAAACCTACCTGCAAACCTTTAGCGATGATATCAATTTCGACTATGAGGAAAAATGTGTGGCACTGTATAACCAGTATCAGGCCAAGAATAAATAGTACGGAACTACTTGCCGGAAATAAGAAACTAAAATATTATCATAGCATTAAATCACAAAGAATAAAAGACCAGGAGATATACTCCCGGTCTTTTAATCCAGATAACTATCCGAAGGACCTAATGATTCCGGCTTACCGGATTAAGTACTTATTGTTTTCCTAAAAGATAATATAAAGCGATTTTATCTTTTTCGGTAAAGGACCTTATGTTGGCGGGGCACGCACGCATCCACGACTTGGAGTCCTTTGCTACAGTTCCAGGAATTAAGGAGGCTGTTGTTGTTAAATCCAAAATCTTATTTCCGTTTGCATCCAGAATCCTGTCTCCCTTTTCATCTCTTAAACTGCTGGTGGTTGATTCTCCTTCCTCACCTAAACCGCAGGAACTTCTATCTGAATAATCTGTATGTCTAAAGCCTACACAGTGGCCAATTTCATGCGCAATCATGTTAGCAAGTTCATCAGCAGTGAAATCTGTGTCATTATAGTATTTATTGTTTAGTGAGAATCCTCCAGCAGGTTTACCATCTGCACTTGGAAATCCAAGTGACCACCCGCCAAAAATAGTACCAGGTGCTGATTTTATGACACTAAGATCTCTCATTGTAATTACAATGTCTGCTGTTCCGCTTGGGCTGGTCTCCAGCACAAAAGTAGTACCCAGTTTTAAGTCGTTGTATCTCCCAATGGCTATCTTGGTGGCCTTAGTAACAAATTTTTGCATATCACCTCCATCAACCCTAACCTTTATTTGCCCATTTTTAATGTATTTATCAGCTAATGTAAAGCCAGTCTTGTATTGCTCGGTACTAGGTCCATTTTTTCCTTTTAGTCCTTCTATTAACTTTATTTGATGGTTAAGCTCTTCTACAGAAAGTAGAATATCTCCTTCAACAAGATAAGAATCACCTACTTTTATGACATCATTGGTCGAAAATCCTGCCTTCATGATGCGGATTTCTTCAGCTTCTGTTAACTTCGATTGTACTGCTTGTTTGGTGTTTAATGAGTCATCGCTTCCGTTTTTTTTACAGGATGCCAGTGCTACAATAATCAATAGTACAAATGAGCACAGAATGATCCCTAATTGTTTTGTTTTTTTAAGATTTTTCATTTTTAGTTAAAATTATGGTTAAATAAATAGTTAATACGCTGCTTGCAGGTCGCGACTACTGGCTAATCTTTACCCAGGTGTTTTAACAAAAAAGGATGTAATGAATACTAAATAGGAGGGATTTTCAGTTCTAAGATAATCAAATAATAATTAGCTTAAAAATACTTTATAGAATTTTATGTTGATGCGGTTAATGAGTTATATAGTTGGGTATTAAGTTAATCATGTAATCCGGATATGAAGCATTGAAAACCTCAATATTCCGGATTACATGATTAAATACTTATTGCTTTCCTAAAAGATAGTAAATGGCGGTTTTATCGTTGGCGGTAAATGAACTTATGTCGCTGTTGCATGCGCCCATCCATGACTTAGAATCCTTAGTTACAGTTCCAGGGATGAGGGTGGCTGTTGTTGTTAAATCCTCAATCTTATTACCTTTTGCATCCAGTAAATATGCAGTTCCTTCGGCATTGGTGAGATAAGCAGTTACTGGTTCCCCTTTCGCACCAAAACCGCATGATTTTCTATCTGTATAATCTGTATGTCTAAAGCCTACACAGTGGCCAATTTCATGCGCAATAACGTTAGCAAGCGCATTGGCTGTAAAATCTGTCGCATTATAGTATTGATTGTTGAGAGAGAAATTCGGAGCAGGGCTACTATCTGCCCTTGGAAACCCGCCTGATCGTCCCAAAACGATACTGCCATTCCCATCTCTTCCACCAAGGTCTTTCATCACAACTGCGATATCTGCTGTCCCGGTTGAGCTTGTTTCCAGCACAAAAGTAGTAGCTAGTTTTAGATCATTGTACCTCTTAATTGCGATCACGGTTGCATCTGTAACAAGTTTTTGTAAATTACCTGCATCGATCTTAATTTTTATTTGCCCATTGTTAAGGTATTTAGCAGCTAATGTGTATCCAGACTTATATTGCTCTGTACTAGGACCATTTTTACCTTTTAGTCCTTCTACTAATTTAATTTGGTGGTTAAGGTCTTCTGCAGAAAGTAGAATGTCTCCTTCAACCAGATAAGAATCTCCCACTTTTATAGCATCGTTGGTTGAAAATCCTGCCTTCATGATACGGATTTCTTCAGCTTCTGTTAACTTCGATTGCATTTCTGGTTTGGTGTTTACCGGATCATCGCCTCCATTTTTTTTACAAGATGGTAATGCCATTGTAAGCAATAGCACAGAGGAACATAGAATGATTCCCAGTTGTTTGGTTTTTTTAAGATTTTTCATTTTTGGTTAAAATAATAGGTTAAATAATTGTTAGTTAACTGCTTGCAGGCCGCGACTACAGGCAGATTATTACCCAGGTGTTTTAACAAAAAAGGATGTGATAATCTAATTAGGAGTGATGATCAAAGCTAATAACATAATTATTAGCTCAAAATAGTTTGGTCGAATTTTACACGAATCCTGAGTGAAAGGCTTCTCTGGAGGAATAAGTAGGTGTTGTATTACTTTTTTTTACGTGAAAGCTTTATTTTATATGGTTGTATAATCATACTTAAATGTATGATTACACGCTCATTAAAAAGATTTGAACGCATTAAATTTAGAATATGTTAGGTAATTGGATATGTTTTTTATTTTTCATCAAATTTTCTTAGCTCAATGAGGACAGGAATTTATCATGAAAATTGAATTACCTTTATACTATAAGCAACTTTATGAAAAAACAAAGCAGAATTATTATTGCACTTTTAACATTTGTACTTTTGTTGGTCATTGTATTTGGTTATAAGCTTCACTGGTTTAATGCTGGTATAACATCTCAACAAACAGAGGATAGCATGGCCAATAGCCCGGTGCAAATCGCTACGAAAGAAGCGTCTGAAACAATATCCCCAAAAACAGAAGAACCAAAAGAAATAAACGATACCGAATTTCCAGAAAACGGTAATACGATTGATGACTTTGTAACCAGCCCCTATATTGTTGCTATGGATGCTAAAGGGTTTTTAAATAACGACGATATGGAAGATGTGGTTCTGGTGCTTCAGAACAAAACAGACAGCACCGATCTTCGGCCGGTTTTGGTTCTTTTAAAACAGGCTACGGGTGGCTACAATTTGTATGCAACCTCCTGGCAGGCTATTGGTGCTGCATATATTAATGGCGATTATCAACAGTATGACAGTGAGGATATTACGATAGATAAAAATAAAACCTTAATCATATCAACTTACGGTAGTGGCCCGGTTGGTAACCGCGAAACCAGATACTGTTTCAAAAACGGAGAACTTGTATTTACTTACATGGAAACATATAATGCCGGGGCAGGCCAGCAAACCATTGCAAAATATGATGTATTGGCCAAAAAGATTACAGTTGAGGATATTAATACCATGAAAGAAGATATGCCCACAAAGGTAAGTCATGGAAAATTGCCCCCACATAAACAATATCTGTTTAAAGAGGTTGATCCGGTAAGTATATTCTCAGAATAATAAAAAACGGGAAATCATAAATCAGGCCTTGGTTTATAGTAAAATCGTCCATTGGCTAAATCCGTGGGTAGACCTCTGATATTGGAGAACTTCATTACCACTATTGTATCGCTGATTAAAATAATTGAAGATGTATGCCTGCTGTTTACCTTTAAGTTGATCATTTTCCCTTTTGGATCATATTCCCAGTTTCCTGTTACCTCTTTCATGCCAGGGTAGCTTCTTAATATAAAGGTGTGGTCTCTTTTGAAACTATAAGAAATTTGGGTTAAAGTATCTTTATTCTCCACTTTTCTTCCCCGCAGTATTGAATAATCGCTTGTCCAATGGCGGCTGAACAGTGGTTTAAATTGGTTTTTTAAGAGGATATCACTTTGCGCATAATAAAGTCCTGTGGATAAAAGAAGGCTAAAAATAGTGTATGCAAAATGATTTCTCATAGGAAGCTCTGTTATGATTTCAAAAATATGATGCAAAAATGTAATAAGATCCATAATATAATAACGGGCATAAGATTGGTTGATCAAGTATATTGCAGATGTAATTTTTTGCTAATTGTAGCGGCAGGGGCTTATTATCCGTTTATAACTGTAAAATCAACACCTAACCAAAATAATGAAAAGATTATTACCAATAATGTTCTTGCTGATCGTAATATCAGCATGTAAAAAAGAGAAACAAGGCGATTATTCCGAATCGATTACCAAAGGCGAAAAATGGGGCGTTAAGATTGGCAGTACGCAAGCCGAGGTATTTGCCCAGTTGCAACAGGCGGGAAAAACACTCGATTTTCAATATGTAGCAATTTACGCGCGTAAGCCCTACAGTTCTCCTGAAAAACTTATCAAAATCCTTCCATTTTACTATGCACTTACGGTGTATAGTAACACAGGGACTTTAGATCGCGCTGTATTTCTATTTAGTGGGGATAAGGTGCAACAGATTGCAACAGGTGGCGGACTCACCTCAAATGTTACGAAATGGCCAGATGGCGCTGCTGATGATACGGCAATTAAAGTGGACGATCCTGTTAGTGGGATAGGGGCAAAACTGCTCAAAATTCATCAATTGCCAACCTACGCTGCTTATGGTTTTGTACTTTCAGACAAACCTTTAAACAAACCTTACGATCCCGATTTGAATAATTATAGTGACTGGCAGTTTGTGTTTTCTGATTTTGTAAGTTCAAGCGTTACCGGGGCTTCAACTGTAAAACTACATTTTAACGCAGGCAAGTTAGAACGGATGGACCACGATTACCGGGAGGCACAAATCTTTAATTAATTGAAAATTTGACTTAAACGCAAAAGGCGGCAAAATATTTATCTTGCCGCCTTTTGTATATATGGTGATGACTTATTTAGCCAATGATGCAATTTGAAGCGTTTGTTGATTGTTCATTTCGGTTTTTAAGGCTGCAAAACGATCTAAATTTAATTTTTGTGTTTTTCCCATTACCAAAATGTGGTTTTGAGTAGCGCCTTTCAATTTTAAATCTGCTTTACCTTCTATTACAGTATATAAACTCTCTGTTTTTGAGTTGATTTCGGCAACAGCGTTTTCTTTTAAGAATAACTGAAGGTATTTGGCGTCTAATTTGCCTTCTGTTTTTACCACAGCATTTCCTGATGCCTGTACCCTGTAAATGTTTTTTACGTAAACAGTAATTTTAGCTACATCTTTACTTTCTGAAGTGATTTTTAGTGCATCTCCGTCCTGGATCACTTTTACGCTTCCTGTGTTGTCGTCATTGTAGCTTACACCTTCTTTTTGGCATTGTACCAATGTAACTTCTACATTTCCGCCTACAACAACTTTACTGAAATTGTTTGGAGCTGAAACTTTGGTAGGTTGTTTTTCATCAGCCATTACGCTTGTCGAAAAAATAGATGATGTTAAAACGATTGCTGCTAAAAGCGATTTTGTTAGGGTTTTGATTGAGGTTTTCATAATGCTGTTTTTTATATTTTTAAATAATATTTTGTTTCTGTTTTTGTAGATAAGACGCCGGTAAGTACAAAACGTTGCACCAGAAAACAGGGTATTATACCAACACAGCTAAATCCTCGACGAACGGCTGTTAAAATCGGGCGAATAGTGAAATTTATTTTTCAGCCGATTTAATAATCATGCTGCACCCAGGTGGATGTAGATTTACTTTTTGTAGAAATTATGATAAAATAGCTGATTAAAGCTTCGGGGATTGATGGGTTTTCAACTTTTCCTGACCATTAATTTCTATCACATAAAAACTTATAGTCATTTTATTCTTTGGTTTATAAGTAGAATCGTCAGTTGTGGCTTTTTGCAGAAACTGTGCTTTATCATACTCTGCCACCAGATTATTTAACGAATCTTTGATCTGGATTTTAAAACCCTCAGGAAAATAAGTGCTATCACCCACCAATATAGGTAGCATGAGTTGTGAAGAATTATATTGGCCCTTAGCCAAATTTAAGGTGTCGCTTATTTTTTTAGTTGTATTTCCTTCATTTAGCAAATAAGAAACGATAGCCTGGTGGCTGGATTGAGTAAGGTTCTTAACCGATAACCATTTGTTCCGTGCGCCTTCTTCTGCCGCCCTTTCTCTTGGATCGGTTGAATTATAAAAAAGAATTGCCACTACCGCAATAAAGAGAATAAATGCGCCTAACAGCAGCGCAATGGAGCCAATAATTTTTACTTTTAAAGACTTTTTCCTAAAAATTAAAAGGTTTGCCAGAAGCAGTACAGCAATTACACAAAAGAGGAAAAAGAGTGTCATGTTATTGGTTTTAGTGGTTAAACTCAATTAAACTGTCATTTTGCAAATCATATTCATAAAGTTTATCTTCCTCACTATCTAAATATAACCATTGCACGGTGTTACTATGGTGTTCTAGGGTTCCGGCAATGCCGATTAGGGTGTATTCTTTATTATTTCGGGTCTGTTTTTCAATGGAATAATTTATTTCATCCTTGTTTTTAACAAGCAATTGCAGCAGTTCATTTTTCGAATTGGCGACATAATACTCTACGGCAGTGTAGAGCTTATCCAGATAAGGTTTTGAGTAATTTTCTTCCTGTGGCCAATGGTATTTTAGTTGTTTATTGTAAGTTTTCCTGAATTTTGAAACATTGCCATCTTTCAGTTTTTTTACAGAAACGATCTTATCTGCCTGTTGTGGTGTATCGCCATCACCTGCAATATAAATGGTGTCGGTTATCCATGTAACTACTATAGTATCACCTCTTAACAAACTTCTGTCGTCATTGCTATCGTTAATAAAGGAGAATGTTTCATTCTTCCTGCGGGCTGTGAGTAAGAAATAATCGCCATCATCATTATAGCTCAAAAACTCCATAAAGCCTTTTTTCTGTGGTTTGTTACCAGTTGCCTTTTTTACTTCAACTGTTTTTTCGGCTGTATCGGTATGTTTATTCTTTTTTTCTTCATTGGAGTGGCAGGAAACACAGGTGCAGATCAGTAAAATCTTCCATATATTCCTCAATTGAGTTTTCATTGGTTGAGTAGCATTATTTTTCATAGGATGAACCGTAAATATATGTTTTGTAGCTGAAAAATTTGAGCAAAAAAAAAGCGACAAATCAATTGTCGCTTTTAGAAAATATTTATGGGTTATTTATTTTGTTAAGGCTGCAGTTTGGATAGTAGCCGTTGGCGAAGTCATTTCTGTTTTTGAAGCAGCAAATTTGTCTAAGTTTAATTTTGGTGTGCTGCCCATTACTACGTTGTGGTTTTGAGTAGCTCCGCTTAATTTTAAGTCAGCATAACCTTCCATTACAGTATATAAACTTTCTGTTTTCGAATTGATTTTAGCAACAGCGTTTCCAGTTAAGAATACCTGAAGATATTTTACATCAAGTTTACCCTCTGTTTTCACGGTTGCGTCATCAGAAGCCTGTACCCTGTAGATGTTTTTTACATATACAGTGATTTTTGCCGGACTGTTATCTGTTGAGGTAATTTTCAGTGCCGATCCATCCTGGATCACTTTTACATTTCCGGTATTTTCATCTGCGTAACTTACGCCTTCGGTACCATTCTGGATCAGGGTAACTTCTACCTTTCCGCTTACCACTACTTTATCGAAGTTTTTTGGTGCAGATATTTTTACTGGTTGTTTTTCGCCAGCCATTACATTTGCACTAAAGATTGAAGCGCTTAATACTAAAGCTGCCATTAAAGATTTTGCTGAGGTTGAGAATAAAGTTTTCATAATGTTTTTATTTATATTTTTAATTAATAATTTGTGATTGTTTGATAATGAGACGCACTCATTTGAGAAACGTTTCAGCCGATTTGGCCGTATTATACCAACGCAGGTAAATTCTCGACGAACGGGTTTTAAAATCGGGCGAAAAACAGTTCATTTTTAATAGAAATTTTAGATCTGTTGTTTAAATGCTTAAAATTAACATTGCCAAAACACCTGCTTAACGGCCCGTTAATACTTTTGCGCATCGATCATTTTTCCAGTTTTGTATGAAAACCTCCCGTAGTATCCTTTTTTTATTGTTGAATACCATTACAATCGTTTCGCTGGCCCAAAGTCCGGCTGAAAAATTAAAAACCGTTTTTAAGGGGAATAACAGACAGATTTTAGTTGCCGCACACCGTGGCGATTGGAGAAATGCACCTGAAAACTCATTGAATGCACTTTACAATAGTATCAGAAAAGGTTTTGATATTATGGAACTTGATGTGAAGATGAGCAAGGATAGTCAAATGGTCGTGATGCACGATAATACGATCGATCGCACAACCAATGCAAAAGGAAAAGTGGGCGATTACACTTTGGAGGAACTGAAAAAGTTTAGGTTAAAGAATGGCCTGGGCCGTGTTACAGAAAATCAGATCCCAACCATGAGGGAAATGATGCTGGCGGCAAAAGGTAAAATCCTGATTAATGTAGATAAAGGAAACGATCATCTTGATCTGGTATTTAAGGTACTGCGCGAAACTTCTACCATTGATCAGGCTATTGTTAATGTGGGTGATGAGATACCTTATGGAGAACTTAAAACCAAAAACGTTATCCCAGATGATGCTTATTTAATGGTGGTGGTTAATGTAAAGAAGAAGGACATGCAAGATATTATCAAGTCTTATACACCTAATAAAAAAACAATCGTGCAGCCCATCTTTGATACCGATACTTTAAGCAATCTAAAAACTATAAAGGAATTGAACGGTAAGCCCTTGATCTGGCTTAACAGTTTGTGGCCATCGCTAAATGGAGGCCATGATGATGACCGCGCTATAGAAAAAGGTGAGAAGGAAGAAAGCTGGGGCTGGTTGATTGCTTATCACCCTGTAATTGTGCAAACGGATCGTCCGGCTGACCTGTTGATCTACCTGAAAGAAAGAGGACTGCATCACTAAAAATTTATTTAGAGCAGTGATGCTCCTGGCTGAAGCTCATACGGGCTTTTACCAGGTTCAAAAATCCTGGTTTCTTCGCTTCCTTCGGTAGTGATGTTATCACCCTGTATTCTGATCCAGTTTCCTTCACGTAAGCCAACCACTTTTATCTCGTTTTGGGTTAAAAACTCTTTAATTCTGGTTTCTCTTGTCTCCCCGTTATGTTTTAGATCAGGATTTGGGTCCAGGTAATGCGGATTAAGGTTAAACGGAACCAAGCCCATACAATCAAAAGAAGAAGGATAAACGATCGGCATATCATTAGTGGTTTTCATATTAATGCCGCCAATGTTGCTACCTGCGCTACAACCTAAATAGGCTTTGCCTTTTTTAATGTTTTCGCTCAAAACCGTCATCAGGTCAAGTTCGTGCAATGTTTTTACCAAAAGAAAAGTATTTCCACCACCGGTAAAATAACCTTTCGCCTGATGTACCGCTTCAGTAGGATTGGCAAATTCATGCAAACCTTTTACTTTGATATTAAGATTGGAGAAAAAATCTTTAGCTTTTTCGGTGTATTCATCATGCGAAATGCCACCTGGCCTGGCAAAGGGTATAAAAATGATTTCATCTGTTCCTTTAAATAAGGTAATAAGCTCATCTGTTAAGTATTCCAGGTAGTTTCCACCAAAAAGGGTAGAAGTAGATGCTAGTATAATATTCATTTTAATAAATTTTCTTGTCCACCTTTAAATTAGTGTTTTTGCAAAGTTAAAAAACGGATAGAATTTTATTTTAATAATATGCCTTGGTCAACCTAATAATGAATTGAAATTAAGCCAGCATCTTTAAATCCTGCACAACAGTCCTGTTTCGTATTCTGCTCAAAGTTTCTAAGCGCATACCCAGATAACTGGCTAAATAACGTTGGGGTATTCTATCAATATCAAAAGCTGTACTTTCAAGTTTAAGGTACCGTCCCAGTGCATTTGGGATCCTGGCCATGATTGATCTTTCGGCAGCATGGTAATATTGTATTTCCAGAATCTTTCTGGCGATAACATGCGACTCCGGATAATTCGAATATAAGAAATCAGTAGTTGTATAGGGGATGCGGATCAGGTGGCAGTCTTCAAGCGCCTGAAGGTATTCTACAGAATGATTAGATTGCTGATCAGGATGACGGATGGCCTCTATAATCTGATTTTCGAAGCCAAACCAGGTACTGATATCTTTTTTTCTATCTTTAATAAAGCCCCTAACCACCCCTTTAATTAAAAAATACATGGCATTGTTGGAATCTATGGGCGAGAGTATATGTTTGTGTTTTTTTACAGTTATGAATTGGCTGTTTATTTCACAATGCATCATGAATTCGCCAGACAGGGGATGAAATTTTTCCAAATAGTTGAAAAATGGCTTCATTGAAAGACGATTCTCAAAATCTATTATCATTATTATTAGGGATAGGATATAATCAATCAGCATATTTTCGAGTTAGTGTATGGTAACCCGAAAAAACTAATTCAAAAGTATTGGCTATTCCGAAAAAAATGTAGTTAAAGGGAGTAACTTGTCTCTAATGATTCAATCGTTAGAGCAAAATAGCGTTAAAATAAGCCTGAAACGTTTTCTCCCTGCGAAAAATAGGCCGTTGGCATGATGCCTTTTTCTTTTTTGAAAGCATTGTAAAAGGTAGCCTGATTTTTAAATCCGGCTTCCTGAGCAATTGCCTCTATGGTAATCTTATCAACAAGGATAGGATATTGCGTTAAAAAATGTGCTATGCGATAGCTGTTGATCCAGTCGCGGAAATTCTTTCCAATGTGGTTATTGATCACAAAGGAACATTGATGAACAGGAATGTTGATACGGGTTGCCAGATCTATAATTTGTAAATCTTGATTAAGGTACAGGCAATTATCTTCCATTTCTTTTTTGATCAGATCAACATATAATAAAATTTGTTCTTCTGATAGATTAAACTTCTTAACAGGGAGCGATAAGGCTTTCGGAACCCTTATCATGTCGGATATTGTAAAATCTTCCGGGGGGCTTACCTCATCAGATACTATTTTATCTTTCCATTCATTCTTATTCCAATCAATAGCTACCAGTAGAAAGCCATAAAAAATGCTGGGCTTATGCAATGCATATAAAAGGATGAGCAACAAAGCCGCACAGTTGATTACTACGAAAATTGAATTTTCAATAGGTAGTTTTATGTTCCTCAATATGATTGGTGCCAGGCCTAAAAGTTGGAAAAAAGTAGCAACCTTAAGTAAAAATATTGCCCAATATTGTGCGGTATGGTTTAGGGCGTTTTTCCTCAAAACCCTCGATTTAATAACAGCGAGCCAGGTTAAGCCTAAATAAACTATAGTAAGTACTGGTCTGAACAAAAAATGGATGTAAGAAGGGAATAATCCAGTCTTCGCTTCTAATGAAAGATAACCCTCGGCATGCAGCTCGTTAACAATAAGGTTCCAATTAATTGGGGCTGAACCCGGCCATGGAATAATATGTATAATGGCTAACATTGCGGGTATGAAATGAAAAAAATCCCTTTTTGTAATTATTCTCCTTTCGAACACAAAACCAGTGATATAAAGATAAAAACAAGCAGGTGCTGCGAAATAGAAGGGGGTAAAAAACTGGAAAAATACGGAAAGTGGCTCTGCTTGTCCTGTCGTAATGAACAGTGAATTAAGTACTTGCCCAAAACGTGAAAATAACAAGATAGACAACATGATATTCTGCTTTCTATTCCCATTTTTTGCGAAAAATAAATGGAGTGAAATTAAAAGCAGGAAAAAACAGGTGGTGCCAGACAGAAAGTTAACAAACTGCATATATTGATACCAAGATAAAGCTTTATTGTTATAAATATATAAATTCAGTCTTATTTTTAATACAAAATATAATAAAAATGATATTGTTTCGTCGTAGTGGATTTGTTTAAAAAACAGTTTGCAATTAAGCGCTTAAATATGGGCTGAGGACAAGATGCTTTATAATAGCTAAATCAATCGCTTAAGCCATTTGATTGTCTTGGTATTGTTTTGTCAATGCAGTTCAAGTTCCTTTAATTTGAAAAAATCATAAATTCCTGTCAACGGCAAAGGAAAGTTGGATTCTTTAATGTATAAAAAGCTGTAAAGTTAATCCACTTTACCCCTCTATAAAGATGCTAAGTTTTACTTTAAAACATTTCCGGTCATCAAGGCCATAACTAAATGTTGCGCCGTCTCCATAAGTATGTTTTAATCTGGTAGATATATTTGAAAGCCCGGAACCTAGGCCGCGATTATCGATATTTTGTTTTTGTCTGTTTTCAGTAGTAATCAGTAAAGTGTTTTCCTGGATAGAGATATCAACTTTAGGTATGCGCTCTTTATCGGTGAAGTCGCCATGTTTAAAAATGTTTTCTACCAATGTAATTAAGAGTAGCGGAATTACACGGGTATTAGCTGCCTGCTGACTATAATTAAAATTAAACCTGATCTGTTCTTCATAACGCATTAAGTGCAACTGTATAAGCGTTTCTATATGTTCGATTTCATTTTTTAGCATAACCATTTCTTGCGTATTTTTGCTATCGGCAGAGTAGCGCATAATCTTCGCAAGGGCCATAATAGCTTTAGCACCGTCTGGAGATGTTTTATAGCAGGTATAATAAATATAATTGAGTGTATTAAACAGAAAATGCGGGTTTACCTGAGCGAGAAGGAAGGAATTTTTAGCCTGGGTAAGTTCCTTCTCTATAGTTTCTTTTGCTACCTGGCGCTCAAGATCCTTCATTTGCATCGCTTCTCTTAAATCCCTGTTCCTTTTGTAATTGAGGAAAAAGCAATAACCGGTAGAAAAAAAAATGAAATACATTCCTCTCCAAACATAGGCGAAAATAAGTTGCTTATCGATAACCAATGGGCCATTTGAAAGAATATGTGTGAAACGATGCAGCAAGTTATCTACAATGCCTGTTACCACCAGGTAAACGGAAAGTTCTGTCGCCAGCAAGAACGCAAAAAACCATGCTTTTGGAATATTCTTCCCCGACATTATTTTTAAAAAAAGATAAGAGTGAAGGTAAAAAAGAGAAATGTTGATCGTATAGTGAACGATATAATTCTCTAAAGTTCCGAATATACCCCTAGCAATGCCGCCAAGTACTGCATCATAAAAGATAAATATAAGCCATCCTAGCAGGTGATACCTGCTATCTGTTAAAAATCTGCCCAAAGCATTTAACCATACAATTTGGGGGTTTGGAAAGCTAATCATCTTGTTTATGGTAAAAAATTATTTTTTTCTTTTTTAGGAGTTATGTTGCCAAAAAAACATGAAAAAACACCCGCTCTTAAAAAAACGAACAGCCTTTACATATGTTAAGGCTAAACACAATGGCAATTCACCATTTCCTACGGATCCGACAAATACCAATGCCACAATAACTATTTTTGGATACAGTAAATGAGATAAGCCCCGGTTATTTGGGGCTTAGTAGTTTATTAGCTATAAGCGCCATGAATTTTTTTTTATAGTTCTCACTAATGGGCGCTTTCCATTTTTGTTCCATATATACTGTATTCCCATCAACATGAACAATTTTTTCCATATTAATAATGTTCGATTGATGTATCCTGATAAAACGCCTGTCGGTTGATAAACGCTCCTCTATATTTTTAAGCGTTTCGGTTGTTCGGTACCTCGCTGCATGAGTTTCTATCATGATATAATGTTCCTGAACATAGATAATGATGATTTCTGAAGGATTAATGGCAATAAATTTTCCCTTGGTTTCTCCTTTTATAAAAATTTTCTCATTGGGTAATGGTTGCGGCTGGCTTTTATTAACACTAAGGTTCAATATTCTGTTGGTGCACACTATAAATTTTGCCGGCTCTATGGGCTTAAGTAAATAATCTGCCGCGTGTACACCAAAAGCTTCGAGTGCAAACTGTGGGTAGGCTGTGGTAAAAATAATATGCGAAACTTTTGTCGACAGCTTACTGGCCAAGTCAATTCCAGACAGCTGGGGCATATCAATATCTACAAAGAGAATGTCGATCTGTTCATGTTCTTGGATCTCAGCAAGTGCAGTAAGAGGATTGGTGTAAGTTTTATATAGCGTTAAATAGTCAAGTGTGTCGATCTGTTCGGAGAGTAGCTTTATGGCGAAGGGCTCATCATCAATGATAACGCATTTCAATGTGGGATGCATAAGTTAGTTTAGGGAATATAAATATCGTAAAAAAAATGTTGTTTTTGAAAGATTTGTACTACACAACAAGGAGTTTTAAATGTCGGTAGGTTATTATAATCTGATTAATAGTTTTAGTTGATGGAAAGACAATCCGCCTAAAGAGCAAAGCAATTGGCTGTTTAAAACGAAAAATTTATTGTATAACACTTCTTTTAATAATTTCAGCTCAGCTAGTACGAAAAGTCGACTATCCATTTTGTCTAGCTGGAGAGTGATTACGGTTGCAAACGCAGTCACTAAAAACATGCACCAGGTTTTAAAAGGGTGTAGCCTAAGCAATCCGGCTCGAAAGGATTGTACAATCTTGATATTAATTTTCTTTATGAAAAAGCCAAACCACGAAATCGAAAAATTTGATTTGGACCAGACCAGTCCACTAAACAGAGAACAAATGAAAAACATCCTTGGCGGATTAGCCGACGACGGTGATGAAGGCGATGGTGGCGATGATGATACTGATGATAGTTTAGAATCAGATACTTCAGCTACAGAGCTATCGGTTACTTATGTTAGAAAAACTAAAAAGAACAGAGTTGACCACTAGTTTTTAATAAATTTAAATAGGGGCAGAGCAAGTTAGTTCTGTCCCTTGTGATATTACCTTATGAAGATTTTTACCCTGATCCTATTTGTTTTTGCCGTTCCTGTTGTGATGAGGGCGCAAACTAATCCTTTTGAGCTGGGAGCAGAGTTGGTAGCACACAACAACTATTTAAAGGCAATAGATACCATTTATAAAATGAAATCGGCGCAATCTAAAAAAGATGGCTCCGGAAGGAAGAAACCTACGGTGTACGACCAGGCCCTTAGCTTTTTTTCTTCTGCCATTGGCGAAGATTATCCATTAAACTGGGCAAGCCGTAAAAAACAGGATAGTGTGGTATCTCCAGTTACTTTTTTACCTGCTTACAAATATCTTTCTAAAGCAGCGGATAATCATCAGGTAATTATGATCAATGAAGATCACAATACCCCAAAGAACCGGATTTTTACTGCCAATGTATTGGACGACTTATATAAAAAAGGATTTCGGTACCTCTGCCTTGAAGGACTTGATGAAGACTCGCTCGTTAACCAACGGGGATATGCAGACTACGAAACGGGATTTTATTTTTCTGAACCAAATATGGCAAACCTGCTTAGAAAGGCAAAAAGTATAGGCTTTAAACTTATTTCTTACGAATATGAGGATGATAGGGAATACACCAATGAAAACTATGGGCAGAATGTTAGGGAGTTTAACCAGGCAAAAAAAATAAGTGAAATCCTTAGTAGTGATCCTAAAGCAAAAATATTGGTTCATACAGGGCCTGGGCACATATGGGAGCAGGGTGGTAACGTAATTTTTATGGCAGAATATTTTCGCATGATTACCGGGATTGATCCGTTTACCATTAACCAGGAAGTGAACTCTGTAGGGGAGTTTACAGCTCAGATGTCTGGTCTTAACAAAGGGATGCCCTATGTTGTGGTTGATGCTAAAGGAAAACCAATAAACTCTGCGTACGATCACAAAGGAGATTACGATCTGCTTGTGTGCTGGTCGCCAAGTGAAGTGAATTTTGGAAGATTAAATGCCATCCTGCATAAAAAAGGAACTACGCTTTATAATTTTAGTCTTCTTCCATTATATCAGGGCAAGTTATTACAGATTTTAGGGCCATCCTCTTGGGGTCCGGTACCGGTAGATCAGTTTCGCATCCATTCTGGAGTAACCCAGTGGCAAACGGCCCTTGAAAAGGGCAATTACAGTATGCGCATCATTAATGAAAATGCAAAAATAGTGTGGACCCAAACAATAACGGTAAAATGATTCTGATTCTTAGTTCCCACGGTGATGATTCAACCGATTACGTTATGGATTGGCTTGCTTACTACAAAGAGCCTGTTACCCGGATAAATGATTCCGATCTTACGGATCGAGCAGCATTAACTATTGAGTTAAGCAGATCGGGGGTTTCAATGCTTGTTAATAAAAACATACAGCTTATGGATGCTAAGGCAACCTGGTTTAGAAAGTTTGGTCTTTTTTTCGAGTCTAATATTTATAGCCCTTCTAAAAAGCTTTTTGAAGGTAAACTGCATTATTTCATGCATAACGAGCATGATGCACTGATGAACGCCATATATGCACCATTATCACTCAAAACCAAATGGCTATGCAATCCTCTCATCGCCAATAACCTCTCTAAATTTCAACAGCTTGTAGCGGCCAGCAGGGCGGGATTGGATATTCCGGAGAGTAGGGTTACCAATAGGGCGGGCGCTGTAACCCAACAGGTAAAAAATACTTTTAAAAGATTTCTGCTTAAACCACTTGGCGAGTGTGAAGTAATTTTTCATAAAGCACTTGCTTACTATATCACACCACAATTACTGTCTCCTACACTTTTTTCGGAGCGGGTTAAAGCCAGATTCTTTCCGTCGCTTATTCAAGAATACCTTGAAAAAGATGTCGAACTAAGGATTTTTTTTCTTGATGGTGTAAGTTATGCCATGTCGATATTCAGTCAGCTTGATGAACAGACTAAGGTAGATTACCGTAACTATAACCACAAAAAACCTAATCGCTGGGTACCTTTTAAACTTCCGTTAGCGATCTCAGATTCGATAAAAATAATGATGGAGAGCCTGCAACTTAATACCGGTTCTGTGGATATGATCAAAACCAAAGATGGCAGGTATGTATTTCTCGAAGTTAATCCGAAAGGACAGTTTGATATGGTTTCAAAACCCTGTAATTATTATTTAGAAGAAAAAATAGCACTATCCCTTATAAAAAAGAAAAACGAAAATGTTCAATAAACTATCTGCTAAACTTAGTGCTATGCTTCCCTTAAATGTACTGCTTTCTAAAGGGAAGAAGGAAAAAAAAGAATACGATTCTTATCCTAACCGTTATAACAGTTCATTCTATAACAATGAGGATAGTTTGGTAAAGTCGAGTCCAAAATACATTTCTCTTTGTATCCAGCATGATAAAAGATAATGTTTATATCAAACTTTTTGCTTGTTGTATTTTGGTTAAGGGCGCCAAAAGGGCAACTATAGTAGATATTCAGCGGCACGATTATATGTTTGTGCCTCTTGGCATATCGGAGATACTCGAAGAAGGAAAATCACGGCCAATTGAAGAAGTGCTTCAAGGCTATAATGCTGCAGATGTAGCCAATATTACCAAATATCTCGATCATCTTATTACCCGGGAGTATGCATTTCGTACCACCGAACCTGAACTATATCCTAGGTTATCTTTAGAATGGAAAAACTCAAGCCTTATATCTAACGCCATAATCGATTTTGACTATCATTCCGATTATCCTGTAGAGCCAATAATCGATCAACTTGAAAAATTGGGCTGCGAAACCGTTCAGGTGAGGTATTTTGATGCTGCATGCATTTTATGGGTTAGCCAGCTATTATCGACTTTTGCAAGGGGAATGGGAAAAATCCGCAATATTCAGCTCGTTTTAGGTTATTCGCGAGAAATGGACAAAAGCTCCCTGATCAGGCTAATGCAAAAACATGAGCGGTTAACCGAAATTATTATACATAGTGCGCCTGAAGAAAGCCTGTTAATCCATCAAAAGAGATATCCACTGCGATTTATTAAACAGGAAATAAAAGATGAATCACATTGTGGTTTTGTAAGTCCGAAATATTTCAGGATAAATGCTCCTTTTTTTATTGAATCGCAGCATTTCAATAGCTGCCTAAATGCAAAAGTTTCAGTTGATAAAAATGGAATGATCAAAAATTGCCCTGCTATGGATAGTACTTATGGCCATGTAAATGATCTTTCTATTGATGATGTGGTAATAAGACAAGATTATTTGGATTGGGGAAACATTTCCAAGGATCAGGTTGAAGGATGCAGCGACTGCGAATTTAGGTACATCTGTTCCGATTGCAGGGTATTTACTAAAACAGGCGGACGTTATGCAAAACCTGCGTCTTGTACTTATAATCCATACACCATGAGCTGGGAGCAAGAGCCGGTTATCAAAGAAAAACAAGGCGCATTTTGAAAAAATTCCAAACATATCGGCAATTGGATAAAATGGACTGTGGCCCTACTTGTCTTCGTATGGTGGCAAGGCACTATGGAAGAAATATAAGCCTGCAGCGGTTAAGGAAAATAAGTGGAATAAATAGAGAAGGCGTTTCGCTTCTGGGAATTAGCGATGCAGCCGAAAAAATTGGGTTTAGGTCTATTGGCGTACAGGTTTCAAGTTCATCGCTCCGCAGTATCGATTTACCGGTTATCTTGCATTGGAACAAAAAGCATTTCGTGGTTCTTTATAAAATAAAGGGAAAACACTTTTACATTGCAGACCCTTCGCGTGGCAGTATGCGGCTTGACAGTGCCAGCTTTACCGAAAACTGGATTTCTTCAGCCGAAAATGAAAAACATAAGGGAATAGCCTTGATGCTTGCTCCAACTCCCGATTTTTTTGTCGATGATGAGGAAGAAATCAAAGGAATGGATTTTAGTTATCTTGCAGGATATCTAACCCGTTATAAAAAGCTAATCCTTCAGCTTTTTTTAGGTCTTGGTATCGGCAGTTTAATGCAGCTGATTTTGCCATTCCTCACACAATCAGTTGTTGATGTTGGAATAAATACACGCAATATCAGCTTTGTGTATGTTGTACTCATAGCACAATCAATGTTGCTTTTAGGGAGAATGGGGGTCGATTTTATCCGGTCATGGATATTATTGCACATTAGTACACGGGTTAACATATCCATTTTAACTGATTTTCTTGTTAAACTGATGAAACTGCCCATGGCGTTTTTCGATACCAAAATGACTGGGGATATTATGCAGCGGATGAACGACCAACATCGTATAGAATCCTTTTTAACAGGCCCTACGCTAAATATACTTTTCTCATTCTTCAATCTGTTTATTTTTGGCATCGTGCTCTCCTTTTATAATGCAGGCATACTGGCGATCTTTTTAGTCAGCACTGTATTGTATGGCCTTTGGATTATATTTTTCTTAAGTAAGAGGCGTACGCTTGATTATAAACGGTTCGAAATTTCTTCGAAAAACCAGAGTGCAGTTGTGCAGCTTATTGCCGGAATGCAGGAAATAAAGCTCAACAACTGTGAAAAACAAAAAAGATGGGAATGGGAACGTATTCAAGCCAGGCTTTTCCAGTTTAATGTTAAGAGTTTGGCATTAGGGCAATATCAAATGGCAGGCTCATTCTTTATCAATGAGGGAAAAAACATCCTGATTACTTTTTTAGTTGCCAAATCGGTTATTAATGGCCAGCTTACCCTTGGTGCGATGATGGCTGTTCAATATATTATCGGTCAGCTAAATAGTCCTATAGAACAGCTGATTACCTTTGTTCAGCAATTTCAGGACGCGAAGATATCTCTTGAGCGGTTAAACGAAATTAGGGTAATGAAAGATGAAGAGCCTGTAGAACAGCAATTTTTACATGAACTTCCTGTTAACCGCGGAATTAAGTTTGATAATATTTCATTTACCTATCCCGGCGCGGGGAACGAACCCATATTAACTGATCTTAATATTGATATTCCGGAAGGTAAAACAACCGCAATTGTGGGGATGAGTGGAAGTGGTAAAACAACGATACTAAAATTACTCTTAAGGTTTTACGAACCCGATAAAGGAGAAATTAAAGTGGGTAATAACGCACTATCGCAGATTAGTTTCGGTTATTGGAGAGGGCATTGCGGTGTCGTAATGCAGGATGGGTTTATTTTTTCAGACAGTATTGCCAGAAACATTGCTGTAGGAGACGAGTACCCAGATGTTGCAAAACTAAGGCATGCAATAAACATTGCCAACATTGGAGGCTTTATTGATAGTCTTGCTATGGGAGTAGAAACCAAGATCGGTGCAGAAGGAAATGGGATAAGCCAGGGGCAACGGCAACGCATACTTATTGCGCGGGCCGTTTATAAGAATCCTGATTATCTGTTTTTTGATGAGGCAACCAATGCATTAGATGCAAATAATGAAAGGGTGATTATGGAAAATATGGAATCATTCTTTCGCGGACGTACCGTAATTGTAGTGGCCCATAGGCTGAGCACGGTACGCAACGCCGATAATATAATTGTAATGGAAAAAGGCAATATAATTGAACAGGGAAGCCATGAAGAACTTAGTGCAAGGAGAGGTGCCTATTATAAACTGGTTAAGAACCAGCTTGAAATGGGGAGTTAGAGCAGACAATATGCCAAATAACAAAATCGACATTGAAGATGAAGACAATAGTGAAGAAATTCAGGACATCTTAACCGCTGTGCCAAACTGGTTATTACGTTTTGGCATTACCATTGCTTTTTTTTTAATGGTGGGAATTATTCTGATGTCGCACCTGATCAGTTATCCTGAAACTGTTAGAACAGGTATAACGGTAAATATGCTAAATGCACCTAAAGCCGTACTAAGTAGGCAAACGGGGAAAATTAGCCAAATTATAGTAACTGAAGGTCAACAGGTAATTTCCGGGCAGGTACTAGCATTTCTTGAAAGTTCTGCCAAAGCCCCTGATATATTGTTGATTAATGAAAGGCTTCGGCTTTATAAAACAAAGCTTCTTAATAATAACAATGGAGATATAGAACTCCCAACAATGCTTAACCTTGGAGAGCTTCAGTCTGCCTATCAAAATTTCTATCAGCAATATTTACGCTATAAATCAACTCTAAAGGATGGTTATTACCTCAAGCAGATCGATTACCTCGATAAAGACCTTAAGCATCTGAGCGAACTGGAATCAAAAATTGCAGACCAAAAAAAGATCCAGTCCTTGGAATTCAAAAACCAGGAAATAGAGTACCAGGCTTATCAGAAACTTTATAAGAATGGGGTAATATCAAGAAGTGAGTTTGCCTTTCAAGAGAACAAATATCTTTCTTCCCAATCCCCTTTAAATCAAAGTGAATCATCTCTGTTAAGTAACAGGATTACTTATTCGTCAAAAGAGAGAGATTTAGCAACCCTTAAACAAACCATTTTTGATGAGAAACTCAAATTTATACAATCACTAAATGAATGTATTACCCAAAGTGATAATTGGATTATGCAATTTGTGCTGCGCGCGCCTGTAAATGGAAAGATCAGCTTTTCGGGTATTGTGCAAGAAAACCAAAATGTTGTGGCCAACCAGGAAGTTTTTCTGGTAAACCCTGGGAATGATTCTTTTTTTGGGGAAGTAAAAATTCCGCAGTACAATATGGGTAAGGTACATGATGGCGAGCGTGTACTGATCAGGCTTAGAAGTTACCCTTATGAGCAATTTGGTATTTTACAGGGAAAGTTATCTTATATCTCTGATGTAGCTTATCGGGATAGTGTTTTTTTAGGAAAAGTAACATTTAAGGGCTTTGATTATAAGAAAAATACAGCCAGAATTAAACTGAAAAGTGGTATGCAGGGGGAAGCAGAAATTATTACTCAAGAGAGTACATTGTTACAGCGGTTTTTTAGGAATATTATTGGGATTTTCCGTAATAATGGCTAACGCTGTTGGTTTAGTCAAAATTATAGGCTTATTGGGTAATGTTTATTGCCATTTTACTCATTTATTCCGTGAGCAATTATTTGACTATAATTGCAACGGCTAGCACCTAAGGTACGCCAAAATCTTTGAAAAAGCTAGTGTTGTGGATTGGATACCCTTGGAGCAGATATATATTTCCTTTTATCGTTAATCCATTCTTTTACCCTTGGGAAAACGATTAGAATTGCAAATGCCAGTAAAGAAATAATCAGTTGTAAGGTGAGGTTTACCTTAGTAACAGGGCTAACATCCATATCTCCCATTACACTATACAATCGGTAAATACTTCTTAAAATAATAAGCACCAATAAATACTTGCTCCATTCAAACCTACGTTTAATCAGGATAAAGAGCAGATAGCGCATACTCAGGATTGATATAAAAACAATAGTTTCCTGCGTACTCTCATAATCGTAAAAGAACAGATTTACGATGCCGATTAAAAAAGTAATTAAAATAAGATTGGAGGACAAGGAATACTTGTTCTTCATTAATTTAAAATTTACCAACTTAAATAGTTTTATGACGACAGACAGTACAAATGTCAAAATAATTTTTAATATCAAGGTAATTTACAAGGTAAAAGAACTGTAAAGCTTTGATAATTGTCATTATATTTTTTTATAAACTGAGAAGTAAAAACAAAGGCCGCTTTTTAGCAGCCTTTAAATGTTTAATGATAAAGTTTAAATTTTATTCTTTTATTGAACGGTCTTTGATCTTAACTGCTGGGTTACCCTGATAAATGGCGTAAGGCATCAAATTTTTTGTGGCAATACTTCCTAGTGTTAATACCGAGTGGTTATGCAAGGTTACACCAGGACAAACCTTTGCCGCAGCACCAATCCACGCACCATCTTCGAGGATAATGGGAGCAGTTATCAAATTAAAATTAGTGCTTTTATAGTTATGATTACCAGTAATGAGAACCGCTTGTTGAGAAATACAGCAGTTTTTACCTATTTTAACTTCATCTAGGTTATCGATATAACAATCGGCCAGCCAACTATAATCTCCCACCTCCAGTTTCCATGGATATTTAATATGGATACCAGGTTTTATGCGTACCTCTTTACCAATTTTGGCCCCGAATAATTTTAGAAGGAAAATTAGTACGCTACTAACAGGCATCAATCGGCTTTTAAAAAAGAATATATCTATAAAATACCACAAAAACTGTTTGATTACAGAAGCACCTATTTTAAAGTTTCCAGTATCAAAATCCTTGCGTAATTGCGTTTTTAACAAAATTTATTAATTATTTGTTGATAATAGGTGGATTAAGATTTGGTTGGTTTATTGCTTTTTTGATCCAGAAGTATAACATGGTAAAAACGCATATATATACAATGATATTGAATACCTCGTGGTGATAAGTAAAATTGTTGCGCTGTGATTTAAAAAATCCAAGCAATACGCCCAAGCCCGCAATACGAAATACATTTAATACATAGATGGTTATTAAGCCGATCACCAACATTTTAAAAGTTGATTTCCACGATGCCGGGAATGCCAGTACAAAAGCAGCTAAAAAACTCATTACACCCAAACCCAGGCATGAATAGTTGACCCGAAGATACGGACCCGATACGACCATTACATCCATTTCATTGTAAATGGCATAAAAACCAAAGGCTTTGATGATCCAAACGGCAGGTACAATCAAAGCCGACTTTAAACCCTGGATATAATCAAGATGCTGGGAGATATAGGGATTGTAAAATCTCGAGCCTGGCGTCATCACACTATTCATAAACAGGTTTCCCTGGCTAAATACAATATAAAGTATGAAAAGGGCAACAACAAATTTGATGGCTTTTTTATTGGCCTGTTTTTTTGCTTCTTCTGGAGTCATAATGTTAACGGCACTTATAAATTTAACGGTTTTTTTTCTGTATGGCTTTAATTTTTCTATCAACCAGTCGCCTAAACCAAAAGCCCTGAAGATAGTGGAATTTAATGCCGGTGATGCCCTCAAATATACCGAGTTTAAAAAACATCCGGTAACCAAAATAAAGATAGGGGCGAAATCCTAGTGGAAGTTCCCACCACAGTCGTTTTAACCATGCGCGCTTTTCATCAGGGCTGCCTAATAAATTCGGTTTTAAGCTTTGGTGTCTTAGTTTCAGTATCCTTTCTACTTCTTCCTGGGCTACAAGATCACTATAAAGTTCGTGTTTGGCTTTCCAAAATGCAATATCGTTTTCTTTTAGGTTTTCTTCTAAGATCCAGCCTTTCTTCCAGATTTTAGTTTTACCTGGCGCAATAAACCGGTGGTCCATATTCTCGTTTAAATCAGAAAAGCCGACCCCTGTCCTGAACATTTTTAAAAGGTAAAAAGGATAAAATGTACCAAATCTGATCCAGCTACCCTGAAAGAAATTTTTGCGGTTAAAGTAAATGCCATTGATGTCTTTATTATCTTCCTCTTTAAAATTAGCCAGCATTTCGAACAGTTCAGGTGTAACAGTATGATCGGCATCGAGCCCAATGGTCCATGGGGTTTCTATTTCGAAATTTCTTAACGCAAAGTCCCATTGTTTCGGGTGATTTTCAAAGGGATTTTGTTTCACTTCTGCACCATAAGCTTCAGCAATTTTCAAAGTAGAATCAGTACTTCCGCTATCCAGGATGAACGTTTTCGCATTAAGGTTTTTTATAGAGTTTAATAACCTGGGCAGATGAATTTCTTCATTAAAAGTTAAGATGATGAAACTGAAATTTTTATTCATACCAACTTAAAATCAGATCCTATTGTAAAGTTCAATGTATTTTTTTGCCAAAATAACATCGTTGAAATCACCTTTAATTATTGATGGAGCACTTGTTCTTATCTTTTCTCTTTTGTTGAGATCATTGTAGGCAGAAACCAACTCGGTTCTAATTTCATTAATATCCAGACTAGTAACCCAACCTAATTTTTTATCTGCTACATAATCAGCTAAACCGACATGCTTGCTTATCAGAACAGGTGTGCCAACGCTTAAACTTTCGATTACTACATTGGCAAAATTTTCATTGTAAGAAGTAAGTACAGTCAAATCATGATCTGCCATTAAATTAAATTTATCTTCTTTACTCACCAGGCCAAGCCACTTGATCCTGTTGCTAAGCTTAAGCTTTTCAGCTTTAAGCTTCAGGCTTTCTAGATATTCTGTTTTTCCTGAACCTGCAATGGTGAATTGCCAGGGGATTTCAAAAAGACTCAAAGCTTCAAAAAGTAATTCAAGTCCTTTTTTTTCTTCGATACGCGAGAGGAAAAGTAAGCGAAATATATCATCAGTTACTGACTGCAAACCGGAAGCCGTTAACGGAAAATTAACCAAATTAGGGATAACAGTAATACTTTTTGGTTTAATAATTTTCAGAATATCTTGCTTCTCCTGTTCACTGGTCGCATGCACGTGGCAACATTTCAATAGCTTTTTGCCTAGAATTTTATGAATTAAAATTTTTGAAAATGAATTTCGATTGTTAAAAGAGTAGGAGGTAAGCATGCCACGTGGAGATAACACTACAGGTATTTTGTACCATTTCGCAATTAAGCAACTCATAACAGAAACCAAATTCCACCAGGCATGGATGTGGATAATGAGTTTGTCACCCTGAGCATGTCGAAGGGTTTTCCTTAAATCCAATAATAGTCCCGGCGAAAAATGACTGTGATCCTTCGTAAGGCGTTTAAAATAGGTAACTGGCACACCATCAATTAAATTAACTTTACCTGGGTGTACCTCTAATTCTTCGGTTCCGTTGGCAGTTGTGGTTAGTACTTGTAGCCTATTTATGTAAACATTATCATCGCTAACCGCCGATCGCTCATCGCTAACCCCAATTAGCGCTTCGCATAGTTTTGCTACACTCTGTATTGGTCCGCCATAAATGTATGCGGGTTTATAAGAAGCGGTGATGTGGATAATCTTCAATTTTTTATTGGATTAGTCAAATGTCTGTTTTAATACTTTTATGGTTCTAAGCAGGTAAAACAGAAACCACATAATCACATATCCCCAAAAAATATTATTAAACATAAATTCGAAGTTATTTCCTCTCCAAAGGCCCTGAAAAATACTGTTGAACATAATTACGCAACCCAGCTCATAACCGCCGAATAAACTTTCTGCCAGGTCAGAAAAATGTTGGACCATCATTCCATACAAAAGCATAAAGAAGAAGACTCCGGTAATGCCAAAGCTTAAATAAGCATCAACAACAGGGCGTGTTTTAGCAGAAACTGTCGACATTTGATGTGCCACGCCTGCATCGTAAACACGCTGCATGGAAACAGTTTCCATGTTGGGTTTTCCTGACCAGAAAATTCTCGGAATAAGTCCTTCTAAAGAATTTTCTACAATCTCCCAGTCATAATAAGGGTGGTGGTCAGGTACATATTCCACAAATTGGGTAAACATTTCTATTTCGCTTAATCTTCTGGTTAGAAATCCCCAGTTAGTGTCTTCAATCTGTTCTTCGTTTTTGGAGTTTAGATTTTCAAATGCCTGGTTTTGTGCTTCTTCTGCACTTACTTCACCACTCCAGCTCTGTCTTACTGTATTATTATAGGTTGGCAAAAAATAAAGCAACACATAAGCAACAGGTATGGCCAGGTAAATGATTAATTTTTTATAATAAGGAAAAAATACGCAGGCAATAACAATAACATTAATAATGATAGGCTCTTTATATCCTGACAATGAGGCGTGTATAAAATTAAGGATGAAAATTGTAGCACCTATGCCAAGGTATTTAATATTTCTAGTATTAAATCCTTTAACAAATAATACAGCCGCACAGGATATTCCAATCAAGGTAAGTGGGAGGGCAATTTGGTTAAGCCCCGAAAAACGCTGAGCCAATGATCCTATTCCAAATACAATAATGCTTAGCCAGATTAAAAAATCATCATCATCAAAAGTTTTTATACTCTTAATAATGATGTTATTTTTTTGAACTAATAGCATACCGGTAACCAGTGCTGCATGGGCAAGTAAACTCATGCGTTGGCAACTGGCAATAAGTGCGGTTTGTTCGCTTTCTTTAAACTGTGCCCCGTAATTAACTTCAGTTAAATATCGGTAACCTAAATGGTCCATAAAATAGAATATGGAGGTAGTGCACATAAAACCAGCAAAAATGAGTTGCGTAAGAAATATAGGCCGCATAATTTGCTTATGTAAGGGCAAATCCTGATTAATAATGGCGGCTGGAGATAATATGGTAGTATAAAAGATAAATAGCGAGCCAAACCAAGCCGCAAAATAAGACATGATGGGGCTATTGATTAGTAAATAACAAACCAGAACAGGAAAGTACAGGGTTAAAATAAGTCTGGTTGGAGTATTATTTTGCATTTATATTATAAAAAGTATTTACAATGGCTTTCACTTGTTTTTCGAATGACCAGTTTTGGATTATCTGTTGTGATTGCATTCCCATTTCTGCTAATTTTTCTTTGCTCTCTGTCAATTCTCCTAATTTTTGCATAAGATCATTTAAGTCATTTGATTTAAATATCTCTCCATTAATTCCAGGCTTAATCAAATCTACAGCACAGCCAACTTTTGTAGAAATCAAAACTGCTTTTCCGGCTGCCATGGCTTCGTTAACAGCTAAGCCCCATGTTTCGTTCGGCCCTTTAGATGGCAAACAAAATAAATCGCAGGCTTGATAAATAGCAGGCATCTTACTTTGGTTTTGAAAATCCATAAAATGGATATTAGAAAGATTACCAGCTGTTGTTTTTAATTCTTTTTCCAGTTCTCCGTTGCCTACAAATAGAAGGTGAAGATTAGGGTTTGCAAGCTGTTTAAAAGCTTGCAACAATAAAAGGGGTGCTTTTTTAGGCTCTAATTTGCCTGCAAAAAGAATAAGGATATTATTCTGATTGATAGCTAATTTTTCTCTTATTTCGGTGGTTTCTTGCGGATCAATTTTTCCAAATCTGCTATTATCTATGGCGTGCGGTGAAAAGATCACCTGTTTTTCTTTTAAACCAAATTGATTGTAATAATTTTTATTTGCAGTGCCAACATAAAAAGCTTTATCAATATAGCTGTAAACCCATTTAAGAAACAATCTCCGTAATAAGTTTTTAATGTTTTTCTTTTGGTCGAGCAATGTAGAATCGCCCCTGAAGTAAATTGGGATTTTACCTTTGAAAAACCTCAAAGCTTTTAAATGGCTTTTCCAGGCCCAACCGTAAATTAGGATTGCATTTGGTTCAAAATCTTGTATTGCGCTAAGTAAGCCTGGGTTGATGATGCCGCTAAAATGGTGTGTTCCCGGATTTTTTGAGATATTTTCTAAAAACTGGTAATCATAGCCATCTAATAGAGGTATATCCCATTCTATTTGTTTAGCAAAACCCTGGTCATATTTAACTATCGATTGTTCACCCCAGGTATAAAATATTTTGAGTTGTATTTTTTCGGCCAACAATTTAAAAACTGGTGCGTAATACTGGATTGGATGGGTAGTAATGATGGCTAGTTTTTTCAATTACTAAATTTTTTCATTGAGAACATGGAATGGCTTTGCATTTATCAATTTATCTCTAACCGAATCAACGTCTCTGATGTAAATGGTATTAAATGTTCCATAAGAGCTGATGGGATATAATATTCTGCTAAATGGATCATACTTAAACGGATTAAAGTCAAGTTTTATCAATTGCTGATGTATTTTTTCGTCATCATAGCTATACTTTTGTCCACTTCCATTAAGTTCTATAATGATTACTTTAAGCAAAGGATCTTTTAGTAACTTGAGCGCTCCTTTTAATACAGCTGTTTCAAAGCCTTCAACGTCAATTTTGAGCATGGCAGGCCGATGTGCCGGATAAAAGTAATCCAATGGAAAGATGTCTATACCTATTGTATCTGCACTAGCTATTAATGCAACATGATTGGTTGTGTCTTGGTTTTGGGTAAAGTGCATATGCGTATGTCGATCACCTACTCCTATGTTTTGGCAAGTTGCCAGTTCGGCCAAATTATTGAGCCTTATGTTAGCTTCTAGAATCTTAAAGGTGCAAAGTGCTGGTTCAAAGGCTATACTTTTCGCTTTTACAACGCCAGATGCCAAAATGGTATAAGCACCTACATTTGCGCCAACGTCGAAAAAAGTATCTTCGTGCCTTAAGAAATGTAGTAAAAAAGACATTTCTTCGAATTCGTGTAAGCCCACATATATATTTCCAGTTATACCGGTAATTCTTTTCCTGGCCAAAAATTTGGTTCCTTCTATAAATTTAATAGGCGTGGCTTTTGTATTAAGCCTTGAAACCAATTGCCATCTAAAAAAATTGGCATAGGCTTTTAGCAAGTGTTTTTTTGCAAGAGGGTGTTGCTGAATAAATCGAAGGGTTCTTTTTATAGATGCAATCATAAATTTTATTCTTCGATTGCCTCGTTGAATAAATCAACTTGTCTGGCCGTTAGAAAACGGGCGGTATAGGGTTCGAAGGTATCCCAATTGGTTAATGGATCTATTTTATTTTTTACGTTTAACAAATAGGACGTTAATGTGGCATATGCTTGTGCTGCAGTATCATTAAACCTGATCAACTGGCCTGCGTCACAATTTTCTATAATTGAAGTTACACTACTATCTGAATGAAATACTGCTAATAACGGCTTTTTTACTAAAATATAAGGATAGAGCTTGGACGCGGTATAGGCGGCTTGATCAGAACCAATAATTATGAGTCCATCTGCCTGATGCAATGCGTTTAGGCTCTCATAAAAGCCTATTCTATCGGTTTGTTCTCTAACATAAGAAGAAAGCTCAAATTGTTTAGCTAATAGACTGATGGTAGTTTGACCTTTTCCTTTAGGCGCGTAACTTGTGCCAATAAAATGCAACTTAAAACTGGCAAATAGCTCAATGTTCTCTTTGAGGCCTTTTGTATATGTAGTGAATAAGGTTTTTGTTGCAAGTTTCATATCATGGCCCCCCCTGCCAACATACACCAAATTGAAATTTTCCTTTTTTTGGAGATATGGCAACTGAAGCTCGTGTGCATTTGCTTTCGCCGTTTCCAGATCGGACTCAAAGGCTCCAAAGGTAATCGTTGCGCTTGGTCTCGATTTCAATTTTGGGTATCTCTGATGTAAAACGTCAATATAATTTGCTGAAACGCTGATAAGCCCTGCCACTTTGTCCATTGCTTTTGGTTCTAGATACTTATGAAGGTTGTAAGAGAACCAGTATTTTTTTGGCCTTTCATTTCGTGGCTTGTTTTTGTAGTAATCTGTATGCCAAGGATCCTGCATGTCAATTACATAAGGGACCTTAAATTTTTTGTTCCAATAGGCACCCAAAACACACAAAGGGAACTCGGTGGTAGAAAAATAGATCAGATCGAATTCTTCGGAAGCAAGTAACTGGTTTACCTTTTTGCGGTAAAAGTAAAGAGAACGTAAAGCGAGGCTTCCAAGGCCAAACTTAGCCGTCCATTTTTTAGCAAAAGCTTTTACCTTATGTACCTTAATATTTGAAGGAATTGAACTCAGCAAAAGGGGATCATTTAAAATATCAACGTATTTTTCATGAACCGTTACAATTTCTGCTTCCCAACCAAACTCGCTGTAGTAAAGTAAGCTGGTTCGTATGCGTTGCATATCGGCTGCATTAACAGGAGGGAAGTGTGGCGAAATAATAAGTAATTTTTTCAATTTGATTTAAATAGCTTATTAAAATAGGGCTGTAATTTAAATTCGAATAAATATATGGCTATGCTCGTAGTTATCAATATCAAAAGCAGCTTAATTACAAAAGAAATAGTTTGAATTCCTACAAATAGAACGATTATAGGATAATGTACGAGGTAAAGGCTATAAGAAAACTTACCCATGTGGGCCAGGGGCTTGATTATTTTTGAATAAATATACCTAAATAACTTGCCAAAGAAACTGAACATTATAAGCATAAAGAAAGGAAGAAAGATATAACATACCCTGATAAACGGGCTATAATGCTCGTCATAAGCTAAAGTAATAGCCGACCCCAACAAGATGATGGCATAAGTCCATAAAAGTAAATTATTTTTAGCCAGAGCCGATTGTTCTCTTTTCCTGATCAGGTATAAAAAAAATGGCGAGCTAATGATTGCAAATAAGGTGTATTTTACTGGATCAAGGTAATCGAAGAACAAATGTAATCTCGAAAGCAATGGCAAAGAGAAGAGAGACAATATAGCAAGATGGGAATTGCTGTATAGCTGCCGAAACTTAACGATATAGAAACCGATTAGCCATATAAAAGATAGCGCAAAAAGAAGAAAAAAATGAGCCAAAACTTTTGGGTAGACATAGGGCTGAACATTTAAATAAATACAGATCAAACCTAATATAGCCCATAAATAAAGCATATTCTTATTTAGCTTCTTGTTCCCGATACAAAATAGTCCAAAACAGAGGTAAAAGAAAACTTCGAAAGATAGGCTCCAAATTACGGGATTGCTTTGGTAAAGAGTTATGGAGGTGTCTAATGTTGCAATTGGCAGAGCGTTGGCTATGAAATGCGTTAGCGAAAAAGGGGTTTTAAAAATCATTCTTTCAATTACAGCTGTCAATATCACACAGCATATTAATATAGGGTACAGGCGTAAAACCCTATTTTTGATAAATTCTATTTTCGTTTTTGGCTGATTTTCAAACGACAGGTGGATTACAATCCCCGATATAATGAAAAAAACTATTACCGATTCGGTGCCCCAATTAGTGAATAGGTTCGTGAAATGGTTTTTGTATCTAGCCATTTCGGGCACAAGAGAAAAGAGATGGCAAATAAAGACTGCAATCGCCGCTAGTGCACGCATTGCTTCTAAATTATTATTCCTGGTGTTGATAGCTCCGTTTGTTTAATGATAAAGTGGATAGAACAGTTAGATTGAATTCCAGCTATTGCAATGTTTGTTCAACAATAGCCAAAAACTTTTTCTGCTCTATGTTCCAGTTTAAGTTGAACTTTGCACTGTTGCTGGCTTCGAGTTGCTGGTTTTTAAGTAAGGTATCGTCATCAATATAGGTTTTAAGAACCTGAGCCAGGTGCTGCGGGTCGCCTTTTTTATACGAGGAGCCTGTTTTTGGGTGCTCCCGAATAAAACTTTCTTGGGCACTGGTATCAGAAACAACTAGGACCAAACCTGCTTGCAGATACGAAAACAGTTTATTGCTCAGTGCCAAGTCGTTATTTATAGAAAAACTGGGCTCTGTAGCCAAACCAATGTGAAACTGACTGGCAAAACTAAACAAGTCGTCTGGAGCAATTGGCTCGTAAAAGAAGATTTGGGGTGCTTTGCTGAAATTAATGGCTGATATGATTTGATCCAGTTCAGTTTTAACCTGTATGCTTAACGAGCCCAATAAATGAAGTTCAATCTTTTCGTTCTCTAATAGTTTTAAGGCATAAATTACGTCTTGTAATCCTCTTGATAGGCCGATATGCTGCGAGAACCAGAATAGCTTTAAAATATTGTAGTCTTTGTTCGGTATAGTAATGTCGATTTCTTGGACGGGAAAAACATTAAGTATCAGACTAAAAGACAGTTTTGGGAAAATAGACTGGTAGCGTTCGCTAATCAGTGGACTGCTCGTTGTAAGGTAATCTGCTTTGGGAAAGTACGCTTCTTCTACATATTTGATAAGGCGAAAATTAAAATCCATGTTGTTGGTTTTTGTCTCATAGCGATGCAAATCTTCTGCGTCGAAACCACATTTGGCCTTGTATTTTGAAGCTGCTTTTACAGCTGCGGGCAAGGCGGCCAGGTTGTGGGCAATATAGAGATCTGCCTGTATGCTTTTGGCTATTTTAATTAGTCCGTAGGTACCCCTTGATAAAGCAAAGATCGATGTAATTGCATTGATGCCGATCAGCTTTGCTACTTTTTTTGTTGTCTTATGAATTGCTTTTGATAGCCAATAGCTAAACTTCTGCTCGACTGGATCCCCATTTACACGGATGGCTTGCCATTTTTTTGAAGCTAAGAACTTTTGGTCTAGTGCAGTGCCCCAAGCGTTCCAATACTGATAGATCACAGTTACCGCGTAGCCTGCTTCGGCTAGTGCATCGGCCTCTTTTACCAGTCTGGGGTTTAAAGAGGGTTGTCCAGAAGTAATCAATAATATTTTTTTCAACCTAGTTGTGGTCAAATAAGGTTAGGTATTCGTTGGCAATAACGGTTACATCGAACCTGCTTTCTGCATTTTCTCTGCAATGGCTTCTATCAATAAGTTTTACTTGATCTAACGTCTGTATCATTTCGTCCTTATTGTTTACCACGTAGCCATTAACTGAATTAATAATTACTTCTGGAGTAGCGCCGGCATTAAATGCAATAACCGGGGTGCCGCAAGCCATAGCTTCGGCCATTACCATACCAAAGGCTTCTCTCACATTAATGGGAAACAACATGGCCTTTGCAGTGCCGAGGTATTCGTTTTTCTGTTCGTCGTTTACCACACCCACATAGCTGATCTGCTCATTGTCTATAAACGGTTTAATTTCTTTATCGAAATATTCTTTTTCGCTTTCCAAAGCCGAAATATTGCCGGCAATAATCAGCTTTTGATTGGTTGCTTTAGCTACCTGGATGGCAATATGGCAACCTTTTACGCGGTCGAGCCTGCTTAAAAAGATGAGCGGTGCATCTGGGCCAACATTTTTTGCAAGCTTGTATTTTGAAAAATCAATAGCGTTGTACACCCTCGTCCAATGCCCAATGCTTTTTGCACTAGCCACACAATCATAACTTGGTGCAGTAAATCTTAGGTTTTGATTGGCAAATTTGTTGATCCCATAGATATTTTTAGCATCTACGGTTCGTCCATAGGTCATGATTTTTTTTACTGGTGCATTTAGTATAGGCATCAGGTAAGCCAGGCGACCGAAATTATGGATCAGATCGAAGTCTTTTCTCTTTTTGTACAGAAATTTCCAAGCAAAAAGGAGTTCCTTGATTTTTTGAAACTTGGACCTTTTAAGATCATTAATACCAAAAGAATGAGCAGTTCCAGAAATTTTTGAACCAGGCCCTGCCAATAAATGAACTGTATGGCCCATTTTTTGGTATTCTTCGGCAAACATGTAGACCAAACGTTCGTGCCCTCCATAAAGAGGTGGAGGCACTGCAATTCCAGGGTCCATAATCAACAAAATCTTCATGCTATATTTTTATTTTGCCCTTTGAAAAAAATCGTTGCCTTCCTTTTGTAGTTCATCATCAATTTGGCAACTTTCCAACCAAAAAGTTCATTGATCAGCTTTATCGAGCCTGGCAAAGGAATTTTGATGCTCGGTTTAAGCAATCCCTTTATTTTATGTTCGGCTCTTTTGATCAGGTCGCTATTAAATGGGTAATTATCATAAATAAACAGTTGTAAAAAGTTTGTACAGCACAGTAGGGCATCTTCTCTTCTGGTTTTTGCCAAGAGGTAATCGGTACTGAGGTCTATAGCCATAAATGCAGATTGCTGTGCCACCCTGTCTTTTCGGGCAGAAAGCGTATGGCCATGTCCAGATCGATAGTATAAAATAGAATCTGAGCTGAAAATGATGTGTTTAGCAGCCAGCACTATTCTTGTAAAGAATTCGAGATCGTTGATTAACGAGAGCTTTTCGTTCCAGCCACCTGTTTTTTCTATAATGGATTTAGGAATGAGCCAGAGTGCACATTGCATCATTGCCGCCCCATTTATCCAGCTTGTGCAGATCCAATCGATAGGATCCATATCCTGCCAGCAGGCTTCTGGATTTAATTTAAAGGTTGTAATGTCGTTGTTGTAAAAACGGCCCCATTTGGCAGAAGCAATACAGCCAGGGTTTTGCAGAAGCAATTCGACCTGCGCTGCAATCATATTTGGCGAAAGCATATCGTCGGCATCAAAAAACTTAATGTATGATCCTTTGGATTTCGAAAATCCATGGTTATTGGCTGCACATTGACCTTTGTTTTCTTGTTGCAACACGATTATTTTTTCGCTTTCGTATTTTTTTGCAATAGCCAAGCTGTTATCGGTACTTCCATCGTTTACTATAATGAGCTCCCAATTTTGATAGGTTTGGTTTACAATACATAAAATGGCTTCTTCTATGTATTGTGCAGCGTTGTAAAGGGGAATAATTATCGAAACTAAAGGCTTATCCATTGCTTTTTCTGAGTGCGGGTTTAAAAAGCCTGATCAGTTTCTCCCTCAACCAAAATGCAGCATAGGTATCGAGCATACCCAACACCCTAAAGAGTCTGCCTCCGCTTAATTTTAAGTTTTTGTTAAGCTGCTTTGCCAATTTCACAGCTTTGCTAACATAAGGCCAATCATTCACCGCCGCAAGTGTTGTGGCCGCCTGAAGCAACATGTCGCTTAATTCTATGGGATAAATATCTCCAAATTGATCTGCAGTTTTTTTGAGCACATAGTAGCTCGCTTCTGCACATTTCAATTGGTTAGATACCGACATGCTTTGCTGGTATTGATAGTTAATGCAAGTAATGGTATCGAGGTAATCGAATTTTAAACCATGGGCTGCCAATCTGATGTGAAAAGCCTTGTCTTCGTTATAAAGTACGTTCCTATCAGTGTCAAATCCGCCAGCCTCAAGAAAGGACAGACGTTCGTAGAGCCCGAAGTTTACAATTTTGTGTTCTATTGCATATTTCAAGCTATTTTGGCGCATCTCTTCTCTGTTGTGATTAGCCGTGTCTAGCTGTTGCTTAGAATCGAAATTGATGTAATTGAAATTTAAGATCAGTACCTTAAAATCATTATGGTTATTAGTGAGCCAATGCTGCATTTCGGCAGTAAAATTGGGCAACAGCTCATCATCGGCATCGTGAAAATGGATCCAATCGGCAGTAGTTATTTCGGCCAATCGGTTTTTTCCGGTAGAACAGCCTCTATTCACATCGCCGTTAATTATCGTTGCACCCAAAGCCCTAGCTATTTCTTCGGTATTATCTGTACTGCAATCATTGTACACTAAAATTTCATGGAACGGAATAGTCTGATCGTGAGCTAATTTTAGCAGACGGGGCAGATAATTTGCCGCGTTATAAGCCGGAATGCACAACGCTATGGTTGGTTTATCCTTCATTTTTTACAAGCTTCTTCTTTGCCCAGTTAACGGCTGGAAATTCAATAAAACGATAGGAAAGCTTAGCCAAAGCCGATGCTGCTGGAATGCCAATAAAAACAAGGATAAGTAACTGTGTCCAATTGTTCATTTGTGGATTTAGCTTTAACAAAACCCACAATATTATCCAAATAACAAGTTCGTGCAGGAGGTAAAGCGAATAGCTGATTTCGCCCAATTGCTTAAACAGCCTTGTTCTAAATAGGGCAAGCATAATATTGAATGCAAGTTTTGGGTTGATAATTGAAGATAAGAGCCCAAAAAAGAACAGAAACCAAATGAAAGCTCCAACACCTCCCTTATAAGAAAATAGGGTTGAATACATAAATAATGCAACAGGTACCAGCCATACTGCCAAACCAAATAATTTTTCTTTGGTCCTTATTACATAGTCAAAAACATAATAGGAAAAAATGCCAACCCAAAACAATGAGAATTTACTCAATAAAAACGCTCCGTCCCATTCGCCATATCTCGAAGCTAACCTGATAAGTATTATTGATAAAATTAAGGCAAACAAAGGGCCTACTAGCTTTATCCTATTTATAATGCCAAAAAGAAATGGTGCAATAAGATAAAACTGCCACTCTAATGAAATAGACCATGCCGGATTCAATATAGCACCAGAAGAATTCTTTAACAATGTTGGAGGAATTACGCCATGCAACATGGTAACATGTAATCCAATATGCTTGTATAAGTCATTCTCATCATAATTTTTTGGCATAATTCCCAATTGCCCAAGTAGAAGTGCTGCAATCAAACAAATAATGTACATTGGATAAATGCGCATGAATCTCCTGAATAAGTAAGTACTGAATTTCTCATGCTTACTCGTAATGAGCATACAGATGGTGAAACCAGAAACAATGATAAAAATGTCGACAGCAGTTTCTCCGTTGAATATGTTTTTTATGGTTTGTTGCTGAAAAAAAGTATCGAAAAATCCGGTAATGGCTACGATATGAAAAACGAAAACCCACAACGACAAGAAACCTCTTAGACCTTCGATTTCGATTATCTTATGCTTCACTTGGTGTATTTTTTTTTGATCCTGTTCATCAGGTAGGCGCTTAGTTTTTTCAGGCTGATCTGGTCTAACAGCTGTTCCATATAACCTTTTTTTGTTGTAGGGAAATAAGCCGAAGCCAAATAATTGTTGAGTTTGGAAACGGTAAATTTCTCCATCACTTCTTGGTAAAACTGCAGATTTAAAGGAATGATTTCGCTCCCAGCTAAATTTTTAATGGTTTGATGAGCCTCATTTACCAATTCATCATATTCATTTGCATTGATGTTGCTCATTTTTTCAATGAGCTGGGCTAATGCTTTGCTATCGTTGATACCAAAGGTGAAACCGTTTTTGCTATTAGCAATCAATTCTGATGCGCCAGCACCAACAGAGCATATTACGGGTGTTCCGTTAGCCATGTATTCGAGCACCGTAAAATTGAACATATCCCAAGTAGAAGGAACTATTGCATATTTGGCTTTCTCCTGTAATGTGCTTAGTTCTTTGGTTGGTAAAGGTGCAGTTAGCCTAATTTGTTTCCCCCAAACCATTGGATAATCTTGAGACAGCTGATTTGCTTTCGATTGGCCTGTACGGTATGCGGTATCTCTTCCTATCCAACGGAACTCCAGTTCTGGACGCTGTAATTCTTGAAGGGATTTGCAGAGTACATCTGGTCCTTTCCATTGTTGTACCCGGCCGCAGATGATGGCAAAATCTTCTTTTTGGCTAATTGGTCGCTGGCTGAGTATCATTTCAAATACGGGAGGAATGTATTTGATTTTTGCAACAGGAAGTATGGGTTGCCAAAATTCTGCATTTTGTTTGCTATGCGAAATGAGGCAATCTGCCTTGGCAAGCAACAAGGTTTCGGTGCTTCTGCAAAAATCGCCAAAAATTGCCTGTTCCAATTCAGGTTCATTGATCTCTATTTGGCCAGAACTGCCATGAAGCCTAACAACCAAGGGAGTGGCATGATGTATCGCCCAGGGAATATAGCCCATGGCAAAATCTGTGCATTCTACAATATCATAGCCTTTGCCTTCTTCTGCCTGTTCCCACATTGCCCATGCTGCGGCAATATTGGATTTGTATTCTGGTATAAAACTGAATTTGTCGAACTTTTGAAGGTAGCTGTTATATAAATCAGGCCATAGGTATTCTACTTTAACATTGTTATCCAAATCGAATTTGTCTGTTTTTTGTAGATACCCGCTCCCCACAATCACTTTGACGGACGAACAATGAGGCGCAAGCGCCTTAATGTATTGTATATAGTAAGTAGAGATGCCTCCACCACTATGTGGATAGTATTCGGGAAGAACAAATAAGACTCTGGGTTGCCCTTTGGCCATTACAATTGATTAAGGAAAGACTGGTTGATTTGCTGTACCGATCTGGTGCTTTGTAAAAAATCTCGATAAGTAGTTATTTTTTGAAGGTGTTCGGCCTTATCCCATCCATAAAACAGTTGAATGCTGGATTTGAACAGCGAATCGGGTTTGAGTTCTGTGAACAAGCTTTTGATCTCTTCTGGAAAACAAGTAGGCGACTGGCCAACAGGTAGGCATCCGGCATAGGCACATTCGTGAAACTTGTAAAATTCTATCTTACATCTTGAAGCGCACAAAAGCATATATTTAAAATTGGCCAAATTGCTGATAAAGTTATCGCCTACAAATTGATGGCTATAAGGCCGATCGGTAACATCAGGATAGCCTGGGTGTTTTAAAAAATGAAAGAAAGGCCTGAGAACCGATCTTCTGGTTTTTTTCAATATAGCCGAACGATAGGGGTACACCTCGTAATTGATGGCTCCAGAGATAATTAGTTTGTTTTTTCTTTTGGCTAAATCTTCTAAGCCTATTTCTCTGCTCGAGTCGTATACATAAGAGGTATAGATAACGGGCTTTTCGCTTAATTTCGAAATAAAATAACCGAGCTCTTTTGGCTCGTAAACAGAAAATAGCCTTACGTTTTTAAGCTGTACAATTTTGGCCAGCCACTGGTAATAAAAATGGATATGATGTTCAAAATACGGATCAACGATTTTGGCAACGAACAAAACCTGCGGATTTGCTACAACAAGCTTGTGGATCACTTCACATTCTGCAGCCGAAATGCGGTTGTCAATTACATAGACATGGTTCTGTTCAAGCTCATTTAGGCCTGCCACCGTTAGGCATGGCCATTGCATCGAAGCAGCATAGGCGGGCCCTGCATCATTGCAGATCAGCTTTTCGTATGGCAACTCATCAGAAATGATATAACTAATCTGCATTTACTAATTTTAAGAATAGTTTTTTGATAAAATGTAGGTTTATTCGTTGAAATGGTGTTTTGCGGATGGCAAGCCAAGCATATTTCAATGAAATGCCAAAAGGAGAATTTAATTTGAGCAATGAACGCATCAAATCGTTGAGGTCGGCCCGTTCTCTTTCTTTAAGCATTTTTTTAGAGACCGCTCCTTTGCAGATAGGCAAGTAGCTTCTCCATTTTTTTACTATTTTGATTTGGTTCTCTATCCAGGTTTTGTTGTTTCCTCCAAAACTCGAATGCGCAATCAAGATGTCGTAAACTACTACTACTTTGCCTAGTTGGCCCATTGCCAAACTAAAATCTACATCATATCCATGAAAGCCTTCCAATAGCGCCTCGTCAAAATTGGCTTTTTCCCAATATTTTTTTGTAGTGCCCAACAGCATGCCATCAAGTGTGGCCACTTCGCTTCTTTTTTCTTCAAGCGGATTGATGTAGTAATGCTGATCAGATCCGTGACTTAGTTTTTGTACCTGGTTAATGCGGTTGCTTTCTAGTACCGGCGAATAAACACCTGATGGATAGATGGTTTTAACCGTATTGCCCAATATGCCAAGCAAGGCAATGTCGGGTTCTTTTAAATGGCCCAATAAGTATTGATCCCAATTGGGTGTTAAAAATTCAATGTCTTCATGTACAAAACAAAGAACATCGAATTTGCTTTTTCTTGCACCTAAATTATAGGCTTGGCAAATGCTGTAATTATTGTTGCTGTTGTCGATGGCTATTAACTCATATTCACAGCTTGTGGTAGCCTGTAAGCTGTTTTGAAGAAGCGCCAGTTTGGCCTTGCTAATCGAGCATGTAATAACCGAAATCAAAATGTTTAGCGCTAGATCTTATTGTTTCGGTCTGGAAGCACAATCTTGTTTAAGTGAGGCGCAGTATTTGTAAAATTGAGATACCTGAAAAGCTTTTGAACATACCTTGCCTCTAGAACATAAAACTTAGATTGTACATATTTGAAGTAGGGAACAGTATGCTCAAAATCGTGAAGTTCGGCGATGATCAAGTTGTCTTGTTTCCATTTCTCTATAAATTTTTCATTATGCGTTTTGGTTTCGGGCTGGATCCGCACAACGCCGAGCGGAAATTTAACATGTTTAAGCTTTTTGTTGGGGATGAGCCTAAACCAAAGTTCTGAATCGACTGCGCAATACAGCTGCTCCAGAATTGGAAGATGGACTCTCGATCGCCAAAAACAAGAATGCTGCATAATAATGCCTCCCACAAACAGATACCTTTTGTTTACCCAATTGGCTTTTTGATAAACGAGGGTATTATGTTCTTCATTTAAAATGAGTCCATCGCCATAAACTACTTCTGTTTGTTTTGAAAACGACTTTGCAAGTGCATGAAAAGCACCTTCTGTATAAAGATCATCACTGTTGATCCAGCCAAATATTTCGCCAGAAGCTAAGCTGAAGCCTTTGTTAATGGCATGGCCCTGACCTCTGTCTTTTTTTGATTCGTAATAGCTGAGCCAAGGAGCATATTTTTCCAAAATTTCGAGGGTATTATCTGTACTTCCTCCATCCATCACAATGTATTCTAAGTTTGGATAGTTCTGTAAAAGTACGGCCCTGATGGTTTCTTCGATGTATTGGCCCTGATTGTAGGAAGGGGTTACAATGGTGATTTTTGGCCAATTTTTTTTATTGCCGTATACCGACACATCAGTCTGCATATTCCAAGGCCAGCCCTTTTTATCACTTATAGGAAGCTTGTCTAATAATCCAGATTCAAGAAAATGGACCTTGTTTAAAGGATAAACCACACCTTCTTTTACAAAGTCGTTTCTGTATTCGAGTAAATCAGGAGCTTTAATGTCTTTTGCCAAGATAGAGAAGATTAAAATTGAAAAATCATGACCAGTTTTTGCGAATAGAAGCGGTTTTTAACAGAACCTGTTCTAATTTCTGAATGGCGTTTTTAATCGTAAATATGTTAGGATTAGGAAAGGATGCCTGATCTGTTGTATGTTCCAATGCCGAAATCATCAGTTTGCTTAACGATTTATGATCTAAAGGATCAAAATAAGTGGCGTAACTGCCTAACAATTCCCTATGCCCAGGCAAATCGCTCACCAAAACCTGGCAGTTCAAATTTGCCGCTTCTAAAGGAGGCATATTAGAAGGCCCCAAAAAGGTTGGCATTACCAGCGCCACTGCATTTTTGTAAAGTGTGTAAAGTTCTGTATTTGAGATAAATCCAAGGTTTTTAACGCGCTCTTCTAAATGCCTAGATTGAATATAGTTTTTGATGTACTTCAAATTACCCTTATCCGAACCGGTAAATACCAAATGGGTATCAGGGTGCACGGTCAGCAAAGTTTCGAAAGCATCTATTAAAAGCGTATGGTTTTTATGTGCCCAAAATTGGGCCGGATAAATAAAAAAATTTTTATCGTTGAGGCCGAAATTTTGCAGAATGGTTTCCTGTGCCTGCTGTTCAACCTGTTCTGTTATTACTTTGCCAGGAAAGATCGGCATAACTTCTATCCTCGTCGGATTGATAGTTGTATAATTGGCAAGTTCTTGCTTTCCGGCTTCGGTTTCTGTAAGAATAAACAAAGCTTTGGGCAAAATATCCTGATAATAGCCACACCTGTTTTTAAAATCGGCAACAAACTCTGGGAACATGAAAGTAGACAGGTGGCCAATGTCCCAATGGATGGTGATGAAGGGGAAATTAAATGTATGTCCCTCAGGGCTGGTATAAAGCAAAACCTTAATTTCATTAGCTTCTAAGGTCTTTACAATATTTGCATTTCTTGCTTCGGAATGTTGCAGTTCCAATTTATTGAGCCAGTTTTTAAAAATGCCACTTTTTTTAAGCAACAGCATTTTTGCTTTTCTAAAAATGTCGGCCGAACTACGCTTTTGGAAAGGATGGAACGACAGCAACTGGTGTTTTGTAGCTAACTGTTTGCCTTCGTAATTGATAAAAACAATTGCTATTTCATCGTTAAAATGATGGTTGTCTATAGCCTCAATCAATTGTGTAATATACGAATAGCCTCCACCTGCATTTGGACTGTAGTCGGCACTAATCGGTATTCCTATTTTTAATTTATACATTATAAATCAGGTCGTTAGCAGAACTTCTGTTGATTTGAGTTTCTATTGTCTTTATTTCTTCAAAGATATCTTTGTCGCTTTCATGAAATGCAGCTATGTCTAAAAAAGGAAGAGTTACATTGTAATTTGCAATGTAGTTGTGCAAATGCGCTATAATATGCTTGTCTTGTATTTTGCTTGAAAGGATAAGCCGTCCTGTGTGATCGTAGAAAATGAGATGGTTATAATTAAGCCCTTCAAGCATCTCAAAAATATGGAGTGTATCATCACCAACATTTTTTAAGTGTTGTTCAGAATACTCAAAAAATAAAACGGGGTTTTGATTTGCTATAAATTCCATCGAGCCCATTAAAACCTTTACATCAAATCCGTCGGTATCAATTTTTAAAAGCTTGCTGGTTAGAAACCAATGTGGATTTTTGTTTACAAGCTCATCCAACGTTTCTATTTGTATGTTGCTCTGTTTTACTGTGGTATCAATTTTTAATGAACCATGTGTTTGGATTGTTTTGGCCTGAATATCAGGTGTTTTTTCGCCCAGAAATTTATTTATGATTTTTACGCCTTCAAACTGCTCAATGTTTTTGGCTAACATATAATAATATGTCTTGTCGCCCTCAATACAAATTATTGGAACATCAATTACACTTTTGATCATAGCTACAGTATCTCCAATATTTGCACCGATGTCGATAATACTGAGGTCAGGATATTTCGATTGGATGGTTTGCGCTAAGCGGGACAAATTCTTATCATAATTTCTGTTCAGAAATTTCGAATTATAAATATGCCCATAGTTCATTAACAAGGAGAAATTGCCAACTTTACGTTTAATAATTTTGTTGGGATCTGTTTTGTCAATTGGGGTAATATGAAGTCCCACCCAATTCAATAACTTTTTGGCTAACGATTTTAAAGTGCTCATTTTTTGCTTTGAAAAAAGGAGAGTATTTTCTTTATTATTCGATTAGTAAGTCTCCAAAGAACTGAATTTGATTGAAGCGGTTTTCCATAATAGTCTCCATGTCCACTATAGCCTAATTCCATGGCCTTCATTACATGATTTACAGTCTCGATTTTAACCTTTTCGCTTAAAGGATAGGCTTCCAATAGGGGAGGAACAATGTTAGAAGTATTGTGCGTGGCATTGCCTAAAAAAATATGTTGCGAGGCAGATGGATTTGGATAAAGCACAAACCAATTGTTTAAAGTGTTTACCGCAAGCCATTGGATATCCCATGTATTAATTTCTTTATTGATTTGTGCCAACAGCATGTCTTCCATTTTGGCATTGCCATGCAGGTTGAACTGATCTAACAGGTTGTTTTTTTTCAGTTGCTCGTATAAGGTGGTTGCATCATACTCGTATTTGGCCCACCTGTCTGCCCATGTTGCCCAGCCCCAACAATCGGTCGAAGGAACAAAAAAAGCACTGGGATATTTGTTGCCACAGGCAAAAAAATTACAGGCTCCAATTTGGCCTACTTGTTTGTCGTCCTTGTATTTTTCTAGCGAATCGTTCATGTAGCTCAGAAAATAAGGAGAGAGCTTGAGGTCGTCTTCTAATACAATGACTCTGCCATGCTCGTTAACGAGTTGGGTAACCCCATTGATGATAGACTTGGCCAAACCAATGTTGATTTCCGATTCTACTATAATGTTTTGTCCGCACCAGTTGCTGCTCTTAATCAATTCTCTAGTCTCTCTTACTTTTTTGAGCTGTGCCGGTGTAGCATCTTCCTTCGGACCATCGGCATAGATATAAAGCGTAGAGTCTTTTGCTAAAATATTTTTAGCCAACGATTCTAATAAGATTGCCGTATTTTCTGGCCTATTGTATACAAAAAGGATGATAGGTGCTAAAGTCATTTGATCTCTATTAATTGCCAGTTGCTCATCGTAATGCCAACAGGCTCTTCTTTTTTCTCTCTAAAGCCGGTCCAGTATTTGGGTGCCAATACGGTTGGATTGTTTTTATTAAGGTAGGCACCCCACCAGCTAAAACTGCTATTAGACAAGATGCAGCAGTTTGCATGGATAAGAAACTGGAAATCTATGATTTCTGAATGATTGGATATATATTTCGGTTCAATGTCGGCAAAATTTACTTGCACAAACTCAGGGTCGTCAGAAATAAATACGAAATAGGCATTTGTTAAGGCAACCTTGGCAATGGCTTCTTTGTAATAATCAAGAGGTAATACTATATCAAGCCCTATGTAATCTGTTCTACGGATGTGAATGGTTACAATGGCCGAATCTGGAGGGAGTTGCTTAAAGATCTCAGCAAAAGATTGCCTAAAAGAGGGGTTAATGGCAAATAAGGTTTTGATTTCCTCACTGGCACTAATAAAAAAAGATTCCGATTGGAAAAAACCACGGATTAAGGTTTTGTTGTTAAGTTCGAACTCCTTTTCGCGACCAGTGGTTGAGATCTTTTTGAGGTTCAGAAACCAGCTAAGGCTGTTATAGAAGAATTTTCTTAAATAAAAACTGAAAAAGTTCTTAAAACCTTTGATGTGAAATATATTCCTGTCCAACCAGATAAAGCGGTCGTTCTTGATTTCGAAATAGCGGTGTATTAAAATTGGCTCTATGCTTTTGTCAAGATAGAAGGAAACCCCGAGCTTTTTGGCCCAAGCATAAATAAACGCATATTGAAAAAGTTGATTTCCTAACCTGCCCTCTAGTTTTACCGCAATCAAATTATTGGAATATTATCGTCTAAATCGTATGTAGCCTTTGCTTTACGGATGGTATGTTGATCTTTTTTATAGCAATCAGGTTTTCGTAAGGATAGTAGGCTTTTAACTCGGCATGTTCTAGCTGCAATGTTTTTTCATTAAGGTCAAACCATTCATATCCCTTGCTTACCATAAAGTTATACAAGTCTCTACAAGAATAGCCAGCCCTAAAGGCATTCTCTTCTGTAAATTCTATTAAGAAGCTGGCATTAAAGCTATCGTCGTTAAAAAATGATTCCATCCCCTTTAGCACATTGAGCTCCCAACCTTCAACATCGATTTTGATGAGCGCTATGTTTTTTGGTTCCAGCTTATGCTGCTGCACAAAATCTGGAATTGTAACCACATCTACTTCAATTTTTTGTTCTAAGGTAATCTCTTTAATTGGGGCAAAAGAGTTCCAGGCATCATAGCCACTTTCCGAAACATTGAGGTACAGTTTTTCGTTGCTGTCTGATACGCCCAAATTAAATGAACTGATGATAGCTTCAAAGTTGTTTAGCCTGATGTTGTCGTTTAAACGGTCGAAAGTAATAGGCGTAGGCTCAAATGCATAGGCCTTTCCACCATTTCCGATTGCTTTTGCGGCAATGAGCGAGTGTAATCCAATATTGGCCCCAATATCGAAAAAGACATCACCCGGCTTTAGAAATTGCTGGATGAATAGTTCCTCTTTTTTTTCAAACCCATCATAGATAAATTTCGACAGGTGACTGTCTTTATAAAGATTGATTTTTATCCTATCGGCAAGCGAATGCGTAAAAAAGGCGAGCTGTTTGGGAAAGTGCTTCAACCATTCCTTTTCTGCCGGTCCTCTCCTCAATAAAATATACTTGTGGAAAAGATTAATGACCTTTTGTGCAATGAAAATATCAAATTTTGCCATGATTTATGTTCCAGTTTATCTTTGGCGCAAGTACTCCAGGTCTTTCGTCTGAATATAGGTTGTTTACACCTCCGATATTAATGATGTTTAAGTGAAGCTGATGCGTTTTAAACGACAGCCATTTGATGTTGTGTATACCTATTGTTGGGTAAATAAAATACTCTCCGATGTTTAAAAGGTCTTTTGGTATTTGTGCAGAGAGTACGTATTCTCCTGGCTCAAAAGCCAGCATCTCTTCGTAATCATCATCATGAAAAGTCCTGAAAACACAGAGATCGGTAGAAGGGCTTACTATTTCGAAGCCAATCCTTAAGCCCAGTACTTTTTCAAATATCTTAAAGCCAAATTGTACGTTTACGTCTTTGCTAGAAAGAAAATCGCTTGAGTTTTCGAAATGAGCTTCCATCTTAAACACGTTTAGCTGTACACTTTCGTTGCTTTCGTTTTCATTGAAAACAATTTCCAGATTTTTATGCGCAGTTGCCGTACTCTCGGCCAAATAGCTGTCTATGGCTTTCTTGGTACTCGAGTAAAGCTCGAGCATGCCGTTTTTCAGGTAGATAGAACTGCTGCAAAGCTGGTTGATCATGCTCATGTTGTGACTAACAAAAAGTACGGTTCTGCCTTCACCCTTGCTTACTTCGCCCATTTTGCCCAGGCATTTTTTCTGAAACTCTGCATCGCCAACTGCCAAAACCTCGTCAACAATCAGTATTTCGCTTTCCAGGTGGGCTGCCACGGCAAAGGCCAATCTTACATACATGCCCGAACTGTATCTTTTAACCGGAGTATCTAAATACCTTTCTATGCCGGCAAAATCTACTATTTCATCAAGTTTGCGGGTAATTTCCTTTTTGCGCATGCCCAAAATGGCACCATTTAAAAAGATATTCTCTCTGCCACTCAGTTCTGGGTGGAAGCCAGTGCCCACCTCTAAAAGGCTTGCAATACGGCCTTGTCCAGATATTTTTCCGGTAGTTGGTGCGGTTATTTTGCTCAGTATCTTTAATAAAGTACTTTTGCCTGCTCCATTTCTGCCAATTACCCCAACGGCTTTGCCTTGTTCGATCTCAAAATTAATGTCTCTTAAGCTCCAAACTATATCTCTCGTGCTTTTCGAGTTTTGCGTATTGGTTTCTCCGATTTTTAAGAAAGGGTCTTCCTTGCCACGTATGCGTGCAAACCAGCGTTCTAAATCGCGGCTAACAGTTCCGGTACCAATTTGGCCTAATTGATAAGCCTTACTTAGGTTTTCTACTTTTATTGCGTTAGACATGCTCATGTTTTAAACAGTATCTACAAAGTTTTTTTCTACTTTATTAAACACAACAATGCCAAATAGGAGGATAACTACAGTTAGCAAGGCCGTATAGCCCAGCGATTCGAGACTAAAGGACCCTTTGCCAAGAAAACCGTAACGAAAGGTTTCGATGAGGGTTGTCATGGGGTTGAGTTTGATGATCCAGCTATATTTCGGGTAACGATCTATCGCTGCAGAAAGAGGATAGATAACAGTAGTGCCATACATTAAGAGTTGTACCCCAAATGTAACCAAGAAAGACAGGTCCCTATATTTCGTGGTCATTGCGCTGATAATCATGCCCAGGCCCAAACCCAATAACGCCATTAAAATAATCAATATGGGGAAAAGAAGAACAACCCAAGTGAGCTGAAAATGGGCCCCTGTGATAAAATAGAAGTAGGCCATAAACAAAAGGAACAGTAACAACTGTACGGCAAAACGCACCAAATTGCTAACCACTATGCTTAAGGGCATAATTAGCCTTGGAAAATAAACTTTGCCAAAAATGGGCGCATTATCCTTAAATACCGTTGATGTTTTTGTAAGGCAATCTGCAAAGTAATTCCAAGCGGTAATACCAGCCATGTAAAACAAAGGGCCAGGCAAGCCGTCGGTTGAAATACCGGCCAAATTTTCGAAAACAAAAGTGAAAACAATGGTTGTAAACAAGGGCTGGATAAAAAACCATAATGGTCCGAGTATGGTCTGCTTATAAAACGAAACAAAATCTCGTCTTACCAGCAGGATCAATAGGTCGCGGTATGCCCATAATTCGCCTAACTTGAGATCTAATAAACTATGACTGGGGTTTATTTCCCATTTCAGCTCTTGTTTGTTCATGTTAAATGAATTGGATTTGCCGAATGATATTGACGGAGGCTGTTGATTACTTCTTCTTGTTGCTGGTTTGTAGTACCTAAGCCACTTGGCAGGTAAAATCCATTTCTGGCTAGTTTTTCTGCAACCGGATAGCTTTCATTTTTAAATAGGCCCATGTTTTGAAATACGGGCTGTTCGTGCATACACCAAAAGAAAGGACGGGTTCCTATCTTGTTTTCGGTTAAGTATGCCACTATTTTTTCTTTTTCGGCTAAACTTGGTGGTACTAAGCCAAATACCCAATAGATGTTTTCGCTGTTGTCATCTTTTTCTTTGGGCAACTGATAGCCTCTGATTTTCAAGAAAGAAAGCCCATTTTGATAAAACGAAGCCATTTTTCTTTTCTTTTCTATAAAGCCATCTATTTGCTCGAGCTGCGCAAGGCCAAGCGCGGCCTGAAGATTAGTCATACGGTAATTCCAGCCAATTTCATGATGAACAAAACGAGGACCGTCAGGTTCAAAACAAAGGTTACGTAATTTTTTGCATCGATTAGCCAATTCTTCGTCATTGGTCAGTAGCATGCCTCCCTCGCCGGTTGTGATGTGCTTGTTTGGATAGAAACTGAAAATACTAATATTGCCAAAACTGCCGCACATTTTGTTTTTGTAGGTTTGGCCATGCATTTCGGCCGCATCTTCAATTACCTTTAGGTTGTATTTTTTTGCCAAACTTAGGATAGGGTCTACATCCACCGGCAGGCCATAAATATGAACTATCAGAATGGCTTTAGTGCGAGGTGTGATCTTGGCTTCAATTTGTGCTACATCCATATTCCAGGTTAAAGGGTCACTGTCTACCAACACCGGCAAAGCACCTGCAGTAACTACCGACTGTGCCGGAGAAATGATGGTAAAGGCAGGCATGATTACTTCGTCCCCCGGACCAATGTTTAGTGCTTTAACAGCAATATCTAGTGCGGCAGAGCCGTTGCTAACAGCTACGCCATGTGCACAACCGATGTATTGGCTAAACTGCTGTTCAAATTGGGTTATAAATGGCCCTTCGCTGCTGATCCATCCTGTTTCAATGCAAGCAGTTAAGTACTTAAGCTCGTTGCCGTTAAGAAGCGGCGTGTTAACCGGAATTGGGTTCATCTTATTTTTTTTCTCCATGTATAGCAAACACCCCAGGTATTTTGAGAAGGAGAGGCCTTGCTTAAGAATTCTTCGGTGTGTATAATTTCAAAACCTGTAGCATAAGCCAAGAGCTCTAGTTCTGGTTGGCTAAAGTGGCGCATTGGGTGTTGTTCGCTTATGCTTGTTTGTTGTCCGGTACCAAGTTCCTCTACAACGATGTCGTAATTTACTTCAACAATATTCAGTTCGGGATAAATTACAGGATCGGCATGTCTTGTTACCGAAATGTTTTCATCCCGAAGTGTTTTTGTGCGTTTTTCGGGTACCTGAAAGTGTACTGCAGCACTATGCCAAACGTCGAAAATAAACAGGCCTCCGGTATTTAAATGGCGATGCACATTATTAAAGGTATTGATCAAACTCTGATTTTTTGTAAGATAGCTGATAACGTGAAAAAGCGATAGTGCGATGTCAAATGATTGGCCTATTTCAAAATCGGTAATGTCTGCTACTTTAAAATCTACATGAGCCGCTTTTGAGCGGTTGGCAATTTCAACCATTTCGGCGCTTCGTTCTAAGCCAACAATTTGATAGCCTTTTGCTGATAACAGATCTGCATGTTTGCCCGTTCCGGAGCCCAGCTCAATAATGGATTTGCTTTGGGGTCTATACTGTTCTATCAGGCTAACAACGTAATTTGTCTCAGCCAGATAATCTTTGTCTCGATACAAAAGATCGTAGTATTTGCTATAGAATTTAAAGTTTGCGTCCAAATTTTGTGAAGTTAGAGTTTTCCGTTAGCTTCGGACATGTATTTAATACATTTAAACAGAAAATTATTAGTAGTATTTCGTTTCAGCTAAGTAAAACAAATGGCTTTGTTTGAACATTAAAACCTGATTTTGTCTCTATCACCATCATATGGGCCTTGTTTTATTTCGATGATTTCGCTGTCGTCGATCATTTCGAAGCCATGGCCTCCAGAAGCCAAGAGAATAACATCGCCAGTTTCAAGAAGGCTGCTTTCGACAAATACCTTTTGCTGATCATAAAAATCGACCCTTATTTTACCTGATTTGATATAAAGGACCTCTTGGGTTAGAGTAACCTTTCTTTCGTTGATGTTATGGATATGAGGCTCTATTAAATAACCTTTAGGCCGGTTCATATAGCCAAGTTGCTGAGAAAAATCATTTGGTGTAAAAAATGAAATGCCTTCTTTCTTATAATTGGCTCTTATGATTATTGCCAATAGCAAATTTTGGCTCTCAATTTTTTCAATCATTGATTAAAGTCTTTATGAAAAAATAAATCATTAACTTTTTAAATTGGTGATTATAAACTCTATTTAATTAATCGTCAGTATTTACAATTATATTCTTGAATGATTGCAGATAACTGGCATATCCAAATGCTTCCATGCATTTTTCTTGAAGATTTTTTTTCTCGCTTTCTGTTTGATTATGCTTTAATAAATTGAAGATACTGGTTAGAATACCATCCTGATCATCAGGATCAACTAGAACACCCAGCGTTCCACCTTTAAGCGCATCTACACTGCCATCTTTATTGCCTGCAATAACCCTGAGGCCACTAGCCAGCGCTTCAATAAATACAATCCCGAAACCTTCTTTTTTACTTGGCAAGATAAACATGTCAGAGAGTAAAAAATGTTCGGTAACCTCTGTTTCATCAATAAAACCGACCATTCTGATATGATTCTGAAGGTTATTTTTTATGATCAATTCGTCCAGTCTTTTCTTCTCAATTGCATCCCATTTGCCGCCTAACAAATAAATTAGCGTTGGGTATTTCTCTAGTAGTTTTGGTAAAAGTTCAATCGTATGATCATATCCTTTGTATTTTTCAGAAGAGGATAAGCGCGATAGTGAAAATAGGATTATATTCTCATCATTTAAACGGTACCTATTTAATAATTCCTTCGGTTTTTCAAACTGTGTAGAGAGGTGATAAAATGGGTCTAGACAATTGTTTAATATTTCAATTTTCTCAGCTGGAATATGGTGCATATCCATTATCTTTTGTGCAGTAAAATGGCTGACGCAAATAATTTTATCCAATTGGTTTAAAATCTTGAGCTTAGAATCTGATAATTTTTTCCATATCTCAATTCCATGTGCCAGCAGATATATTTTTTTATTGGGATGTATTTTTTTTATGAAATAGACAATATTGATTAAATGGATATGGCTTAACAAAATAACGTCGGCTTTTAACCCACTTAAAAAGGAGTGAACCACAAACCGTTCTTTTTTTCCTTCAAAACCTTGAAATTGTTGTTTGCTCAGGTATCTCGAATCGCGGTCCGTATTTTTATCGTACATCGAATATACGGTAGATTGAACAATTTCTTCTTCGCTCAGATCGTATAAAACTCGCGATAAACTTCGGCATACTTTTTCAATGCCGCCGGTTAAACTAAAAGTTTTAAGGGTTAAAAATAATACTTTAACTGGCATGGTAAGTTCTGTATAACGCCAGGGCTGAGCTCCAGTGCAGTTTGTTTTCTCCAAAGCTTTTTATGAGCGATTTTGCCCGTTTATTATGATAGCGTGATGGATCTGCAATATCATTGTTTTTTCTCATCCACTCCTGAAAAGGGAAAGTGAAACCCATCTTAGATCTTTTCCACGTTTCAACCGGCAAATCTTCCTTATATGCTTCTACCAAAAGTTTCTTTTTTTGTTCATAGCTGAATTTAATCTCTGTTGAGATAGAAAGTACGAGGTCAACAAAGTTGCGGTCGAGAAAGGGCACCCTCACCTCAACGCCATGGCTCATACTCATAAAATCAGTATCTTTTAATAGCTGGTTCTGCATATACATGTTAAACTCGAACCAGCTTGCCCGGGTTTCGTTACTGGTTTTTTTGATGCCGGGCTGCAATGGAATTTCTTCCAGGCAATCGATAACGGTTCTCATATCGATATCCAGTAACTCCGCTATTACATCGGGAGAATAAACGCCCCTCAAACATAAATACTCTCCAATAGGAGAATTTAGGCTGAGGTAATATAATCTTTTAAACTTGGTGTTGTTGGAGAAACGCATGCTCCTTAATACACTTTTACTTAACCAGTTTAAATTCTGTATTTTATGGATCCGGTCAAATGAAGGATAACCGCCAAAAAGTTCATCTGCACCTAAGCCAGATAGTACTACTTTAATTCCTTGTTCCTTTGCTGTTTTACATACAAACCAGGTATTAATCCCATCATTAGTGGGCTGATCCATATTGCCTAAAACGGTTTCAAAATTCTGCACAAAATCGCGGTAGGTAATAAGTTTTTCTATCTTTTGTACCTCAATTTTTTGAAGCAGGCTATTGCGCTGTTTTTTTTCTGAAAAATCTATTTCATTAAAATTGGCCGAAATGCACGAAAGTCTACTGCCATTGTGTTGATTTGCCAAAATGGTAATAATGCTCGAATCAAGACCTCCGCTAAACAGTACACCAACATCAACATCGGAAATCATCTGCTGTTTGATGGAGTTACCCAATTGCTCGCGGATGAGCTCGATAGCATAACTCTCGTTTCTAATGTAAGAAGTGCTTTCAAATTCATGATAGGATTGAATAGAGTGCCCGGCACTTCTAACATGATATTTTAAAAAGCAGCCTTTGCCTAAGCTGCAAACATTTTTTAGTGTGGTGTAAGGCTCTGGTATATGACCAAACGCAAGGTAGTAAATTCGCCAATTTTCGTTTTCTTGTGAGATTTCGGCATATTTGAATGCTTTCACTTCAGAAGCAAAGGTTAAGGTTTCATTATCAAAATGATAATACAATGGCTTTATCCCATTCTGATCACGGACCAGGTACACACATTGTTTTCGCCTATCGTAAATACAAAAGGCAAAAATCCCATCCAATTTTTCAAAAGCGTCTTCACCCCAATGTTGATAAGCATAAAGTATTACTTCTGTATCTGTTTGTGTTTTAAAGATATAACCTAAATTGATTAATGCGATTCTTATTTTTTGATAATTATAAATTTCGCCATTGTAGGTAATCACAATGTCTTCTTTATGGCTCAACATAGGTTGGTGACCATTACTGCTGAGGTCTAAAATAGCTAATCTCCGATTGCCTAAACAAACAGATTCGTTTTCGGCCATATAAATACCATGGTCGTCTGGTCCACCGTGTTGCATACTATCGCACATGGCTTTTACCTGTTGGTTAACTTTTTCTAGTGAATTTTTGCTATTTATAATACCCGCTATACGGCACATTGGTATTTTGATTTCGACGAATTTTCAACCCTATAAAGTGCGTTGGATACAGCTTCGCCCTTTCAGTCACATTTTATGTTTCAAAATGAACCGATTATTTTTATGAATAAAACCGGTGCCTAAACATCGGTATTTATTAATTTAACTTTTATTCACCCATCTCCACATCAAGCATCCAATCTTTTACATTTCTATAGCGGTTCTACAAAAGCTATAGATGTATTGATATTAATTGAGTAGCCCATATTTTGTAAACGTAAAATAATACGCTGTTTGTTTTGTATAGACACCAGTTCGGCAATTATCCCCTTAAATGGCCCGGCCTTAATCAATACCCTTTCTCCTGGTTTAATGTCATAATCAATAAGCTCAAGATCTGCATCTGTAGCGAGTAAGAGTTTAAGATCATTGATTTGTTGGTCAGGGATAGAGGCGATTTGGCTGGAGAAATAAATAAACCTGGCTACACCATTGGTCATTAAAACTTCTGCATATTCTTTAGCCGAAATATACGCAAACAGATACGATTTAATCAAGGGCTCTTCTACGATTTTTTTACGATCGCTCCATTGTTTAACTGTCTTTTTTAGAGGTAAATAACTTAAAATTCCTTTTCTGTTTAATTCTTCATGAGCTTTTTTTTCTGCCCTCGAACGCGTATAAACCGGGTACCACCTGTAATTTTGATCAATCATTAAGCTTAAGTTTTACCCTCTTTTCTTCCAAAACTCCCACCAGCTTTTCTCATCATCGTAATAGCCACTTTTTCCATAACCGGTATAATTCGAATAGTAATAAGTTCCGGTATTGCTATGTGCATAGTTGGTGGTGTAAATATTGGCATGTAGTTTTTCATCACCAAATGAATTTAGGATGATTGCAATATTGTTAAGCCCGTATTCTTTTGATAAACGATCGGGGATGGTTGCGGCCCTGAATTTCGAAACACCCGAACGGATAATAAAAAGATTAACATCCGCTTTTCTGATCAAAGGTATCGAGTCTGACACCAGTCCAACAGGGGCAGTATCGATAATGATATACTCGTAAGTTTCCCTCAGTTTTTCGAGTAACGTTTCCATTGCTTTGTGGTGCAAAAGTTCTGAAGGATTTGGAGGTACAGGCCCCGAGGTAATGTAGTCAATGTTGTGCCGTTCATCCGTAAAGATGATATCAGATAAGCCAGCCTGTTTAGATAAGTAACTGCTCAGACCGATGCGGTTGTCAGAACCAAATGCATGATGGAGCTTAGATTTACGTAAATCGGCAGCTATAATGATTACTTTTTTCTCAATAATAGAAAGTGTTCCGGCAAGATTTAAACTTACGAATGATTTACCTTCACCTGAAACTTCAGAAGTAATAGCGATTACCTTAGTATCTTTATCGCTTGCCATAAAGCTTAAGTTGGTTCTCACAGACCTAACCGATTCAGCAAATATTGACTTTGGCCGTTCTATTGACAAAACACTTTCTCCCGGCTGAACTTTTTTGGGATATTTTAAAATTACCCCGATAATCGGTGTTGTAGTTAAGCCTTCAATGGTTTCTATGTCGTAGAGGTAAGGATTTAAAATCCTGACCAGTAAAATTAAGCCAAGGCCCGAAAATAAACCCATAAAGAGGTAAGAAGAATAGATTTTTTTAGGGACTGGAGAAATAGGATAAAAAGAAGGCTGTGCCACGCTGATAATGGTTGCGCCGGATATTACTGCCGCAGAGCTGATCTGTGCTGAAAGTTTTCTTTCAAACAACATGGAGAACATCCTCTGATTGATATCAAAGTTGCTCTGTAACTTGGCGAAATCATTTTGTTTGGCTGGTATGTTGCTAAGTGCCTGATTGGCTTGGCCAATCTGTCCGTTAATATAACTGATGGTTTTTTGGTTGCGCTCATGCAACAACCGGATATTGGTTACAATGGCCTGCTTTACTTCATTAATCTGCCTGTTAATATCTTGTATGGGCTGAGCATCGGCATTAAAGTTTTGTAACTTGTTTTCCCGGTTTATAATAAGCCCGTTAAGTTGGGTTATCAGGCCTGTTAACAGCGTGCTATTGGTGCCTTCTAAATTAAGGTTGAGTTGAATCCGATCTTTATTATTTTTTACCTGAGTTTCTAGTTGTTGGATGCCAAGTTCCTGCAGCTGTAGCTCAGCAATCTGGTTTTGTAAATTACCAAGTTTAGAACTCCCAATTTGCCTGTCGCTATTTGGATCTATGAGTTTGTTATTGCTTTGAAAGCTAGAAAGTTTATTCCCCGATTTATTTACTTGTGCATCTAAAAAGGCAATCTGGCTATCAAGATAATCAATGGTTTGTTTGGCCGACCTTTTCTTAAGTGTTGCATCATTTTTTACATATTGTTTTATAATTTCATTGAGTACATTCGCAGAGAAAACCGGGTTACTATCTGTGTGGGTAACGCCCATAATATTGGTATTTTTCTCCTGTTCAAATACGTTTAATCCTCCTGCAGCTCTGCCATACAAATCTCTAAGTCCGTTGAATTTGAAGCTATAATTCCCGGCAGATGGAATTTCGCTTTTAACAGTAAACACCATGTTGCCAACATTAATTGCCTGGCCGTAACTATATTTTTTCGAACTTTTGTTATTATCGTCGCTACTTGATAGCTCGAAGGATTTGTTATCAATGGGTTTAACCGAATAGGTAGCCCTACTGAAATTAACAGAATCCTGGGTTAAAATATCAACCTGAAAAGGTTGTTTTGGATAAAGTTCGGTTACGCGTACCCTTCCTTCCAGATAATAACTGATTTTATAATCAAGGTTTTTTAAGGCATTTAAAATTACATCTTCTGAGCGCATAATGATCCCTTCAGTCTGTATCTGATTTTGATTAAAAGGACGATAGTTTACCGGTGAACCTGGAAGTGAAGCCATTTGTTGCTGCTGATCGCCATCTAACTTTAGTGAAGCAGAAGTGATATAAATAGGGGTTATGCTGCGTACATACAGCCAGGCCAGGATAAAACTGATCAGTACCGTTCCGGCAACCCAGTACCATCTACTTAGGAAAATTAAAGCAATTTTCCAGTAATTGATGGTTTGGCTGGCTAACTTCTTGTTCTCTGTCGTTATCGTTGTTGTGTTATCCATTAGCGGGTGAGGGTAAAGATTAATACAGCCAAATTGACTACAACCAGAAAAGGTTGTACAATATTGTTCACGCTTGTTAACTTCTCGCTAAGCGCAGCACTTTTAGTTTGCTGAAGTACAATGATGTCGTTATTTTGAAGCACCAGTTTTTTACTCGCCAAACTATTGATATCATTTAGATTAACATAGATAATTTCCGGATGGCTTCTATCGCCACGAATAATTTTGAGTGTTTTAGGATCGGCTGTTTTATTTATGCCGCCTGCTTCACCAATTATGTCAATTAGGGTGGTGTTTTCCCTTTCTAGTAAAAAATTCCCCTGCTTGCTAAATTCACCTAATAAAGTAACCTTTAAATTGACCACACTGAGTTCTATAATTGGATCGCGTAGTAATTGTTTCGCATATAAATCTTGTATTTTTATTGCTGCATCTCTTCTGCTCAGGCCTAATACCTCAACTTTTCCAATAGCAGGAAGGTTTACTTTTCCATCAATATCTACTAAATAAGAAAGTGTATTATTGATGGTTCCACCGGCTGTTTGATTACCGCTTGTACCACTGTTGGTAGAAGCGGTGGCACCAAATTCTTTATTTTGTAAATTTCGGATGGCCAACTGATCATTCACCTTTATTTTATAATAAGCATCACTAATACCCTGATCATTTACTACATATACCTGTTTGATAGTGTCAGTTACAATATCACTTGGGGCATTAAACAGGCTGTGTTCTTTACGCGAGGCACAGCTTGCAAGCATTGCGCAAACAGAAAAGATACAAAGAAATTTAATAATTGCTTTTGTTGGGATCATATTCAAGAATCGGGATGTTGTACAGTTACTGTCACTGACAGTACACGTAAAATATGGGTTAAAGATGCTTAAAAAAAAATTAATGGAAAAATGATTTTAGGCTTGATCAGGTATTGGGTATTTTCTTGAGGCTATTAAATTAATATTTAATGCTTATATTGATGTACTATCCCGCTTATAATGTAGGAATACATGTCTGCAAAAGATTTTTTGATTCTATCAAAATTTGGAAGCAGTATGTTTACAACTAATGGTTGTATGTAATTAAAACATTATATCTTATGCGGGCTTTTAAATTATTCACTTCGTTCTTTTTGTGGTTTCTAAAGCCTGCTTTTGGACAGACTTATCAATATCCTGTCAATAATGTTCTCGGAGTTTCGCCATGCTACATTAGCAAAGGTTGTATTATAAAGATTTAAGCTTGAAATTGCTGGTATGCGGGGATAACTCCGATTATTACGTTGATAATGGTGATGGTGGAACTATTGGGGAAAGAACATTTAGTTATTTAACATTACCACTTGATGATTACATTTTTTTATGTGGACTATTTCCGGTTATCTGCTCGTTTTATTATCTGAGGCGCCAAGTAATGAAAAATCGGCAAACTTGATTTAGACATGACCTTACCAAGACACAAAAATATAACAAAACTCCTGCGATAAAAGAACGTTTGTTTGAGTAATATACTACTATTTTGTTTGGTATATTAGGTAGTCTCATCATAAACTACTTAGTATGGAGTTCACGACAATAATTTCGACGTTGATAAAGATCAACATAATTATGATCATAATGATATGTCCCTTTAAGGCTAATAATGTATTTACTATTAACTGTATAGATTGTGTAAACCATTTAACTGTTTTATTATTTGCAGTTAGAACTGTAGCTTATTAGAAATTGTAAATGTTAACAATATTTTGCTGATCATACGCTTGAATATTCAATAAAAACACTAAAATTTCTATACCTAAATAATCCTTCTTAAAAAAAACTATTAAGTTTTTTTTCTTATTTCTATTCAGGGTGTTGAAACTATGTAAATGATTGATGACCGCAAAATGAATACAAATGGAATGTGTATGATATATTTGAATGCATTTTTTTTAATGCTAATCGGCTAAGGTAAATCTTAAGCTCAAAATTTGCTGCATTAAAGTTCTGATATTATATCTTTGCAATACATAGTTGTCCTTTCTGATCCCTGTATGAAAAAAATAGTAATATTATTTGTTTTTTGCCTATTCTTTGAAAATTTGTTAGCACAGCCAGAAGTGGGCAATGGGTGCAAAATAGGTACCCGTAGGTATCAACAGCCTGTTGCAGGAGAAAGTCAGTATAGTGGCTTGCCCTTATATTTAGGTTATGGAGGGGTTAAGTACTCTGAATGGGACGGTGTTGATAATGTAGATCCTCAATATAGTTGCTACAAGTGGATACCCGGTGCCGCAAATGGTTGCTATATTAAAAACTCAAATTGTACAACTCCTTCTTGTTATACGATAGGGGATGCAGGGTATTTTACAGGTGCATCAGTAAATTGTCCTCTTGATGATGATGCCTGGTTTTGTTTTTTTATAATAGGGAGTATTGGTTACTTCTTTTTAAGGAAGACCTATTTTGTTGAGAATTGTAAAAATATTTTTGGATCATCTTGTTAATATTCATTTCGCCTGTAAAGGAATCATCTCTTTTTAACACACTATTAATTTCATGCGAAAATGAGCTAAGTTGGTTGAGAAATTTCTGTACTTTGTAAGAAATTACTTAACAGAAGAGTGAAATTATTGGTACAAGTTATAATCACTAGGATAATGATTTTGTTCTCAAAAGCATGATTAACTTAGTAAAATATGTAGTCTGAAACAGTTTATTCTAAGTGATTTTACAAAATTTAATTATTAAGGCTTTTTGATTGAATTGAAGTTGCTATTTAATAAATGTAGCGTTCTTCTTTCTTCCTTTGCTGTAATATAAATCATAACTTCTCAAATTAAACAATCATTTCTCAATTTCTTTCTTCAAAACTATTTCTTATCTAGTAGATTAGTCATTTCATACAATTGATTAATTGAAAGTCATTTATTAGTCACGATAATTAAGTTTCTAATTTTTTAGATTGATTATTGTCAAGGTTATAATTGAAATTTTACATCTCTCTTAACATAGAATATTATGGTAGTTTTCTCACTTTTGCCTGCTCTAAGTTCTGTAAATAAGGTTTTATGCCTGATTTAACTCTTATTCAATTCTTCATTTTATTGTAAAAACGGATTTGTTATTCAAATTATTCATTTTATAAAATTGCATATTTATCTATTTTTGTAAAATAAATAATACAGATATTTTATTTTTTGTTAGTTTGTTGTTTCTCTTAACTAAAAAGACATTTAGATTCAGAGCATTCATTTAGAGTTGACAGGAATTAAAACAATTTGGTTTGAAAAACTACCATTAATTCGTCTTTCTCTTTATGAAATTTTTTAATTGGACAATCTTATTTTTGTCCTTTTTTGCTATCCTTCCAAAGTTTTCATTTGCTGATGTTACCGGGTGTGTTATCAGTGGCAGACTTTACGATATCCCTGCAGGTCAAGATAATAGCGATCCCTATAATATAGTTTATTTCTATTCTTACTCCCAAAGCTACCCAATCAATTATGATTATAATAATCCGGCAATTGGTCATGTTTCCTGCACAGTCGAAGATCCATACGGGTATGCTGGTAAATGTAAAGTTGTATATTCTGGAGGGACATACTCAGGTCAAAACGATATTTTTTCAGCCAAACTTATTCCTTGCGACCCATCTACAAATAATCTGCCATTAGATCAAAGTATTATCTTCATGCTAGTGCCGTTGGGCTTTTTTGGCTTTTGGAAAGTAAGGCAAGTTGTATTATAGTGGGAGACAAACCTTTATGTCGCATTATTGAACAAAACGAACAATAAATCAGGCTTTTAGTGTGTGTAAGTTTGTGATTAACTCTCACAGACTCGAACATGAAAACGCTAAAGGTAAGTTTGTCAATTCTATTTTTTTTCATTTCAAAACTATCTTCTGCTGATGAAGGTTGCTTGGTTGGTACCACTGTTTATCCTAATTTTGCAGGCTACAATTCGGTTAACCTTATCCCATTATCGTTGGGCACTAAGTCGTTCTACACTACTTCTCCATTTTCTACAACAATCGGTACGTGTCCTGGTTGGGTAAATATAAATAGCAGTGGGGGGACCTGTCTATACGGTAATCCAACGTTAGGCTTGAATTTGGGAGGATTTCAGATTGCAGTCTGCGCCGCATGCCCTACAGGTACTTTAGTTGATTATACTTTTATCAACTGCAACCTCGACGATTACTCCTGGACCTTTGGCGCCGCCGCAGGCCTCTTCGGTATTTTCGTTATCAGAAGAAGAAATAAACCATAGTAAATTTTCAATCTGCTTAAACCATCAGGTTGGCATTTCAATTTCTTATATTTACCACAATTTTTTGCCTTCATCCCAAAAGAAAGCCAAAGAATCCCATTTGGTAATAATGAAAATATCCCTCATCACCGTTGTTTATAATGGAGAAGCATTCTTGGATGAATGTTTTAAATCTGTAGCGGAGCAAACTTATCCTGATGTAGAATATATTGTAATTGATGGGGGATCGACAGATAAAACGCTGAGCATCATTAATCAGCACAAAGCTCATATTGATTATTTTGTTTCGGAGAGAGATAATGGACTTTACGATGCCATTAACAAAGGGATTGAAAAATCTACTGGTGATATTATCGGAATTTTAAATGCCGATGATATGTTTGCAAGTAGCGATGTGTTAGCTTCAGTAGCAAAAAATTTTATGATCAACCCAACAATTGATGGTCTTTATGGTGATCTGGATTACATCCACCCCATAACAAATAAGGTAATAAGGAAATGGAGATCCAAACAAACAACGGCTGAAGAAATTAAAAAAGGATGGATGCCTGCTCACCCTACTTTGTATTTGAAAAGAACTTTGTTTGAAAAGTATGGAGACTACGCGCTCGATTTAGGTACAGCAGCAGATTACGAACTCATATTACGCTATTTTTATACTCATAAAATCAAAGCTAAATATTTACCTATGCTAATGGTAAATATGCGGATGGGGGGGCTGAGTAATCAATCTTTAAATAGTAGATTATATGCGCTTATAAATGATTACAAAGCCTTAAGAAGAAATAACTTATCAAATGCGCTATTAGTTTTGCTTAAAAAAAAGTTAAGTAAAATCAGTCAGTTTTAGGAATATAGGGTATTCTAAATTTGATTTTTATCATGTTAAACCTTTATTGCTTTCATTTAGTTAACACAACTATAGTTATATTTGCTGTAAGTCCCACAAGTTTTGTTAGAGCGTATACTAAATACCAATCCCAATTATTTCTATCTTGCCATTTTTATACTGGCCTTTTCGATTGTAACTTTAAGTATTCCAAGTGTAATTTATACTTCATTAAAATATGGGCTTTTTGATAAAAATGATCTGCATCGCAAAACCCATAAGCGCAACATTTCCCGTTTGGGTGGTTTGGCAATTGTAGGTAGTTTTACCATTAGTATCCTTTTGTTTTCCTCCATTATCAACTTTAAAGAAGCTAATTTTTTGATTGCATCCAGTATCATTCTATCCGCACTTGGTTTAAAAGATGATGTTTATGGAACCAATACCAGCACCAAATTTGTCCTGCAGATTGTGGTAGCTTTTATCCTTGTCTTTTTTGGTGCTTTCCGCTTAACCAGCTTATATGGTGTGCTGGGCATTGGCGATATGGCACCCATTTACGGAGGGCTTTTTTCCATCGCTTTGATTATTTTCCTGAACAATGCATTTAACCTGATTGATGGTATTGATGGATTGGCAAGTGGAGTAGGCATTTTTACCAGTTTGACATTCGGGATGCTATTTTTGTTAATGGGACAGATTCCTTACGCATTCATTGCTTTTGCACTTGCAGGAGCCGTAGGTGGCTTCTTAAAATACAACTGGTTCCCGGCAAAGATTTTTATGGGAGATACCGGGGCCTTGATCATTGGACTTATTTCTGCAGCATTGGCCATTAAATTTATCGAACTCAATAAATTTACCGGCAAAAACCACCCCGCCTTTTATTCCGCACCTGCAATTGCAGTATCGATACTAATTGTACCGATATTCGATTCTTTAAGGGTCTTCACTATAAGGATATTAAAAGGAAGGTCGCCATTTAGAGGCGACCGTAACCATATTCATCACCGGTTGGAAAAACTGGGTTTAAAGCCCAGTTTGATCGTTATTTCTACTTTAGGGTTTAACATCATTATTCTCGCTGCCACTATTGCGCTGCAACATTTGGGGAACTTTGTTTTGATCCTGGTCATTATCGGTATCTGCATGGTTTTTAATAGTGTGCTTACGCTAGGCCTATCACAAAAGGCAAAAAAATAATTCAGCCATTACCTCAAATTTGCAGTCTTTTAAACACTTTTATCACGTCTTTTCCATCTTACATTATAAGGGCTTTGCTTTCATAAATAAATACTAATTTTGCGCTCTAATTTTTATATATAATGAGGCTGGCAATAAATGGTTTTGGTAGAATAGGAAGAACATTTTTACGTTTAGCATTGGCTGAGGGATTCGAGGTAGTGGCAATCAACGATCTTGCCGACGCGAAAACCATGGCCCATTTATTTAAATACGATACCGTTCATGGTGTATTTGCTGGTAAGGTTTCAGCTAAGCCTGATGCATTGGTGATCGGTCAGCTCTCTATTCCTGTATTTGCCATAAAAGAGGCTGATGAATTACCTTGGTCTGCATTGAGAGTGGATGTGGTGATTGATTGTACCGGTAAAAATCTAACCAGGCAGGCAGCCGAAAAACACATTACAGCAGGAGCAAAGCAGGTACTCATTTCCGCACCGGCTGCAGATGATATTCCGATGGTGGTATTGGGCGTTAATGATGATCAGATTGACTTGAAAAGCCCAATATTATCCAATGCAAGCTGTACAACCAATAACATTGCTCCAATGATCAAAATCCTGAACGATAACTGGGGGGTAGAAGAAGGCTATATCACTACTATCCACTCGATGACGGGCGATCAGAACCTGCACGATGCAAACCACAAAGACCTTCGCAGGGCTAGGGCTGCATCTTCGTCTATTATTCCAACTACAACAGGGGCCGCCAAAGCCATTACCCATATTTTTCCTGAACTTGATGGCCGTTTGGGTGGTGCAGGTATCAGGGTTCCTGTTTTGAACGGATCACTGACCGATTTTACTTGCCTTTTAAAAAAGAAAACAACCATCGAAGAAATTAATGCCGCCTTTAAGTTAGCTGCAGAAAATGAACTAAAAAATCTACTTGAGTATACCGAGGATCCGATTGTATCGGTCGATATTATTGATAACCCCCACTCATGTATATTCGATTCCTTATTAACCTCGATTGTTGGTGATCTGGTTAAGGTTGTGGGCTGGTATGACAATGAATACGGTTACAGCAGCCGGTTAATTGATGTGGTAAGAAAAATCGACACGCTTTCTAAAGGCTGATTTTAGATTTTTGCGTAGATTTCAATGCCCAATAAACCAGTGCAGGTTGAAAAAACAGACGTAAAAAACGCTTACTGTCAGTATTAAGTCCAAAGGCGCTGCGTTTATGTGTATACTGTGAAATATTCCCAGGGAATACGCCAACAAATAAGCCTGCTGCAATTTTGCCTATTACATCTTTATACTTCTTAGGCGCAAGTACTAAAGCTGTGCCCAATGCAATTTCAACGAAGCCTGAATATACAACTGTATCATCTTTTTTTAAGGGAACCCAATCCGGTACCTGCGCCTGGAAAGGTTTGCGCGCAAAAGTTAAATGACCGATTCCGGCAGTAATCAGGCCTGCCCCTAGTAATATTCTTGCTGCTGCTTTGATGTTTTCTTCTTTCACTTTAATCCTGTCTAGATGATATTATTTGCTTATACTATAATTATCAACAAGTAAACCAAAGGTCTGTTTGCTATCATCTAAATTTAAGTTATCTGTGTTACCCATTATCTGTTTATCAGATTGGTTATCTATTCAAAATGTTAACAATTCTATTCAATATTATTACCACCTTTCAATTGCTTTATTAACTTTGCAAACGTTTGCGGCGCACTCTATAGCAACATCCTGATATCAGGTATAAGCTAACTGATAAAAAATATGGTCAAATTTATTCTCCCGGAAGAAGTTCTACCTTTAAGAAGCCTGGTTTTACGCAATGGCAAACCATTCGAAGCATGTGTTTTCGATGGCGATCTGGCTTACGATACCTTTCATCTGGGTTTTTTAAAAGATGGGGAGATAAAATCGATAGCCACTTTTATGCGGAACGATTTTTTTCCTGACGAAGGTGAAGGCTATCAGCTCCGCGGCATGGCTACACATCCCGAAGAGGGAGGGAAGGGCTACGGCGCCGCATTGGTTACTTTTGCCATCGAATACCTAAAAGAATACAATACCGATTATTTATGGTGCAATGCCCGTTCAACAGCGGCCGCCTTTTATAAAAGGATCGGCTTTACGACCGAATCACCCGAATTTGATATTCCGGGTATCGGTTTCCATTACGAAATGAAATTAAACTTAAAATCAAAATAATTAACATGAATACAATTGACCAGTTTGACTTTAAAGATAAAAAAGCCTTAATCAGGGTAGATTTTAATGTGCCTTTGGATGATGAATTTAAAATCACCGATGATAAAAGAATCAGGGCTGCTTTGCCAACCATTTCTAAAATTTTAAAAGATGGTGGTTCAGTTATCTTAATGTCGCACTTAGGCCGTCCGAAAGATGGACCAACTGATAAATATTCTTTAAAACACATTCTAACTGATTTATCTGCTTTAATCGGTGTTGAAGTAAAATTTGCTGATGATTGTATCGGCGAAAGTGCAGTGAAACAATCAGCTGACTTAAAACCAGGTGAAGTATTATTGTTAGAAAACCTTCGTTTCTACAAAGAAGAAGAGAAAGGTGATGTTGCTTTTGCAGAGAAATTATCAAAATTAGGTGATGTTTATGTAAACGATGCTTTCGGTACAGCACACCGTGCACATGCTTCAACTTCAATTATTGCGCAGTTTTTCCCTGATGCAAAATATTTCGGTTATTTAATGGCTTCGGAAGTAGAAAATGCAGAGAAAATCCTGAACCACGCGGAAAGACCTTTTACTGCGATTATGGGCGGTGCCAAAGTATCGGATAAAATCCTTTTGATCGAAAAATTATTAGATAAAGTAGATAACCTGATTATTGGTGGTGGTATGGCTTATACTTTTGCCAAAGCACAAGGTGGTGAAATCGGTACTTCATTACTAGAAGCAGATAAACAGGAACTTTCTTTAGAACTGATCGAAAAAGCAAAAGCCAAAGGGGTAAACCTGATTTTGCCTGTTGATACCGTAATTGCTGATAAATTTGCAAACGACGCAGATAAAAAAGATGTAACATCAGGCCAGATCCCTGCAGATTGGATGGGATTGGATATCGGCCCAAAATCAGTTGAATTGTTTCAAGATGTAATCAAAAAATCTAAAACCTTGTTGTGGAACGGGCCGATGGGTGTTTTCGAAATGGAAAGTTTCCAGGTAGGTACGAAAGCAGTTGCAGAAGCAGTTGTAGCGGCTACCAAAGATAACGGTGCATTTTCATTAATCGGTGGTGGCGATTCGGCTGCGGCTATTGCTAAATTCGGTTTAGAAGATGAGGTAAGCTATGTTTCTACTGGTGGTGGTGCTTTACTCGAATATATGGAAGGTAAAGAATTACCAGGTGTTAAAGCCATTAACGGATAAACGATAAATCTTAATATTAAAAAGGCCTTGCAGATTAATTTTGCAAGGCCTTTTTTATTGTTTCAAAAGTTTAGAAATTACTTGTAGTGCTTGTATCCCACCATAAGCGCGAGGCAATATCGTCTTTACCTGAATTTAAAAAAGTCGCGGCCTCTGCAACAGCAGTTGTATTTCCGGTTCTTTCTGCAGGCACAAATACCAGTCGTTTTATCCATTGATCGGCTGTGATAACACCCCAATCCGGACTGCTGTCATTTTTGGCAACGTGTGGAATTTTGGGATAACCTGTCCTCCTGAAATCTACCCAGGCCTCTAAAGTATTGGTAAATGTAGCAAGGTATTTTTGCGTGATGATTTTTTCCAGTTTTAGTTCATTGCCATCAGCTGCATTCCAGGCCACTGTAATGGTAGAAAGTGCTGTGAAATTATTTCTGCTATCTTTTGGGTCAACATAGTTGATGGGTTTGCTTGTCGCATCAGCGAGGTAGGCGTCAACACCGGCTGCTCCCCAGTCTGCAAACGAGAGGCGTATTCCATTTTCATAATTTGTTTTGGCATCTCCTGCATTTGCCCATCCCCTTAAAGCCGCTTCTGCTTTTAAAAAGGCAGTTTCCGATGCGGTAAAACCTCTTCTGTTTTGGACAGATTTGAAATCGGTGCTCACGGTAGAGTATGGAACCCTGTCATCTTTGGCATTGATGTAAGCACCGCCGCGAATACCTTTATATTTGTATGTAGGATGGTCAGCAGCTAAAGTTGCATCACTTACTTCTGCAAAATATTTGGTGATGCGCCCATCTTTAAGCCCTACCAGAAATGATTCCATCGTTGCGCCCATACGGGTGTCGTTCCAGTCAAAACTGATCATCGAAACAGGCATAACCTCTCCATTTAACGAAATCAGAAAATTCTCGGCATTGGTGGTAATTAACCCGGCAGGATCAGCCAGAGCTTTTTCTCCTTGTGTTTTCGCAATGGTAGGGCTAACCTTAACCAAACGCATGGCCAAACGCAGGCGTACTGAATTGAGTAATTTTAGCCATGAAGCGATGTTTCCTTTATAGCTGGGATCGAATTTGGTGAAGCCGATATAAGAGCTGTTGGCTTTGAAGTTGGTTTCGATCTGATCCAACTGGGTAAACATATTGTTGTACAAATCCGACTCTTTGTCGTATTTGATCGAACCTAAACCCGGAGTACCATAGTTCGAATAAATTACGGGACCGTAAATGGCTGTTAATTTAGATATCGCCAATATCCTCACTAATTTAGCCCAATCGCCAAATAATGGCAGCTTTTTTTCTACGGAAAGCTCTATTACCTGTTTTGACGGAGACATCACGCTACCGTATATACGGTTCCAATAGGCATCAATCCAACGCAGGTAATAGGTTGTATTATTAACATTCGCTACAAAAGGGGTTGGCGTACCCATATATCCCATCCAGTTATCATAGCACAGATCTTCTTCAATCTGATGCCCCATCAGGTTAAATAACATACCTGAGAAGGAAGATCCAACCAGATTAAAATCCTGCTCTAACATTTTATCAGATATCTGATTAGGATTTGTATTTATCTCTTCGAAATTCTTAGTGCAGGAGTTGAGTAAGATCAAAGCAAGCACCATTAAACATAATTTTTTCATTATTTAAGATATTAGAAGTTTAACTTAAGATTTAGCCCGTAAGAACGTGTACCAGGTACTGCAAAGACGTCGTTAGCCTGCATGCTATTGCTTGTGCTCATCGCTTGCTCCGGATCGAAAGGTGATTTTTTATAGAAGAAAAATAAGTTACGGCCGATTAAAGAAACAGATGCCGATTTAATGGCCGAACCTTTAACAGGAATGGTATAGGCAAGTGATACCTGCGCTAAACGAACATTGGTCCGTGAGAATACGTAAGGCTCCATAATTCCATTTCTATCACCAATTGTCGAGTAGTATAATGCCGGGTCAATGGATGTTTGAGCGGTAGTGCCTTTAACGGCATTAATCGGGATACTTCCGGCATCCCGTGCGTCGCCAGTTCTTTTGCTTACACCATACGAATCAAGGAATGCCTCTGTTTTAGAGAAAGCCACACCGCCGAACTTAGCCGCTACCAAAGCACTCAAACTGAAGTTTTTGTAGGTGAACGTGTTATTCCAGCCGGTTATGAAATTTGGATTTAAATTTCCAACATATTCTTGTGTCGCCGCCTTTGTTGGTTTTCCTGCGTCATCCAATATAATCTGACCTGATGCATTGCGTGCAAATTTGTAAATATATAAGTCATTGAAAGAGCCGCCAGCTTTAATGATGGAGTTAAAACCTTCGCTATCGCTTCCTACCTGATAAGTAGGATTATCGGCAATCAACTCTACAATCTTGTTTTTGTTTTGCGAGAGGTTTACGGAGGTATTCCACTTGAAATTTTCATTTTTTATAGGATCTCCGCCTAATGTTAACTCAAAACCCTGATTGGTAACTTTACCCGCGTTCACGTAGTAAAAGGTGTAACCTGAACCCGAAGGAGCTGGTAAAGATAAAAATTGGTTGGTACTTGTATTTTTATAATAGGTGAAATCGAGACTTAATCTATCGTTCAGAAAGCGGCCTTCCAAACCAATTTCATTACTGGTTATTTTTTCAGGAACGAGGGTTGCAAAAGGTGTCTGCGTATTTCTGGTAATTCCTCCTATACCATTTGGTCCACCTGCACCACCAATAGTGTTGCCTGGGTTTACAATATTATAGGGAACTTCGTTTCCAACCTGCGAGGTAGATGCCCTTAACTTTAAAAAGCTGATTTCTTTCGGCAGGCTTAACATCTGACTGATGATAGCGGAAAGTCCAGCCGAATAATAAAAGTAAGAATCGTTTCCGGTAGTTGCCAGGGTAGACGCATAGTCGTTACGCCCTGACAGATCTACATAAATCATATCTTTGAATCCCAGAGAGGCGTTGGCAAATAAGCCCTGTTTCTGAACTCTGCTGTAAGTCTGGTTGATAACCAGGTTATAAGGCAGGTTGGCAAAACTGAAAAAGTTCGGGTACTGAAGCGGCGTGGTGCCGTTGGCAAAAATCATCCCGTCATTAAATGTGTAATCCTGGATACTTCCTCCCGCTACACCATTTAAGCTGAATTTGCCAAAAGTATTGTCGTAGCTTAAAATGGCATCACCATATAAGGCCTGGTCATTATACTTGGCGTAATTCCATGTGCCATTAGAACTGACACTTACTGAGTTGCCGCCAGCGGCATAACGATAGTCCAGTAGTCTGTCATTATAATCAATGTTTCCACGGACATCAAATTTAAAGTGTGGTAAAAACGCATATGATGCTTTTGCCGTAGCAATTACCCTTTTGCTGGTAGATAGTTTTGGGTCGTTATTTAATTCCCAATAAGGGTTGTTTTGCTTTTCTTCAGTAGAGTACCAGTTTTGTACATACAGGTTCCTGGTGTCGCTAAATTTTTGATAATTGCTTTTGAAATCATCAAAATTTCTTTCCCTTGCAAATAAATACAATCCCGTTAACGGGTTGTTATAATAACCTGCACCTGGTCGGTTCTTTGATTTTTCGTATGAGAACCTCACATTTCCACTCAATGTAAGTTTGTCATCAAATAACTTTGTTTCCTGACTTAAGGTAACGTTGTGTTTATTGTAAGTGCTGGTTGGCACAATGCCTGAGGCGTTATTATTTCCATAAGAAAAATAGGTAGTTGTCCGTTCATTTCCACCAGATACTGATACTGAATTAATAGTATTTACGCCCGTCTGAAAAAAATCATCAATATAGTTCCGCTGGTAATTCCCTTTCGTTTTAGACCAGCTGTAATCGCTACCGGCTATTGCGCCATAATCAAATTGAAATTCAGGTAATGTTGCGGCCTGACTAAAATTTACAGTAGAATTTAAGGCGATTGCGATCTTGCCGTTCTGGCCTTTTTTAGTGTTAATTAAAATCACGCCATTTGCGCCCTGGCTACCATATAAAATGGCCCCGTTCGCGCCTCTTAAAATGGTAACCGACTCAAAGTCATCCTGATTTAACGCAGAAAGGCCATCGCCACCATCGGTACCGCCATAAGAGCCGGGCTGCCCACCTTTGTTGTTTACTACAGGTACCCCATCAATTACGAAAAGTGCTTCGCTGTTTCCTGTAATTGATTTTGAACCCCTTAATACGGTTTTCGTTGAACCACCTACGCCAGAGTTACTGATTCCGACATCAACACCGGCAGCCTTGCCGCTTATAGCTTCCATAAAATTGGGACTTCCGGCCTTGGTTAATTCTGTACCTGCGAGTTGCTGAGCAGCAAAAGTAAGTGCCCTTTTTTCACGTTTTACACCTAAAGCGGTAACCACTACTTCAGTTAAATTCGAATTACCTGATGGAAGTAACTTAATGGTCACATTGGTCAGGTTGCTGATGTTTACTTCCTGCGAATTCATGCCGATATAAGAAACCACCAATACTGTGGCGTTATCGGGAACGGTTAACACGAACTTTCCATCAGGTCCTGTGAGTGTTTTAGCATTGGTTCCCTTGGCCACCACGGTTGCGCCGGGTAGTGGAAGCCCGGTTTCATCAGTTACTAATCCATTAATCGTTTTGGATAGCCTCTCGCTGATGCTATTAGAATGGTTTAGCGTAGCGAATGGAATTGGAATGATCTTTTTGTTTCTTGCAATGTCTTCGCCCTTGGCCGCATTTTGTAAGCCAAGGCCGGCAACAGCTACGAGTGTTAGTTTCCGCAGGCCTCTGGTTGCGCTAGGAAATTTGATCTCTAGGGCACTGATTGCGGAATAAATTTTCCTCATTTTCATACAATTTGTTGGTTTAGTTTAGTTTAATAATGCCCTCAATTAAATTTCGGTACTTCAAGCAATCTCTCTAACGAAAGACCTTTTGCTTATGAAAAAAAGACCTAAAACGTTTTACGCATCCATTAAAATGAATAATGGTGATCTATGCGATGAATAATAAAATTTTAGTCTTTAATTAATAAGTAATTAAAGGTTAAAGTTGATAGTTGTTTGTTATTCGGTTGTTATACCGATATTTAATTTGGTTGACGTAATTTAGTAAAAATCTTGATACAATGAAAAAAACAAAAAATAAATTTTAATTATTTCTGCTAACGCTTAGTACCCAAAAAGATTAATACTATAAACAGAGGACCTATAGTTTATTATTTGTTGCTAAACTGGTCGAAATGATACCATTTACTTACCATTATTGGGCTTAAAAAATAAATTATATCTTAATAATAATTATCTTGGTTTTCCAGCAATTGGCGATTTTAAGATTAATATGAAACATTTTATAAATAAATTACATCGATGAGAAAAAATATCTTTTTGCTTGGTATAGGCTGTCTGTTGATTGCGGGCCTTACTGAAAAAACGTTTGCCACAACAATCACAAAACCTGAGCGTACCGAACTGGTAGCAGAGCCTAATCAACTGATTGGCCGTTGGGACATCAGTGTTGATATAAATGGAAAACCGGCACCAGCCTGGCTGGAAGTAAAATTATCCGGAGTGAAAACACTGGTGGGCTATTTTGTATCTACTGCTGGTAGTGCCCGTCCGGTTTCTGAAGTGAAATTTGCCGATGGTAAATTTAAATTTGAAATTCCGCCACAATGGGAGAGTGGCACATCGAACCTCATTGTTGATGGAAATCTGACCGATGCCGGAATTCAGGGTAAAATGACCGATTGCAATGGTAAAGAATATAATTGGAAAGGTGTTAAGGCACCCTACCTGAAAAGAACAGCTATGCCTACCTGGGGAAAGCCGATCAGCCTGTTTAACGGTAAAGATCTTTCAGGCTGGAAAGCCAGTGGACAAAACCAATGGATTGTGAAAAACGGTATCCTTACCAGTCCGAAACCAGGATCAAACCTGATCACCGAAGAGAAGTATAACGATTTCAAACTTCATGTTGAATTTAAATATGCAAAAGGGGGAAATAGTGGGATATATTTAAGAGGCCGTTATGAAGTGCAGATTGAAGATAGTCAGAAAGATGCCCATCCCAACAGCGTATTGTTTGGTGGCGTTTATGGATTTTTAGCCCCAAATGAAATGGCTACCTTTGGTCCGGATGAATGGCAAACCTATGATATTACCCTTGTTGGCCGCTTGGTAACCATAGTGGCTAATGGTAAAGCCATTATCAGCAACCAGGAAATTCCGGGCATTACCGGAGGGGCATTAGATAGTAACGAAGGCGAACCAGGCCCGATATACCTACAAGGTGATCATGCACCAATCGAATTCAGGAAAATCGTGATTACACCTGCAAAATAAAAAAACGCTATGTCAAGTGTCAGATGGCAACATCTGACACCACGGCTGGCTAACACAAGGGTTAAACTAAAAAACTTCGAAACCCGTATTCAGCAGTAACATATAAACGGCTAAATAGCATACCAAAAATGCCGTAGATAAGGCAAAATACCTTGTCACTTTATGGCTCCCTTTCTTAAATGGCCAAAGAAATAGAATATTAAACATTTCGGATAGTAAAGCGCATATAAAATTCAAACAGACCATCACGCAGCTAAAAGCCACCACAAAAATAGCAGGTTGTATTATAATGCCCGATGGAAGACCATATAAGGCACCCATTACAAAACTAATTGGGAGAATAACCAATGCATATTTTAACCCTGATTTAAATTGAATAATAAAATATCTTCCCAATTTTGGAAGGGGTAATTTGGTTTTTGCTGGCTTTAGCACTTTGTCAGTTATATGATTTTCTTGATGCCCATCTAATGCCAATTGCTTTTTCTTGCCCTTCTTTTGCTTTTTATAACGCGGCCACCATATGATAAACCCTGTGATAAATAGTGCAAGTGGTATTAAACCCGCAATTATGGCAATCACCTGCGTAGGCCTGCCACCGAAACTACCATAGTGGATCGGGGTTAACCAGCTCAGATAAGCATTGCCCACGTTCGGGAAATCCTTCCGGCTGTTCAATAAAGTTTTTCCAGTGTACTGATCCACAATCAGCATTTCTCTTTTTCCAACCTTTGGTAGGTTTCCGCTTACCATATCAAGGCGATAGGTGCCCATTTTATCTGCCGGGAAGGCAATACCGCCGATGTAAGCATTGGGCATTTTTTCTTTTGCTGCACCAACAATAGCTGTAAGTGGCAATGGAGTTGCCTGAGCATGCCACGCAGATTTCGCCCCCAATAATTTTGCTACGCCCTGTGGCGATTTGCCGCTCAATAAGAACAACAACGGGATTACCAATGTAGAAAAAGTAATGGAGAATCCGGTTAAACTTAATATGGCTACAATAGGAGAGGAGTAAAACCCAAGTGAATTGTGCCAATCGTAATTTTGCCTTTTAAACGAACCACTAAACCTCACGGTGAGTACCGATTTTAATTGTTTCCATTTCTTGGGTATCCATAAGCGCAGGCCTGAAATGGTTAAAATTAAAAGGCAAAGAGAAGCCAGACCGCAGATATACCGGCCCGCAACAGGAATAAGTAAAGTTCTGTGCAGTTCGGTTACCACACGGATAAAAGAGCTGGTATATATTCTTTTCCCACTTATTTTTCCATTGTATGGATTGATAAAAGTTTGTTCGTTGGTTTTTAGATTTGTGATACTGTATGCCTCAATTGGATTTTTAATGTCGCCTAAAAACAGGTAATCTATTTTTAGTCTGGGATAATTCTTTTTTATTAAAGGCACAATTTCTTCAACAGGCATTTTTTGTTTTCCGGCAATTACTTCGAAAAGGTTTGGGTTTAGTGCACGGTCAATATCATCCTGAAAAACTAAGATACTACCTGTAAGGCCAACAAAAGCAACAATTGCTCCGGCGATAATACCAATATAGAGATGCCATTTACCAAACCACCTTTTCTGGTGTTTTGCCCAGTTTAAACTTTTAGGATTATGTTCTGATTTCATTTTTGAGCGTAGTATTCTCCCTACTTCTTATTATGAAAAGGAGAATTAGTTTTCGCTTACAAAGAAATCGTTTTAATTGCTTTTGTCCAAATTATATTTAATAAGTCTAAATAAGTGATTTCTTGAATTTGAAATTTTAATTCTGACAATTATTTCAATATATTAGTCATTAATGCAAAATAACTTATCTTTGATTTATGGTTAAAGGAGTAAATAAGCGTGTTATAGTGGTACAGTGGAAAAGGTTTGGTGGAAATGAATTCGACGTTTTTACAAGTTTAAAAGGATTTTGTGAAAGCTTTCCGAGTTATAATTACAACACACTGAACAATTATCTTTCAAAAAGAAAAATCCCTTTTGAAAATGATGAAGTGAAAATAGAACGTCTTCCGCTAATTACTAAAGTGAAGAAACCGGATTTACCTAAAACACTTTTCTGGGACTTTGACTTTGAAAAAATCGATTGGCGCAGAAGCTATAAAACTGTAATTGAGCGTGTATTAGATAAAGGGAGCTTAGTTGAGTGGGGGGAAATAATCCGTTTTTATGGGATAGAAAATATTCTGTATTCATTAAAAAATGAGATCAATTATCTTAGTGACATAACGGTTGACGAGGTTTGTAAATATTTTCATTTAACTGAAGATGAGCTTAAATGTTATACAAGGAAGCAGTTGAAGCAGGAACACTGGATCTGATTTTCAGATTAATGCGTGATCCCGAATTAAGTTTTTTTTACCTGGTTGGAGGTACTGCGCTTTCGTTAAAAATTGGGCATCGGCAATCTATAGATATAGATATGTTTTGTTCTGTTAATTTTGATGGAAACCTGTTGGCTCAGCATTTGATAAAGCAATATAATGCAGAGATTAAACGTGTCAAGTTAAATTATGTAAGTGGTAATATTGGTCTTGTCGCGTTTGACTTTATTTGCCATAATTACCCTGAAATAAAACCAATTGAACAAATAGAAGGGATAAGAATGATGTCGGTAGATGATATTTCTGCCATGAAAATAAACGCAATCGTAAATAGCGGGCAGCGGGTTAAAGATTTCATAGATATTTACTATTTATTGAAAATAGTGAGTTTACAAGAAATATTAGATAACTACTGTCTAAAATATCCTGACGTAAACACATCTATGGCTAAATCATCTCTTTCTTACCATGCTGATATTGATCTAAATGTACCGGTTATCCTGATGGATAAAACCCTGAAGTGGAAAAATATTGCGGATTGTATTCTGTTGGCAGTTAAAAATCTTCACTGACAATAACACTTAGGGATAAAGAAAAGATAGCGGCTGAGCTATCTTTTCCTGAAATCATATTTAAAATTATAATAATGATGATTAATTATCTCGGCTCAACCACATTCAACCGATTATAAGGGCTTAAATTATAGGTGAAATTTCCGTTGCTATCTGTGCCATTGATGCCTTTTACACTAGCCTTAAGTGTATATTTTGCTTTCGGGTTATAGTTGTTCAATTGTAAATGGTACAAAAAGCTTTTCGTTTTGTGTGTTCCCCTAAATTTATCGGCAATTCCGGTATGCTCATCCTGAACAACCACTTTTCCGTTTTCTAACAGTTCTACTTTTTTAATTTCCATAAAATTAGCTCCGCTGGTGTAATAAAAGCCGGCCATAATCCTTCCTTCGGAATAGGTTTTTTTGGTTACATCCCATTCTAAGTTCTGGTAATCGTTGCTCAATTGCTGCGGTCCCCATTTTCCTGTAATATATCCGCCTGGTTTATAATAGTCGATTTTTAGCGCATCAAGGCGGTTTAGATTTAGGTTAAGGCGACCCTTGAAATTCTCCAGATCGCGTTTCCCTTTAGGGATCCAGCCGATTTCGGCAAGCGCCAAAAGCCTTGGGAAATTTTGGATATTCATATCTTTCAGCTCTTGAGTAATCGCCGTCCACTGATTGGCCTGTACCCCTAAAACAAACTTCCCTTCGTCAGGGCTCAATCCCGTTTCTGGCTCATAATTGTACACTTTTTCCAATGAATTGATGTTGCCATAAGCCAGGTCACTCATCGTGCCATCGTTCCTGTCGGCCTGGGTAATGTCGAAGTAGAACGGATCGGTCGGGGTAGCCACTGCATAAAAGCCATTTTTCGCAGCATCGGCAATAGCCTCGTCACCCAACCACGACATAATTGCCGTTTCTTTCGTCAGGTTTTTCGCATCGCTTAAAATATCGTTCCAACCAATCGGTTTTTTCCCTTTTTGCTTAATAATGCTTGAAATTCTGCTCACGAAATAACTTTGCAATTCGTTGGTGTTTTTGAGTGATTTTTCTTTCATAAAAGCTTGCACATGGGGTTCTTTCTCCCAAAGTACGTGACGCACTTCATCACCACCAAAATGGATATATTCTGCCGGGAATAGTTGCGCAAGTTCGGTGAATACGTCGTCCAAAAATTCATAAACCTTTTCGTTTGTCGGGTCTAAGGTATTCGGTGTAAACTGGTTACCCCAGTGCGACCAGGAATCTAAAAACGGAAAGATATAATCGGGTTTGCGGTTTTGGTTTACGCCAAGTTCAGGGTAGGCCAGTACTGTTGGCCACGAATGCCCCGGAACATCAATTTCGGGTATAATCCTGATGTTGCGTGCTGCAGCATATTTAACCAGCTCGCGGATTTGTTCCTGGGTATAAAAACCGCTTCTTTCTGCAGGCTGTTTTGAACCCGCATCAAAAACTGTTGTTTGTTTAGAAGTAAGTTTAGGGTATTTCTTGATCTCGATCCTCCAGCCCTGGTCGTCGGTTAAATGCAGATGGAGCACATTTAATTTATAAAGTGCCATTACATCCATATATTTCTTCATTACATCCACGCCATAAAAGGTGCGGCTAACATCCTGCATATATCCCCGCCAGCTGTAACGGGGCTTGTCGATAATTTCGCCGCAGGGAATAGTCCAATTTGCTTTATTGCTCTTTTTGCTTTCGATCTGGCTTGGCAGGAGCTGCCTTAAAGTTTGTGTGGCATTAAAAATTCCTGCTCCTGTTTTGGCATAAACCCGGATAGATTGTGGACTGATCTTTAAATGATAACCTTCATTGCCCAGGCTGTTCAAGGTATCAGATATAATGAAGAGGATGCCTTCCTGTTCATTTTTTGCAGGAGTGGTTTTGAAGTTGATGCCTGTACTGCTTTTTAATAAGGCGGTAAATACACCGATTGGTGCCAGTGCATCCTTAGTATAATAAAATGTTGTGTTTGGTTTGAGCTCAAATGTCCCCTGACTGGCATTCACCGAGAGTGGTTTTGGGATAATATGGTTTGAAGGTAGGCTCTTCGTTTCAGTTTGCTGAGCAAAACAAACGGAGTGACTTATGCTCAGTGCGAGTGAAATTTTTAGAAATTTGGTTATCATTTGTGGTTTTTTGTTTTGGTTACCCACCAAATTAGAGATAAACAACCGATAAAGAAAGACAAAATAATGGGCAAACGTTTGCGTAATCGTTTAGTTCATTGCTGGAATTTTTGTTGTGGCATTTTTTCCCCCACATCCGATATTAATTGAGGTAAAAGTGGGCGGATCTCCCACTTTATGAAGGCTATAGGTGAGCGCTTTTTGATAAAAATCAGAAAATATGGACAAAAATGGGCGGACGTGACATTTTGCTTTAAAATATTTTAATCAGCTAATTATCAGTGTTTAATGCGCTTTTAGGTATGCTGAATAGTTTATTATAAGTATATTGTGAGGCCATTTATGTAACAAAAAGGATGTGGAAAACTTTTTTGTGGTAAAAAGTGGTAAAAAGTGGTAGAACTCTTTACTTTTACACTAGATAAAAAGTGTAGATACCACTATGACCCAACTTTTAGGAGAATTCGATTGTAAACTTGACGCAAAGGGCCGCCTTATGGTGCCTGCTGCGCTTAAGAAACAATTGCCTAATGCCGAAAATGATGGGCTCATTATAAACCGTGGTTTTGAGAAAAACCTGGTGATCTATCCTAAGCAAGTTTGGGATGCTGTTGTGGCCGATCTTGCCAAGCTTAATATTTACGATCAGGAAAACCGTGCTTTTGTTAGGGCTTTTACGCGTGGGGCAACCGAGCTGTCGCTTGATGCAGCCGGCCGTGTGTTGTTGCCTAAATCTTTGGTAGAATATGCCGGGATTGGTAGCGATCTTGTGTTGGCTTGTCAGTTAGATCGCATAGAAGTATGGGATAAAAAATCTTACGAAGATATTTTTGATGATGTTCCGGCCAATTTTGCAAGCCTTGCCCAAAAAGTAATGGGTGATAAGAAAGGAGGTGCAGATGGCGAATAATTACCATGTTCCTGTAATGTTGCAGCCTTGTATCGATGGTTTGAATATCAATCCTGATGGCGTGTATGTTGATGTAACTTTTGGTGGCGGAGGTCATTCAAAAGAGATTTTAAAACATTTGGGTCCAAAAGGAAGATTAATTGCTTTTGATCAGGATCCTGATGCGCAAGCCAATATTCCGGCTGATGACCGTTTTATTTTTATCGATCAGAATTTTGGTTTCTTAAAAAATAACCTCCGTTTAAAAGGTTTCAGGCAGGTTGATGGTATTCTGGCTGATCTTGGTGTTTCCTCGCATCAGTTTGATGTGCCGCAACGTGGTTTTTCTATCCGTCATAACGCTGATCTCGATATGCGTATGGATCAACACCGCGATTTAACCGCCGCCGAAATTTTAAATACATACACGGAGGATAAACTGCATAAAATTTTCGGGATTTATGGTGAGGTGAAAAATGCAAAATCTTTGGCTCGTGCCATTGTTACTTCGCGTTTGGAGCAGCCTTTTACTGATATAGACAGTTTAAAATCGGCTATTGCGGGTTATATCCCCAAAGGGAAAGAAAATAAATATTTGGCGCAGGTTTTTCAGGCGCTGCGTATTGAGGTGAATGCTGAAATCCAGGTGCTTGAAGATTTTTTACAGCAAGCTGCTGAGGTGTTAAAACCTGGAGGTCATTTGGTGGTAATGTCTTATCATTCATTGGAAGACAGGCCGGTTAAAAACTTTATGGCTAAAGGTAAGTTTCAGGGCGAGGTAGAAAAAGATTTTTTTGGCAATCAGCAAAAGCCATTTAATGTAATAACAAGAAAAGCGATTATTGCCACTGATGAGGAAATTGCCCTGAATAACCGGGCACGCAGTGCGAAACTTAGAATTGCGGAGAAGATATGAACAGGTTTAGGGAAGAGATAGAGGAAGAAGAGATTGGGCCCGAACCAGAGCTGAAAGCTGCGCCCAAACGGCCAAAAACTGCTGAAGAAAAAATGGATAGCAATTCATTTATCAGCAAGCTTTTTAATGATGGATTAGTAAGTAAAGAGGCGGCAACTGATGCTCTGCCTTATTTGTGTTTTTTGGCCCTTTTGGGAATGGTATACATTGCCAACAGCCACTTTGCGGTAAACAACGTTCGCCGTATTGATAAATTAAATAAAGAAGTAAAAGAATTAAGATGGGAGTATAAATCGTTAAAGGCCGACCTGATGTTTAAAAGCAAATTGACAGAGGTTGCCAAAAAGGTTGATACCCTTGGAATAAAAGAACTGATTGAACCACCAAAAAAAATAATTGTTAAAAGCGATGAATATTAGAGCAAACATCTTGCTTCGTGTATATCTGGCATTTGGCTTAATTGTGCTTTTTGCTTTCGCGGTGTTTTTACGCCTCGGTCAGGTACAGTTTGTGCAAGGAAAAAAATGGAAAGCTATGGCAGATAGTCTTTCTACAAGGTACGTAAATGTTGAGGCTACCCGTGGCAATATCTATTCTAATGATGGCAGTTTGTTGGCTACTTCGGTGCCTGAGTACGAACTGCGTATGGATATGTTTGCTGGTGGTATCGCTGAAGATAAAGTATTTAATGAGAAGGTAGATTCGCTGGGATATAAACTTTCGGAGCTTTTTAAAGATAAAACAGCGAAAGAATATGCCCGTTATCTGCGTTTGGGCCGTCAGGATAGTGCCCGTTATTTATTGATCCATCGTAAAGTAGGTTATGCCGATCTTAAAACCATCAGAACTTTTCCGTTATATAATATCGGTAAGTTCAGTGGCGGTTTAATCGCGGTTCAACAGAACAAACGTATTCTTCCTTTTCAGGCTTTAGCTGCCCGTACCATTGGTTACAAAAATGAAAATGTTAAAAACGGTGTAGGTCTAGAGGGTGCGTATAAAGAATATATTAACGGTGAAACCGGAAAAAGATTGATGCAGCGTATTGCCGGTGGTGTTTACATTCCGGTTAACGAAGAAGCTGAAGTAGCGCCGAAAGATGGAGCGGATATTATTTCCACCATTGATGTAAACATGCAGGATTTAGCGCAAAGTGCTTTAGAGAAACAACTGATTAAATCGCAGGCTGATCATGGTACAGTGATTTTAATGGAGGTGGCAACCGGAGAAATCCGGGCAGTGGCCAATTTCTCTAAAGTGGAAGAAGGCGTATATAAAGAGCAGTTTAATTACGCTATTGCGGGTAACCAGGATCCGGGTTCGACTTTTAAATTGGCTTCTTACATGGCGCTTTTAGAGGATAAACTAATTGATACCAATACCATGATTGGTACGGGATATTATCAGATTCCAGGTAAACTGATTACAGATTCGCATCCAAAAATTGAAACGGTTACCGCAAAAAAAGCATTTGAAACGTCTTCCAATGCTGCAATTGCAAAGCTGATCAATACACATTATGGTAACGATCCGATAAAATTTACCGACCACCTTTATGATTGGCAGTTGAACAAAAAAATGGACCTGCAGATTCCGGGTGAGGCAATGCCGGTAGTTAAAAACCCTAAAACAAACAGAAGTTGGAATAAAAACATGACCCTTCCTCAAATGGCTTATGGTTATGAAATGCAGTTAACACCATTGAAAATGCTTTCATTATATAATGCGGTGGCCAACAATGGTAAAATGGTAGCGCCAATTTTTGTAAAAGAGATCAGAAGGCTGGGTAACCCGATTGAGCAGTTTAAGGCAAGGGTAATTAACGATAAAATATGTTCGGATGTTACCTTAAGTAAAATAAAAAAAATGCTTGAAGGGGTAGTAACCGAAGGGAGTGGTAAACAGATTGTTTATAATCCGCTTTATCCGATTGCTGGTAAAACAGGTACTGCTCAGGTGGCTGATGCGAATAAAGGATATAAAGGGAAAAAACAATATCAGGCTTCTTTTGTAGGGTATTTCCCGGCTGATAAACCCAAATATTCTTTGATTGTAGTAATCAACGATCCAAAAGGTGCTTATTACGGTGCTACAGTTTCGGGTCCGGTGTTCAGGGAAATTGCCGATCGTATTTATGCCAGTGACATGCAGATGTATAACGATGTGCCAACCCGTTTAGTGGGAAATACAGGTAATCCGCCAACAAAAGCAGGACAGAGTAAAGCGACTCAGAAAGTATATAAAGCATTTGGGTTTAAACCGCTTTTTGCTTCAAAATCTGAGTATTATAATATTATAGATACCAGTGCCGGAACAGTTTTTCAGGAAAACAACGAACGTAAAGGTGTAATGCCTAACGTTTCGGGGATGGGCTTAAAAGATGCATTGTACCTTTTGGGTAATGCGGGTTTAAAAACCAAGGTTTCGGGTTCTGGAAAAGTAATCAGCCAATCCATTATCGCCGGAACAAAGGTGGGTAAAGGCGTTGGTGTACAAATAGAGTTGAATTAAGGTATAAGGTAAAAGGTACAGGGTTTAAGGTCTTGCTACTCAATACTTATTACTTGCTACAAAAAGAATAAAAAAAATGCAATTACAGGATTTACTTTATGGCGTAACGATTAAAGAATTGGTTGGAAAAACCGATAGGGAAATCAATGCGCTTAATTTCGATTCGCGTAAAGTGGCCAAAGATGATGTTTTCTTTGCTGTAGTTGGCACGGTAGCGGATGGACATCAGTTTATCGATCAAACCGTAAAACAGGGAGCAGGGGTAGTTATCTGTGAGAGTTTGCCAGAGATCGACGATTATACCGTAACCTATGTTAAAGTAGAAAATACTTCGGTGGCCCTTGGCATTATGGCTGGTAATTATTTCGGAAATCCATCGGCAGATTTAAAACTGATCGGCATTACCGGAACAAACGGCAAAACCACTATTGCTACGATTCTATTCAAGTTATTTAAAGATTTAGGGTATAAAACCGGGCTTTTATCAACGGTTGAAAATTATATTAACGATACTGTTGTTACGGCAACACATACTACACCGAATCCGATTGCGCTAAACGAGCTGTTAAGGCAGATGGTTGATGCAGGTTGCGATTATTGTTTTATGGAAGTGAGTTCTCATGCGGTATCACAGCACCGTATTGAGGGATTAACATTTGCTGGAGGAGTTTTTTCTAATATCACTCACGATCACCTGGATTTTCATAAAACTTTTGATGCTTATCTGAAAGCGAAAAAGGCATTTTTTGATGGTTTGCCTAAATCAGCATTTGCATTGACCAATATTGATGATAAAAACGGTATGGTGATGTTACAGAACACCAAAGCGTATAAAAAAACTTATGCGCTGAAACAACTGGCCGATTTTAAAGCAAAAATTATCGAAAACCAGTTTAGTGGTCTGCATTTAGATATCGATAACGAAGATGTTTATTTCAAGCTGGTAGGTTCTTTTAATGCCTATAACCTTTTGGCTGTTTATGGAACGGCAGTTTTATTGGAACAGGATAAGTTAAAGGTATTGACCTTGTTGAGTCGTTTATCAGGCGCTGAAGGTAGGTTTGACTACATCACTTCTGAAGATAAGATTATCGGTATTGTTGATTATGCACATACGCCTGATGCCGTTCAGAATGTATTGAGCACCATCGCCAATATCCGTAAAGGAACCGAACAAGTAATTACGGTGATAGGTTGTGGTGGCGACCGCGATAAAACTAAACGCCCGATAATGGCACAGGTGGCCTGCGATTGGAGTGATAAAGTGATTTTAACTTCTGATAATCCACGCACTGAAGATCCGCAAACCATAATTAAAGAAATGGAGGAAGGTGTTTCACCAACCAATAAGCGTAAAACCTTATCCATATTAGATAGGAGAGAAGCAATAAAAACAGCTTGTCATTTAGCAAAGCCGGGAGATATTATCCTGGTGGCAGGTAAAGGACATGAGAAATACCAGGAAATTAATGGCATAAGGAACCATTTTGATGATAAAGAAATTTTACTTGAACAACTAAAACCAATTAGCTAATGTTATATTTATTATTCGAATACCTACATAAGCATTACGATATCCCCGGATTGAGGTTGTTTCAGTACATCACCTTCCGCGCTTCCATTTCTATTATTTTGTCGCTGATCATCACTACGGTATATGGCCGTAGGCTGATCGATTTTTTGCATAAAAAACAAGTAGGTGAAACCGTAAGAAACTTAGGTCTTGAAGGCCAGATGCAAAAACAGGGTACACCTACCATGGGTGGTATTATTATCCTGTTGGGTATTCTTATTCCAACTTTATTATTTGCAAATATTTCCAATATCTATGTGATTTTGATGATCATTACTACGATTTGGATGGGTGCCATTGGCTTTTTAGATGATTATATCAAAGTTTTCAAAAAAAATAAAGAAGGCTTAGCTGGTCGTTTTAAAGTGGTTGGTCAGGTAGGCCTGGGGTTGATTGTAGGCACCACCATGTATTTCCACCCGAATATTGTAGTAAGAGAAACCGTTCAGGATAATGTAAAAAATACTTCAAGCGTACCTATGGTATTGCGTCAAAAAGGAGAAACATTTTATTATACCCAGGATGTAAAATCGACTAAAACCAACATGCCTTTTTATAAGAACAATGAGTTCGATTACGCGAAGGTGTTAAAGTTTTTAGGCGGCGATTATCAGAAATATGCTTTTATCATATTCCTGGCATTTACGGTATTTATCATTACAGCAGTTTCTAATGGTGCCAATATTACTGATGGTATCGATGGCCTCGCTACCGGAACCTCAGCGGTAATTGGGATCACCCTGGGTATTTTGGCTTATGTATCGGGTAACACCATTATGGCTGATTACCTGAATATCATGTATATCCCCAATTCGGCGGAGCTGATGATTTTTGCAGGTGCATTTGTCGGCGCGTGTGTGGGTTTCCTTTGGTACAACTCTTATCCCGCCCAGATTTTTATGGGTGATACCGGAAGTTTAGCCATAGGAGGCATTATAGCAGCATTTGCATTAATGATCCGTAAAGAACTTTTGATCCCGATTTTATGTGGAATCTTCCTGGTAGAGCTGGTGTCGGTAATTATGCAGGTATCTTATTTTAAGTATACCAAAAAGAAATTTGGCGAAGGACGGAGGATTTTCCTGATGTCGCCTTTGCACCACCATTACCAAAAGAAGGGTTATCACGAAGCAAAGATTGTAACACGTTTCTGGATCATCGGAATTATGCTGGCAATTATGACGATAGTGACATTGAAGTTGAGGTAGGTTGAGGTTGAAGGGAAAAACTGAAAGATAAAGAGAGAATAATAAAAATAAAACGTGGTGATATTAATGTCTATGTGCTTGATAATAACCACTTGATACTAAAAAATAAAATGTAATAGTATTCCTGTCTTGATACTCGATACCCATTACTTGATACTAGAAAAAATAAAAATGAGCACAAATAATACCACATCAGGCAATACTAGGTCAGCGATGGCAGGGCATGGCCGTGTAGTTATTTTAGGTGCTGGCGAAAGTGGTGTTGGCGCGGCAAAATTAGCCCAGGCAAAAGGCTTTGATGTTTTTGTGTCTGATTACGGTGTCATTACCGATAAATATAAAGCCGCTTTAGAAAAGTTAGCTATTCCCTTCGAGTCTGAAAAACATACCGAAGAGCTGATTTTAAATGCTAGCGAAGTAATTAAAAGCCCTGGTATTCCGCCAACCGCACCAATCATTAAAAAATTGGTTGCTAAAGGGATCTCAGTGGTTTCGGAAATAGAATTCGCTAAAAGATATACTAACGCAAAGACCATCTGCATAACCGGTTCAAATGGTAAATCGACCACCAGTTTGTTAACCTATCACATTTTAAAAAATGCTGGTTTGAACGTGGGTTTAGCGGGTAATATTGGGCAGAGCTTTGCTGCGCAGGTGGCTACAGAAGATTACGAATACTATGTGCTTGAGATCTCGAGTTTCATGCTCGATGATATGTTCAAATTTAAAGCCGATATCGCGGTTTTATTGAATATTACACCAGATCATTTAGACCGTTATGATTATAAACTGGAGAATTATGCTGCATCTAAAATGCGCATCGTTCAAAACCAGACCATAGATGATGTTTTTATTTACTGTGCCGATGACGAAGAGAGCCTAAAAGCCATCGCGTTAACTAAACCTTTGGCAAAAACCTTTCCATTTTCAATTATCCAAAAAGTTGAAACTGGTGCTTATTTAGAAGAAACTACTATACATATCCTTACAGAACCAAATAACGAACTAACCATGTCTATTTCAGATTTAGCCTTACAGGGCAAGCACAACATTTATAATTCTATGGCATCAGGCATCGTGTCGAAAGTTTTAGAATTAAGAAATGAAACCATCCGCGAAAGCATGGGCAATTTCAAAAATATTGAGCACAGGTTAGAGCATGTGGCCAAAATTTCGGGGATTGATTTTATTAACGACAGTAAAGCTACCAACGTAAACTCTACCTGGTATGCTTTAGAGAGCATGACCAGTGATGTGGTGCTGATTATGGGTGGCGTAGATAAAGGGAACGATTATAACATGCTTAAAGATCTTGTTAAAAGTAAGGTGAAGGCTATTGTATGTTTAGGTAAAGATAATAAACGTATTCACGATGCTTTCGAAGATGATGTTGAGGTAATCGTAAATACTTTTTCGGCAGATGAGGCGGCGCAGATTGCTTTTCATTTAGCCAAACGAGGTGATGCGGTATTATTATCGCCGGCCTGTGCAAGTTTTGATTTGTTTAAAAATTATGAAGACCGCGGTAACCAGTTTAAAGCGGCAGTTAGAGAATTATAATAGGAGGCTAAAATATGTTTCAGGCATTACTTAATAAAACAAAAGGCGACAGGTGGATCTGGTTGATCATCATCCTGCTTTCGCTTATATCAGTAATGGCTGTATATAGTGCAACAGGTACTTTGGCCTATAAAAAAGGGGAAGCTGTAGAAAAGCTTCTGCTCACCAAACACCTGATTTTTGTATTGATGGGCATAGGCATGATCTATATAGCCCATTTGCTCGATTATCGGTATTATGCAGGTATTTCTAAAATATTAATGATTATTACCATCCCACTTTTGGTTTATACATTGATTTTTGGTACAAACCTGAACGATGCATCCCGTTGGGTAAAAATTCCTGTTATCGGATTGACTTTTCAAACGTCCGATTTGGCAAAACTGGCGCTGATTACTTTTTTAGCAAGGATGCTGACCAAAAAGCAGGAAAATATTAAAGATTTAAGAGAATCATTTATTCCCATTATGGCTTCTGTTTGTACAGTTTTCGTGCTTATTGCATTGGCAAACATGTCTACAGCCTTAATGTTATTCGGCGTAAGTATTCTACTGTTAATTATTGGTCGTATCAGTATCAAGCAGATTTCAATTGTTTGCGCTGGTGGTTTAGTGTTATTGTTAATTGTAGGTTTCTTAGGTCCAAGGAGAGAAACTTATAAATCACGTATAAAAACCTTTATGCATCCCGAATTGGTGCATTCAGATAAAACTTTCCAGGCAGATCAGGCAAAAATTGCTTTGGCTACTGGTGGTGTTTTTGGTAAAGGACCAGGTAATAGTACGCAGCGCAATTTCCTGCCACACCCATATTCCGATTTTATTTTCGCCATTATTATTGAAGAATGGGGAACCTTGGGAGGAATTGTAATTATGGTGCTTTACCTGGTGCTTTTATATCGATGTATCAAGATTGTAACCCGGGCACCCAAGGCATTTGGGGCACTCCTGGCAGCCGGACTAAGTTTCAGTTTAACCATCCAGGCTTTTGCCAATATGGCCGTAGCAGTAGGTTTAGGCCCGGTAACTGGTGTTCCACTTCCATTAGTGAGTATGGGCGGTACATCGATGATTTTTACCAGTGTGGCCTTCGGGATTATACTGAGCGTAAGCCGTGATGTAGAAGAGAATGCAAAACTGACACCGAAAGAAGAGAAGACAAATAATAAAATAATTGTTGGAGAGATTCCGGCGATAGCATAAGAAGATTAATCGTCATTGCGAGGAAGCATGACGAAGCAATCTATTTAAAAAGGATATAAAGAAAATAACCACAGAGGACATAGAGAAAGGCACAGTGAAACACAAAGAAATGTTTGTATAGTTGTCCAATCTTTAATAAACTTGGTAATAAACGCTTTGTGCCTTGGTGAACTTGTGGTGAAATATAAGCTTAGTGAACTCGATGGTAAAAAAAATAAAACTTGGCTCTCTTTGCCGTTGAAATAAAAAATACTCAGTGCCCTCTGTGAAAACTAAGTGTACTCTGTGGTAAAAAATAGATAAACAATAAAATGAATAATTCCCCAAAAATTATCATATCAGGTGGTGGCACCGGCGGGCACATTTTTCCCGCCGTAGCCATAGCCAACGCGCTAAAGCGCTTGGTGCCCGCTTGTGAAATTTTATTTGTGGGTGCTAATGGCCGCATGGAAATGGAAAAAGTTCCTGCTGCCGGATATAAAATAATTGGTTTAAATATCAGTGGGATGCAACGTGGCTCGATCGTAAAAAACCTGTCGCTTCCATTTAAAGTAATTGGCAGTGTGCGCAGGGCCATGCAGATCATTAAAGATTTTAAACCAGATGCCGTTGTTGGCGTTGGTGGTTATGCTTCGGGGCCTTTATTGTATGCAGCCTCTTTAAAAGGGATTCCGTACCTCATCCAGGAACAGAATTCTTATGCAGGTGTAACCAATAAGTGGCTGGGAAAAAAAGCATCGAAGATATGCGTTGCCTTTGATGAAATGGATCAATTTTTTCCTGTAGATAGGATCTTAAAAACAGGAAACCCTGTGCGTAAGGAAGTGGTTGATATTCAGGGGAAACACTTTCAGGGTGCGGAGCTGCTAAAATTAGATCCTTTGAAAAAGACCATTATGGTTACCGGAGGAAGTTTGGGTGCCGGTACACTGAATAAAGCAATTGAAAAACATTTGCCCGAAATCCTCGCACAAGATGTGCAGGTGATCTGGCAAACAGGAAAATATTATTACCAGGGGATTATTGAAAGATTGGGATTAGAATATCACCCAAATGTTCGCATCCTGGAGTTTTTAAACAAAATGGATCTGGCATATGCCGCTGCAGATGTAATCATCAGTAGGGCTGGAGCAGGAACCATTGCTGAGCTTTGTTTGATTAAAAAACCGGTGATTTTAGTGCCCTCGCCCAATGTTGCAGAAGACCATCAAACCAAAAATGCGATGGCTTTGGTAAAAAACGGAGCAGCACTATTAATTAACGACCGTTCTGCTGAAGATACTTTGGTTAAAGCGGCACTTGAACTTTTAAATAATAAAGAACAAAGCGAAAAGCTTGCGGAAAACATAGGTAAAATGGCCTTGCAAGAAGCCGACGAAATTATTGCGGGCGAAGTATTGAAATTGATTAAATAAGGCATGAAAAAATAGATGTGAGATATGAGAAAGAAGATTTGAGATTAGGCATTACGTCGAAAATCTCACATCTCAAATCTCAGGTCTCACATCTCAACTCAAAAAAAATGGAATTAAGCAAAATAAACAGGGTTTTCTTTGTAGGTATCGGTGGTATCGGCATGAGCGCGCTTGCCCGTTATTTTGCTAAACGCGGACAGGTGGTTTGCGGTTACGATAAAACACGTACCAAGCTGACCGAAACTTTGGAACAGGAAGGAATTTTGATTACCTATCTTGATGACGATGCTTCTTTACCATGCGCATTTTTGGATCATCATGAAGATACCCTTATAGTATACACGCCCGCAATTCCTAAAGATTCTAAAATTTTAAATCATTTTATTAATAAAAGCTTTTCGCTTAAAAAGCGTTCAGAGGTTTTAGGTATTATCAGTAAAGGCATGTTCTGCATCGCCGTTGCTGGTACGCATGGCAAAACAACAACATCATCTATTGTAGCGCATATTTTAAAAGATACCGGTTACGATTGTACAGCTTTTTTGGGTGGAATAACCAGTAACTACAATAGTAATGTGCTTTTTGGCGATAACAATGTGGTGGTAGTAGAGGCTGATGAATATGACCGTTCTTTCCTGACATTGCATCCTGATGTAGCTGTGGTTACCTCGATGGATGCCGATCATTTAGATATCTACGGAGATAAAAGCCACCTCGAAGAATCTTTCAGGTTATTTGCCGGGCAGCTGAAGACCGAAGGTACACTTTATGCACATGAAGGATTGCCTTTAGAAAATAGCATCAGTTATGCCGCTAGCCCTACAGCAACGGCAAAAGCTGAGAATTTGAGGGTAGAAGGATCGAAATTTGTATTCGATTATGCAGATGCCACACAGCGCATAAATGATATCAGCTTGATGCTTCCAGGTAAGCACAATGTAGAAAATACAACCGTTGCCATTGCCATCGCGTTACAATTGGGTATTGATGCTGAAAAAGTAAAACAAGCCGTTGCAAACTTTAAAGGAGTTAAACGCCGTTTCGAATATATTGTGAATAATGGCGATCAGATTTACATTGATGACTATGCACATCACCCTGAAGAACTGAGAGCCTGTTTTGACGCAGTGAGACAGCTTTATCCTGATAAGAAGTTAACGGTGATTTTTCAACCGCACCTTTTCACGCGTACAAGGGATTTTGCGGATGAATTTGCAAAAGTTTTAAGTACCGCAGATGAGCTGTTACTGTTAGAAATTTATCCGGCAAGAGAATTGCCCCTTGAAGGCATAAACGCGCAGTTTTTGTTGGATAAAATCACTTTGGCAGATAAACAAGTATGTGGAAAAGATTTTGTGGTTCAGCATGTTAAGGACACAAAACCTGAATTAATTTTAACAGTAGGAGCGGGCGATATCGATACCGTTATTGAGCCCTTAAAAAATATATTGAACAATGCTTAAACGGATAAACTGGAGCGCAATTTTTACTGGCTTTGCCTGGCTGATTAGCCTGGCGGGCGTGGTTGTGCTTTTGAGTTTCATCAACGTTAAAAAGCAGACAGTTAAATGTACCGATGTTAAAATCCTGATCCCTGGTGCCGATAATTTTATTGAGCGCGAAGAGATTGATGCCATTCTGAAAGAAGATCAGGGGGTATTATTGGGGCGTAACCTCGAAAATATCAATATCCATAAGATCGAGAAAAAGCTGCAGTCTAACCCATATATCGGTTTTGCAAAGGTATATGTGGATATGGATGGTGTATTACATATCGAGGTGAAGCAAAGACAACCGATCCTCCGCATTCTGAATGAGAACGGGCAGGATTTCTATATTGATAACGATGGGTTGAAAATGCCGATATCATCAAACTTTACCGCTAACGTACTGGTGGCAACAGGCCACATTAGTGAGGTTTTTGGTAGCCGCGTAGATACGTTGCATACGCAATTGGCAAGAGATCTGTATAAAACAGCTCAATATATTAAAAAAGATACGCTTTGGGATTCGCAGATCGAACAGATTGTGGTTGATCAGAAAAACGACATCGAACTGATCCCGAGAGTGGGCAATCAGCGCATCATTTTAGGTGATGCAGATTCCCTGGAAAAGAAAATGAAAAACCTTTTATTGTTTTATAAAAAAGCAATGCCGCAGGTAGGCTGGGATACTTATAAAACCATCAATATTAAATATACCAACCAGATTGTTTGCGAAAAAAGAGATTCAACAGGTTTAGGAAAAAAAGCAAAAACATTTTCGGCGGCTGATAGTTTGAGGATACAGCGAAACGTAACTGATTCATTAATAAAAAATACCATTAGTACGGTAATGGACGATCGCCCAGAAGCTGATCAGCCGGAAGCCGTACAGCCTAAAAAGCCCGAACCTAAAAAACCGGAGCCCAAAAAGGTAGAAACAAAGAAGGTAGAGCAAAAGAAAACTGAACCTAAAAAGGTTGAGCCTAAAAAAGCCGAACCAGTTAAAACAGAAACAAAAAAGCCGGTAGTTGTGCCGGCCGCCAAACCAAAGGAAACAAAACCAGCGGATAAAAAGGAAAAACCGAAGCAAACGGGAACAACACAGCCAAAGCCGGCAAAATCTGAGGCGCAATTGAAAAAAGAGAAAGAAGCAAGAGAAAAAGAAATTAAAGCCCTGGAAAAACAGTATAAAACTCAGCAAAATTAACGAATATGGACAAGGCAAAATTTACCAGTCAGTCGCCCATTGTAGTAGGATTGGATATCGGTACTACAAAAATTTGTGTTATCGTTGGTCGTAGAACACAACACGGTAAGATAGAAATCTTAGGAATAGGCAAGGCAGAATCGGCGGGTGTGACACGTGGAGTGGTTTCTAACATTCAAAAAACCGTACAGGGCATTGCTCAAGCAGTTGAAGTAGCAAGCGGACAATCCAATGTAGAAATACAGGTGGTAAATGTGGGTATTGCTGGTCAGCACATTAAGAGCTTACAGCACAGAGGAATTTTAACAAGAAGAGAATTAAACAACGAAATCGGTAAAAAAGACATCGATAAGTTGATTGATGATATGTTTAAACTGGTAATGCCACCGGGTGAAGAGATCATCCATGTATTGCCACAAGAATTTACCATCGATAACGAACCGGGCATCAAAGATCCGATCGGTATGGCAGGTGTGCGCCTTGAAGCCAACTTCCATATCATTTCAGGTCAGGTTACCGCGGTAAAAAACATTATTAAATGTGTTAACAATGCAGGACTTCAAACTCAGGATTTAATCCTTGAGCCATTGGCTTCTTCTGAATCGGTGTTGAGCGAGGAAGAAAAAGAAGCTGGTATTGCATTGGTTGATATTGGTGGTGGTACTACAGATATTGCCATTTTCCACGAAGGTATTATCCGCCACACGGCAGTAATTCCTTTTGGTGGCAATAGTGTTACCGAAGATATCAGAGAAGGTTGCTCAGTGATGCGTAACCAGGCTGAATTATTAAAAACACGTTTTGGTTCTGCACTTGCTGAGGAGAACAAAGAAAACGAAATCATTTGCGTTCCTGGTCTGCGTGGCCGTGAACCAAAAGAAATTTCGGTTAAAAACCTGGCCTATGTAATTCAGGCCCGTATGGAAGAAATTATTGAGCACGTGTATTACGAGATCAAATCTTCCGGCTATGAGAAAAAACTGATCGGTGGTATCGTAATTACCGGTGGAGGTGCTTTGCTGAAACACTTATCGCAGGCAGTAGAATATGTAACTGGCTTAGATTGCCGCATTGGTTATCCGAACGAGCATTTATCTAAATATGAAGATATGCCTAAAGCCATTTACGATGACCTTAAAAGCCCGATGTATGCAACCAGTGTGGGTTTGTTGATCAAAGGAATCCAGAAAGCAGAAGAGCTGATCGAAGAAATGAAACAGCCAGGTGTTTTTGTTGAAAAACCAAAAACAGGAAAAGAAAAAGAGAAACGCGGACCAGGTTTGTTCGATAAATTACTTGCAAAAACAAGAACATTCATTCAGGATGATATGAATGTAAGTGATGAAGATTACTTAAAAAGTTAATTATTTTTCCACAAAGAAAGAGTTTTCCACATTATTAACACTTGTGGAAAACGTCTGTTGAAAAAGTGTTAATATTACATTGAGTAATGAACAGAATTTAAAAATTTTTAAACAACTGATTCATAAAGATATGCAGTTCGAAATGTTAAAAGATAAGTCTTCAATCATCAAAGTAATTGGTGTTGGAGGCGGTGGCGGCAACGCAGTGAACCATATGTACCTTTCAGGTATCACTGGTGTGGATTTTATTATTTGTAATACAGATGCCCAGGCTTTGGAATCTAGCCCTATACCTAACAAGGTACAATTAGGCGCTAGTTTAACCGAAGGTATGGGGGCTGGTTCTATCCCTGAGGTTGGTAAAAACTCGGCGATAGAAAATATAGATGATATTAAGGCGATGTTAGGTAATACCACCAAAATGCTTTTTATTACAGCAGGAATGGGTGGTGGTACCGGTACAGGAGCTTCTCCGATTATTGCCAAAGCCGCTAAAGAACTTGATATTTTAACTGTGGCCATCATCACCACGCCATTTTCTTTCGAAGGAAAGAGACGTAGGTTACAAGCTGATGAAGGAATGGAAGAGTTAAAGAAATATGTAGATTCTTACCTGGTGATCTCTAACGATCGCCTGCGCGAAATTTTCGGAAACTTAACTCTTGGTTCTGCTTTCGGTCAGGCCGATGATATTTTAACAACTGCTGCAAAAGGTATCGCAGAGATCATTACTGTTCCGGGTTATATCAACGTGGATTTTAAGGATGTGCGTACCGTAATGAAAGATAGTGGTGTAGCCATTATGGGTAGCTTTGCTGCCGAAGGTGAAGATCGTGCCTTACAGGCAGTAGAAGGCGCTTTAGCTTCTCCACTTTTAAAAGACAATGAAATTGAAGGTGCCCGTTACATTCTATTGAATATCAGCTCTGGCTTACGTGAAGTAACAATGGATGAAGTTTCGATCATTACCGATTACATCCAGGAAAAAGCAGGCTTATCTGCCGATTTGATCTGGGGTAACTGTACAGACGAATCTTTGAGTGACAAACTTTCGGTTACCATCATTGCTACCGGATTCCAGACTTCAGAAGAACGCGTAAAAGAAGAAAAAAATAAAAAGAAAATATCACTTTTAACACCAGAAGAAGCGCCATTGGTTCGCCCTGTTGAACCTGTAAATTCTTTTATGCAGCCAAAAGAGGTTCCTTCTTATGAGCCTGTTTTGAAAGTTAAAGAAGAAGTTTCTCAGGCAGATCTTTTTGGTGGAATGTTCAATAAATCTGAAGCTCAAAAAAATCAGGAGCCTGAGAATAATGTGGTTCGCCATACTTTAATGGAAGAAGAGCCGCAAGTTGAAGAAGCACAGGAAACCGGATTTGAATTTGAGGTAAAACTGGCCGAAACCAATTTTGTGTTCGAAACACCAGTAGCTCAGATGCCGCCAATGCCAGAGCCTGAACCAGAAATCGAATTGCCGGTTGTTGGTTTAGACGATGATAAAAGCGACGAATCGATGGAAGAGCAGCTGAAAAAATCTAAAGAACGTATCTTACGTTTAAAAGATTTAAGCATGAAATTGCGCACCACCAATGGTTTACAAGAACTGGAAAATGAACCTGCTTACAAACGTAAGCAAATGCAGTTGCAACAGGTACAGCATTCGTCTGAATCGCAGGTGAGCCGCTTTACTTTAAGCAACGATCAGGATGGCGGTACAGAGATCAGACCGAACAATTCTTTCTTGCACGATAACGTTGATTAGATCAAACCAAATATAATTTTAAAGCCCCGATGTAAAACCGGGGCTTTTTTGGCATAAAATTAGCGTGTTAAAAAATCTTAATTGACACCTAAAAGATCAAGTTGGTTGATTTTAAGACGAATAAAGCTTAAATTTGCAAAATTCTTATTATAAAAAAACAGATAATACATTGGATATATTTGATAAAATAGCAAAACACATGGGGCCGCTTGGTCAACACCAGAAATGGTCTCATGGGTATTTCTCTTTTCCAAAATTAGAGGGAGAAATTGCACCTCACATGCAGTTTCGCGGAAAAGAGCATTTGGTTTGGAGCTTAAACAACTATTTAGGTTTAGCCAATCACCCGGAAGTTAGAAAGGCAGATGAAGAAGCTGCAGCTAAATTCGGTATGGCTTACCCGATGGGTGCCCGAATGATGAGCGGTAACTCTAACTATCACGAGCAGTTAGAGCAAGAACTTGCAGAATTTGTTGGCAAGCCTGATGCATTTTTATTAAACTATGGTTATCAGGGCATGGTATCCATTATCGATACTTTAGTTGATCGGAATGATGTAGTAGTGTATGATGCCGAATCTCACGCCTGTATTGTAGATGGTTTACGTTTGCATATGGGTAAACGCTTTGTTTACAAACATAACGATATAGAAAGTGCACGTAAACAATTAGAGCGTGCTACAAAGCTTGTTGAAGAAACAGGTGGTGGTATTCTTTTAATTACTGAAGGTGTTTTCGGAATGAGCGGTGCCCAGGGAAAATTAAAAGAAATTGTTGAGCTTAAAAAAGAATTCAATTTTCGTATCCTGGTTGATGATGCACATGGTTTTGGTACGATGGGTAAAACTGGTGCAGGTACACACGAAGCACAGGATTGTATCGATGGTATTGATGTTTACTTTGGTACTTTTGCAAAATCTATGGCGGGTATTGGTGCTTTCGTAGCTTCAACAGAACAGATTACCAACTTTTTAAGGTATAACATGCGTTCTCAAACATTTGCTAAGGCATTGCCAATGCCAATGGTAATCGGTTTATTAAAGCGCTTAGAATTGCTGAAAAGCCAGCCTGAGTTGAAAGATAAACTTTGGGAAATCGCCATGACTTTACAAAAAGGTTTACGCGAACGTGGTTTCGACTTAGGTGTTACCGATTCGGTAGTTACCCCTGTTTTCTTAAAAGGAGAACTTTCTGATGCCACGGCAATTACCTACGATTTACGCGAAAACTATAGCATTTTCTGTTCAATTGTTGTATATCCGGTAATTCCAAAAGGAATGATCGAATTACGTTTAATTCCTACTGCAGTTCATACATTGGAAGACGTACAACGTACTTTAGATGCTTTTAGCGAAGTAGCCGAAAAATTAGAAAACGGATACTATAAGGAGAATCTTTTCGCAACTGTTTAAAATCACCTAAAATTTTACAAAGCCCTTTAAATGCATTTAAAGGGCTTTTTTATTTTTGTTGTTTTTTATAAAATACTGATTTTTAGTATTTTATATTGTTTTTCTGTCGCTTTTATGTTTATAAACATACTAAATGTGGAAAAAAACGATTTAGAAGGCCGTTTTTTATTGCACCAAAAATTTTTTTATTTCAGTAAACCCTTTAAATTAGAGTAGAAAATTAAAAATCAAACCTTAAAAGAACCATAAATTAATTAAAAATGAAAAAATTCGAAGAAGTAAAGAGTTTAGTGACAGCTTTGGAAGCTGATGCAGACAAATTTTATAACAAAGGTAACAGCGCTGCTGGTACCCGTGTACGTAAAGGTATGCAGGATCTGAAAAATTTAGCTCAGGCGATCCGTTTGGAAGTACAAGACACTAAAAACAAAGCTTAACAATCAAAATATTTTTATCTGAGCCTTGGGATATTTCCTGAGGCTTTTTTGTTTAACACAATTTTGAAAAACTTGTAGTGCATAAACATGTTAAATATTGTAAAATATATAAGACAATTTATCATTGATTAGGTAATTTGTTAGCTTTCTTCTTTTACAAACCGTATATTCATTTCGGTTAATTCGGCTAAGAATCCAAAATTTAAACTTCACTACTTAAGCATTATTATTGCCTGGCATTTAATTGTAAAACATAACAGAATACCAAACCGCTCTCAAAAAGATATCCGGTTTATCTGGCTACTCAGATAAACATGTATAAATAATTAACATTATTAACGGTATTAAGTGTCAGATTTACATTATAATCGAGCAAATAGCGAAGACGTCGGGCTTATCCTGGATGTTATGCGCACCGTACATCCCGTAGATGTTAAATTAACCGAAGCGTTTGATAAACACCTTTTGCGTTTAAAGATAAAAAAGGGACAGATCCTTTTCAGGGAAGACGAAGTGTGTGAGTACATGTATTTTATTGTGAAAGGTGCGTTAATGGGTTGTACTACACATAATAAGCAAAAAATTACCACTTATATATCTGTTGAATTTGATTTTGTTAGTTCCATCTCCGGCCTCCATGGATCTGATTACTCCAAAGAATATGTGGTGGCTGTTGAAGATACCGAATTGTTGGCCATGCACAATAATGAGCTTAACCAGCTCTTCGAATATCATTTCGAACTAAATTACATTTTCAGGGTAGTTTTGGAAAAATATTACAAAGATGCCCAGCAACGTGCACATATTATACGCGTAGGAAATGCAAAAGAAAGATATCTCTATTTTGCCAAAACCAATCCAGGTTATTTAGACCGTTTGCCTTTAGAGCTGATCGCCTCCCTTCTGAATGTTAAAACTTCAACGCTCTTGTCCATAAGAAAAAGCTTTTCTCTTTCTAAAGATCATGCAGAAGAGCTTCAGGAATGGGGACAAAAGTTAGAGTTGTATGTTAATAAACATCAGTCATTCCGTAATAAGAATATCAGGCTTCAATCCCTTGCCCTTGATATAGGAATTAGTAGTCACAGGCTTTCTGTTGTATTAAACAACTATTTTAATAAGAGTTTTATCGATTACATTAATCAATACCGCATTAACTGGATTAAAGACAGCATCAGAAATCCACAAATCATGCAAAACTTTACCTTAGAGGCATTGGCCTACAGCGCCGGCTTCTCGTCACGTAGTGCCTTTTATAGCGCTTTTAAAAAGCTTGTTGGAATGAGCCCGGTAGCGTACTTAAAAAACCTCTCTGATGAAAAACGTTAGCTTAACGTTTTTGTTACGTAAACACTTGCCAGAGGTACTTTTTTTGATATAGTTGTGTTGATTTATAATACAGGACAAACTTGTTTCTGCATTATAGGTAATAAGCATTTTGTTTAATTAATTTAGTATATCAAACATACACTATAGAATTTATAGGTTAATAAAATTGCTAAAATTGATTAAACTATGATTAGAATTATGCGCTCATCAGATTGGGACGAAGTCAGTGCTATTTATCGGGAAGGAATCGAAACAGGTACTGCAAGTTTTAGAAGCCCGGATATTTCCTGGAAAGACTGGGATTCATCACACCTTAAAGCCTGCAGATTTGTGGCTTTACAAAATAAAGAAATTATAGGTTGGAGTGCGCTTTTGCCAGTATTAGCCAATTATGATGTTGGTGGGGTTGGAGAAATTGAGGTGTATGTTAAACCTGGTTACAAAGGGCAAGGGATTGGTTCTTCTTTATTAAATGCTTTAATTACTGAAAGCGAAAACAAAGGTATCTGGATGCTTCAGGCGGGTATCTTCCTTCAGAATTCTGCTTTGTTAAAAATCCATGAAAAGGCTGGCTTTAGGGTAGTAGGGTATCGAGAGAAAATAGGTAAAGCAAAAGGCGTATGGCAGGATAATCTGCTAATGGAAAGAAGAAATAAATTAATTGCCTGATCTGATAAAAAAGAAGGTTGTATTACAGAGGTAAATTTCTTTATATGCTGTCATGTTGAGCCGGTCGAAACACATTAAACAAGTCCTTCGACAAGCTCAGGATGACAAATCTATATTTCTAATAGGTTCCCTTTTTTTCTACCTGATAAATTTATAATCATCAATTCGATCTGATTTAACAAATCGGCTCAATTTTCCCTGATAAAAATAAAAGAAGGTATATGGTTCTGGCTTAGGAATGAATGTTGTAGAGATACTGCGGTATATATTTGTACCATCATCACTAGCCAACATCAATTCAGCAGACCGGTTAACCCGTTTAAATTCATTTTCTGGCATACCAATAGTAATAGAAGATTCTTGGTACGACCTGCTTTTGCAGCCCATGGCCATTATTGCCACCAGGCCAATTAAAATTAATTTTCTCATTGTGTGTGTTTATTTGTGTGTGGAGAAACGCAATTCAATAATAATGCCCTGAACGACACTAAGACATCTATCAAACTAAAATTTTTGTTTTTAGTTCTAATGTGTTGATTATGAGTTTATTTCTTTTGGTAATTTTTTATTTACACAAAAAAACAGACTGCTATCTTTTGCACTTTTAGCAAAATCAAACAGTCTGTTCCTGAATATTATCGTTTATAGGGATTAAGCTACTACACTTAATTTTTCTACCTCTGCTATAATTAATTGTTCTAAGGCCGAAGAAGCTTTAACCAATGGCAATCGCACGGTATCTCCACAAATACCAAGGTGTTTAAGTGCGGCTTTAACTCCGGCAGGATTACCTTCTGCAAAAGCCAAACGAGTAAACTCAATTAAGCTTAAATGTGCAGGTAAAGCTGCTTTATAATCGCCGGCCAGGCACAGGTTTACCATATCGGTAAACTGTTTAGGCAATGCATTTCCGATTACCGATATAATACCGGCCGCTCCTAAAGCAATCATGGGTAAAGTAACCGGATCATCGCCTGAGATTAAAAGAAAATCTTTAGGTTTATCTCTCATAATCTGGTTAAACTGATCAAAACTTCCTGAAGCTTCCTTTGTTGCAATGATGTTTTTAAAATCATGTGCCAGTCTGCAGGTTGTTTCCGGACTCATATTGCTCCCGGTACGGCCTGGTACATTGTATAAAATCAGATCCAGAGGAGAAATTTCAGCTAAATGTTTATAGTGCTGATAAATGCCTTCCTGTGTGGGTTTATTGTAATAAGGACTAACCGATAAAATGGCGCTGTAACCTGTGGTATCGAATGATTTAATGTCTTCAGCAACAGCAAGTGTATTGTTACCCCCAATTCCGGCAACCAATGGTAATCTGTTATTGTTAATTTCAGCAGTATAGGCCCACACCTTCTTCTTCTCGTCCTTGGTCATTGTAGCGGTTTCGCCGGTTGTACCTAAAGAAACGAGGTAATCTATCCCTCCGTCTACCAAATGATTAATCAGGTTTTTTAAGCCATTATAATCAACTGATCCATCTGTGTTGAAAGGCGTAACCAATGCTACACCAGTACCCTGAAATTTGTTCATTATATAATTTTACTTTTTGTTTTTACCACGGAACCACGAAGGTAACGAGGTTTTATCTTTTGTTTTTACAAACAGTTTAATTTTTTACCACTAAGCCACAAAGGCACCAAGGTTTTGTTTTTTATAAATAGCCATTTATGATTAGCAATTTCATTCATCCCTTAAAGTTTTAAAATGGTTTTTAAAGCAATAGGGATACTTTTAATTAATTAACTTTGTGTTTTCGTGCCTTTGTGGTAAACTTAACCACTTATCATTTCCAATAACTCAGCATCGCTGATGATCGGTACGTTTAACTTGTTTGCTTTTTCCAGTTTTGAAGGGCCCATGTTATCGCCCGCTACCAAATAATTCAATTTACCCGAAATACCGCTCAGCATCTTGCCTCCATTGGCCTCAATCATGTCTTTTAGCTCATCGCGGCTATAGTTCTCAAAAACGCCCGAAATTACGAATGTTTTTCCAATAAGTCTATCACTATCAAGCGTAATTACCTTTTCTTCAATTTGGAACTGTAATCCTGCTAATTTTAATAATTCTACCTGCTTTAAGTGCTCTTCTTTTCCAAAATACTCAACAATACTCTCTGCAATGCGTTGCCCGATCTCATCAATTGCAATTAATTCTTCCACGGTAGCTTTTGAAAGATTGTCGATATTTTTTACTCCTGCAGCTGTTTTTCTCGCAACAGTTTCTCCAACATAACGGATTCCCAAACCAAAAAGCACTTTTTCAAAAGGCATTTCTTTCGACTTTTCAATCCCGGCAAGCATATTATCGATTGAACGTTCACCAAAACGCTCTAAAGTTTTAAGCTGATCTGATTTTTGATATAGCATATATAAATCACTGATGTGCCTTACCAGGCCTTGTTTATAAAAAGTTTCGATGGTTTCATCGCCAAGTCCATCAATATTCATCGCCTTGCGTGAAATGAAATGCTGGATTTTACCCACAATCTGTGGCGGACAACCTTCGTCGTTCGGACAGTAATGTACCGCTTCACCTTCTTTTCTGATCAGTTCGGTACCGCATTCAGGACAGTTATGCAGGTAATGTACTTTTGCAGCTCCCACTAAACGTTTATCAAGATTTACTTTAATAATTTTCGGGATAATCTCACCACCTTTTTCTACATAAACGGTATCACCTTCGTGAAGGTCTAAACGGTCAATTTCGTTGGCATTGTGCAAAGTAGCACGTTTAACCGTCGTTCCTGCAAGTAAAACAGGTTTTAAGTTGGCCACAGGGGTAACCGCACCTGTTCTGCCTACCTGATAAGTTACTTTTTCTAAAACGGTTTCTACTTCAGCCGCTTTGTATTTATAAGAGATGGCCCAACGTGGTGATTTGGAAGTAAAACCCAGTTCTTGTTGTTGCGCATAATTATTTACTTTGATTACAATACCATCAATATCGTAGCTTAATTTAAAACGCTCATCTTCCCAGTAATGGATAAATTCGAGAACAGCATCTATACCCGAAACTAACTTTGTGTGTTCACAAACATGGAATCCCCACTCTTTTACAGCATTTAAACTATCCCAATGGGTTTTAAATTCATTTTTATCGGTATACAAAAAGTAGATAAAGCCATCTAAAGGTCTTTTGGCTACTTCTTTGCTATCCTGCATTTTTATGGTACCCGAAGCAAAATTACGCGGATTGGCATAAGCAATTTCGCCCAATTCCTCACGGGCGGCATTTAAGCGTAAAAAAGCTGCTTTATGCATAAAAATCTCTCCACGAATTTCGAAATGTTCAGGCGCAACAGTTGATTTAATCTGATGGGGGATAGTGTGAATGGTTTTAACGTTACTGGTTACATCATCTCCTTTGGTACCATCACCGCGGGTAACGGCACGTAAAAGTTTTCCGTTTTCGTAAGTAAGGCTGATTGATAAGCCGTCAAATTTCAATTCGCAAACGTATTCGAAATTATCGCCAATGGCTTTACGGATACGTTCGTCAAAATCACGGAGATCTTGCTCATTATAGGTATTCCCCAACGATAACATGGGGTATTTATGGTTCACGGTAACAAAATTTTTGGTGATATCGCCACCTACGCGTTGTGTTGGTGAGTTAGGATCGGCAAAATCAGGATTTGCTTTTTCCAGCTCAATTAGTTGTTTTAGTTTTTTGTCGAATTCATAATCGCCAATAGTGGGCATAGCCAGCACATAATAATTATAATTGTGCTGATTCAATTCGGCCACAAGGGCATCCATTTCTTTTTGTATTGCAGATAGGGGCATTTACAAATATAAAAAAAGGTAAAGAGTGATTAATATTTAAGTTGTAATAGTTGTAAATCTACTTTTTTGCTAAAAATACCCATACGCTCCACAAATGGGATAACAAAGCTATCATTTAACCAACTGATATATTCTGTGTTGGCATAATATGAATTTTTTATATCATCCTTAGAGATCATATTAATTTTATTCATTTTGCCTGATTCAAGATCCATTTCGGCATATAGCGTAGCAACAGCTGTAATACCATCTGTTTGATTTGCTAACATACGCAAGGTGTTGTTTGCCAGATTGAAGGATACCTCAGAACCTTCTCCCATGGCACTGCTGACATAATCTCGGGGAATAAATTGATGATATAAGGGCTTCATTTCACTATTATAGGCATTTATTAAAACTGACCCTTCGGAAGTTGAAGTTCCATGGCTACTACTATATACAGAGCGGGGAGAGATGGTAACCAATAATTTATCGTTGTATTCTGTGATTTGCCTAATATCCATAAACTTGCTATTGGAAAAATTTAAATCCCTGAATTTTTTATTGGCTGGTACAAAAGACTTTTGAAGTTCTTTAAGGTGATCTTTATCGAATACTTCTCTCGTTGATGTATAGGTGCCATTATTAAAATCAATTTTAGCAATTAATGTGGAACGTTCCTTATTTGCATTTTTATAAAAGATGCCAATGTAATTTACCAGGGACTTCTTGCTGCTTGCAAAACTGATTGTTGAAATATCGTCCTGACTAATTGCATCGACAGGGATGCTTACCGTTTTAAGAGGGGTTGGGGTATTACTGAGATAGATTGCCACATTACATTTTCCCTTGGCTGCATCTACTGTACTGATAATGAAACTGCCGTCATCTCCGCAAGATGCTTTCCATGTATCGCCGTCGGGCATATCGGGTTCCATTTTTTGTATCTGCTCCAATTTGTCATTAAAGTCGATTACAGTATAGCTTTGCGACTCATTAAAATCCTTTTCCAGTTTTAATGCTGTAAAGAAACCAACAACAGGTAATCCAATATGTACCTTTCGTTTTAAGCCTGTTAGCCTTGTAGCCATTTTAAAATAGGAGCCATCTTTGGCTATGAAGAATTCTGGTGTTTCAACAAAATCTTTACTTCCCTCATAAATTATCTTTTCTGAAACGAGTTTGCCGGTTTTTTCTTCTAACAGATAAGCTTTAAACTGGTTGGTAAAACTTTTGAAAAAACTACGGTCAGAAGCTGCTATAATTATGACATCGTTTTTGAACTTTCCAATGGCCATTGGAAAACCAGAAAGTTCAGTTAACCACTTTTGGTTTAATTTATCATCAACGGTAACAACGGCAAAATCTGCTTTGGGAACATCAACAATCATTGCAATGGCATTGCCGGATAAATCTACTTTTGATCCGGATTTGCTATCATAGGAAGCTTTTATATTCCAGGTAGGCTTTTTAATCACATTTACCTGCGTTTGGGCAAGGCAACTAAAATGGTAAAAAATTGATAATAGAAATAAGAACGTTAGTTTTGTTTTCATGAAATTGTTTGGTTTTTCGCCAAATATATTAAAATATTTAAGCCAATTTCCCCTCAATTTCCTTAAAAATATCCATAAAATCTTTTTGTAAAACCGCTTTAAAAATCCCAAGTTCGAAAGTAAGTTGTTGCAGCTGTATTTCGTTCAATGTTTCGGGCCAGAGGCGCATGCATATCCTGTTAAGCGCATAACTGATGTTTTCGAGTTGCTGATAGCTTAAGAGGTATTTACTGCTGATAAACTTCTCCAGGAAGTTAAAAAATACTTCCGGCTCCTTGAGCTTACAGTGTTCCAGGAAATCGCTTAAAGATTCTTTTTTTACGGTATTGAGCTTATCGTAAAAATGATGTACCTGAATGAGGTTATGTTCGATCAATAAATGATCAAGTAAAAGCTCTAAGCCAATATGGGCAAGAAATGAGGGCCTTACAGCGGTGTTTTCTACAATCGGCTTAATAAGCTGTTTAAGTTCGGTGGTTTTCTCCAGAAAAAAATCAGATGAGTGGAAAAACAGATCTACTGCTAAATGTCTCTTCCAGCCAACTAACAGATTTTCTTCATCAGGATTTCCTTTAAACAGGAATTCATTCTTTTGTGGGTATAAATTAGCCTCTTTAGAAGCATTTTTGACCAGATCGGGCAAAACAGTTCCCATTACCACATTGGCATCAATATTAGCCCTATCGAAATAGTAATGGGATAAAAAGTTCATTTTGCAAGGTAATGTTTTCTTGTATAGTTGTAAAGTGCGAAAAGTAAAATATTAATAGCGTGTTCAAAATCAATCCATTTGAATTCATCCTGCTTTGAAACATGTACTGGCTAAGTATATTTAAAGCCGCAAAAAATGATTTTAAGAACTGTTTTACAAAACCAACTAATTTGCTTTAAACTAAGCTAAAATTTTATCTTTGCACGCACATTATTAAAGTGTTTGTACAATGACGAATTTTGTTGAAGAGTTAAGATGGCGTGGCATGCTGCATGATATTATGCCGAATACTGAAGAAAAGTTAAAAGAGGGTATGACATCTGGTTATATCGGTTTCGACCCTACTGCAGATTCGTTGCATGTTGGTCACTTAACGCAGATCATGACGCTGATCCATTTTCAAAATGCAGGTCACAAGCCATTTGCTTTGGTGGGTGGAGCTACAGGTATGGTGGGCGATCCATCAGGGAAGTCTGATGAGCGTAATCTTCAAACGCCCGAAATGATCGAGCATAACCTAAAAGGAATGAAAAAGCAATTGGCTAAATTCCTGAAATTTGAAGAAGGTGGTAATGGAGCGGTAATGGTTAACAATGCGGATTGGTTTAAGGATATGAACCTTTTTACCTTTATCAGGGATGTTGGTAAACACATTACCGTAAACTACATGATGGCAAAAGACAGCGTTAAAAGACGTTTGGAAGGCGATTCTGGTTTGTCTTTTACCGAATTTTGTTACCAGTTGATTCAAGGTTACGATTTTTACCATTTATGGAAAAATGAAAACTGTTTGGTGCAGATGGGTGGTTCCGATCAATGGGGAAACATTGTTACAGGTACAGAGCTAATCAGAAGGAAAGATGCCGGAACAGCTTATGCAATTACCACGCAGCTGATCAAAAAAGCAGATGGAACAAAATTCGGTAAAACCGAGAGTGGTGCCGTTTGGTTGGATCCTGAGAAAACCTCACCATATAAATTTTACCAGTTTTGGTTAAATGCATCAGATGATGATGTGAAAAAATGGATCCGCATTTTTACCCTTAAAAATAAAGAAGAGATTGAGGCTTTGGAAAAAGAACACGATGCTGCACCACACCTGCGTATTCTTCAAAAAGCGTTAGCAGAAGATATCACCATCAAAACGCACTCGGCAGAAGCTTTAGAAACTGCTATTAAAACATCCGAATTTTTATTTGGAAACGGATCATTAGAGTTCTTAAGGGGCTTATCTGATGCAGCAGTATTAGATATATTTGATGGGATTCCCCAGTACAAGATTCTGATAGAAGAACTTGGCGCCGGAATTGATGCAGCAAGTTTACTGGCCGAAAAATCAGCAATTTTCCCTTCAAAAGGAGAAGCTAAAAAAACCATTCAAGGTGGAGGCGTTTCTGTAAATAAAGAAAAAGTAGCTGAAATGGCTCAGGTATTTAATGCGGATCATTTAATAAACGATAAATTTATCGTGGTTCAAAAAGGAAAGAAAAACTACTTTCTTTTAATTGCAGAATAAAATTTTCGGGCCCAATGAAATTAAAAGATTGGGCTCGAATTTAAAATTACATTAAAGAAAATTAGAGTTACCTGCTTTTTAAGAATTTTTCTTTAACCTTGAAGCTTTCTATCAATCGGTCGGCTATAAAGTTGAGCATTGATCCTGGACTATTCTCTTCTGCCTCAAAACTGTTCATATAATCCAACTTATTTATCGATTTTATGAAAATTGGCGGGTATTTAGATTTAAGTAGGATGATGTTCATTATGATTCTCGCGATTCTTCCATTTCCATCACCAAAGGGATGAATATTGTTTAGGAACTGAAAATGAAAGTCTGTTACAATTTTTAAGATATGGTCATCTTTCCATTAGGAATTAAAATTTGGGGCAACAAACTCTTTAAGTAATTGTATGGTTTGCCCGTAAGTCAGTGCATTACCTTCAATCTTATTTGAGTTGTAAGTGAAATCTATCTTGATTTTTTCAATGAAGTCTTGGTCCCAGTCTTTGTTTGTACCAGCTTCATCTATTTTTTTTTTAGGCGCTCAATTTTTTTTAATTTTGCTGAAATCTCCATTAAAGAAACTTAATATCATAATCAAACCCTTTGGTCTTAATTTTAAGAAGCCAGTTTCTATAAAGGTTTTTCCCGATAACAGGTTTTCCCTCTTTAATCATCAGGGTTTCTCCAAAAATAAAATGCTGGAGATCCTGCCGGAATTCTTTACGGACATCGTGTAGAAATATTGTTTCCTTTTTATCCGGGATTTCAGACAGGTGTTTTAATCGCTTTGATATTAGATTCAAACTTGGCATTTCTATTTTTAAGATTTATCCTATATGTCAAAATTAACAGTTTTTGATCAATTTTTCTATATAAAGGATATAAAGTTGGCTTTCTTTCAGAAAAAACCTTTCCCACGATGATATCAGATCTAAAAGCTTTTATCTTAAGTTTACTTTATTTGTTTTTGATTTACTCCTGATCCGGCAACCTGTCCTTTTCATCTTTCTTGCGGTTAAAACGGTAAACCAATGTAGCGGTGGTTAATCTTCCGATACCCTTAAAACTCGATTCTAAATAATAAGTAGCTGTTGAGGTAATCTGTTTATCGATAAATGAATCGAAAATGTTGTTCACCGCTATGGTTAAAGATACCTTATCTTTAAAAAAATCTTTACTTAAAGCAATGTTGGCACGGTACTGCGCTTTATTTACCGATTGGATATCGGTATTTTTAGCCCTATAGTTAAAACTGAATTCGATCGAAAAACTCTTTTGGAACTTCATGCGCGAATTGATACGGGTAAACCAGGTATGGTCTTCAGATCCATATTTTTTATCTTCAAAAGTACCCTGCTGTTTAAAAGCATAGTAATTAAAATCCCACGATAGGCGCCACCAGGATAGGGGATTGTAAGTGGTCGATATTTCGAGCCCATAACGATCTTCGTAATCTAAATTGACAGGGGTGTTTACAAAACCATTAGCAGATTGCTTGAGTATAAATTCGAAGTAATTGGTGGCATGTTTGTAATACACAGATGGATTGAAAGTGAGTTTCCCCCATCTTTGTAATGCACCCAGTTCGAACGAATTAGTGTACATTGGATTTAAATCAGGGTTGCCTACGGTTAAATTTCTTGTGTCTGATAAACCTGAAAAGGGGTTTAACTGCCAAAACTGCGGCCTGTTTATTCTTCTGCTATAACTCAACCTCAAATCTGTGCTCTTTTGCAGTTTATAGGTAATATTTGCGGTTGGGAAAAGATCGATATAATCCTTAGAAGCCTGAAAAGAACCCTGCCGGTCTGAAATGCCAATATCCGATAGTTCTGCCCTTAAGCCCAGCAGATAATTGAATTTTTTAAATTTGTTCTCATACTGAAAATAAGCACCATAAATGTTCTCATTGTACTTAAGCTTATTATCATAGGTGGGGAGCAGTACATCATCCGCCATTGCCCAATAATCGCTTCTGATCGATCGGATATTTCCTCTTATACCGGCCTCGAATTTCGAACCGCCGGAAAAAGTACCCACAAAATCGCTCTGAATAAATATTGCATCACTACTTTCAATGTCCCTTGAGGTTAAACGGTTAATGTTGCTTAAAGCTGGGAAAGTTTTTTGCTGGATAATATCCTGGTTCTCATCATCATTCCAAAAAACATACTGTAAACTCGTATTCCATTTCTGATCCTTATTATCAAAGGTTTTTACATAATTCAGTTCGAGCTGATTGTATTTTTGCGGCTCCCGGTAATTTTCGAAACGTTTAATCACGCTATCGGGTGCATCATTTTTATCGTAATAATTGTACCGGTAACTGGTAGTATCTTTATTTACCAGTAAATCATGATAAAAACTGCCTGTTAAGGTGTTTTTTGGATTGATGTAGTAATCCATTCCGATATAAGCATTATAAAGGTCGTCATTTCTACCCTGCTCATTATGCTGTCTCAGTATGGTCTGTATTCCATTATTCAAAACATTTTGATAGCGCTGTTCCGACCCGTATAGGTTTCTATACCTGTAACCGATATTGGTAAAGATGTTGATTTTTTCGGTTTTATAGCTCAGGTTTAAATTGCCATTATAATTTGCCGGATCACCAATACCTACCTGTACTGAGCCGTTAAAACCGCTTAGTGTATTCTTTTTTAATACAATATTGATAATGCCTCCACCACCCTGTGCTTCATATCTGGAAGAGGGGTTGGTAATCACTTCCACCTTTTCAATATTGCTGGCCGGTATCTGTTCTAATCCATTGTTATTGGTCAGCATGGATGGTTTTCCGTTAATCAATACCTGTACACTTCCATTTCCACGTAAACTTATGGCGCCATTGGCATCTACATTTACAGAAGGCACATTGTTTAAAATGTCATTTGCAGTGCCTCCTTTCGAGATAAGATCTTTACCCACATTAAATACTTTTGGCAATGACATACTACTTTACACTAGCTTTTATTGTAAAAGCAAACTTATATGATAACTTTAAAAAGTCAAGTACTAACATTATTTAAATTTCGTATCGTTTTTAATTAGGTTTTCAACTCTATATAACATTCTAGTTTTTTAAAGACTCCGTTAATTCTAGTTCCAATACCTTCTACGTTTACTACTTTACTTTCATTTAAACTTTTAGTGAAAATTGAATTAGACAAACTATCACCTACCGTATAAACATGTAATTTAACTCTGTAATAATCTTCTGTGTCATCTGGGTACAAACGAGCTCGTCCTTTTCCAGTTTCTGTGTTCATATCATAAACTAATATCCTGTATGATTGAGGAGTCGGATCAACAATAATATTCTCAATATATAACTCTTCCTCATTGTGTAAAATTTTAGAATCAATAAGGGCTTTATAATCCTCAATCAGATAGCCTATCGTTGAAAAACCTCCATTATCGTCTGTATATCCTAGTAAAATAGAGTCAAAACTATTATTGCTTTTTAAATACTCTGTAACCTCAGAAAGTTTTTCTGCTGAACTACTGATATTTTCAACCAAAATATCCGAAACAGCTGACAGGGGTTCAGTATTATAACTTGTAAATATTTCTTCATACTTACTTTTAAGATCAGAAAAGCCTTTGGATTTTTCTGGATTATCTTCTAAAAAACCATCATCCTCTTCTGGCAGGGAATATGAAATGTAGTTTAAATAAGTCTGGAGAAATTCGCCAACCTTTTTTTTATCGATTGGGAACATACTCATTTGCTGTTCTTGTTTAAACTCTATATCAAAATTAAGTCTATAACTAGCTGCTTGAGAAGGTTGAGAATATACGATTGGATTAAGTTGAAATACATTTAGCGTTTCTAAACTGTCTTGAAGGTAATTGTATATTCGCTCATTGACATTATTTATATCATTAACTTTTGCTTTGTGTAGGTCAGCTAATTTTCCTTTTAAGCTAAAAGCAAAATTTAGATTATTTTGAGTTTGTTTTTGTAGAGGGATAAATGATTTGATATGAGGTAAATAATCAGCTGGGATACTTTCTAATGGCACATGGAACGTATCTATTATATGGTCATTTATATCTTTATCGATTATGAATAACGATTCATTAGTTTCTATCAAACTCCTATATGAGATTTTCCCGTTGTAAAAATCAACATATTGTTTATCACTAACAATTATTAAAAAATATCTAAATAAATCAGTCTCATCATCTTCATATGAATATGAGCCAATAAGTTTATTTCCATAGTTATTTGTTCCCGAAAATAAGATAGGAAATTCATCATAATGAAGAATTTTATAATTACCCGTAATTACAGGTAATGATGTTTTAATTCTATATTGAAGGTTTAATTCAAACATTACGATATAACTAAGGGAATCATTTCTATTAATTCAAGACTATCAATTGAGAACGAATCTTCCTTATAAAAGTCATAATGAAATTCATTATATTCGATTTGATCAGGTGTATATTTTGTTAAACCACTATTTGGTTTAAAACTTACAAGACAAAGGTTATTTTTTGACTGAGGACTTAAAGCCAGTGTTGTCAAATATTTTTTCATAAGTAAATCAGAACTCTGGGAATTCCAAATTTCAAAAGAGAGAGCATTCTTACCACAAACCTCATTGCAGTCATTTTTGTCTTCTGCAACTTTTCCTCTTTCAGCGTGAGTTCTAAAGTCACGATCTTTAAGAGTGGGAGATTTAGTTACCTTTCTAACAAATTTATCGGTATTATTTTCGATCGTATCGGTGAGGCAATTACATGTATTGCCTTCCGAGATTTTAGTGAACTGCATAATGAGGGCGTATTACATTTTTTATTATGTGCTATTTAATAAATATTCGCTAAATAAAAAAATGATAATTGTTTTTATTTTTTAGGAGGTGGGACTTTTAATAACCCACTGAGCAACTGATCAAATGTAGGTTGAGGTTTTTCTTTAATTTCTTGCTCACCTGTTAATTGCTTCAATGCTAAATAAGAAAGTTCTTTTAGCAATTCTGCAGCCTTTGCTGATAAGGTTTCAGTCTCTGCTTTCTCAACAAGATTGAAGAGTATTTCTGGTATCTCCTTTAGATATAAACCATTGTTCCATTTCTTTTTGGAGTTCCAAAAGGCAACTGGTTTAATGTCTTTAATCTCATTAGCAGTAACATTTAAAAGCTTTGTTATGCTGCTATATGCAATCAAAACAGCATTATTATCTAATACTGCATAGTTGATTTTAGTACCATTAAAATCAAACTTGTCTTCATGAACAACAATTAAATCTTTATCTTCTTTAGGCATTGTCCCTTGCGCTTATAAGTTTTGAATAGCTCAATCTACCTGCAATATTACCTAAAACATAATTAAATCTCTGTGAAGTTGAATTATGTCTGGTATTGAATCTTAATACAAACTCATCAACATAACTCTGAAGGTGATGTTTACTAACCCAATGATACTGTGAATCCACACCTCTTTTAAGATGTGACCAAAAATTTTCCACACCATTGGTAGATGCCATCTGGTTAACAAATTCCTTAGCACCATGATTAACCCTTTGATGAATATATTTTTCATGAAGCTTATTATAAGCCAACCACTCATCAGTATAAACTGTTGCGCCAAGTGGTATCATGCTTTCAATCATTGGTTGAAGAGTAGACATACCAACATTATTTACGACTTTAGCATAAACATTTCCACCTCGTTCTCTCATGCCAACTACAGGTTTCTTTGATGTAACATTTCGACCTTGCGTTTTACCTGCTTTTTTGTTTTTATGTTTATTCTTTTCTTTACCGCCCATGTATGTTTCATCTACCTCAACATGGTCTGTAAATTCAGCTTGAAAATCTGGATGCTCAAAAGCATAACGCAATCTATGTAGAATGAACCATGCTGTTTTCTGGGTTACATCAATATCCTTTGCTAATTGATGAGAAGAAATCCCTTTCTTATGAGAAGAGAATACATACAAAGCTAAAAACCATTTCTGTAAGGGAATTTTGGTATTATCAAAGATAGTTTGAGTTTTTACATTAAAGTATTTGCCAGTGTTTTTACACTTGTACTTGTTACCAGCACAGGTATAAACTTTGGATTCAGTATCAAAAGGCGATACCACATCACCATTCCACCTAATCTTTTCCAAATGATCAATGCATGATTGTTCATCAGGGAATTTCTGTAGAAGATCGATAATACTTTTAAACTCTGGAATCATGGTGTAAATATAGTATTAAAATTTTGAAAAATAAAATTTCAAGAAGTTATTTACACTATTTGCAAATCATAAATATTACATGATATTTATGGATATGGAAAATTTATATAATGAAAAGGATAAATCTTTGTTCGTTTTTTTGGAATTATACACTTGTGCAAATAGCTATATAGAGTCGTTAACTTACATTAATAACACAGATAAGTTTAGCAATGAAGAAAAGGTTGAATTATCAATAAAAAAACTAAATAATTACCTTAAAGAGAATTATGATTTAACTCTGGAACTTTCGAAAATGGATATTTCAGAACTAAGAAACCTACACAGTTCAGCTCTGCAGGATTTTCAAATTCATCCTCTGTAATTAATTCATATCGCTTTAAAATGTATTTATTTACAATTGAGTCAAGTCTAGTGTTGAAAACATGTACCCTTGCATAATTTATATAGCTAATATGCTGAGGGAATTGTTCAATAGTAATTTCCCAAGCTTTTAGGTCATATTCAAACAATTCGTAATCACTTAATTTGATTCGTTCTATCGAACTATGAATATTCTGTATTTTTTTATTTGTCTTTTCTTGTGAGTTCATTCTTCTAAAAGTTTATCAATAGTTACACCCAATGCATTTGATATAGCATGAGCGGTACTAATCGTACAATTAACAATTCCTCTTTCCACAGTACTAATTGTGCCCAACTCCACATCACAGAGTGTAGCAAGGTCATTCATCGTCAACCCTTTTGCATTACGGTACTTTCGTACGTTTGCACCAAATAACGTAATTACTTTATCATTCCTGGGGTTCTTGGTTGCCATCAAAACAAAACTAATTCACTAAAATTTTGGATCATGCACGACATGTCGTATATTTGAATTTTAACTATTTTAAATAATCATGTATGAAGAAAACTCTAATCCTTCTAGCTTTCATAGCTCTTATCTCCTGCAAAAAATCAGATTCAAATCCTTCCGAACTCAAACCTTTACCACCATCAACCGATGGTAGGAAAACAGGAACTGTAAACATTAATGGTATCGAATACTCAACTGTTGTAATTGGTAACCAAACTTGGACTAGCGTTAATTACAACGGAAACGGTGGAATGGTAAACCCAAAAGCTACTGGTGATAACTATGGTAAACACTACACCTACAAAGAAGCACAGGCGATTACTTTACCCAATGGATGGAGGTTGCCCTCAGAAAATGATTTCGTTGAACTTATGAGAAATTATGATGGTACTTATGGTTATAGTAACACAACTACGCCATATTCAAATGATTTTCAGGTAATTGATTTAATGTCTAAAAGTAGTTGGGTGATTCAAGGAAATAAATATTTACCGACTAATAAATCTGGTTTTAACGCTATTGCAGCAGGGACATATAATGTAACCTTCAAATACTTTGTTCAAGAGGGATATCAAACTGGGTTTTGGTCTCTACCTTATTACAGACCATTTACTATTACTAATGAATTCACTAATGGGGTAGGCATATTTAAATTCTCTAGGGGATTTTCCACAGATAACGCAGAGGCTAGATATTCAATAAGATTTGTGAAACCCAATTAACATCAAAATTAAATCTATTAATTAATGGAACAAAACGAAAACGATCAAAAGCTCAAATCTTGCTTAGGTGCATTTGTATTAATTGCTGTAGTGTCACTCGGAATTTATTTAGCTGTTGAGCTAACGGGTTCTGATTCAGATTGCATAAGGATGCGTGTGAATGGTGCAGTTAAATGCAAATGTGATTTCAAATCATACGAGGACTGGAATAACTTCAAAGAGGATACCAAAGGATTAAATCACGATGGCTGGGAAGCTGTAGCAGTTGATGATCCATGTAAATAATTAAAAATGTTGATTTTTAAATTTTCTATGTTATTGTTGTAATTAATAAAGTATTTATAAGAAATAATAACATGGAAATAACATTAAAAGATATTGAAAAACTATTGGATTCTAAATTAGAACCAATTAAGAATGACCTTAATTCAATGAAAACTGATTTATCTGCTATTAGGATTCACGTAGAATCTATTAATAATAGATTGTATAAACTTGAAGATAGAATTGTTAGATTAGAAATTCATTAAATATTTAAGCCCCAAATTTTGGGGCTTTTTATTTATAACTAGTTACCTTCATCTCTTTTACGTCTCGCCTCTTCTGCTAAACTAGGCATTATCTTTTCTCCTAAATTTTGAAGATCAAGTGGTAAGTTCGAAATACCACCATCATCATACTGGTCAAAATCATCATCAGGTTCATCTGGGAGCTGTGATGTATCAAAATACACTCGGTTACCTTCAAGTCCATCAATCTTATCAAGAACTTCCTGTGAAGAACCATCTTTGAAAACTACATAATAACCGTAAATGAATCCATCTTCACTATTGTCAGTCTCTATCTCAAAATTAGTTTCTCCTAATTCATCATACGAAATGCCTAACTCTTCAGCAATACTTCTATCTCTTTTTTCTTCATTTAATTCATCTAATTGTCTACTGCTCATAAATTTTATATTTAATGTAAATGCAATTTAAGGATTATAACCTTGAAATTTTACAACTATGTTTTACATTTGACTTAGTAATGATATCTAGTGTAAAGTAATATATCATTGCCATACTTTTTTATCAAGACTTAGCTCCACAGTAGTTTTTTCTGCAGTTATATCAACCGATTTCAATAGCTGTACATCTTCTTTGAGTATAATATCTTCGATTTTAAGGTTTTTGGTTATTTCCCTGTTTTCGAGCAGTTGTGTTTTATAGGCAATAAACTCGATTTTAACGTGATACCTGCCAGGTTGTGAGAAGAGCACAAATTCACCCTTAGCATCGGTAACGGAGCTTTTTATAACGCTACGGTCGGTTGAAGATAAAAGCTTAATACCTACGTTTTCGAGTGGTTTTAACGTTTTTTCATCTAACACCCTTCCGGTAAGTTTAACTTCTGTTTGGGCAAAACTTTGCAGGGCAGAGAATAACAGGAGTAGGAAACACAGTTGCCTCATTTGATTCATGGTTGGTTTATTTTTCTACGAATATGGATATTAGTGTAAAGTCAAAACTTAATGAGAGATAGATAGGATTGTATAGCAGCTAAAAAAGAACATTTTAAAGGCGAAACCTTTTTATATGCTTTTCAACCTTATTTATATGCAGTTTTACCCTCTTCGTCGACTACCTATATCTGAATACTTAAGAATTGTATATTTGTGTAGATGCCGTTAATCGAGAGGATAGCCAAGTTTAGTACCGCACACCGGTTCCTCAGCCATGTTATTTTCTGGCTGATCACCACCGTTGTGTTTTTTAACCGGTATGATATAGGAGAATACAATGATTTTGGTAATATCCTTGTCAGGCATACTTTCTATATTTCATTCACCATTATTGCTTCTTATTTTCTGGCCTATATTATTATTCCCAGATTGATTACGGCAACAAATTATTATCCAATAGCGGCTTATTTTTTTATAGGAAGTTATGTCATTTGCGTAAGTGCCAGGATTGTTGTGGTGCACATTTTGGAACCCATTATAAGAACACCACCATTTGACCAGGAATCTGTTTGGGAAATTATGTTGGATGTACCTAAACTCATTACCCATTACTTTGCGCTAACTTTTTCTGCGGCATGGATTTTTGCCTTCATCAAATTGATCAAAGAACAATATACTGCGCAGCAGCACAAACTTTCTGTCGAAAAAGAAAGAGCAGAGACAGAGTTGAAAGCACTAAAAGCGCAGCTAAATCCACATTTCCTTTTTAATACCCTGAACAATATTTATTCGCTGTCGTTGGTGAATTCTCCCATTACTTCAAAATCTATTGCTGGCCTGTCAGAAATATTGGATCATGTACTGTACAGGTGTAATGGAATGTATGTTCCTTTATCTGCCGAGATCAATCTGATTAAAAATTATACTGAGCTTGAAAAATTAAGGTATGGTAACCGTTTAGAAGTGAATTTTAAGCATTCAATAGATCGGGAGGCCAATATTGCCCCTTTGATTTTACTTTCTCTGGTAGAAAATGCCTTTAAACACGGTGCAGGAGAAGATATTGGGCAGCCGGTAATCAATATCGATTTGAAATTAACAGATAACCGTTTCCGCTTTATGGTTTCTAATGGTTTTATTCCGAACAGGGAAGAAGGGAATGATAGAATTGGCATCAATAACATCACCAAACAGCTCCAGTTGCTTTACCCCGGATTATATGATTTAAGTATTTTTGACCAAGATAATATCTTTGTCGTATTGCTAAATATTAACTTGCAAAACCATTTCATTAAACAACAGAATCACTATGAACGTCAGATGTCTTTTAGTTGATGATGAACCTTTGGCTATTCAACTGATACAGAATCATATTAGTTAATTGGATACCTTTGAGGTGGTGGGTACCTGTTCAAATGCAATTAAGGCGTTGGAGGTGCTGAGGTCTATACCAGTAGATCTCTTGTTCCTGGATATTAAGATGCCTCAGATTACAGGGATTGATTTTCTTAAAACATTAAAAAATCCACCTGCTGTAATCATTACAACGGCTTACCGTGAATACGCAATAGAGGGGTACGACCTTGACCTGGTGGATTATTTGTTGAAACCCATTACCTTTGACCGGTTTTTTAAAGCGGTAGACCGTTATTTGAGGTTAAAAAAACCTGTTGCTAAACCAGAAATATCAGCTCCCGCAACTCAACAATTTTTACACATAAAAGCTGGTGGTAAATTCCATAACCTGAATAAAGAAGAACTTTTATATGTAGAAAGTTTAAAGGATTATATTGTGATTCACTGCACAGATAAAAAAATCACCGCTAAATACAAAATCGGCGATTTGGAGGCCGAACTGGAAGAAAATGCTTTCTTGCGTATTCACCGCTCATTTATTGTTAACCTGAAAAAGATAACGGCCTTTACTGCCTATGATGTTGAAATTGGGACAAAAGAACTCCCTATTGGCGCAAGTTATAAAGAATATGTGTTTAAAAAGCTACAACATGCTGCACTTAAATGATTTTAACCTGTAATACCGGCAGAAATTATACTAAAAAAGCCACTTTTCGGGCGGCTTAATTGAGATGTTAATTTATAAAGGAAACTATTTAAATACGTAAAATTTATTAAAACATTTGTAGCATTTGTATCTTTTGATCGATACCCATGGCATTAGTGTTTTAAATATAAAACCTCTCGGTACCCTATAAGTCTCAAAATTTTTGCATTTCGGACATGATGGACAGGTTGAAACCACAGTTAATTCCTTCGGGGATATCATAATAAGTATAGTTGTTTGGGAAATCAAATTTAAACAAAATAAATGCAAATAATGTAGTAGAAAAACTACCATTTTATTCATTTCGTCGACTATTTTATCATATTACCTGCTCAAAGGGGTTATTGAATGCTTTTCTTGCTTTATAATCTTTAATTTCGTTAGTAGTTAATAAACATGTAGTTAGTGATTTTTTTAGTTCCTCGCTGTCCATTTCCTGACCGATAAAAACCAGTTCATTCTTACGGTCGCCAAAGTCATTATCCCAATCTGCATGTATTGCTGTTCTGTTTTCCACATAATCGCTGTATTGTTCGCGTTCCTGCAGGTTCATACTTGCCCACCAAACACCAGCCGGATCGATGCGTAAAGAACCACCTGCCTGCGAAAAATTAATGGCTTGCTCGGGCATGGCGGCAAGATAAAATATACCTTTTGACCGGATCACATTCTGCGGGAATTCTTTATTGATATAATTCCACAACCTTTCAGGGTGAAAGGGTTTGTTAGAGCGAAATACCATCGAGCTGATGCCATATTCTTCGGTTTCTGGCTGATGGATTTCTTCCAGCTCTTTTTTCCATCCTGCACCTTCTGATGCCGATTCGAAGTCGAATAACCCTGTATTTAAAATCAGGGCAGGATCTATTTCTCCAAAAAGTGTTTCGTAAATTTTAGCGCCGGGATTTAATTTGCCGATCAATGCCTTTAATACTTTGATATCATTATCGCTTACCAGATCAACCTTATTTAATAAAATTACATTGGCAAATTCAATCTGATCGGTAAGCAGGTTTACAATGGTTCGCCTATCCGCCAAATCATCAACCATGTTCCTATCCGCCAGTTTTTCTGCCGATCCAAAATCCTTATAAAAATTATAGGCATCTACCACAGTTACCATGGTATCCAATTGGCTAAACCTACTTAGATCGATACCCGAGGTTTCATCAATAAATGAAAACGTTTGTGCTACTGGGATAGGTTCTGATATTCCGGTACTTTCGATCAACAAATAATCGAAACGGTTTTCTTTTGCCAGTTTTTCCACTTCGATCATCAGGTCTTCCCGCAAAGTACAGCAGATACAACCATTGCTCATTTCGACCAGCTTTTCTTCAGTTTTAGATAAGGTGTATTGGTTTTTAACCAAAGAGGCATCAATGTTTACCTCGCTCATGTCGTTCACAATTACAGCTACTTTTAAATCTTGCTTATTCTTTAAAATAGCGTTTAGTAAAGTGGTTTTGCCACTGCCCAGGAAACCGCTTAATACGGTTACCGGTAATTTCTTTATCATGTTAATGCAATTATGTTGCAAATATAGCGTTGAATATTTTAAATGCAACTGTATTGCTTTTATATTTGTAGACTAAATTTATTTTTAATGAAATTACGGAGCTACAAAATCAACCTCGACCGGATCGGTATTACCGCCTCAACACTTTGTGCCATACATTGTGCAGCTTTGCCATTTTTGATTACTGTATTACCAATGTGGGGTATGGACTTTTTGGCCAACGAAGCGGTTGAAATTACGATGATCGTGGTTTCATTGATTCTGGGTATCTGGAGTTTAAGTTCTGCTTACCGGAAACAGCACCGCCGCATTATACCAATTTTAGTGCTTATTGCAGGTTTTGCTTGTATTGCAATGGGGCATTTCTCGGGGATTGAGCTATTGGAGCCTATTTTGATTCCTTTAGGAGGCTTTACCATTGCTGCTGCACATTTCATCAACCTGCGGATGCTCAAATCCTGCCCGTTAGATCATCAACACTAAAAATAGCCTTATGTCTAAAAATTATAAAATCCTGTTTATTCCTGCTTTGCTGTTCATCACGATGTTGAATCCTGCGTGTAAGCACGGCACAAATGATGGCATAGACCTTTACAGGCGTTATGCCATCAAAAATATCATGGTAAAAAAAATGCAAAAGGTGGTGCCTCATGATTAACATCAAATCATTATCTCATGTTTATGAGCAGGGAAGAAGAATAAAATTCCCTGATTGGGAAATTGCAGATATGGAGCAATGGCTTTTACTTGGTGCATCGGGCTGTGGCAAGAGTACCTTACTGAATATCATTTCTGGTTTGTTAAAGCCAACGCATGGTGAGATTTTGATCAACAATACCAATATCTATGATTTAACCGCAAGGAATATGGACAGATTTAGGGGTAGGCATATCGGCATTATTTTTCAAAGACCTCATCTGATCCGCTCGCTTAATGTGCTTGATAACCTGGAGCTTGCTGCGGTAATGGCTGGTTTGCCCATTGATCAGGAGCGTAATCTTTTACTTTTAAAAGAGCTTGGTATTATAGGATTGGCCAAAAGGTATCCGGATGAACTGAGCCAGGGGCAGTTGCAAAGGGTTTCGGTAGCGCGGGCATTGGTGAATAAACCCGACCTGTTGATTGCTGATGAACCTACTTCTAGTTTGGATGATGAAAATGCGGCGCAGGTAATTAAGATGTTGACCAGCCAGGCGAAAGATAACGGTGCTGCGCTGATTATTGCTACACACGATCAAAGGGTTCGGGACCATATTGCTAAAACCTATCTACTCTAATGAATATTTTTACAATCAGCAGCAAAAACCTCGTCAGGAATAAACTGACCACCATCCTGAACATTATTTTAGTTGCTTTTGGTGTGGGCATCTTATCCATACTTTTTCTGGCATCCAATCAGATTGGCAATAAACTCGAAAAAAATGCGAAGGATATCGATCTTGTGGTGGGGGCTAAGGGAAGCCCATTGCAATTGATATTAAGCAGCATTTACCACATCGATTACCCAACAGGCAATATCCCGGCTAAAGATGCTTACCAATTGGCACATAACCCAATGGTTAAACGGGCTGTTCCGTTGGCCCTGGGTGATAATTACAATGGATACCGCATTGTGGGCACCGATACCACTTTCAGTCATCTTTATGGTTTATCCATCCAGAGAGGGGGTTTCTGGCAAAAAGATTTAGAGGTAACCATTGGCAGTACAGTAGCCTCTGAATCGAAACTGAAAATTGGCGATTCTTTTTTTGGTGCGCATGGTTTAACCGGCAATGGTGATATCCATAAGCAGCACGCCTATTTGGTAAAGGGAATTTTAAAGCCGCAGGGCAACATTACCGATAACCTGATCCTGACCAATATTGGCAGCGTGTACAAAATGCATGAAGAAAAACATGAGGAAAGCCATCATTCCCCGGCAGCGGAAGCCAAAGAAATTAATGATAAACAGATTACGGCCTTATTGATCCAGTATAAATCGCCGATGTCGGTTATTCTCTTTCCAAGGATGGTAAACCAGAGTACCAATATGCAGGCGGCCTCACCAGCGATGGAAAGCGCCAGGCTTTTTTCACTGATTGGAGTTGGGATTGATACCCTGCAATGGTTCGCGGTGTTTATCATGGCCATAGCGGCACTAAGTATTTTCATCAGCTTGTATAATGCCATGAAAGAGCGGAAATATGATCTGGCAGTGATGCGCTGTCTGGGTGCATCCAAATCTAAACTGTTTTTTCTGGTGATGTTTGAAGGTATTTTGGTTACACTGATCGGTGCCTGTTTGGGCTTATTGATCGGACATATTGCCCTCGAGGTAATCGGGGCTTATCAGGAATCCTCACAGGCGAAATTAACGGGGCTCACTGCAGTTCCGCAAGAAGTATATTTAATCTGGATCGGATTGTTTATCGGGGCTGTAGCCTCGCTTATTCCGGCCATGCAGATATACAAGGTTGATATTGCAGCAACTTTAACGAAAGACCGTTAAGTGATGAAGAAATTAGGTTTGTTAGTTTTTTTATGTTTAGGTTTCCAGGTAATGGCGGCGCAGGTTCGGGTACACACCGACTTGCGTACGCCAACTTGGAATATCATTGGGATGAGGTATGATGCCGAACTTGCACCTGGCAAATGGGGAAGTGTTTTCCCACCTGCTTTAAAAGCTTTAAACAATAAAGTAATCGAACTGCCGGGTTACATCATCCCCACCAAAGTAGGCGCTAAATTCAGCGAATTTATGTTCTCCATTGTACCGATCGCTTCCTGCCCTTATTGCGGTTCGGGCGATATTCCTGCAATGATCCAGGTAAAAATGATGACGGCTATTCCGATTACAGAAAAACCAGTCAAACTCAAAGGAATATTCATCATTAACGATTCGGGTGATGACCGGAGCGAGTTTTTTCTTTTAAATGCAAAACAGTTATGATGAAAAAATATATAACGGTTTTACTGATATTGATCTCTTCTACGTGCTTTGCACAGGTAAATGTACATACCGATATGCGTACGCCCACCTGGAACCTGATTGGCCTGAAGTATGATAAACAGGTTAAACCGCTGGTATGGCAGGCAATTTTTCCACCCGCGTTAAAAGCAATCAATAATAAGGTGATCGAACTGCCTGGTTTTATTATCCCTACAAAAGTTGGCAATAGCTTTACCGAATTTATGTTTTCAATTGTGCCGGTGGCTTCCTGCCCATATTGTGGTACCGGCGATATCCCTTCAATGATAGAAGTTAAAACGTTAAAGCCGGTTACCTGGACAGAAGAACCCATTACCCTTAAAGGAAAATTTGTAATCAATGATTCTGGTGATAGCCGGTCAACCTTTTTTTTATTAGATGCCGTGAAAAAATGAAAAAGCTATATTTTATTTTCCTTTTGTTATTGGTGAACGTTGCTGTAGCGCAAACACAGAAACATAATCCTAACGATCAGTTGCGTTCCCTAAACTGGGATGTAATCGGTTCGGTAAAATTCGAGCTGACCGAAAAGAACGAACTTTTTCCGATGTTCTCTGAATCGATCAAACGTTTTGATAACCGCGAATTTGACCTCACAGGTTACCTGATCCCTATAAAAAGCGGACAGAAACAACAGAAATTCTTGCTGGCCACGCTACCCATCAACCAGTGTTATTTTTGTGGACAGAACGGTGTTCCGGTGATGATTATGATAGAAATGGAAAATGCTACAGCTTACAGCGAAAAACCGATCCATGTAAAGGGGATTTTAAAACTGGAACAGAAAGATGCGAGTTATGCCCCACCAATCACCATCAAAAATGCCAAACTCATTAATTAATTGCTTATTTTTGTATTGCTATGGAAAACAAAACAGAGCGTTTCGAAAAACTTTTAGTTAAAAACGGATTAAAAAGAACTGCGCCACGGTTACAGGTGCTGGAAATTTTGAGCGGGAGAGATTCTGCAACTTCACAGCCCTATTTAGAACAGGTAATGGGTAAAGATGCAGATCGCGTTACCTTGTACCGCGTATTGCAGGCTTTTGAAGAAAAAGGGATTATCCATAAGGTTTTAGATCAACAGGGAACAGCAAATTATGCCATCTGTTCGGATGGTTGCAGTGCGCATGAGCATCACGATGAGCATGTGCATTTTAACTGCGATAACTGCCATAAAATTTATTGTTTAGATGCCGTTAAAGTTCCGGCGTTAAAAGTTCCTGCAGGTTTTAAGGTAGAGCATTTAAACCTGATCGCTACCGGAATATGTGCCAGTTGTTCGGATAAGGTAAATTAATTACTGTACCAAAAGGTTACAGCCCCTTATATCCGCATTGTCAAACCTGCCCAGTACTTCAAAACTTTGATCGGGATTGATCCTGCCTAAATCCTGAGTGGCAATAAATGAGCATGAATTGATGTTTGCCAGATCGATTACGTTAATTCCACCGGTTCTGCCATTTTGGATTAAACTCAAAGGATCATTGGTATCGCGGATCAGCACCTGCATCCAGTTTGGACAGTTGAAAATACCTTCACCTAGAGAATAAGCCTGAGAAAGTAATTCTGTCATCCCGTATTCACTGTGGATGGCTTTTACGCCAAATCCTTTGGTTAACTGTTCATGCAGCTCTTCGCGCACCATTTCTTTGCGTTTACCTTTCATGCCACCAGTTTCCATTACAATCAGTTCAGGGAAATCGATATCGAAATTTTCAATGAAATCAAGCAAGGCATAGGTAACACCAATTAAAACAGTTTTCTGTTTTTTCGATTTAAGATCGAGCAGGGTTTGCAACAGTTCATCGTGGTTGTATAAAAAGTAGCCACTTTGCGGATGTGCGCTTTTTTCAATCAGATCGTTCACCATATAGATCAAAGACGAGCCTGAACGTTGCTGGTAGGAAGGAAGCAGCGCTAAAAAGCAATATTCGGCAACATCTCCATAAAACTCGGTAAAGGCCTGCAGATAACTTTGTTCATACAGTTTTACATCGGTTACATGGTGGCTACTCTGCACCATACCTGTTGTGCCCGAGCTGCTGAAAGTGATTTCTACAGGAGCTGAATTGCTCAATACTGAATGGCTTTTAAAAAAACTGATCGGTAGAAATGGAATCTGCGCCACTTCTGTTATTTCATCAGCATCAACCCCCAAATGAAAGATATATTCGCGGTAAACATTACAGTTCTGCGCCTGTAATTTAAAAATATTCAGGGCAAGCATATTAAACTCATCCGCACTTTTTATAGAAAATATATCCTCAGCTGTTAAATTCACGCTGCAAAAGTACAAAGCATTATGCTATTTTTTCGTCAGTTTTTTTCGCCAGCATGGCCATACGGAACTGATATCCGCAATAACCACTAATGCCAGCCACCAAACCGCTTAAAATACCGGTAACCAATAATAATGCCCACCAAAGTTTTATGCCCGTCATTACCGCCACACGGCTGGCAAGTACATTGTCATTAGGGAGACTCTTAAAAAGTGCATAACCGATCCAGAGTAAGAAAATAGCAAGAAACGATTGCCAAAAGGCTATTTTTCCTGTTTTGCCAATGATGCCACAGGTAGCGAAGGAAATTACAATGATGGTCCACCAGGGAGCGATCATTTGTAAGAAAAAGCAGATTATTGCGATAACGATGAAAACCATTTTACCTATTTAGAAATTTTTAAACGAGAGATAACTGTGCCCGATTTATCGTCAGGACTTTGCATATAAAACAGATCGTATAGTTTACCATTTGCCCAGGTATCGATCATGTTATCATAGAATTTACTTCCGGGGTTACCCGATTGGCCCCCGGGATAAACACCGTGTCCTTTTGGCGTTTTACCAAGCTCAATCACCATTCTCCATGATGGTCCGTTGCTTTCTCCCAGTGCATTAATAGTCGATTTCGCACCTCCGATCTGTAGAATTTTAGATCCGAATCCCGGTATTTTGGCCAGGTGCGGTACATTGCTCTGCTTTACATTTGCCCAGTCCCAATCTTTATTTATCGGCCCAAAACGTCTCTCCAAACTATCGCAGCTATATTTAAAAGATTCATTTACCAGATCAGTAAGTGTTTCTTTTTTAGGTGTGTTGATGTTGTCGTACCAGGATGCATTTGGTTCTTTTAGAATCATTTCTACCGTGCGGTCTCTGGATGGGTAACGCATCGGGATTCCTTTTACCTCAAATTCATCCGCCCAGATATCGTAAGTTAAACGTTTAGTCCATATTTCGAATACGCTGGCTGCAATTTCGTGCGCATCATAACGTTTGTTCCATTTGTTCACATAAGATAATGCTTCCTTTTGCGTGGCGTTTAACTGTTCGTTATTTAATAAAGGTAATAATGCCGGAACCAGGTTTTGGGCCAAAATGCTGTAATTATCTGTCTGCATTAAACGAATGCTATCCATGGTGGCCTTGTTCATGGCCGATAAACGGTCGTTAATTCTCTTTCCACGTTCGTAAGGCGAAAATTCCCAGTTAATGTAATATGGATAAGTGGTATCGGTAGAAGATTGATTGGCCGAGCTTACAAAACCACGAGGCGGATTTTTTACCGTTGGGTTCTGCGTATTTGGGATCCAGCCCTGCCAATCGTAAGCCGGATCAGTACCATCAAGGATAAATTTACCCTGGTCTTTCCATTTCAAAGGAAATTTACCATTTGGGGTAATGGCGATATCGTTATCCACACTGGCAAAAACAAAATTCTGAGCAGGTGCCGTATAAAAAGTTAATGCTTTGCGGTAATCGTTATAATTTTTTCCCCGGTTGAGGTAATAAAAAGTCATCAGCTCATTCGATTCTTCATGGGCAATCCACCTTAACGCATCGCCAACCGGTACATTATCGGCCCTGCCATATTTTGGTTTCTGGAAATAAACTACTGGCCCGTGGTGGGTGTAATAAACGGTATCTATTTCATCTTTTTCACCGCGGATTTTGATCGTTTCCAGGCGTTTCTTTGTCGCTTTCCACTGGTTATTGTACCAGTACTCGTTATGTGATGAATCCTTAAACTTGATCTGATAAAAATCCAGTACATCGGCAGCTACATTGGTTACGCCCCAGGCAATTTTCTGGTTAAAGCCGATAATAACCCCAGGTGCACCAGGCAGGGAAACACCATATGTATTTACGCCAGGGGCATGTAGCTGGATCTGGTACCAGATTGATGGAAGCGTTAAATCTAAATGCGGATCGTTTGCCAAAATTGGGTAACCCGAAGCCGTTTTAGCCCCAGATAGCGCCCAGTTATTACTGCCAATACCTTCTACCTTTTCTTTTGTTTTTACTTCTCCCGTTTGGGCCTGCGTAAAGCTTTCTGGTGTTTTAGGGATTGTTAGAGGTGAGAAATTCCATTTGGTGCCTACCGGGATAATCGGATCTTCACGGAACGGATAATCTGGGAAAAGATTTTTGGTCACCTCCGGCCCGAATTTCTTCAGGATGTTGGTCATGTAAAATTCGTCTGATCCCATGGCCAAAACGGCCGACATCTGCTTTAGCAGTAAAGCACATTTTACAGGTGTCCAGTCTTCGGGTTTAAAATCGAGTATTTTATATTCTAAAGGATAATTGGCATGCGAAAGCGTTTTGATATAAGCATTGATCCCTTCGGTATAAGCGAGGATCATTTCTTTTGCTTTTGGATCGGCCATCATGCCTTTTAAAGAATTTTCGGCACCGTACACCATGCCCATTCTGCGTTGGTAACGGTCAACCTCAATGGCTTTACTGCCCACCACTTCACTGATTCTGCCTGCAGCAAAACGGGTCTGAAAATCCATCTGCCAGAGGCGGTGCATAGCGGTTACGTAACCTTGTGCCAGGTAAAGATCGTGATCGTTTTGCGCAAAAATATGGGGAATCATGCGGTCATCAAAAACGATTTCGATTTTATCTATCGCTCCTTTAATTTTCGCTTTATGGTTAAACATAAAGTGATTATTCTCTGCATTTTGCCAGAAACCCATAAAAGGATTAAGGAATTTTAACAAAGGAGGTGTACTACCTAATTTGGTATTAAATAAAAAAGCTAGTGCTATCGGAACGATGACGCAGAATAAGGCCTTAATTTTATTCATAATGGTTAGCTAACAAGTCAGTTCACTAAGATAGCGCAAAATGACGGTTTATGTTCAATGCAAAATACAACAAACTGTATATCAATCAAAATTATAATTTACATTGAGATTATTATGCTAACATAATTTGTTTAATTCAAAAAAAGAGTTTAAGTTTATATAACTAATAATACAAACAACAGAATTAACTAATCACCCAATAACCAAATTAACAATCTTTTATGAGCAGAATTTTTACACAGATCTTCTATGTGTTATTATTAATGTGTGCAATTAATGTTGCTGCACAGGCACAGAGCATTACGGTGAGCGGAACCGTGAAAGATAAGCAATCAAAAGAAGGCCTTGCAGGCGTAAGTTTAACCATCAAGGGACAGTCAGGCGGTACGGCATCTGCCAGCAATGGAAGTTTCAGTTTTACCACAACGGCAAAAGTCCCTTTTACTTTAGTAGCCTCTTATGTGGGTTACGGTACGGTAGAACAACAGATTACCGGAAGTACTACAGGTATTAACTTCGAAATTGAAACTGCTGTTGTATTAGGCGGCGATGTGGTGGTTTCGGCTTCACGTACGCCAGAACGTATTTTAGAATCACCGGTTTCAATCGAACGGATGAGTGCAGCCTCAATCAGGGAAATAGCCGCTCCATCATTTTATGATGCCTTAAATAATATGAAAGGTGTAGAAAGCAGCACACAGAGTTTAACTTTTAAATCAATCAATACCCGTGGATTCAACTCGAACGGAAACACGCGTTTTAACCAATATATTGATGGAATGGATAACCAGGCGCCGGGCCTGAATTTCTCGGTAGGTAATATTGTGGGCATCACCGAACTTGATGTAGATAATGTAGAGTTATTGCCAGGTGCTTCCTCAGCGCTTTATGGTGCTGGCGGAATTAACGGTACCTTATTAATGACATCAAAAGATCCTTTTAAATATCCTGGGAATAGTTTTCAATTTAAAACCGGTATGAACCATGTTAACGATGGCGACAGTAAAGTACAGCCGTTTAAACAATTAGATGTACGTGTGGCAAGATCGTGGAACAATAAGTTTGGGGTAAAAGCAGCATTCTCGTTTTTACAGGCCAAAGATTGGTTCGGTAATAACTATTCAAACTTTGACAGGGTAGCCAGAACGGCTAAATCCGGTGACAGAAGCAGCGATCCCAACTATGACGGTATCAACGTATATGGTGATGAAGTGAGCCAGAATATGCGTAATGTGGCTCAGAGTGTATTGGCAGCAGGAACAGCAACGTTTATTAAAAATTATGGATTAGCAACAGGTGGTGGAGTGCCAAGCCAGGCACAGATTACGAATTTTCTTGCTACAAATGCTCAAACGCAACCTTTTTATGTAGGTTTAAACACACCAGGATTAATTCCTAATCAAAATATATCAAGAACAGGATATAATGAAGAAAACCTGGTTGATTATGATACCAAATCGTTAAAAGCATCAGGAGCATTATATTACAACATCAGCAATACAGTTCAGGTAGTTGGTCAGGCCAATTGGGGCACTGGAACTTCTGTTTACACCGGTTCTGACCGATATTCATTGCGTAATTTTAACATCGGGCAATACAAACTGGAGCTAAAAGGAGAAGACTTTTTCTTAAAAGCCTACACCACCCAGGAACGTTCCGGCGATTCTTATATCTCTTCTATTTTAGGAAGTTATATCAATGAGGTATCTAAACCATCAACTACCTGGTTTCCTCAGTATATCGGTAATTATGTAGGTGCAAGGGCTGCGGGACAAACAGATGCACAGGCACAGGCTTTTGCCAGGAGTGTTGCCGATCAGGGACGTTTTGTGCCAGGCAGCGCACAGTATGAGGTAGCAAAAGATAAAATTTTGAACACTACTATCAGTGCGACCAATATTAATTCTGTTGATCCTTCTAAAAGTGTTTACGGCGCTAAATTCGATGATAAATCGAACCTGTACCACTACGAAGGCATGTATAACTTCACCAACCTTTTTAATAAGGTAGTGGAGTTTCAGGTAGGTGCATCTTATCGTTTATACGATTTAAATTCGGCAGGTACCATTTTTAATGATTTAAATGAATCTATCGACATTAAAGAATATGGTGCTTTCGCGCAGATTGGTAAAAAACTCTTTAACGATAAAGTTAAATTTACTTTTGCCGGCCGTTATGATAAAAGCCAGAATTTTGAAGGCAGGTTTACTCCAAGGATAACAGGTGTATTCACTGTGGCCAAGAACAATAACATCAGGGTTTCTTATCAAACAGGCTACCGTAATCCAACTACCCAGAACCAATATATCGACCTTTCGGTAGGTGGCGGATCTCAAAGACTGATAGGTGGTTTACCTGAAATTATGTTCAGTAAATATCATCTAGACAGCAACAAACCATTTACAGATGTAAGTTACCGTGCGTTTTTAGCTTCAGCAGCAAGCGGAGCGCCTAATCAGGCACTTTTACAACAATATACTTTTGATGCAAAAGGTGTCCGTCCGGAAAGCGTTCAGTCTTACGAATTAGGCTACAAAGGTTTAATCCTTCCTAATTTATTGATTGATGCTTATGGTTATTACAACATTTACAAAGATTTTATTACCGCTGTTGATGTATATCAGAACGTGAACGGAAGTTTTGTGAAATTCGGTGTTCCCGTAAATGCAGCAGGCAAAGTAACTTCATATGGTGCTGCTTTAGGACTGGATTATCTGGTTGGTAAATATGCCATTAGTGGTAACGTTTCTTATAACCAGATTGGCGATCTTCCTGAAAATTACATTAACGATTTCAATACGCCAAAAATCCGTTACAATCTGGGCCTTGGCAATAAAGAAATCATCAAAAACTTTGGTTTCAACGTTTCTTACCGTTGGCAGGATCAGTTCTACTGGAATTCTTCTTTTGCCTCAGGTCAGGTGCCAGCCTATAGCTCGCTTGATGCGCAGGTTAGTTTAAGAATCCCTTCGGTACAATCGGTAATTAAACTGGGTGGCTCGAACGTATTGAACAAATATTATTTTACTTCTTACGGAAACCCATCAGCCGGGGCAATTTATTATATAGCTTATAGCTTTAATCCATAAGAATTCTAATAATGCTTAAAGGCCCTTCATACATTACGTTTGAAGGGCTTTTTTGTGAAATACGCTTTTGTTCGTTTGATCTTGCTTGAAGAAAAGCCGTAAAATTTGTAGTTAATGATTAGGTCGCTAGTGGAACAGTGCTAGAGATTGTTTTTCAAAAACTCCTTTAATTCCACAGTGGAAAGTCCTGTAGCTACAATCTTACCTTGCTGGTTAACCAACAAACTTGTTGGGAAAATATGGACACCATATTTGCTGGTTTCAATGCCGTTCAAATCTAAATATTGAGGCCATGTTAGTTTATATTTATCGATAGCAAGTTTCCAATCTTCTACATATTTAGTTTTATCTGTTGATATTCCAATGATTTCGAATCCCTTATCGTGGAATGCATTTCTGATAGCTTTTAAGTCTTCAAACTGTGCGATACAAGGCATGCAATGGCTATACCACATATCTATAAGTGTTAATTTGTTTGAATCGTAATGGTTGCTTGCAATTTTTTTTCCTTTTAAATCAACAATGTTAAAGTTTGGTATTGTTTCTCCAATAGCTATCTGCTTCGAAGATAAAATCCGTTGCAAGGTAGCCTGGCCAAGCCTTGATGTTTTGAGCAAAGGTGAAAAACGTTCAAAGGTATTTCCCAAAGTAGCATTATAACCAAAATTTAAAAGGGCGTACAATTTGTAAAGCGCATAATAAGAATTTGGATTTTCCTTAACAAACGAGAAAAGTGTAGCATCGTGAACAAAATAAGTTGCTTTCAGCTCCTGCATTGATTTAAGCTCAAGTTCTTCGGGGAATTTTCTGCCATAAATATTAAACAAACTATCATAATGTAACCGGTATTGCTTGCGTTGGTCCTCTACGCTCTTAAATGCCTTGTCATAACTCTTAGCATCCTTCATAACCAGATTATCATTTATTGGATCTCCGTAATTTAATGCAGTATCAATAGAAATCTGCTGCGCTCCTGTGCTTATAGCTGTACCCGCAGATTGATATTTGTCTCCAATTTTAAAGTACATCCATACGGGGCCATCTATCTGTCCGTTAAATTTGAACTTTCCTTTATTTATTTTGGCCGTTACTGGTTTAAAGCCAGTTGGGTAAAGCGCTGTGTTTAATTCATTAGGGATGATTTGAACAGTTCCTGTATCAAGGTTTACCTCTCCGGAAATGGTAAAGTTTTTTAAGTTTTTTGTTTGCCCGAGGGTAAATAGTGGAAACGACGAGGCAAAGATTAAGGCGACGGCAATTTTTTTCATGTTAGCGCTATTGGTAAAGCTATTAATGGAGCATTATTAAAAATGTAATATAGTTTTTAATGAAAAGTTTTTTGCGGTAACCGATGTTATCTTATGTTAAAATTTGCCTTGATTTTTTTTAACGCTATTCTTTAGGTGATTCGGTTAATTTTATTTATCCATTGCTTCGGTTAGATCTTCCTTTATAAATTCCCAGATTTTTCCTTTTAGACAGATTGGATCAAAATCATTATCTGCCTGATGAAAATTAGTGAAGTTTTCCCTGATCTGAACTTCATCGTGCGTCCATTCGAAACGTTTTTTATGCAGTTCGATCATTGCTGTTGGGTTATAAATGTCTAAAAGTTCGTGCAGATCCCAAAAGTCTTTTTTTCTCCCGCCTCTTAGTACAATATCCATCTTCATTGCAATAATTTCTGGTATGGATGCCATCCGGATTTTTTCTTGATATACGGGTTTTTCAAAAAATGGATCCATACTGTAAAAGAGGTCAAGTTTAACAACATTGTCTTTTTCTGTGCCAACAAGGTAGGATTTTCCTAAACCGGCAAATAGTCCGAAATCGCCTTGAACATAATTGAACTTTTTTCTTAACAGTCTTTCAATGCGTTCAAAATCAATTGATCCGTACTTTGCATCAGTAAAAAGGTCTATGTCAACTGATAAACGATGACCAAGATAAAGACTTAGTGCAGTTCCACCAACCAATCTAAACTCTGCTAATTCGGGAACCTGCATCAGCTCAAGTAAAGTCTTTTTTAATAGTTGATTAACTGTATTCCAATACATAATTATTTATGCTATGATTTTCTTAGGTTAAAGGAATTATTGGTCATTTTAACCTCATCAACTTTTTGTTTCCCGTAAAATCTGATTATTTCATCTTTTTCATCATCATTTCCCCGCTCCATTACCCTTTTAATAACTGCTTGATATTGTTTTTGCCAGTTTATTTTTTCGAACTCAGTGTCCCAAAAGAGAATCTGTCTAATAATTGAAAAATCAGGTTTATCGTTTGAAGTTTTTTTGTCTTTTTCTTTTTGTATTTCATAATAGGCCTGGAGTAGGAACATCGTGCCTTCTTCCAAGCCAAGACTCTGGTCTAATTTAATCGAAAGAGAGGCTGTTATCCCTCTTTTGCCTTTTGTAATGTCATTTAAAGTTTGTGGATATTCATTCAGTGAAAGTGCGAACGGACCTTTTTTAAATCCTTTCCTTTTAAGTTCCCGTTCCAAAATAATCCCTGGATGGATTCCTTTAAATTTACTGATCAATTTTTCCATAATCAAAAATAAACAAAAATGTTTATAATTTATTGCTTATATTTAAGTTTTGTTTTCTCAAATGCCTTAACTGATTTTTAGTTTTTCAACCAGATCATGGAAATATTGTGTTGACCATATTTCGAGTTTTTTAGGATCCTTAATAAAACGTGAGATATCTGCCTTAACAAAATCTAATTTTACATGATTAATCTTTTCGCTTAATAAAGCCCTAAATTCTGCTTCACTGATTTTATCCTTTTTCCAATCGCCACTATCTATCGCTCGCAGGAGGAAGTGATTGAGGTTAAGTTCATAACCTTTTTTAATATACCATTCCATGTCGTACCAATCGCGCCCTTTAACATTGGTGCCCCATTTGCGGAATAAAAGTGCGTGCATTTTTCCAGCGAAAAGATCAGGAAGTGAAAGACACTTTACATAAAACGAAAAGGGTTGCAACAATAGTTTTTCTTCTGTTGCAAAACCCAGTGGCGGTTCTATGTCTACCTCGATTTTGATTTTGATATTTGCCATTTCTTTAAGCCCGTTTTGAGGGATAATCTCTTTCAAGACGAGTTCTTTCCAGATGGTTTCTGATTTTAAAAATGCTGAATTGATATTATTATTTATTGTTTTCTTTTTTTTAGTAATGGATACTTGCATGCCCAGTGCCGCAAATTCGTTTACAATAGCATCCTGGTATTTTTCTAAGGAAAAATCAGGATTTTGGGCGAGCAGGGAAAAATCCAGGTCTTCTGAAAAACGGTCTAAACCATAAAATATCCTCAACGCTGTTCCCCCATAAAATGCTGCCTTTTCAAAAAAGCCAGCCCGGTTTAGTCCGGCAAGAGCAATTTCCTGCATAATTTCCCTTAATGCATCTTTTGCCTCTTCTCTGTTAGCTGGATGATAGCTATCTAGCCAGTCTTTTATCATAGTGTCTCGATCATTTTAGTTAGCATTTCCAGGCTTGTACTTTTAGGGGCATGTTCAAGCCAGCTATTTATAGTTGATGTATCAAATTTTGCAATTTCAATTTCTTCCATCCGCAGATTTCTGAATACATAATCTTTTGCTGTGGAAACGCTCCTTAAATTAATACCTGCTGTTGTGACAATTTTATCACATAAGGCTTTTTCCGGGGTTGCAACCATTGCTTTCTGATCTTTGGAAAAGTTTATCATGGCCAAGCCGAAAGCATAGTAGGGCAAAGAAAGGTTTGTATAGGTGAATAGCCCTATTTGAGTTTCGAATTTTCTTGATGCCTTTGTTGTCATTGAGGTAACTGCGTAAACTTTTTCCGGGATGAGCCCGTAATGCGACAATGCGCTCTCCATCGAAAGATAACTCGGCCCGAGTATATGGTTAGCCAATAATGCGTTTTCAGGCCTCTCCGTTCCGACAGATCTCCCTACAATATAAAGTCCTTTTTTTATGGGTTCGATCAATCCATCAGCCTTTAATGCCAGTATTTTATCATTTGGTCTTTTATAATCTTTTAATAAATCGACCAACAGTTGATGGGTTATCGGTTGATGAGATTTGCCTATAAGAGCTGTCTGGATATTCATAATGTAAAAATTAAATAAGATAAACGATTTTTATCCGATTATCTTATGTTAAAATTACATTTAATAATTTATATTGCCAAATTTAAATAGGATAAACGGTTATTTTTAGTTTATCCTATGCTAAATTTACATATTTAAGTAGTCTTCGCTATAATAATTTATCATTCATCTCAGCCATATCTTACTTAAATGCCCTAGGTTAGTGTAAAACTTACACTATTAAATGCATCTTTTATAAAAAAGCTACATCCCTTTTATAAAATATTTGTATTATAGTACTTTCTTAAGCACATCCCGGTTTAAGAGCTATGAATTTAAAAATTTGAATAAATAAGGATGGAAGCGCAAAACGACAAACCGAATGAAACAAATGACCTGATCGAAAAAGAGCAGGAAATACAGCATTTAAACAATCCGGTTGATATATCGGTAAAACCAATCGTTAAACAATACCTCGGCGAAGTTAAAAAAGTAAAGAAAGAAGGTAACCGTTTTTATTTTTCAGATGGCGATGCAAGGGTAGAGGTAAGGGTAGTAAGTGATGATATTATCAGGGTGCGCCTTGCGCCACATGGCGTTTTTCTGGATGATTTTTCTTACGCTGTGCCGGAAGTAGATCAAAAAGTTTCTGTTTTTAAAATGCAGGAGCACGAAGATCACTATACCATTTCTACACACTCTGTAACCTGTAAGATCGAAAAAGCAAACTTTCATGTTTCTTTCTCTGATAATATTACCAATGTGGTGATGGTTGACGAAGCCAACTCCATGCACTGGGAAGAAAATGTAGATTTTGGCGGTTATTACATTTATGCAACTAAAAAATGCCATCCTGAAGAAAATTTCTTTGGCTTAGGTGATAAATCGGGCAATTTTAACCTGCGTGGCCGCCGTTTCGAAAACTGGAATACCGATGCTTATTCTTTCGGCTGGAACCAGGATCCGCTATACAGAACTATACCTTTCTATATCGGTTTACATAACCAGGCTGCCTATGGTATCTTTTTCGATAATACCTTTAAATCGTATTTTGATTTTGGGAACGAAGATGTAAATAAAACCAGTTTCTGGGCTGATGGTGGCGAACTGCAGTATTATTATATCCACGGTCCGCACATTATGGATGTGGTTAAACGTTATGCAACCTTAACAGGAACGCATCCTATGCCTCCAAAATGGACACTAGGTTATCAGCAGTGCCGCTGGAGTTATTATCCCGAAACAAAGGTTAAAGAAATAGCTAAACAGTTCAGAGACCGTAAAATTCCTTGTGATGCCATTTACCTGGATATCGATTATATGGACGGTTACCGCTGTTTTACCTGGAATAAAAAATACTTTCCAGATCCACGCAGGATGATCAAAGAACTTTCTGATGATGGTTTTAAAACCGTTGTAATGATCGATCCCGGAATTAAGGTTGATGATGATTACTGGGTTTTTAAAGAAGGTAAAGAGAAAAGATTTTTCTGTCGCCGCAGCGACGATTATTATATGGAAGGGCATGTTTGGCCAGGCCGTTGCCAATTTCCTGATTTTACCAATCCAAAAGTACGTGCCTGGTGGGGCAATCTGTACAAGGAACTGGTAGATATGGGCGTGGCAGGTTTCTGGAACGATATGAACGAACCTGCAGTATTCGGTTCGGGGACTTTCCCTAACGATGTACGCCATAACTATGATGGTTACCGTGGTTCGCACCGTAAAGCACACAATGTTTACGGTATGCAAATGGTACGCTCTACTTACGAAGGGCTTAAAAAACTGATGCGCAATAAACGTCCGTTTACCATTACAAGGGCAGGTTATTCGGGCATGCAGCGTTATGCCAGCGTTTGGACGGGTGATAATATTGCTACATGGGAACACCTAAAAATAGGTAATATCCAGTGTCAGCGCTTGTCTGTTTCTGGTGTGCCTTTCTGCGGAACTGATATTGGCGGCTTTAGTGGTGAACCAGATGGTGAATTGTTTACCCGCTGGATTCAATTGGGTACTTTTTCTCCTTTTATGCGGGCACACTCTGCAGGTGACACTGCCGAACGTGAACCCTGGAGCTTTGGCGAATTTTTTGAAGACATTAACCGCAAGTTTATCGAGTTAAGGTACCGTTTAATGCCTTACCTGTATTCTGTGTTCTGGGAACACCACCGTTATGGCTTCCCGATTTTAAGGCCGTTGGTCATGCTAGAGCAGGAAAATATCAGCAACAGTTTCCGTCAGGATGAATTCTGTTATGGTGATAAGCTGTTGATCTGCCCTGTTTTAGAACAAGGTGCAATCTCAAGAAAAGTATACCTGCCAAAAGGAACATGGTACAATTTCTGGACCAACGAAATCCTGGATGGCGGTAATGAATATACCGTTGATGCCAAGATAGACAGTATGCCAATGTTCGTGCGTGCAGGTACCGTTTTACCCGAATATCCGGTAATGCAGTATGTGGATGAAAAATCGATCACCGAGGTAATCCTGAATATTTATCATAGCGATTACGAAGTGAACTCGTACATGTACGAAGATCACGGCGATACCTTTGCCTACGAACAGGATATTTACCTGGAAAAGAAATTTACCGTAAAAGGAGATAGTCAGGCCATTAAGGTTAACCAGCGTAACGAAGGATTATATACACCAAATTACGAATTTTATGTTTGCAATATTATCGGCGTAAAATTCCAGGTTAAAAAGATCATCATAGATAATAAAGAAGTTCAGGATTTTTATACCGACGATCAGAACATCCTGCATTTCAAATGCAATAAAAATTTCTTAGAAATTCAGATCTTAAGTCTGTAACATTTAGCCCCAAATGCTGTTTAGTGTTTGGGGCTTCATTTATCTAGCCAAAATATCTATGTCAGCAAAAAAAGTTCCTGCAAAAAAAGCAGCCTTACCAAAAATCGATAAAAAGAAATCCGTTTGGGCACACAGTTTATTTACCGATTACGACATTGATCTTTTCCTTGTTGGGAAACATTTTAGGCTGTATGAAAAAATGGGCTCACATTTAATTAGTGTTGACGCTACAGCCGGAACCTATTTTTCAGTTTGGGCGCCAAATGCCATCAATGTAAGTGTGGTTGGTAATTTTAACGATTGGAGCAATTCATCGCATCCGCTAAACAAGCGCTGGGATAAATCGGGCATTTGGGAAGGTTTTATTCCTGGCATTGCAAAAGGCGAGGTGTATAAATACTTTGTTAAAGGCTTTGATGAATCAGAACATTTAAAAGGTGATCCTTATGCCCGCAGATGGGAACATCCACCGCAAACGGCCTGTATCGTTTGGGATACCGATTATACCTGGAAAGATAAAGCCTGGCTTAATAAAAGGGCAAAAATCAATGCTTTAGATCAACCCATTTCCGTTTACGAAATACATTTGGGTTCCTGGGAGCGTGATCCCGATAACCCTGAGCGCGTACTGAACTGTAGGGAAGTAGCCAGCAGGCTCGTACCTTATGTAAAAGAAATGGGTTTTACCCATGTAGAACTGATGCCGGTAATGGAATTTCCTTATTTTCCAAGTTGGGGATATCAGATTACAGGTTATTTTGGTGCCAGCTCGCGTTATGGTTCACCACAGGATTTAATGTACCTGATTGATGAACTACACAAAGCCAATATTGCCGTAATACTTGATTGGGTTCCTTCTCATTTCCCCGGCGATAGGCATGGTTTATATGAGTTCGATGGTACGCATCTCTACGAACACGCCGATATGAAAAAAGGCTTTCATCCTGATTGGAAATCCTACATTTTCAACTATGACAGGAACGAGGTACGCTCTTTCCTCATCAGTAATGCTTTGTTCTGGTTAGATCAGTATCATGCCGATGGATTGAGGGTTGATGCTGTGGCCTCTATGTTATACTTTAATTTCTCAAGAGAAGATGGTGATGCTGCCACTAATGAATACGGTGGAAGTGAAAATATTGGTGCCATCCAGTTTCTGCAGGATTTGAATGTGGCCGTTTATGGTAATTTTGAAGGCGTGCAGACCATTGCCGAAGAAAGCAGTACTTATCCGGGGGTAACCCATCCGGTGCATAATGGCGGATTGGGTTTTGGAATGAAATGGATGATGGGCTGGATGAACGATACGCTTAAATATTTTAAAGTAGATACCCTTGGCCGGAAACACCATCACCACCAGTTGAGCTTTAGCATGACTTATGCCTTTACCGAAAACTTTATGCTGCCTTTTTCGCATGATGAGGTGGTGCACGGCAAATCGCCCATGCTGTATAAAATGCCTGGCGACGACTGGCAGAAATTCGCCAACCTAAGGGCGCTTTACGGTTACATGTTTACCCATCCAGGAGCAAAATTGCTATTTATGGGCAATGAGTTTGGCCAAACCAACGAATGGAATTTTACACAATCTTTAGATTGGCATTTGCTGCAATATCCGCCACATAAAGGCATGCAGGAAACGGTTAAAGCCTTAAATTTCCTGTACAGGAAAGAACCTGCTTTATATCATTTCAACTTTAGCTACGAAGGTTTCCAGTGGCTCGATGCCGATAATGCAAACGAATCGGTATTTACCTATATGCGTAAAGGGCCAAAGGCAAAAGATACTTTGATTATTGCCATAAACCTCACTCCTGTAGTCCGCGAGAATTATAAAATTGGTGTTCCTTTTAAAACCAGGTGGAAAGAAATTTTCAATACTGATGATATTGTATATTATGGAGGTGGCATTAATAACCGAGGGGATATTGTGCCTCACTTAGAAGGTTATAATGGACAGGAATATTCGATAATTGTTGATCTGCCACCGCTAGCTGTGGTTATTTTCAAGAGCAAATAAAGTCATTTTCCTTTTTATATTACGCCAAAACTACCATTAAATGTATAGTTTTGGCGTGATATAGTTTTTTATAATACGCCAAAACAACTATAAAAAAACACTTTTGGCGTGATATAATTATTTGTAATACGCCAAAACTTATAAATTTATTACCTTTGTTGTTGTAAATTAATTGTTTATGGAGCAGGTAGTGGGTAGGACTGAAGAAAGATTGTTGTTAAATAAGATTGAGAAATCTGGCGAATCAGAACTGATCGCTATGTATGGACGTAGGCGGGTTGGAAAAACTTATTTAATCAGAAACGGTTTTAGCAAGGAAATTGCATTCGAATTTTCAGGAATTCATCATGCAACATTAAACCAGCAATTGGAAAATTTTAGTTTGGCGCTTACAAAAGCAACAGGAGGACTTCCGCTCGCCAAGCCCGAAAGTTGGATCGCTGCTTTCCAAATGCTTAGCCAATACCTTACGCCTTTAGTAAAAAAGGAAAGAACAATCATTTTTATCGACGAATTCCCATGGATCAATACCGCCCGGTCTGGTTTTTTGCCTGCTTTCGAAAACTTTTGGAACAGCTGGGCCTCTAAAGAAAAGAAACTTATTGTGGTGATCTGTGGTTCAGCTGCCTCGTGGATGATTAATAAAGTGATCAATAACCGCGGTGGCCTGCATAACCGTGTTACCCGAAGGATCAGACTTTTGCCATTTACCATTAGCGAAACAGCTGCTTACCTGAAACATAGAAAGATAAAATTGGATAAATACCAGCTTTTACAGGTTTATATGGCTATGGGCGGCATCCCCCAATACCTTAAAGAGATAGAACCAGGGGAGAGTGTTGCCCAGATTATCGATCGGTTATTTTTTACCAAAGACGGCTTGCTGCTAGAAGAATTTAAAAATCTGTATTATTCCCTCTTTGATAAAGCCGAAAACCACATTGATATTGTACAGGCATTGGCGAAAAAAAACAAAGGCTTAACGCGTACCGAAATTATTAATGCCTGTAAACTAAGCAGTGGTGGTTACGCCACACAATTACTTGCAGAACTGGCCGAATCGGGTTTTATTACACCACATATTCCTTTCGGTAAAAGCACTAAAGATGCCTTATACAAACTTACGGATGAGTATTCTATTTTTTACCTCAAATTTATCGACGGTAATAAGGCAACAGGAGCGGGTACCTGGTTAAAATTCTATTCGGGTGCCTCATGGAAAAGTTGGAGCGGATATGCTTTCGAGAGCATCTGTATGAAACATACGGCCCAGATTAAAAAGGCCATAGGGATAGAAAATGTTTATGCCGAGATATCAGTATGGCGTTACCTGCCTAAAAATAAAGAGGAGCAGGGTGCACAGATCGATCTTTTGATCGACCGTAACGATTCCTGTATCAATATCTGCGAAATCAAATTTTCAGTTGCAGCTTTCGAAATCAGCAAATCATACGAAAGAGAGCTGAATAATAAACTAAAAGTATTTCAATTACAAACTGGAACAAGAAAGGCGTTATTTTTAACTATGATTACCACTTATGGATTAAAGAATGCGACGAACTACCCAGGGTTAGTACAAAAAGAGATCACCATGGATATATTTTTTAAGGATTAACCAGGTTGATCTTAACCCTTGTAAATAAGAAAAGCCTCCCATTGCTGGAAAGCTTTCTTAAACTCTGGAGTGGAAGCTTCCAGAGAGGGTGCAAAGATACAATAACTCTTTTCTTATGCAAATATTATTTGCTAAATAATTTATGGCGATCAAGCTTCATTTTCAGATTTTTTTCAATAACCTCCCTTTAATTTTCTAATATTCCTGATTTGTTTGCTTTTTGTTTGTGGTCGCATGGTTTCTTAACATGGATTAAATGAGTGTTGTTTAGTTTTGTCGCGGTTAAAAAAAATAAAATGAATGTTTGAGAAAACCGTTTGTTTCATTTTTACGTAACCAAAAGATAACCCTGAATTTTTGCTCTCCCAAACAAATTGAAGCGGTTTTTTTGTCTATTCTTATTATTAGGACTGTTATTCGTCCTTTCCGGACCTTTGTATGCACAGTTGTGTACGAATCAAAGTCGTGTATACGCTAGTTTTCAGGATTCACAAAGTGCTCCTGCGGGGCTTGGATCGGTATCTATCAGCAATAATGCGAAGTCAGTTGATACGGATCCTTCAACAGCATCTACCTTATCTATAACTAATGTGCTGGGCGCTTCTTCCATTACACAATACCTCGAGTTTAGTACCGATGGTACCCACAACGGCAAGAGATTGCTTCCTGCAACTACACCAGTTATTATCAAGGTATCTATCCCATCTTCCTTTTTGGCTGTAGCAGCAACTATTGAGATAGGTACATTTGTTGATTTAAGTACAGCGACCAAAGTAGCCACCAGAACCTCACTTTATTCGGCCTCTACAATTGGGCTGTTAAATGGAGCAGGTGCTATCGAAATCCCTTTAACACCCACTCAAGCATATAATGGTGTTTATGTTAAATTTTCGGCACCCGTTATTTCAGTTGGGGCATCCGCCGAAATATATGGGGCCTATATTCTTGAGAGTAACCCTTCAGATATTGAGTGTGATAAAGGTATTGATGTATTAACAGGGGTAAATGGGGCAGGTTTGCTGAATGCTACTGCTTCGGTAAGCAATCCTTATGCCGCTATAGATGCTGATCCGGCCTATACGACTTATGCTACCATTAATACCGGATTGCAGGCTGCCAACGAAGCTTACCTCACTGCCATATTTGCCAAGGAAAGTCAACCGCTCGATTCGATCAAAGTTGTTTATGATGGCGGTGGAGGGTTAAGTCTGTTTAGTGGCTTTACCATTCAGCCCTATTTAGGCGATGCAGTTGCTGGCGGTGCTTTTAACAATGGAAATGTAACCATTAAAGCAATTCCAAACACTACAAAATTCGAAGTTTCCTTTCCGGTTTCAACTATTTTCGACCGTGTAAAAATCTCCTGGGGAGGGCTGTTGGCAATTGGCACCGAACTTCATATTTATAATGTAACCAAGGTAATACCCAAACCGATACCCTTAATTGATGGACAGCAGCTTTACAATGCTAATGTATGTTCTGGCCATGCTACAACCTTATCTATCAGTAATCTGCAAGACTGTACTACTTATAAGTGGTATGCAGATAAAACCACCACCACACCTTTGTTTACCGGCAGTACTTATAACTTGGGTATATTGCCTGTTGGCGATTATGTTTATTATGTAGAATCGAGACGCAATAACTGTATTTCGTCTATTTCGGAGCGGGTAAAAGTAACATTAAAGGTTAATCCGCTGCCTACGGTTTCAGCAACCAACGTAATTTCCTGCAGTGGCTCGGCGGTAAATCTTTCAGCAGATAATCCACTTGCCGGCATCACCTATAACTGGTATGATGCTGCCACGGGGGGTAATTTAAAATATACGGGTAATAACTATACCACACCTGTACTAACTGCTAATGCCACCTATTATATAGAAGCGGTAAACCAGACTACGGGTTGTGTGAGCGCTAACCGGGCAGCACTTGCTATTCAGGTAAAGCCACTTGCTGTGATAGGCTCTACAACCGGTATAAATAAAATCTGTATTGGTTCTGCAACTACTTTAAGCAATTTAAATGCTGGAGGCAGCTGGTTGAGTGCTAATCCGCTCATTGCCACTGTAAACGCTAATACTGGTGAGGTAACAGGCCTTGCTGCCGGCTCAACAGTAATCAGGTACATCATTCCTGATGGACCCGCTATCTGTTCAAATTTTACCGATTTTAATTTAACGATAGCATCACCCCCAAATTTAACATTAGGGCCAGCGCCAGAAATTTGCTCGGGCTTTACAAGTTCATCATTAAGTTATACCAATCCGGTAAACAGTCCGGTAACTTACAGTATCAGTTGGAGCACAGCAGGATTTACATCAATAAACAACCAGACTTTACCCCTGGGCAATATTCCTTTTACCGTGCCTTTTGATGCTGCAACAGGTACGCATTCGGGTATCCTCACCATCAAAAATGCCGATGGCTGCAGTACTCAGCTCAATTTCACAATTAAAATAAACCCTAAACCACCAGCACCGCATGTGTTGGTGCCCATAACATCACAATATTAATTAAACAAATTAAAAATCCCCATCCCCATGAACAGTACCATTAAAAAAAGCTTATTCGTAGTCGCATTATTGCTGATCTGTAACTTTTTACGCGTTTCTGCGCAAATTACACCAACCACAACAGGCGTTAATCTATTTTGCAAAGGTTCCGATCTTACCCTGCCTGCACCTCCCGCTGGCTCAAATTGGATTGTAAGGTTTAGCGCAGCGTCTACTACCACACCATCTGCCGTAGTTACCTTAGTAGGCGGAAACAAAATTGCGGCTGCAGATTTACAGAACGGATATTATTATTTAAGCTCAAAAGCCACCACAGCAGGTTCCTGCGAATCGGATATGCAGGAAATCCCGGTTTATGTGCTTAAACCATTGGTACCTGATTTTGCCGCGGCTAATTTTTGTGTGGAAACGCCGATCGCACAGGTTGGAAGTATTACCAATCCGGAAGATCCAACCATTACCATTTTGGCTTATCAATGGTACACTGTTATAGGTTCAACTGAAACTGCAATTGCTGGCGCAACCCAAAAAGATTATACACCAGCTTCGCCAACAGTGGGTATTACAAAATACCGCTTAAAAGTGGGTTATGTAATCAATGGTAATAAATATTGTGCGCAAACGGTAGACCATGATGTAACGGTAACAGCCAAACCAAGCAAACCAACCATCACACCTGCACAGATTTCGGGAACAGCCAGCGCAGTTACTTTTTAATTCAGGTAGATATCATTTTTCCTATTTGTAAATCTATAAATGAGGCTTAGGTTTTATACCTTCCTGTTTATGGCTTTTCTGTTATTTTCATTTATAACAGCATTTAGCCAGACCGTACCCAATGGGCGGCAGAAAATCACGATCAAAAAAGGATCGTCGGTTTCTTTGCGCGCAAATTCGGGAGGGGCAAGCACGTACATCTGGTATAAGGATGGCGTATTGGTGCCTGGTCAGAACAAGCAGAATCTCATTACCGCAACAGCAGGGATTTATAAAGTCGCGGCAATCAACAGTTTTGGATGTACATCAGATCTATCGGATGAGATAGAGGTTGAAGTGATAAATCAGCTTATGGCAGATGTAGCCATTACCAAACGATCGGAAACTAAAAATGTACTCAGCAACCAGGTTTTTGATTACTACCTGGATGTGCGGAACAATGGTGCAGATGATGCTACAATTGTTAAAGTGAAGGATGTTTTGCCTGATAACCTCATTTTCGAAAGCCTGGCACAACCAACGGATGGAGTTGCTAATTACGATCCAGCTACGAGGACTATTCAATGGGGGATAGCGCTTCTTGGTAATGGAAAATTTGCGGAACTCGTGGTGCATGTAAAAGCTAAACAACCTGGCATGGTAATCAATACCGCAACAGTGATTGCAACCGAGAACGATCCTATATTATCAAATAACACTTCAACCGATTTAAAAGAAATTTCAGGTTTAAGGATACCAAATGTATTTACACCCAATGGGGATGGGAAAAATGATACATTTTATCTCGAAAATCTGCAATCTTTTGAGTTTAACGAGGTAACGGTAATCAATAGGTGGGGGAGTACAGTATATCAATCAAACAAATACCTAAATGACTGGACTGCTCCGGGATTAAGTGATGGGACTTATTTCTATGTGGTTAAGGTGAAAAATGGTAATACCGATTGGTTGGAATATAAGGGATATATCACCATCATCAGGTAAATACAATTAAGCTAATATGATAAGTTTAAAGAAGATCATTTTTATTGTTGGCTGTTTTTGGTGTGCTAAACTGCATGCTCAACAGAACGCACAGTTTGGTCAGTATGTTTTTAACGGGATGTATATTAATCCGGCATATACCGGTTATAAGGAAGAGCTATATCTGCAGGCTTTTGCACGTGCACAGTGGACAGGCGTTAAAGGTGCACCACAAACTCTGTCTATTTCGGCTGATGAAGCCATAAACGATGAAAGTTTAGGCATAGGTGCAATTATTACCAAAGATAAAATCGGTGCGCAGAGTGCTTTAAACGCCTCAGCCAATTTTGCCTACCGCATTAAGTTAGACCGTACCGAAACGAATATCCTCGCTTTTGGTTTGGGGGTTGGGGTGATTCAAACCGGGTTGAACGGAAATCTGCTCGACCCGATTGAACAGGGCGATAACCGCATCCCAACAGGAAGCATTAGTCAGGTGATGCCCGATATCCGTGCAGGGATCCATTATTCTAACGAGAAATTTTTTATTGGTTTCTCTGCAGATAACCTTTTATCTAAATCTTTATCTGTTTTTACCGATTATAACCTGCTCAATGTTAAGGTACAGCCTCATTTTTATTTAAGCTCGGGCCTGGCACTTTCATTGAATGATGAATTTGTATTTAAACCCACTTTTTTAATTAAAGATGACCTCCACGGACCAACCTCTTTAGATTTAAATGCATTTTTACTGGTAAAAGAACGCTTTTGGTTAGGGGCAGTGTACCGCACTTCCGTTAAAATATATCCTAAGCAGAATTTGGAAAACAATCTTCGTGATCGTGCAGCTATTGGATTTATTACCGAACTTTTTGTTCGTCAAAACCTGCGCCTTGGCTATGGATATGATTATAGTTTAAATAAACTGGGCAACTATGATTATGGTTCGCACGAAATTTCTGTAGGGTATTATCTTGTTACCAAAAAAAGCAGAAGGCCAAAGTGTTACTTTTAGTTTAGCACTTTTAGGTGTACTCTTTTGGGTTGTTTGATTGCTGGGCCCCAGGGTAAACAAATCCATATTCTCCATGTTAAGTGTATAATAGCAATTTATCATGAATGTGTCAATTAATCGGGTAATAGGTCAAGATGCCAATCTCAAAGTATGGCTATCCGATCAAGAAGTCATCATCAGCAAGTTAAGAGCGCATGATGTAATTGCTTTCAAAATGCTTTATCAAAAATATGCTTCGGCCATCTATGGATCAATTATCAGGCAAGTTAGCGACGAAGAAAAAGCAAAATCAATTTTAACACAAACCTTTTGCGAGGTATGGCAATCTTTTGCTGATTACGACGAAACCAAGTTGCGGATATTTACCTGGATCAATCAACTTGCAGTGCAGAACATTAAAAAAGCTACCGTATAATAAGTTTTTGGCAGCACAATCGTCTCAATAGCCTATTTTATTTTTATGTTCCAGTTGGATTTGCTATTATTAAGGGTCTAAAGTCTATCCCTATATTGTATGCTCGAATCCCGCAAGGTATTTTTAGTTAATGCTGTATTGAATTATTTCAGCAGTTTAAGCCCGATAACGCCGGGTTTTATTCACGAAATTGAAAAAAATCTTCAACCCATCCTCGTTAAAAAGAATAAATACATTCTCTCACCGATTGATAATAATGATGATGTTTTTTTTGTGGTAAGTGGATTGGTAAGAGGTTTTATAAAAGATGATGGTAAGGAAATCACCACCTGGATCAGTTTAGGGAATGAATTTATCGGGGCAATTCAACATCCCGATGAAAACGTCCAGCCCTCAATTGAATATTTACAGGCCCTCGAAAATTCTGAACTGGTACCCATGCCACGTACATTTATAAACAAGTTGTACTCAAGTCATCAGGAAACCAATGTGATTGGACGAAAAATACTGGCCCTGCAGTATCATGCTGCTTCAGAGCGATCGATCCTGGCCCGTATCCCATCAGCCGAAAGGCGCTACGAAAAATTTCTGGAGCTAAATTCTTTTGATGTGTCCAAGGTCCCGTTACGCTGTATTGCAAGTTATTTAGGCATGCGCCTCGAAACGCTGAGCAGGATCCGTAGCAGATTGGTAAAAGAATTGGTATAGTTGTCTTGATTAAATCCTTATTTAGTATTATATTTAGAGTATGGAAGTAATCGTTGGATTATTATTTATGCTGCTATCCACTCAGTGGAAAAAGATAGGAAAGAAGCTGAAGTTTGAAAAATAACGTAAACTGAATATGAACGAATCGCTGTGAAATTAGGTCTTGCAATTTGATCTCGATAATCCAGCGGGCGAATATTCTTTTTCGGTTAGGCTGGCCAGTGAAAGCCGGTGGCGATTAACCAAAAAAATCTTTAATAAAATTTTCAATAAATTAAAATCTTCATCAAATCTTAATCTTTCTGCCGTAATATTGTAGGCATAAGGGGTGAGAGCCTTATATCAACTTCATAGTTGAGAGCGTTAATTTAGATAGAGGGTGTAGCCAGTGGCTACATCCTTTTTTATTTGGGTTACAACTTTAGCCCATTCTGAATATTGAAAAGAGCCAATTAAGATAAAATTCCGGTTATATTTTCCTTCAGACTAATTATATTTATACTTATATTATTAATTTCTGCCAGAAAACCGATTCTGTGTCGAAATTTACGAGCGAACAGGTAGATTATTTTTTCTTAAGAGATAGACAAAATTGGAACGTCAGTTTAAGTAATGATAAAATTAATACAATAATGACCCAGGATGATTCACAGGACTTTGTTCCCGAAACAGTACTTTTTGGGACTACTTTGGCAATTGCTGTAGCCACGAAGCTCAAGTCTGGCCTTTCGTTTGGTTACAGTCACCGCGATTATTGCGGTATGGGAATTTTGTTTCAAGATGGCATGTATTACTATGGCGAGATTTGGGATGGCTATTTGGAACCTATGCTTTCATTTGAAGGGGAGGTGGCATTTATTGCTTGGCTTGCTATGCAATCAACTTCATCACTCGCAAGGTTAGATGATGAAGAGTTCTTTCGTGGTAATCAGATTGTCAGCAGGTTGCGGCTGGAGGGTTTCCTAGAAGGAACATCGTCAATTCGTGACTATTTGTTGCTTTATCATAAATTATAACATCATTGAATTGACTGATACATCATTTTAATGACTACCTGCCTATAGCCTGACCTTAACCATTTCTTTTTTGTATAAAACGGCACATTTTGAAGAATAATTATTAAAATTCACCTTTAAAGTTTCCAGATCAGCTTTAGATATTTTATACCGGGGAACCTGATCAACCAGTCCTTTTTATAATAAAAGTAATTCCATTGACTGCTTAAAAAGGTTACTCCAGAATCGGCCTGGTCTGTTTTTATTATGCCAATGTCAGGTTTTCCTCTTCCAGTTGCTTTAGCAGAGCTGGTACCTCGTTCCAGTGATTAATCCGCTGGTGATGATCTTTTTCTACATTATGAAAAGCAGTAAACATTAAAGCTTTGCCTTTGCAGAAATCGAGGTTTTTGCAATGATCATCAATTAAATAATCAGTATCTATAATGCTTTTGTCGCCACATAAGATGATGTTCTTCCAACTGATAAAAGGGAAATGCTCTGCCAGCCATTCGTGTTTTTCGAAAAGCGATAAAGGAAATTCCATGGCTGCCGAAACTATATAGATTTCATACTCTTCCATAAGCTGTTTTACCGTTTCAACGGCACCTTCCATAACGGGCAGGTTCCTGAAAAAGCCCACCCTATTGCAAATTTTCATTACTACAGCTCTATCGGGGAAAAGTTCCTCTTCCGATTTGCCCTTAATATCATCGCGTGTTAGCGAAATGCCTGTTTCAGTATAATAAGTCTGTAATATATGATCTTCGATGTCGGCCAGGACGCCATCCATATCTATGCCTATTGTCTTTTTCATGATTTGCTATATTTTGCAACAAAAATAATTAATATTGCAATATATTGCAAATTGTAATGGATAAAAATTTTTATATTTGCAATATATTGCAGTAATATGGTAAAGGAAGAGCGACTACAAATCATCATAGATACCCTGGAAAAAGACAGTAAGGTAAGACTGGATGGGTTAAGTGCATTATTGAATGTATCAGAGGATACCGTGCGCCGCGACATTAAAGAGCTCGATTCGCAAGGGCTGCTCCTTGCAGTTCGCGGCGGTGCAATTTCCCGCTCTCCTATACCTCAACACTACAGGGATAGGGAAAAATACAACCAGCAGCATAAGCAAGTCATTGCCAACAAGGCTTTGCAGTTTCTGAAAGATGGCCAGGTAGTATTTTTTGATGGTGGTACTTCGGTAGTTGCACTTGCAGCGGCATTGCCAAAAGATTTAAAGATTACCATCATCACCAATAGCTTTCCGGTAGCTAATATTTTAGAAGATCATCCAGGTGCCGAAGTGATATTTGCCGGTGGAAGATTGCACAAAACTGCATTTACCACTATGGGGCAGGAAACCATTGATACTTTTAAGAAAGTGAGGGCCGATATTTGTATGTTGGGTATCTGTAGCTTGCACCACAGTATGGGCATTACATCCATTAGTTATGAAGATGCACAGTTAAACAACATCATAATCAACCAGGCGCAGAAAACCATTGCACTTTCTGCACTCGAAAAAATAAATACCGTAGAACCTTATTATGTTTGTCCGGTAACCGATGTCGATGTAATCATTACTGAAACCGATCCTAATGATGCTGCTTTAGCACCTTATAAGCATTTGGGGATTGAAGTAGTGTAGTGAATTTTTTATATCTTCATTAAATGAAAAACGCCTCCCTAATTTTTTTGGCTTTAATCTCGGTATACTCATATAGTAGCTATGCTCAAATCAAAACGATAGCTGCTTCCCAGCCTCATTATGAAAGTGCATTGCCTACCTATGCAAAAGGAGGGATGAGCGTTTTTTATAAATACTTAGATAAAGAGGTATTGTCTTTAATGAACAAAGAAAGTGGCAAGAATAGCTCATTCCCGCCAACAAGTTTAAAGATACTATTGTATATCAATGAGAAGGGAGAGATAACTGATGTTGGTTTCCCAGATGAAAGCCTGAGCAAAGTCTGCGAAACTAAAATGAAGGCAAAGCTTGTAGCATTAGAAGGTTGGAAAGCTCCGCTGGTTGATGGAAAGCCCATTAGAAGCACTTTCCTTTGCAATATCAGTTGTATTTTGTGGCAATAATAATTGTAGAAACGATTGAAAATACAAATTATCAGCGATCTGCATCAGGAATTTGGCGTTTCGGAGTTAAGTTTTGAAAATGCTGATCTGGTTATCTTGGCTGGCGACATTAACTTGGGTACGAAGGGGATAGAGTGGGTAAAGCAAAATATTTCTGATAAACCCGTAATTTATGTTTTAGGTAACCACAAATATTATAAAGGTACTTATCCAAATACACTCAATAAAATAGTTGCCCTGGCGAAAGGTTCGAATATTCACGTGCTGGAGAATAATTTTGTTGAATTTGAAGGAATCAGATTTCATGGCGCTACCTTATGGACCGATTTTTCCCTGTTAGGTAATCCTGTAGAATATGGCATTATTTGCCAAAGTAAAATGAACGATTATAAGTTAATCAGGCGTGATCCTTCTTATTCGAAGTTAAGAACAATTGATACTTACAAAATTCATCAACTTTCTAAAAACTGGTTACAAAAAAGCTTAGCAGAATCAAAGGGATATAAAAATGTGGTGATCACACATCATGCACCAAGTATACAGTCGCTCCCTTCCTTATATAAGGATGATCCCGTATCTTCTGCGTATGCTTCAAACCTTGAAGATATGATTGGGCAATACAAACCTGCATATTGGATACATGGGCATATTCATACGCCGGTAAGGTACAAAATAGATCAAACAGAAATTATTTGTAACCCACGTGGTTATATCAGTGAAAAATATAACGGTTACAGCAAAGAATTAATAATAGAAATTTGATACGTTGTTCTGAGCAATATTTGGTCTATAATTAAACGATTGTTAATTCAACTTAAGCAAATATTCTTAATGTTAAATTGGGAGAGCACTGTAGCAGATTTCTCGGCTGCGTTGCACTTCGCTTGAAGTGAGGAACTATTGGTGGAAGGGAATAAGCTATTGCAATTTCCCCTAAAATAAGAAAAGAGACAATCTATCCAGACTTGTCTCTTTTTTCTAACCAAATATAAACCTGTTATGAGCCAGGCTTTGTCTTTAATCTTCTATCTAAACCGGGGTTTTTCAAGAAAATGATTTATCTTTTTTAATGGTGATAAACATCGTTCCGTTTATTACTCTACAAATATAGTAAAAAATTTGATAGTGTAAAAAATACACTAAGAAAAATTTAAGTATTTTTTTTGTCATTTTTTATTTACTGATCTTTTTCTGGAAGATTTAGGTGTTTAAAACGACTGTATTGCAAAGATAACTCAAAAATATGTTAAATAATTGTTAAATATTGTCAAATTATAATACGATATAGTTAAATCGTGTCAATTTTTTGGTGTAAAATGACTTTAGTCAATTTTTTAAGGTGTTTTTGTGGTTTTTTAGGTTAATAAAACTGTTTTATGAGTGATTTTTTTAATAAAAAATATTTTTCAGGCTAAAATTGAAATGTAATTTATAGGTGAAAAACATGTTTAAAACAAAAAGGCAACATTAAATGAATAATGTTGCCTTTTAAATATGTTGTAAAAGCGCTTAGTGCACTTTTTTTGTTACAAACTTGCGTAATATTCTACGAATTTAGCCAATGCAGAAGAATATCCCCATTCGTTATCGTACCAAGATACCACTTTAACGAAATTATCGTTCAATGAGATACCTGCTTTTGCATCAAAAATAGATGCGTGGTCATCACCAATAAAGTCAGAAGAAACAACTTCGTCTTCAGTATAAGCCAACACACCTTTTAATTCACCTTCTGAAGCAGCTTTCATAGCGGCTTTAATTTGCTCATAAGTAGCTGGTTTTTCTAAACGTGCAGTTAAATCTACAACAGAAACGTCAGCAACAGGAACACGGAAAGACATACCAGTTAATTTACCTTTTAATTCAGGTAGAACCATACCAACTGCTTTAGCAGCACCTGTAGAAGAAGGGATAATGTTAGAGAAACCACCACGGCCACCTCTCCAGTCTTTAGCAGATGGACCATCAACTGTTTTTTGAGTTGCCGTTACCGCGTGGATTGTGCTCATTAAACCTTCAACGATACCGAAGTTATCATTTAAAACTTTAGCAATAGGAGCTAAACAGTTTGTGGTACAAGATGCATTAGAAACGATAGTTTGATCTGCAGTTAATTTATGGTGGTTAACGCCCATTACATAAGTTGGGATATCGCTATCTTTTGCAGGAGCAGAGAAAACTACCTTTTTAGCACCTGCAGCGATGTGTTTTTCAGCATCAGCACGGGTTAAAAATAAACCTGTTGATTCGATTACCACTTCAACACCTACAGCATCCCATTTTAGATCAGCCGGGTTTCTTTCAGCAGTTACACGGATTGTTTTGCCATTAACCACTAAGTTACCGTCAACAACTTCGATGGTACCATCAAATTTACCGTGGGTTGTATCATATTTTAACATGTATGCCATATAATCTGGCTCGATCAAATCATTGATCGCAACGATATCTAATCCTCTTTTTAATGCAGCCCTGAAAACCAGTCTGCCAATACGGCCAAAGCCGTTTATTCCAATTTTGCTCATTGTTTTTGTTAATTAGTGTAATGTTTTAATAAATTTTGTATTGGTTCTTTAATAATGCTTTTTATTTCCAGGTCGTATTTGCCTGCTATGTACCTTAAACGGTCTTCAAGTTCGGCTGCTACTTTACCTACTATATGTACCTCACGCATTTTATGTTTTTCTACCGTTGGTAAAATATAGGTTTCGAAGTATTTTTCAAAACCCTCATCAATCAGCTTACAGATATATTCGTGTTTGCTGTTCTGGGTGATAAAATCGAAAAATGAGGTTAAAAATATATTCGCCTGTGGCTTATTATAAATACGTTCTAATATCTGAGGGCGGTCCAGGTTGTGCGTTAACGTAAATTTGGCTTCAATATCCTTTGGCATTTTATGGCTTAAAAATTCTTTCAGGAGTATTTTTCCAAAATAATTTGAAGAACCTTCATCTCCCAGGATATAACCTAATCCAAAGTTGTTGTTTACCGGTTTTTTTCCGTCGAAGTAAGCGCAATGTGCACCACTGCCCAACATGCCTACAATACCTGGCTGATTGTAACAAGCAGCTTTGGCTGCCCCGAAAAGATCATTTTCTACTACAATTTTGCTGTATTTAAAAAATGACGAAAGGGTTTTGGCCAATTCCTCTTTTCTATCTGCTGATGATGCCCCGGCTGCAAAGAAATAAATCTTTTTTATGTTTTCAGCATTGTTAACCAGGGCTACTTTTTTATTTAAAATCTGTAAAATCGTTTTCGGATCAACAAAGCAGGGGTTTAAACCAGTAGTATTGCAATGTGCCACTACCTGTCCATTTTGGGTGATTTTCCAGAATGCTGTTTTTGATCCGCTATAAACAACTGCTATCATATTATATTGAAAGTACCTCCGTCATTTCCATTAAATCGGGTTCGAGTTTAAAGGAGTGAGCTGTTAAAGCCTCTCTTATGCTGGTTAATTTTATTTCGTTTCCTTTTAAACCCACCATTTGTTCTGTTTCGCCTGCAATTAACGCATTTACAGCCGCAAAACCTAAACGACTGCCTAAAATTCTGTCGAAACTGCTTGGACTACCACCACGTTGCAGGTGGCCAAGGATGGTTACTTTTGTGTCGTAATGATCAAAAGTTTCCTTTACCTTTTTGGCAATATCATAAGCGCCACCTTGTTTATGTCCTTCCGCAACGATCACAATACTCGACGATTTTTTGGTCGCAGCTCCCAAAGCCAGTTTATTGATCAATTCGGTTACGCTGGTTTCCCTTTCAGGCAAAAGCACCGCTTCAGCACCGCTGGCAATCGAACTTCTTAAAGCGATACATCCGGAATCGCGTCCCATTACCTCTACAAAGAATAAACGGTCATGCGCATCAGCTGTATCCCTGATTTTATCAATCGCTTCGATAACTGTATTAATCGCAGTATCGTAACCCAAAGTAAAATCTGATCCAACCAAATCGTTATCAATTGTACCTGGTATACCGATTACTTTAACACCGAAAGTTTCAGAAAAGCGTTTGGCTCCGGTAAAGGTTCCATCACCACCGATTACCACTAAACCGTCGATATTATTTTTCTTTAAATTATTATAAGCAATCTGCTGACCTTCTTCTGTTTTAAATTCTAAACAGCGTGCAGTTTTTAATATGGTACCGCCCAGGTGTAAAATATTACTTACCGAACGGGCGTCCATTGGTTTTATGTTGTCGGTTATTAAACCCTGGTAACCTTGCATTACACCGAACATATTAATGCCATGGTAAATTCCGGTACGAACAACAGCTCTTATTGCAGCATTCATTCCTGGGGCATCGCCTCCAGAAGTTAGTACAGCTATATTTTTTATATTTGGCTCCATCTTTATAATACGAATATAGTGTGTATTTTTTACACTAAGTAATTTATTTTATTTTTTTTACTTAATATTGAAAGTCATACCTTTATCTGCTTAAAATAACTAAATTTTACTTTGGAACAAATTTTACCTCATTTAGATTCTGTATTCTCGATAGATTGCGTTTTGTTTGGATTTGATGGTAAGGAACTCAAAATCTTACTCATTGAAAGGAATGAAGAACCGTTTAAAGATTGGTGGGCACTGCCCGGTAACATTGTTGGTCCTGATGAGAGTTTAGATCAATCAGCCTCACGGATTTTGTACGAACTTACCGGTTTGCGCGGTATTTTTATGGAGCAATATTATGCTTTTGGTGATCCGCACAGGCACCCACAGGGTAGGGTAATAACGCTAGCCTACTACGCTTTAATCCGTTTGGGCGGTGATAAAGAGCTGCGCCCGATCAGTACCTATGCTAAACGAGCCAACTGGTTGCCGATTACCGATCTGCCTAAACTGGCTTTTGATCACCAAAAAATATATGACAAAGGTTTAGAGAAAATAAAACGCCGGATTAAACACCAGCCGATTGCTTTCGAACTGCTGCCTGAGAAATTTACCTTAACTCAGCTACAGCATGTATATGAACTGGTTTTGGGCAAAAAACTGGATAAACGGAACTTTAGAAAAAAGATTGTAAGTTTTGGTGTGTTAAAAGAACTCGACGAAAAACAAAAAGGTGTATCATACCGCGCAGCTACTTTGTACCGCTTTGATAAGCGTAAATACGCGAAGCTTTTTGGTAAGGAGATTTCGTTTTAGCGGGTTGAGATTTGAGATGTTAGATTTGAGACGTAAGATAGCGGAGCGCTGAGACACTCAAGACCAAAGCAATATGGCCTTTTATAAATAGAAAAATCCCGGTTTGATTTCAAACCGGGATTTTTTTTGCTCATATATCTTATACGATTCTGGACTAAAGACTCCAGACTTAGGACTGAAGACTATGCTTTCGGTGCTAACTCTAAGTGATAATGAACCAAATCATCTATAGGTGAGCGGATAATTTTACCCACGCCCATTTCGTAACGGTCGGCTACAATACTTAAAATATCGCGGAAACTATAACCTACAGAACCCACACAGTTTAATTTGTGGTCTTTGTAGTTAGGGTAGTGGATTACCAAAGCTTCGAAAAATGCAGTAAAAGCATAATCGATGGTTGCAAAAGCGTAATCCTCATAATTATCTTTAAAGTCGTATAAAAATTTACTAAAGCTTGCGCAGAAACGGTTTGGCAAAGGTTTATTGTAAATGTTATCGAAAATATCTTCGTTGGTTAAAGCATAGTTATCGTAAAAAGCTTCACGTAAACCTTTTGGCATGTAACCTTTCATGTAATCGCTCAAAATACGTTTACCGATGTACGAACCGCTGCCTTCATCACCTAAGAAATAACCTAATGAATCGATGTTCATGGTAATTTCAGTTCCATCATATAAACATGAGTTTGTACCTGTACCTAAGATAGCAGCAAATCCTGGCTCGTTTCCAAGAAGTGCCCTCGAAGAGGCAAGTAAATCATGACCTACAAAAATGGTTGCATTGGTAAAAATTTGTTGCATGGCATCAGCCACAATCTTTACATTTGCTGGCGTAGAACAACCTGCACCGTAGTAATAAACTGCTGTTAATTTTTCTCTTTCCAAGTGGTCTGGAAGAGTCTCATTCAAAGACTTTACAATGTACTCTCCCTTGGAAAAATATGGATTGTAACCTTCGGTGTTAAAGTAAATTTTTCTGCCGGCCTCGTTAATCAAGCACCAATTTGTTTTGGTAGATCCGCCGTCTGCAATTACTATCATTTTATTTATTTTTGGTTTTAGCACGATAAAAGTATAAAAACTCTTATATTTTGTATCCTTTTTTTTAATAATTTTTTAACAATTTGTTGTTGTCGGAAATTAAGTGTGTAAAAAATACACTATATAGGGCGTTTAATCGGCGAAAAACCTTAAAATTATACCAGAAAAGGCATTGGTCTTTTTTTTAACATCAAAAATATTTTACAATCCAATAGCGAAATGAATAACAGATTTTTAGACTTCAGGAGTGATACCGTAACCAAACCAACAGCCGGAATGTTGGATGCCATGATGACTGCAAAAGTGGGCGATGATGTTTTTGGGGAAGATGAAACGGTGCATGCATTGGAGACAAAACTGGCTTCAACTTTTAATATGGAAGCCGGACTATTTTGCCCATCAGGAACGATGACCAACCAGATTGCGATCAAGTGTTTTACCCAGCCAATGGACGAAGTCATCTGTGATCAAACGGCACATGTTTACCGTTACGAAATCGGGGGTATTGCTTACCATTCGGCAGCATCGGTAAGACTGTTGCATGGCGAACGGGGCATCTTAACTCCTGAGTTAATCGAACCTGAAATTAATGAAGATAATATCCATTACCCGAACTCCAGTTTGGTGGTTTTAGAAAATACAGTAAATAAAGGCGGTGGAAGTTGTTATACTTTATCGCAGATTGCCCCAATCCATCATCTTTGTAATATAAAGGGATTAAAACTGCATTTAGATGGTGCACGTATTTTTAATGCCCTCGCGGCAACAGGCGATCATGCAAATGAGTATGGCAAGTATTTCGATGGCATTTCGGTATGCTTATCTAAAGGCCTTGGTGCACCGGTTGGCTCTGTGCTTTTGGGGACCAAACAGATGATCCATAAAGCACGAAAAATCAGAAAAGCCTTTGGTGGAGGCATGCGTCAGGCCGGATTTTTGGCTGCTGCAGGTATTTATGCGCTTGATAACCACGTAATACGTTTAAAGGAAGATCACGCCCATGCACAGGCTCTGGCCAATGCATTAGCAACAGCAAAATATGTAAAATCGGTTATGCCGGTAGAAACCAATATTGTAATCTTTGAAGTAGAAAAAGGATCGGCAGAGAAAATTGTAAACCAGTTAAAGGAAAAAGGATTGCATTGCAATACCACCAGCGCGAGTACCATCCGTTTAGTTACCCATCTGGATTTAAGCGCCGAAATGATCGATCAGGCTATTGAAATAATATTACATTTGTCTTAGATAGAGCCCTAAGTCGTGAGTCTTTAGTCTTAAGTCAATATGTCTAATGAAATTCTAACCAAAATGCCCGAAAACTCCAAACTCCAAACCCCAATCTCCAAGCTCTTAATCGCTAACCGTGGCGAAATTGCTTTACGTATTATGCGTTCTGCGAAAGAGATGGGAATAAAAACGGTTGCTGTTTTTTCTGAAGCCGACCGCAATGCATTACATGTGCGTTATGCAGATGAGGCCATTTTTATCGGACCAGCACCTTCAAATCAAAGTTATCTGGTGGGAGAGAAAATTATAGATGCCTGTAAACTAACAGGAGCCGAAGCCATTCACCCAGGTTACGGTTTCTTGTCCGAAAATGCAGGATTTGCGCAAAAAGTTGCCGATGCCGGGCTGATTTTAGTAGGCCCTTCGCCGCAGGCAATGGAAACGATGGGTAATAAACTCTCGGCAAAGGCAGCGGCATTAAAATATAATATCCCCATGGTGCCTGGCACGGAAGAAGCCATTCAGGATGTGAATGAGGCTAAACAGCGTGCCATCGAAGTTGGCTTTCCGATTTTAATCAAAGCTGCTGCTGGCGGTGGTGGTAAAGGTATGCGCATAGTAGAACGGGCAGAAGACTTTGAAGAGCAGATGCAGCTTGCCGTGAGCGAGGCTACTTCAGCCTTTGGAGACGGAGCCGTTTTTATCGAACGTTATGTTACTTCGCCCAGGCATATCGAAATACAGGTTTTGGGCGATACCCATGGAAATATTGTTCACCTTTTTGAACGCGAATGTTCTGTACAACGCCGTCACCAAAAGGTAGTGGAAGAAGCGCCTTCTTCGGTTTTAACAGAAGAAATTCGGAAACAGATGGGCAAATGTGCGGTAGATGTGGCCCGTTCCGTAAACTATACCGGAGCCGGTACCGTAGAGTTTATTCTTGATGAAAACCTTGATTTCTTTTTCCTTGAAATGAATACCCGTTTGCAGGTAGAACACCCGGTAAGCGAGCTAATTACAGGAATTGACCTGGTAAAAGAGCAGATCAAAATTGCCTCAGGCGAAAAATTAAGCTTTAATCAGGAAGATTTAAAAATCAACGGACACGCCATCGAACTTAGGGTTTATGCAGAAGATCCGGCCAATAATTTCCTGCCTGACATCGGTACTTTACAGACATACAATACCCCTAAAGGGAATGGCGTAAGGGTTGATGACGGCTTTGAACAGGGCATGGAAATCCCGATTTATTATGATCCCATGATAGCTAAACTGATTACGTATGGCAAAGATAGGGAAGAAGCTATCGAACGAATGGTGAGGGCAATTGAAGAATATGATATTACGGGGATAGAAACTACCCTGGGTTTTGGTAAATTTGTCATGCAGCACGAAGCCTTTAAAAGCGGAAATTTTGATACCCATTTTGTAGGGAAATATTTTAAACCCGAAAGTTTAAAAGTTCAGGATGAAACAGAAGCGTTGATTGCCGCACTGATTGCTGCAAAACTTTTTCAAAAGAATGAACAGGTAAAACCTGGAGGTGCTGAGGTTAAAAAGGCTTCGGATTGGAGAAAGAATAGATTGACATACTAGAGAATAGTTTTAAAACGATCGTCATTCCCAACTTGATTGGGAATCGTAATGCTTTAGCAGGATTTGTATGTGGCATTAAGGTTCCCGCCTGCGCGGGAATGACGTTGTAGAAAAAAGAGAAATATAAAATGTTCACAGGAATTATAGAAACACTTGGCGAGGTTACCGCCATCAAAAACGATCATACCAATATCCACTTTACCATTTCATCGGCCATCAGTCATGAATTAAAGATTGACCAAAGCGTAGCCCATAACGGGGTTTGCTTAACTGTGGTAGCTTTAAATAATGGAACACATACCGTTACCGCCATTGATGAAACGCTAAATAAAACCAATCTTGATGGTTTAAAAGTAGGCAGTAAAATCAACCTGGAACGCTGCATGCAGATGAATGCCCGTTTAGATGGTCATATTGTACAAGGCCATGTAGACCAGACTGCGGTTTGCGTTAAACGCGAAGAACTGGATGGCAGCTGGGAATACCGTTTTAAATATGATGGTTCTGCCGGAAATGTAACCGTAGAAAAAGGCTCGGCCTGTGTAAATGGTATCAGCTTAACCGTAGTAAATTCTGAAGTTGACGAATTTTCGGTATTTATCATCCCTTATACTTTTGAACACACCAATTTACAGGAGGTTAATGTTGGTGATACCGTAAATTTAGAATTCGATATTATCGGGAAGTACGTAGCCCGTTTAATGAACAGGTAATTTTGCCTCCCTTTTTTTATGTGTAATTAATTGATTTTTAGTTTTTTGAATGATAATAGGCGTTGTTTTAACGCTTAATTTTTCATGACAGTGCAGGATGGTTGGTTGAATTATATTGTTGAATATAGCAGTGTTAAAACTAAAAATTTAACGCTAACCATTTATGAACAGAATCTCCCGCATGTTAAGCGCAATGTTTACCATTGCCTTGCTATTTTTATTTACAGTAAATGCTTCAGCTCAAAAAATCTCTTTAAAAGATTTAACTGTTGAGCATTTGGTAAATCCTTTTAGTATTGATAATCCTAAACCCAGGTTTAGCTGGAAAATCATTTCTGCAGCAAAAAAAACCAAACAGAGCAATTACGAAATCAGGTTGGGTACCTCGCCAAAAATTGACAAAGTTTTTTGGAAAACCGCCGTTAATAATGATCAATCGGTTTTAGTAACTTACAATGGTCCTCAGTTATCATCTAAAACAAAATATTACTGGCAGGTTAGGGCAAAAGATAACCACGGAAATACTTCTGCATGGTCGACGGTGCAATATTTTCAAACGGGTTTAAAAGCTGAAGACTGGAAAGCAAAATGGATCGCTGTGGAAGGTAAAGATACTTCACTCGCCAGCCCATTGTTCAGAAAAGAGTTTAACCTAAAAAAAGAAGTCCGCTCTGCAACCGCCTACATTACTGCAAAAGGATTATACGAAGCCAGCATCAATGGCGGGCGTGTGGGCGATGCTTATTTCGCACCGGGCTGGACCAGCTATAAAAACCACATTCAATACCAGGTTTACGAGCTGAAAAATACTTTGAAAAAAGGTGTCAACGTAATCGGTGTTTCACTGGGCGATGGCTGGTATAAAGGACGCATCGGTTTTGGCTCACAAAAAGAGTTTTATGGCAATACAAGAGCTTTATTACTGCAACTTGAAGTGGAATATACCGATGGAAGCAAAGAAACTATTCTGAGCGATAACAGCTGGAAATCCAGTTACGGAGCGATAAGATCGTCTAATATCTACGATGGGGATACTTATGATGCCAGGTTAGAACAAAATAGTTGGAACAACACTAACTTTAAAGAAAATACCAATTGGAAACCTGTGCAGGAGCTGCCAAACGGACCGGAAAAACTAGTAGGCATGAGTGGTCCGCAGGTGAGTAAACACGAAGAATTTAAAGCCTTAAAAATATTTAAAACACCTTTGGGCGAAACTGTGGTCGATTTCGGGCAAAACCTGGTAGGTTGGGTAATGCTAAAAGCAAAAGGTCCGGCAGGTACAAAAATTACCATCAGCCATGCTGAAGTATTAACCAAAGAAGGAAATTTTTACACCACCAATCTTCGTACGGCCAAACAACAGAACAATTATATCTTAAAAGGGGAAACTGAGCAGGTATTCGAGCCACATTTTTCTTTTCAGGGTTTCAGGTATGTAAAAATAGATGGTTATCCAGGCGAGCTTAAACTGGAAAACCTGACCGCTGTAGCGGTTTATTCGGATATGAAAACAAGTGGGAAATTTAGCACTTCAAATCCTTTATTAAATCAATTGCAGCATAACATTTCCTGGGGGCAGAAAGGAAATTTTGTTGATGTACCTACAGATTGTCCGCAAAGGGACGAACGTTTGGGCTGGACAGGTGATGCACAGGCTTTTGCTACAACAGCAGCTTACAATATGGATGTTGCGGGTTTTTTTACCAAATGGTTAAAAGATGTTTCAGCCGATCAGCTTCCTAGCGGTAGCGTTCCTTTTGTGGTACCCAATGTGTTAAACCAAAATGATGCAGGTTCTGCAGGTTGGGCAGATGTAGCCACCATTATTCCCTGGGATATGTATGTGATATACGGTGATAAAGGCCTGTTGGAAACCCAGTACAGTAGCATGAAAAAATGGGTCGATTACATGTCTTCAAAATCCAAAAACAACCTTTGGAATACCGGTTTCCATTTTGGCGACTGGTTATTTTACCGCCCGAACGATGATAATGATGGCCGTGCCGCGGTTACGGATAAATACATGATTGCACAAACATTTTATGCGCATTCTACACAATTGCTTTTAAATGCGGCAAAAGTATTGGGCAAAACAGAAGATATAGCAAAGTACAGTGATCTGTTAGCAAAAATAAAAGAAGCGTACATTAAAGAAAACATGACGCCGAGCGGTAAGTTGATCTCGAATACACAAACCGCTTATGTTTTGGCTTTACAATTTGATATGCTGCCCGAAAATTTGCGTGCGCAGGCTGCACAGAGATTGGTTGACAATGTAAGGGATTATGGAAATCACCTTACCACGGGATTTTTAGGTACGCCTTACCTTTGCCATGTGTTAAGCAGGTTCGGGCATGAAGATGTAGCTTACGACCTGTTAATGCAAGAAAGTTATCCTTCATGGCTTTATCCGGTAAAAATGGGTGCAACCACTATCTGGGAGCGTTGGGATGGCATTAAGCAGGATGGGTCTTTCCAAACGGCAGATATGAATTCTTTTAACCACTATGCTTATGGGGCCATTGGCGATTGGATGTATAAAAATATTGCAGGGATCAATCCTGTAGCAGCACAACCGGGTTACAAAGCCATTTTAATTGCACCAAGACCAGGCGGAAAACTAACCAATGCTTCGGCAGAACTGGAAACCGTTTACGGTACTGTTAAATCATCATGGACAATTGCTGATGGTGTGTTTAAACTGGATGTAACTGTTCCTGTAAATGCCACTGCTACCGTAATTTTGCCAAAAACTGATAAAAAAGAAGAAATAGGCTCTGGTAGCTATCATTTTGAATATAAATATTAATCGCTAATATTGCAGCGGTGTAAAAAGGACGCGAATGATCGTCATTCCCAACTTGATTGGGAATCTTAATGCGCTGAGTAGTAAGATTCCCGCCTGCGCGGGAATGACGATTTATGTTAATGATGATAAAGCCTCTATGAGATGCGGCAAAAAATAAATGTACAGTAAAGAAGAATCAGCGAGGTTACGTCAACAGTTTTGGATCAGTTTCGGGCAATACATGAAACCGGTTCCTTCTGCGAGTGGTTCTACCATAAACTGGACGAACTATAAAACTGGGGTAAAGAATATCTTCTTTAAAATGGATGTTGACGGTAAAAAAGCTTTTATCAGCATTCAGCTTTCCCATCCTGATGCCGATATCAGGCACCTCATATTTGAACAATTTGAAGAGTTTAAACTGATGTTTACCAATACTGTAAATGAAGAATGGGACTGGATCAAAGATGCAACTGATGATTTCGGGAAAACGGTTTCTTTAATTTCCATCAGCATCAGCGGCGTAAGCATATTTAACCAGCAACACTGGCCAGAACTCATTTCCTTTTTTAAACCAAGAATAATTGCCCTGGATGAATTTTGGGATAATGTAAAACCTGTTTTCGAAGATCTGGTCTAATCAGTCAGGTTCAATTGTGCGATTCTATCTTTCGTAAATCTGATCTCTTCCTTGTCGTCCATTATGCTTGGTTTGCTTTTTAAATACAGATTATAATATTTAAGTGCATTTTTCCCTTGTTTTAAGCGCGTATCATAAAATACCGCCATGCGATAGTACAGGGCAGGAACGACTTTAAATTGAAGCCCTTTTTTATAAGCAGCATTTGCCATGCTCAATTGATTGTTTTCTTCATAAACCAGTCCCAATAAAGAATAATAGCTGGAAGTATTGGGAGAAATGGCTTCATCGATTGTTTTTTGGGTATAAGCCGCAGCCTGCGCGTAATTTTTCAGTGCTCGGTAACTGAGTGAGGTATAATATAAAGTAGCTTCATTTTGCATGGCTTGTACTTCAAGCAGTTTAAAAAGATTGATGGCTTTTTGATATTTTTTAGTGTAATAATATGCCTTGGCCACATCTTTTATTACTCCTGCATCAGCACCATCTTTTAACAACTTTTCTCCGGAGGCAATTACCTCTGCATATTTTTTTAGCTGATTGGCTATCGGGAGTTTCGCCCTTTGCAGAAAAAGATTATCACTATCTCCTTTAATTGCGATATCAAGCACATTATAAGCCTTTTCGTATTGTTGATAGGCAGAATGAACCTCAGCCAGATCGGCAGCAACATCACCCTCCAAAGGATTAATGCTGTTGGCTTTTAGCAGGTAAATGAGTTTCATTGAATCTGTTGGCAAAGAATAAAGATTGGCTAACAGTTTGTACACATTAAAATTATTGCTGTCTATTTTTATGATTTCCCCATAATATTTTTTGGCCTTTTCACTATTCCCCCTTTTGTTATTGATGCTGCCCAAACTAAAAAGAATGGGGAGGTTTTGTGGCTGTAGCGCATAGGCCTTGCTATAAAATTTTTCTGCTTCAACATTATTGCCCGCCATTAAAAAACAGTAACCGATCTGGCTCAGGGTTTTAAAATCATTCAGTTCCTCACCATAAATACTTTTCAGGTACTGGGCGGCATCGGCATAACGCTGTGATTGGTAAAAATCGAAAAGTTTTTCTTTATCTACCGCTGGCGCATTTTGTGCGAAAAGGGTAAGATTTAAACTAAACAATGTCAATAACAAAAGCAGAGTTTTCATAACCAGAAATTTTAAACTAATTTATTAGTTGTTTTTAGGATTTCCAAATCTGTTTGTTAAAAATCGATAAAATCAAACAAAATAAATGCTAAAGCGTTTATACAGAATAGTTGAACTAAAATATAAGACCTATGAACACTTTAAAGAAGTATGAGTTAATGGAGAAAATAGTACGTGAATTGGAAGATTTACAAAACTCTCAACAAGCACTTATTCAAAAAATTGGAAAAATTGAAGTAGATAATATCGAACTTGGCGATGGTCGCCTTGAAAAAGATTTACCAGATATACATCAAAATTTAGCTGATAACTTAGATACTATATCAGGAATTTTAGATTACTTTGCAGGTAAAACACAAAACTTTGGTGATAAAAACAATGTTGAGGCTTTAAAAGAACAAGAAGCCATTAACAATGCCACCAGCTAAATTAACATAATATGAAATTTTTATCTTTAACCGTTGCATTTTTACTGGCAGGCTTGTTTGCAAGTGCACAGGTATTGCCATCTTTCCAGCTGGGCATTAAAGCTGGTGCAAATTTTTCGAAATTTGATAGTGATAACACTTTTAGCAGTGAAAACCGGGCTGGTTTTTATGGCGGCCTTTGGGCGAGGGTAGGTGCTGCAGGCGTTTACTTCCAACCAGAACTTTATGTTTCTGGTAAAAAAGCAAATTTGGTAAGCGATGCAACAGGTGAGGTAAATAAAGTAAGGTTTACAAGTTTAGATGTGCCTTTATTGGTGGGTACTAAATTCGGTGCTGCTGGTATTGGTGTACGTTTAAATACAGGACCAATGTTTTCATTAATTTTAGATGAAAACCAGAGTTTCAGTCAGGCGGCAGGAAGTGTATTCCGTGCCGATTTCAAAAATCAGGCTTTAGCCTGGCAGTTTGGTGCCGGACTTGACATTAAAAAATTAAGTTTTGATGCCCGTTACGAACTGGGATTATCTAAAATCAACAAATCGGGTTACCCGGGTACTAAGCTAAACTTATTTACAGTTGGCTTAGGATATAGAATTCTTTAGTAGAAATTAACAAAATTGAAAAGGTGTTCATTTAAAATGGACACCTTTTTTTATGCGTTAAATTTCCCTATTTCTATCATTTTCGCTTTACCCGAAAAAAGTTATTATAAATTTTAAAGATAAAATTTGCTTTTATAAAATTGTTATTTACATTTGTATCGTAAACGATATAATCGTTGGCGATTTAAATAAAAAAATATAATATGAAAACGTTGTATGAAACAAGCGCTACAGTAACTGGCGGACGTAATGGAAAAATAACAAGCGAAAATGGTGTTTTAGAACTGGAAGTGAGAATGCCAAAAGAGTTGGGTGGTAATGGTGATGGATATACCAATCCTGAACAGCTTTTTGCTGGCGGATACGCAGCTTGCTTTGATAGCGCATTAAATTTAATTATGCATCAGGATAAGGTTAAGCCTGAAGAGCCATCTACGGTTAAAGCAAATGTTTCGCTGCACCCGGACGGAAACGGTGGCTTCAAGTTAGGGGTTTCTTTACAGGTGCATATCCCAGGAATTGAGGCCACACTGGCTCATCAATTGGTAGAGAAAGCCCATACGATATGTCCATACTCAAATGCCACCCGTGGAAACATTGATGTGAAATTGGAAGTTATTTAATTATTGAATTCAACAATTGCGTAAATCGTCATTGCGAAGTATGAAGCAATGACGATTTTATATAGGATTATGCTATTGGTAAAAAATTTCGGAGAAAATGATTTACTTAGCTGAATATTTTATTGTTGATTATTGATAAAGAAAAACAGTGCGATGGAATTAGATGAGTCTTTAAAACTGGAAAATCAATTGTGTTTTCCCCTTTATGCTGCTTCGAGGTTGGTAACCAAATGTTATCAGCCCGTGCTTGATACGCTGGGCATAACCTATCCGCAATATCTGGTATTGATGGTATTATGGGAAACCGATGCGGTTAGCCTCAGTCTGCTTTCTGAGAAATTAATGTTGCAATCGAACACTTTAACTCCTTTGCTTAAACGCATGCAGGAAACAGGACTAGTAGAACGTGTGAGGTCATTAAAAGATGAAAGAAGTATCGTGATATCCCTTACAGAAAAGGGATTGGCATTAAAAGAAAAAGCACCGGTTTTAAGGGCTCAGCTCGGTGATCATCTGGGGATAAACCTTGAAGAAATCATGCAATTGAAAACCCTGCTTGATAAACTGATCAAAAACCTGACAGTATAAATAAGTCTTACTGATTAAAAAACTGCATTTAGTCTTCTTTTTCCGGTTCAACTTCGGTTAGCTCGTAAGCAAAAGATCCGTTTTTTGGGATAATAGGGGTTGCCCTGCCAACGCTCAATGCTTTTATAAATGAAGCGCCGAAATAGAATATCAGTGAAGAGTAGAATACGAAAAGCATAATCACGATAATCGATCCTGCTGAACCGTAAATATTACTGATATTGCTCAATGGCAATAAAATCCTTAGAATATATTTACCTGCGGTAAAAAGGCATCCGGTTAACAGTCCGCCAGAAATGGCTGCCCTCCAGCTAGGCCTTCCATTGGTTAAATACCTGAATAAGATGGTAAACCATGTGGTTACAATCAGCACAAACACGAATTGATTAATAACAGAGGTTAAAATCAAACCCACGGATGGTGCCCCATTCTTCAAATAAGCGCCAATGTAAGCCTGAACACTATCGGCCAGTAATCCAATAAAAAACAATACTCCCGCCAACAAGATAATGGTAACCGATATGGCCCTAGACTTAAGGGTATTGATGATGCCTTTTTTATCTTTCTGAGCAATATTCCAGATCTGCTCTAGAGAGTTTTTGATCACATTGAACAAAGTAGTAGCTACAAAAAGGAAAAATATAAAACTGAACAGCGTAACGTACCAGGCCTGATCGATACCGCGGATATTTCTTAACGTTGTTCTGATCTGCGTAATGCTCTCGTTGTCGAGTATACTGGCCAAACGTTCGAATAGGTGTGTCGCCAATAATCTTCTATCGGTAAACATCCCGAAGAGCCTGATGAGGATAATTAAGATCGGTGGAAGGGCAAAATTGGTGAAAAATGCAGTTGCCCCAGCCAAGCGTAAAGGATCATTTTGTTGAAATAAATTAAATGCATTCTTTACGGTTGAGAAAAAGAACTTCAGATCTTCTGTTATCGATGGCATTACTCCTGCGTTAAACTCAAAAGGCCGAAATTAGTAAAAATACTTTATTCAGCCTTTTTTATGATTGTAAAGATTTAGTTCGTTTTGGTGAAAACCAGTAGTGTTTTATCGCCATTTAGGAGGTAAAGTTTGTTCTCTTTAACTTTGGCTCCGTTTACCTGGTTTAACGAATGGAGGTAAGAACGTTCTGCTGCATCAGTTTCCTGACAGAACATTCGGGTACCGAAAACATTTTTAACCGTTATCTTATTGTCAGTAATCTCCGCCTGACCACCATAGCTGTTACAGAAAGATTTACCGCTTATTTTTAAGCTGTCGGCAAAGTTTAGGGTTGCTTTTGCCGATGCAGGCAAAGTTAAACCCGGAAGTTCTGTTAATTCCCATTTGGTATTGGTAAAGCTTGCAGGATCTAATTTCTCTTTACACGAACTCAATAAGAAGAGCAGCATTCCACAGAAGATAAGTTGTTTCATGATAATAAGGTTTAATGATTTTCTTATTACCATCAAAAACTAAACCAATAAAAATAGCAATAACCTGTTGACTGATCGATACTTAGTTTTTCTTTTTCAGAAATTCGGTTTTTAACACTAAAACGGTTCCGTTTACTTTACCTTCAATGGCTTTCGGATCGTCGGTTAAACGGATATTTTTAACAGCTGTACCTTGTTTAATATCGCTGGCCATTCCTTTAACTTTTAAGGTTTTGATTACAGTAACCGAATCTCCTTCGTTTAAAATATTGCCGTTGCTGTCTTTAGTTTCCATGTTTTTCAATTTTTGGCGAAATTAGGATTTATAACCGGATAATTTAGGCTTGTTTTTCAATCTTCATCCAATAGTGCTGTATGCCATGGTATCCAAAGGTAGAAATCTGTTTTAAGCCAATTTTTTTTAGCACATGGATTGATCCGAGGTTGCTGATATCTGCTATGCCGATAATTTCATTAAGCTTAAGTTCGTTAAAACCATAGTCTCTTACGGCTATGGCCGCTTCTGTAGCGTAACCCTTACCCCAAAAACGTTTGCTGAACCTGTAGCCCAGATCGTAATAATTATTATGGTTATTGGTGAGTTCTTTAATCAATTTTAATCCTGCCCAACCCACAAAATTGCCCGTCGATTTTTCAATCACTGCCCACCTGCCAATTCCGTTTTCGATATACTGTTTTCTGATAAATTCGATGTCGGCTTTACTTTGCTCGATGGATTGAACAGGTTTATTGCCCAAAAAAAGGTGAACTTCCGGGTCGCCATCCATCTCAAACATACCTGCTGCATCTTCGGGTACCAGCTCCCGCAATATTAAACGTTCAGTTTCGGCAAAAATCTTCATATCGTTGTGTCTTGTGTATCAAAATTAAGATAATTTGGGGAAAGGATGGAAAATGTAATATGCATGATGGAATGGGGTTCTGCGGTGATCTGTGAAATCAGCGGGAGACCATTAGGTTTTTGTTCCCGCAGATTTAAGGAGATTTGCGCAGAGGGTAAAAGATGGAAAATGTAATATGCATGATGGAATGGGGTTCTGTGGTGATCTGTGAAATCAGCGGGAGACCATTAGGTTTTTGTTCCCGCAGATTTAAGGAGACTTGCACAGAGGGTAAAGGTTGGAAGAGGGAAAATGTATGACGGATGATGGAATGGGTTCTGCGGTGATCTGCGAAATCAGCGGGAGACCATTAGGTTTTTGTTCCCGCAGATTTAAGAAGATTTGCGCAGAGGGTAAAAGATGGAAAATGTAATATGCATGATGGAATGGAGTTCTGTGGTGATCTGTGAAATCAGCGGGAGACCATTAGGTTTTTGTTCCAGCAGATTTAAGGAGATTTGCGCAGAGGGTAAAAGATGGAAAATGTAATATGCATGATGGAATGGGTTCTGTGGTGATCTGTGTAATCAGCGGGAGACCATTAGGTTTTTGTTCCAGCAGATTTAAGGAGATTTGCGCAGAGGGTAAAAGATGGAAAATGTAATATGCATGATGGAATGGGGTTCTGCGTTGATCTGTGAAATCAGCGGGAAACTGTTAGAATTTGTTCCCGCAGATTTAAGGAGATTTGCACAGAGGGTAAAAGATGGAAGATGGAAAATGTAAAACGGATGATGGAATTCCAACTCAGTGTTCTCTGTGCATTTTCTTTGTGATCTCTGTGGTAAAAAAATGAGGGATTACAATGAGTACTATTATCTGCTTCGTGGTTAAAAAACTCGTCCAATACCCCTCAAATCAATTTTTTAACTAAAAACCGTAATTTTATGGTGACTTTAACAACAGAAAAGCAATAAAGATTTTAAATTAGCAAAAAATAAAAAACTAAACCATGAAAATTACGCTTTATGCACTCTTTCTTTCCGTTGTTCTATTTGGTTGTAGCGGTAACTCAGAAAAAACTTTCAAAGCACGCCCATTTGCGGTAAGTGATGATTTTAACGTATTCCCAAAATCAACAAAAGACATATTAACCATTGTGAAAACCGATTCGGGTAAATTAGCTGCTGCCGATCGTTTCGCCATTAATACCAGAGATACCACCATTACCATTGATGATGCGCCAAATGCCGCAAGTAAGAAATTTAAGGTTGCTTCTTTTATTAATACACAAAAAACAGCAGTTTTAGTTCAGAGTGACAATGGAAAGGATAAAATGAGCCCTTTTTATATTATTTATGTAAACGGCGGTAAAACAGAAGTGGTGAGTTTAAACAAACCATCAAAAGGAGCTGAGGATCAAAAATATACCAATGGTTTAGAAGAATTGACCAGAAGTAACATGTTGGTGAACAATGATTTCTTTATTACCACAATCAACTCCAGGGTTTATCCAATCAAGCGTCAAAAAGAGGATGAGCGTATTCAGGGAAAATTCTTTATGTATTCAAGCGATAAAACTACATTGGCATTTTTAACGGCTAATGCTTTATACCAGGTAAATACTAAAACTGGCGAAACCTTTAACCTGCCTTTGCCTGCTTCATTAACCAGCCAGCCAGAAACCTTAGTAGGAAATATCCAAAGAGATTATACCTGGGTAGCCAATGAACATGGAACATCTTTCTTAAAGAAAAATGCTGATGATGACCGCATTGTTGATATTAAGGAATTTAAACATTAAAAAATATTAAACATGGCTGTGGTACGTGTCATCACGAACCACTCCACATCATTTAATTTTAATCAGCCAGGATTAAACCACCATTGTTCTAAAGGTGAGGTTTACTCTTGGCTGATTTACTTTTTTAGTAGGAGGGAGGCGGTGCAGCCAGTTCGTTTGGGTTTCATCTTTCATCACCAGCAAACTCCCATGTTCTAAAAATAACGTGATGGTTTCTTTGCTCTGCTTGTGTTTGAAAAGAAATCTTCTTTCGGCGCCAAAACTTAAGGATGCAATGGCAGAATCTTTCGCCAGAGCTTTTTCATCATCACTGTGGTAAGCCATGCCTTCATCTCCATTATGATATAAATTGAGCAAACAAGAGTTGTAAATTACGCCTGTATGTTCTTCCGAAATGTTTTTGAGTTCAAGCAGTTCTTTTGTCCACGGTAGCGCCAGTTTCGATTTATTAGAATAGGTATATGAATAGGCTTCATCTCCATACCAGGCTACTTTTCTTTTGGTAATAATGTGTTTGCCCATAATAAAGGCTTCATCATTTTTCCATTCAACGGTATTCATCAATACATCGAAATAGTGATCTGCTTCTTGTTGTGAAAATAATTTTCCAAAATAATTAACTGTCCCATCATACGGAAGCAGGTTTTGATCAGTATTTATTACTGTATTAAATAAATCTAATGTTTGTATGTTGTTTTTAGCCATTGTTATCCTTGATTAACCTGGGCTGCTTCCCATCCAATTATTGCTGTTTTTCTATTCACACCCCAATGGTATCCACCTAAAGCACCACTTGTTTGAATTACCCGATGGCAGGGAATTAAAAAGGCTACCGGGTTATCGCCTATGGCTGTGCCAACCGCTCTTGATGCATTAGGATTTTGCAGCTGTTTTGCTATACTGCCATAAGTACTCAATTTACCCATAGGGATTTTTAGCAGGGCTTCCCATACTTTCAGCTGGAAATCTGTGCCTTTTAAATGCAGTTTAATCTGATGCAGTTTGCTCCAATCGTGGTTAAAGATGTATAATGCATTTTGTTGCTCTTTGTCTAGTATCAATTGATATTTAGCTGCCGGAAACTGACGTTGAAGATTGTTTAAAGCAAGCTTTTCATCATCAGAAAAAGCAATATGGCAGATTCCTTTCGGAGTACTGGCTACAATAATATTTCCAAACGGACTTTCTGCAAAACTATAATTAATATGGAGATTTTCTCCGCCGTTTTTATATTCTCCGGGCGTCATGCCTTCAATATTTACAAAAAGATCGTGCAGTCTGCTGGTGCCTGATAAGCCGGTTTCTAGTGCTGTATCAAATAAACTGTGATTTTCTTTCAGCATTTCTTTCGCATAGCCGATGCTGATGTACTGTAAAAAACGTTTTGGCGTAGTGCCGGCCCATTCGCTAAACAACCTTTGAAAATGGAAAGGGCTTAAATTTACTTTTTCTGCAATTTCTTCTAAACCAGGCTGTGTTTTAAAATTAGCTTTAATATAACTAATCGCTTCAGCTATCCTATTGAAATTGATTTCTTCTTGTGCTTTCATGGTATTGAATAATTTATATCCAAAAGTAGTATGGAAAGAAAAGGTAAGCTACCCGAATCTTGCTCAATTTTATTTAGCTAAGCATTCAAAAAACATAATTGATTAGAATCTTTAATCATTAAGGAGTTAAGATTATTAAGAAATTCACACGATGTCAATTTTGCCTGTAAAAACTTAATTGTTCTCAGCTAACGAATAACTACAATTCTTCTATGATAGATTGCCCTTCCGATAGATCGCCCGATGTCCATCTCCATGTTTCATGGAGCCTGATTTTGCCATTTGGCAATAGTTCTGGCTTTGAATTACAAATTCCGGTCATCATTTCGCCTTTGTCGTTTACCTGATGGTAACGCATATCGATATGGCCATTTTCATCAACCAGGCCAATTAAATGTCCACAGATAATCTTTCCTCCCGCATATTCAGAAGTTAGGATATTTCCTGTCTGTTTATATTTAAAAATAGTTTCAGCCGAAGTTTCTCCGTTTTCGGTATTACTGACTGGCCTGAAGTGCTTGTTATTGTAATTTATCATCAGGCGATAAATCTAAATATCTCATTGGGAATAAAAAAATAAAACTACTTAAGCCAGCCAGAGGTTTTCTTCTCTTTTAACCAGTAACAATTTTTCTTCACCTAAAACCAGATAGCCGTACTCATAGCAAAAAATGTAGCAATTTCCGCTTTGTGTTTCATAACTATAAGTGTGGTAATCAAAATTAAAGCCTGCCGAAATTAACTTTTTACGGCTAATCTTCGCCTTACCATTCGGGTTAAATTGTGCGAGGATGGTACGGTTCTTTTTTAAAATACTGTTAATCCGCCTAAGTACGAGATTATCCTCGGTTTTTAGGTGGTTATTGTAATTATTGCGACAAGAATCATCGCAGAATTTTTTATCGGTTCTCCCTTTTATCGGAGTTCCGCAATCTAAACATAAGCGTTCCATAATAATATCTTTTTTTATTATGGGATGATGATCTAATTTATGAAATAAAATGATCGAAAGAAAAAAAATATAAACCTTCATTAAAGCCCAAAAAGAGGCATTATCCGTTTATAAACGTTTATAAACGACTATAAATATTTACAATCCGGCTATTTTTTGATCTTGTTTGCAATTTTGTTCTTGTCGGTTGCCGAGGTGGCAGCTGTTCTTTAAACATTTAGAAACTTAAATTTAGAAATCATGGAAAGTGCAATTAACAAAGTAGTATTAAGCGGATTTGCAGGTGCAGATGCAGAAGTGAAAACAGTTATGAATCAAAAATTAGCAAAGGTTAACCTGGCTGTAAATGAATCATATAAAAACTCTTCTGGTGAGGAGATTAAAAAAGTACAATGGTTTAATTTAACTTTTTGGAATGCGAAAGCTGATATTGCTGAGGCACAGATTAAAAAAGGTACAGGCTTAACGATAGAGGGAAGATTGCAGACAAACACTTATGATGCTAAGGATGGATCAAAGCGTTACAGTTTTGATATTATTGTTAACGAAGTGGTAATAAGGGAAAATGAAAAACAAAATGTTGTTTAAGTAGTGCCCATCCGCACCTGGAAAGTTCTGCTTTACAGGTGCGGTTTATTTTGTTATAATCTAACAGAAAGGCCTGTATAAAAATTGATTCCTGCAGCTGGATTAAAATACCTTCCATTCGCGGCATTTAAATCGTTACCTAAGCTGTAATTCACATTAAGTAGGTTATTTACCCCGGCAAATAAATCTAAATAGGTTTTATTTATTTTTAAATTCCTTATGCCCAATTTGCTTTCAACCAAATGGTATCTTTTCGCAAAAACAGTATTGGCATCGTTTAAAGGGATTGAAGAGGTATAATTGTGTTGCACAAACAGGTAAAGTGCTTTCGGAAAGTTAAACTCCAAACTATTTACTAAAATACTTTCCGGAACACCTGTAAGTTTGTTGCCGCTAAAAGCAGTTGTGCCACTTATGAAATCTTTAAATCTGAAATGGCTAAAAGTATAATTACTTCTCCATTGTAAACCTGTTAAAAAGGAAGCATCATTTTTGATGATCCATAAGGCGGTTTCCAGTTCGATTCCTTGCTGTTTGGTTCCTCCGGCATTGATAAAATACTCGGCATCGTTTTGATTTAATCTTCTAACAATGGCATCTTTCAAATGGTAACTGAATATGTTTCCGTTGGCATAAAAACGGTTGTTTTTAGTTTTATAACGCAGGCCTAGTTCATAATTCCAGCCTAGTTCTGCCTGCAGATCATTATTGATATTGTTATCAGATGACCTTACTTCTGCTAGGGTTGGAGGCGAATAACCTTTACTCACCGAAGCCCTTGCCGAAAAATCAGAAGTGATGAGGTAAGATAGCGCTGCTTTTGGCATGAATTGGGTATCGAATTTTCTTTGCTTTGAAGCAATAACCACTGGGAAATAACTTTCGTAATGATACTTGTAGAAATTTAAACTAGAAGCAAGTTCGATCAGGAATTTATTGCTGATGTCGAAATTTAACCTCAAATAAGCAAAATCCTGACTGGCTTTTAAACGGTCAGAAGCTTGCATAGCTGTAGCTTCACCAGCATTATTGTTGAAATTTTTAATCAGACTTTTTGTTGCCGAACTCTCTAATCCAATCTGTGCATTAAATTTAAAACCTTCTTTTGCCTGTACGTAATCCAAAAACGTCCTTAAACCCAATGTGCTTTCGTAACGTTTTTCGTAATTGGTTATAAATGGGTTTTTGAAATCAGTATAGGTCGTAAATAAGGCAATAATATGTTTTAAATGCGAATTGATCTGATAGGAATTGGATAAACCACCAAAAATGGTTTTATTATAAATAGCAGCTTGCTGTGAAATGGCTCCGGGTAGGGTCGGTGTAGCCGGACGTGCCAGTTTAGGATCCTGATCTAACTGAATGGCCGTTAATCCTCCCGGTGTGTTATAACCTAAGTCGCTATAAAAGGCAAAAACTTTTAAATTGCCGGCAGGGCTATAGTTCCATTGCTGAAAAGTCTGGAAATATTTTCTATCCATCGCACTGTTCTGACGGTAACCATCACTTTTTTGATAGCCCTCGCTAAAACTGAAACTATAATTTTTAAACTGGTGTTTAATAGCTGCCGTTTGATGAAAGAGTCCATAAGAACCCGTAATTGCAGAAACATTGATTTCGTTATTGCCTAAAGCGGGAGGATTAATCAAAAGGGCACCACCTGTATTGGCCCCGAATATACTGGCTTCCGGCCCTTTGTAAATCTCCATCGTACCAACGGCAGCCACATCCAAAGCATTTAAATAGGTATTGCCCCCTGCATCGGTTAAAGGGAAATCATCAACATAAATTTTAATATTTCTGATGCCGAAAGGTGATCTTAATAAACTTCCGCGGAGTGATAATCGGTAACTGCCCGGAGAGCGTTCTTCCATTCGTACACCCGGAGTGGCGTTTAAAGTACTCACTAATGAGGTGCTTTGCTGGTTTCTAATTAAACTGCTATCAATCAAGCTCACTGCAGATACCGATCTTAACAAAGGCTGACGATTGTAATAACCTTTTACAGTAACATCTTCTAGTTTTTTGGTTGAATCTTGTTTAACCGTTTGGGCTAAAGCTGTAAATGCGGATAAAGTTAAGATGAAGCTAAGTTTTAATTTCAAGGGAACAAGGATTGATGTTTTAACCACAGATTGGCAGATAAATTTACCGTATATTCTGCTAATCTGTGGTTAATTGATAAACTATTTTGCTGCTACCTTCCAAATTACACCGCTAACATCATCGGCTACCAATAAAGCACCATCTGGTGTGAGTGTAACACCAACCGGACGACCATACACTTCTGCCTTGTCTGCGTCAGCAATAAAACCGGTTAAAAAATCTTCAGGTTTTCCTATTGGTTTCCCAGCTTTAAATGGGACAAAAGCAACTTTGTAACCAGAAATTGCAGACCTGTTCCATGATCCATGCTGACCGATAAACGCACCACCCTGATATTTTTGAGGAAATTTTGTGGCTTTATAAAAGGCGAGACCCAGAGAAGCGGTATGTGCACCAACGGCTACATCAGGAGCTATGGCTTTTTTAACCATTTCAGGATTTTTGCCTTTTAAACGCGGATCTTCATTTTGACCATAGTAAGAAAAAGGCCAGCCATAAAATGCGCCGCGTTTAACACTTGTAATGTAATCGGGTACAAGATCATCCCCAAGGCCATCGCGCTCATTAACAGCGGTCCACAACATATTGGTTGTTGGTGCCCAATCTACCCCTACAGGGTTGCGCAAGCCACTGGCATAAATTTTTTCACCAGTTCCATCCGGATTGATTTCCAATATATTGGCTCTTCTTACTTCGTTTTCCATTCCGTTTTCGCCAACATTACTACCCGACCCTACGGTTACATAAATCTTGCTTTTATCAGCATTGGTGATCAGGTTTCTTGTCCAGTGATTGTTATAGCCACCCGCAGGAAGGCTCAAAATCTTTTTCCCTGTTGCGGTAATTTTGGTATCACCGGTTTTATAAGGATATTGCCACAAACCATCGGTATTGGCTACATAGAATGAATTGCCGATAATCAACATGCCAAAGGGCTGGTTCAAGCCATTTAAAAAGGTTGTAACGGTTTCGGGTTTGCCATCTTTATTATCATCCCTGTAAAGCAATATGGTATTCGCGCTTTTTCCGGGAACTTCCGATTTGGCTTTACCGGTAACCACATTGGCAACAGATTCTGCTGCGCTTCTTTCAGAATTGGAAAGGGCTACCAGTACATCGCCATTTGGTGCAATATAGGTATTCCGCGGACTTTTGATATTGGATGCAAATCTGGTTACCACAAATCCCTCAGGGGCGATTGGTGTTTTTCCTTCTGGCCAGCCAATCACTTTACTGAATTTGTTTTTTGCGGCATTGGTATCAGGTGCCGGTAAATCAACTGCTCCGGTTTTAGTGGTTACCGTGGTATCTTCGCCCTGAGGTTGCTTATTAGAATTGGATTGGCACCCCAGAAAAACCGAAGTTGAAAGGATTGCTGTGTAGAAAATTTTATTTTTCATGTGAACTGGTTTTATTAGTTTTCATGAAATAAACATCGAAAGGAGAGGAGATGTTTTTAATCCGGCCATAATTGCCACAACCGCAAATAAAAAAAGGAAAGTACCCGAAAGTACCTTCCATAGGAGAGAGCGCTCCTTATTTTCCTTTGAAGATGTTCAGTTTATACTGATAGGTTACAAGGAAGTATCGTTTTAATATTTCTCTATCGGAGATGTTAACAGCATTATTATAGGCATACCTGCTTACCGAAATGTTCTGATCGAAAAGATCGTACACCGAGATTTTTAATTGTCCACGGTCTTTTTTAAGCATCTGGAGTGATAAAGCCAGGTTTAAAAGATGGGAGCTTCTTGGAAAACCTTCTGCAATCTGTGGGTTGTAATTATAAGAATAATTGGCATCCAGGATTATTTTTTTAGGCCAGCGAAGGCTAAAATCAGATCCGATTGTATGCGAGTAAGTATTTACATTATTGAAATTTACATCCTTATACCTGGTCATCTGTTTGGTAAAATTATACCTCGCGTTGATGCTCAGTAGTTCGTTATAATTAAAGCTGATATTTTCGCCCAAAGTGGTGTAAAAACTGTTTTCGAAACCTTCATCCATGTTGAGGATAAAAGGTCTTCTATTTAAATTCAGATTTACATTGGTGTTAAAACCAACCTGCCATTTTTGAGATTTTTTTAACTGTTTGCCAAAATTTGCCCCCATGTAGCCGTTGGCACTCCCGTTCCGGTTAACATAAGTGGTGGTATTTGCTCCCGCACTGCTCAGTATGGTTTGTTGGATTACCACATTATTGCTGAAATTTAAGCCTGAATAGATATTGAAGTTGATCTGTTTGCTGTGGTTATATTTATAAAGATTGAAATTTAAATTCCTCACCCTTGATGGTACCAGGTCTGGATTACCGGTTGTTTTATATAAAGAATTGTATTCGCGTACAATAGGCTGCATCTGAGAAATGCCTGGCAGCTCTAACCTTTCATCGTAACTGAACGACAAACTTGGCCCATCAAAACGCATACTTGGAAAGAAATTATAAAACTTTTGGTTAATGTTATCATACCCGTAATTGAAGATGTTTTTTACATCATTTAGTTCAGCTTTAACTCCGAGTCTTATACTGTAGTTTTTGTTTATTTTGTACAATAACTGAGGACGGATATTTTGTGTAAAAATATTACGCTGTAAATCGTTGCTCAGGTTTACCTGTAAAATATCGTAGCTAGTGGTAAGTGGATTTCTTTCTAAAATACTTAGCTGGTCTTTATTGCTGGAGTACTTAGAATAAGCATTCATTTCTAAGATCAGTTTTTCGATGATGAGCGGATAGTTATAGGTCAGGGATAAATCAACTGAGCTCGATTTTCTCCAGCTATCTTCATAACGGTCCTGCCTTTCCGATTTTACATCAGCAGTATAAGAAACAATGTTATAAAGTGAGAATTTATCTCCTCCGTTGTTATTTAACTGAACAGAATGTGTAATATTTAGCGATTCACCTTTTTTCTTTAACCTGTGGTAATAATTAAAATTGTGCGAAAAACTGGTGTTGTTTGCGTTATATCTTGAATCATAGGCAGTTTCTCTCAATTTTGGGAAGGCGGTGTTGGAGCTATTGCCAAAATTACCGCTAAGGTTGTTATCGCTGCCAAAGTTAAATTTAGGTTCGTACCTGACCCTGTTAATGGTATCGGGCACCCATTCAATCAGGCCGCTAATGGCATGTTTATCGTTTTTATTGTTGCTATTATTTTGTGAAAGAGATACAAGTTTGGTATCGTGCAGGAACTGCTCGTTATAATTTTGACTATTATAAATCCGCTCGGTGTGGGTATAAAAATAAACCAGATTGAGTTTTAATTTTTTGCCATAATTATTGTTGATGTTAAAGCCGCCTGAAGCTACGTTTTCCATACCGCCATAACCTCTTCCACCAAATGTTCCATCGTACACCTGCGATCCGCCTGAACGGTCGAAGCCGCCCATAGAATATAAATCCTGACTAGAAAATCCTGTTTTATTAAGGTTATTGGCCAGGCCGATCAAACTGATCTGTAAAGTATCCCTGAAATTACTGAGAATACCAGCTGCTTCATAACGGTCTCTGCTACCCCCACCACCATAAATTTTACCTAAAGTGCTTTTCTTGATTTTGCTTTTCATCTTCAGATTGATGATTTTGGCCACCTGGGTTTCGCTCACCAGATGATCGGGATCGTTCTCCCGGTCATCATAAACCTGGATTTTGTCAACCATATCCGCATCTAGGTTTTTGGTGGCTACTTTCGGGTCGTTACCAAAAAATTCTTTTCCATCAATTAATAGTTTACTGATCGATTTACCGTTTACCAGAATAGAGCCATCCACATTTACCTGTACGCCGGGTAATTTCCGAAGCAATTCTTCTACAACAGCATTAGGCCGGGTTTTAAAAGCTTCGGTATTAAATTCTATGGTATCCTTTTTAATCACAACCGGCGATCTTTCCCCTTTAATCACTACTTCTTCGAGGTTATGGCCTGATAGTAAAACAGTGCCGAAATCCTTGATCACATCCTTTTTCAGCTCGAGTAACCTCCTGAATGTGGTATAGCCAACGTAGGATATAATCAGTTTGGCGGGCCTTTCAATGGGAATTCCCGATAATTTGAAAACGCCGTTTTTATCGGTAAGGGTATAAGAAATTAAGCTGGTATCTTTAGCATTAACAATGGCAACTGTGGCAAATTCTATTGGTGCTTTGGATGATGAATCGGCAACAATACCTTTTACAGTGGTTTTGTTTTGCGCCATCAGGTTAAAACCCATTAAAATAAACAGGAGCAGGGTGAGAAGCTTGAGCATTTAGGTATTTGGTTGAGCTATAATTTGAAACGATTAGTTAAAACTAAATTACAGCATAATAACCAAAGATTTAGTTAAGAATTGTTAAATCATTTTAATCTGCTCTAAAGTTGCTCTTCGCGATTATTTTACCAGGTTTTCCAAAAGCCTGGTTTCAATGTCTTTAGCATTTAGTAACAGTGCAGAGAATTGCGGATCGGATTTAACCAGTAAAAATTTCCCGTTTGGGAGCACAATGGCCGAAGTGCCGCAGGTAGTTGCTTCTTGAAATAATAGTTTCTTTAAAAATCCCGGATCGGTTTCTATTTCCAGACCTTTGGTTTTAACCTGGCTAAAGCTTTCGCCTACCTCACGATATTGATAAATGGCAACCTTTGGCCGGGCTGCTGCTTTTTCGAGGATGTTTTTTTGGAAAGCCCACCTTACATTGTTTAAAAATTCGGCATTTTGATAGTTTAGGTCGTTCCAGCAGGCATCTTTATTGAAATCGTATTTAATAATGATGGTATCTTTTAAGGCAAGCCTTTCGTTTTGTTTTAAGAAAGTATGCAGTGAATCGATTTGTGCATCGGTTAATGCACCCGCCTGATAACGTTTACTTTCGTCAACATACAGTTTGGGAGAACAGGCATATATGAAAATGGAAAGAAGGAGAAAGGTAAATAACTGAGATTTGATTTTAGGGATAAGTTTCATTTATGCGAGCATTAATATTGTCTAATAAATTTATAACTAAAAATTTATTAGACAATATTTTTCAATATAATAATCGCAAAGCAACGCGGACTGGAGAGATCTATACTAGCTAAATTTAGCTTCGCTGAACAATCCTGGGCTGATTCGATTAGCGTAGTCATCAATCCAGCGCAGACGGGAATCTTAAAGCTTATTGCATTAAGATTCCCAATCGGGTTGGGAATGACGATTCCTCGCAGCCTATCAATTCTCTAAAATCCAACTGTCATCCATATTTTTTATGAAATAAATTGAAACTCGAAATGATGACCGCGGGATTAACTCAACTTTTCAAAATCTTAGCTTTCTCTGTATCAAATTCTTCCTGCGATAAAATTCCGGCATCCAACAACTCTTTTAAATCTAATAAAGCCTGTTTTTTAGCAGCCATATCATTTCTTGGAACTTCAGCAGGACTTTCAGCCGATACTGTACTTGTAGCCTGTGCATTTGAGTTGGCCGCAGGACCATATTTCAACAAGAGCTCGGTTATCTCATTAAAGCCTTTAATATTCGAATAATCAATTGCTTTTTGTTCTTTTACATTTACAGTTGATGGATCGGCAGCGTTTTCGAGTAAAAACTTAACCACATCTTTTTTACCGTTTGCAGCTGCATAATGTAAAGCTGTGTTTCCGCTTTCATCCTGAATATTAACATTGGCACCTTTTTCCAATAATAATTTCAACATGCTTAAATGACCGCTTTTGGCCGCAACATGCAACATGCTTTCGCCCCCGTAATTGTAGTTATTATCGAAAGAAAAACTGGCCGAAATGGAAATGTTATTGGCTGTTTCTACCCACTCAAGGTATGAGTACATCGAATCATCATTGCCCGAAAGTGGTTTAGCATAATTTACATCTACACCATTGGCCAAAAATAAATCGACAATTTCTTTCTGGTTATTGGCACAGGCATACCAGATGGGTGATAAACCATTTTTTGAAGAGACAAATACATCTGCACCTTTTTCTACAAGCGTTTTGGTGAGCATCCGGTTGGCATCGTAACAGGCAAGCAATAGTGCCGATTCGCCAGCGTGGTTAATATGATTGATGTTAGCTCCTTTATCAAGGATCAATTCAACCATTGGGTTGTTTTTAGATTTAACTGCAAAAATCAAAGGCGAATCGCCATGTTTATTCGTCGTGTTAATATTGGCGCCAAATTCCAGTAATCTTTGAACCGCTTCTTTATTTCTCCAGGCAGATGCGATAAGCAGGGGAGTTTCCGCCTCATTATTTTCACTATCCACCTCCAGGCCTTTATCGAGCAGCTTTTCTAAAACTTCAATCTGCCCGTTTTGAGCAGTTAAATGCAATAGACTATTACCTTTAAGGTCTTTAATATCAACCTTTGCACCTTTATCTAATAGGTATAGCGCTGTTTGTTTCTGTTTTTGTAGGCAGGCAAAATAAAAAGGTGTTTCACCATCATGGTCCTCATAATCTAAATCTGCACCGCGGTCAATTAAAATTTTAACCAGATCTAAATATCCATGATGTGCAGCATAATGCAGTGCAGTTCGACCTTTTTCATCCGTATAACCTACTTCTACTTCATTGTTCGCCAATAAAAGTTCGGCTATTTTGCGTTTGCCGCTTTCGCAGGCAATTATAAATGACATCGACATATATTAAGATTGTTTCATTAGCAGTTCAACAGTTTTTATTTTCAGGTTATCATCGGAGGCGAGCATTAAGGCTGTTTGATCCTTATCGTTGCTTAGCGTAGTATCTGCTCCGTTTTCGATCAGAAGTTTCACTTTACGATAGGTTTCTTTTGCCTTTTCGGCTTCGTAGTTTACATTGTAGGCACAGACTTTATGTAGTAAAGTATTTCCCTGATCATCTGCTCTGTTTATATCTACCTGTCCACTTTCTAAAACAGCCTCTAAAATATTGGCCTGTTTTTCGGCAATTACATCCAATGGAGTTTTATCTGCACTATACCAGGTGCTGGCTTGGTATAAATCGGCACCATCACCAATCAGTTTTTTTAGGAAGTTGATGCCGCTTTCACTGTTCGACATCATGCCTACATATTCGAACAGCAGCGTTTCTCCTTTTTTGCTTACCTGATCAAACGCTGGTGTGGCATAATTGCGCAGCGTATCATATATGTTTTCGCTCTGCGAATGAGCCACTGCATAAAAAAAGGCCGAATTTCCTTCACGATCAGTCTGGTTAGGATCTGCTCCATTTTCAAGCAGATGCGCAATTAGATTTTTCTTATTAAACTTTATTGCGGTAATTAAAGGTGTTTCCTGTACTATATTGCCTTCATTGATATCGATTCCTTCGTTAATGAGGATATCGATGTAACCCTTAAGCAGATCGGCAGTTTGTTCATCATTTAGGTTGTAACGGCGAAAACTGCTTTTTACCACCTGGTGGATATAATTTTCTTCTGCATTATTTTTAAAATTGGTCGTGCAGCCTGCATCGATACAAGCTTTGATTACGCCTAAACTGACGCCATTTTCGAAGAGATAACCCAATAAGGTTTTCGCATTTACTTCATCATTCAGGTTATCGAAGTGTGCTATAAATTCGTTGAAGAAAGCAATGTCTTCATCTTCGTCGCCCAGGTTGTAAATGATACTATGAAAAATACTTTTGTCAAAATTGTCGAATTCATAAATATCGGTTTCAATGGTTTTATCCTTTACCATCATATTTAGAATTTCATATTGCTTTTCTTTGATAAGTTTGTCGAAAATCGATGATTTCTGATGATCCTGCAGGTTTTTGGAGAGTTTTTCGCCGTTTTGCATCGAGCTTTTCGCTTCGTCAAATTTTCGGGCATTTAACTGTTGATCTAAGGTAGTTTCGGTCATTTCAATTAAAATATTTAATATAGATAGATATATGCGCTTCTCGCTACAAAAGTTTAGCCAAAGAATTTGCGTAATCTAAAACTATCGGGAATGTTGCAGTGAATCAGAATGATAAAAAATGTCTTTTTAGTTGCTTAGTTTTTGGACAGCAATTGTAGTATTGCAAAGGTTTATTACTTCCTTCTCTACCTTTTTCAATAAAATCCTATTAAGACACAACTAACTAAAGATTCTTCTGCCACTCTATGCCGTGGAGGCATGGTACTTTGGAGCGCCAAAGTACCCAAAGCGCTTTGTCAATCCGGCAATGTGGCTTCTCACCGCCCTGCGCTCATCAAAAAAACAGAGGCACTTCAATTTGTGTTCGATTTGCCTGAAGCTTTTGAATTATCGTTTACGAACACAAAACCACTGCGTTTCAGGTTTGGTGGTGCCGTTTGTTCTATACTGCAACTGTTTTTTTGATTCTCCTGCCACTTGGGATTGACGGCGTCCTTCGGTAAGGATTGTAGGTTTTGGATGGAAACCCGCAAATGCCTAACTACTCTTAAATATTTTTCTCTACACTATAGAATAAAAAATAGGGCATTCGATCAGGTTTAGTATAGGTAGTTTTCTGCTACTATGTTGGTTTTCCGTGTCACAGGCCTGAGTTTCTAGCCCTGATCGTAGCGGGCATCCCCGATATTTCATCGGGATAAAGCGGAGAGCAGGACTAACTTTAAATATAGCGTGTAGCCCTGCGCTCCCAAAAAACAATAGTATGTTATATTATTATTTCACTATGATAAATATTATGGGTTTTTAATAAATGAATTGCTAATCCAAACCATAAATAACATTACGATGTTCCTTAATTCATTCGATTATTTTATCTTTAGGCGATTTTAAAAAGATTGGTTTACAAAGCCATAAAGCAATCGGATCGTTAAATAAATAAGCAAAATCAATATAATATGTCAAATACATCAAAAATTATCTACACCAAAACCGATGAGGCGCCAATGTTGGCTACTTATTCACTTTTACCTATCGTACAAGCTTTTACCGCATCAGCAGGTATTGATGTAGAAACCAGAGATATTTCTTTAGCAGGAAGAATTTTGGCAAACTTTCCTGAGTATTTAAAAGACGACCAAAAAATTGGTGACGCTTTAGCAGAGCTTGGTGCATTGGCAACCACTCCAGAGGCAAACATCATCAAATTACCAAATATCTCTGCTTCTATTCCACAATTGGTAGGTGCAATTACTGAGTTACAGGCTCAGGGTTTTGCCATTCCTAACTATCCGGATAACGCACAGAGCGACGAAGAAAAAGCAATTAAAGCTAAATATGCAAAAGTTTTAGGTTCGGCAGTAAACCCTGTTTTACGTGAAGGTAACTCTGACCGTAGGGCGCCTAAAGCGGTTAAAAACTATGCTAAACAAAATCCACACTCAATGGGTAAATGGTCGGCAGATTCTAAAACCAAAGTGGCCAGCATGACTGAAGGCGATTTTTACGGTTCAGAAAAATCTACCACTGTTGCTGAAGCTGGTCAGTTTAAAATCGAATTTGTAGCTGCCGATGGTACGGTAACCGAATTGAAAGGTTTATCGCCATTAAAAGCAGGAGAGGTGATTGATAGCTCTGCATTGAGCTTATCGGCATTGAAAACTTTTGTGGCTAAAGAAATTGCGGAGGCTAAAGCTGAAGGCGTTTTATTATCTGCACACTTAAAAGCGACGATGATGAAAGTGTCTGACCCGATTATTTTTGGTGCCATTGTTGAAGTTTATTTCGCAGATGTTTTTACCAAATATGCAGATCTTTTCAAAGAACTAAATATTGATACCCGTAATGGTTTAGGCGATGTTTATGCAAAAATTGCAGGCAACCCTAAACAGGCAGAAGTTGAAGCCGCTTTGGCACAGGCAATTGAAAATGGACCAGCTTTAGCCATGGTAAACTCTGATAAAGGAATTACAAACCTACACGTACCATCGGATGTGATTGTTGATGCTTCTATGCCGGCAATGATCCGTACATCAGGCCAGATGTGGAACAAAGAAGGTAAACCAGAAGATACGATTGCTTTAATTCCAGATCGTTCTTATGCTGGTGTGTATACCGCAACCATTGATGACTGTAAAGCACATGGTGCGTTTGATGTAACCACCATTGGTTCGGTACCAAACGTAGGTTTAATGGCTCAAAAGGCAGAAGAATATGGTTCACACGATAAAACGTTTCAAGCTACAGGAACAGGAATAATCCGAGTTACTGATGCTGACGGTAAAGTATTTTTTGATCAGAAAGTAGAAAAAGGTGATATTTTCCGCATGTGCCAGACTAAAGATGCGCCAATTCAGGATTGGGTAAAATTAGCGGTAAACAGGGCACGCCTATCAGAAACTCCAGCTGTTTTCTGGTTAGATGAGCAAAGAGCGCATGATAGAGAAATCATTGCAAAAGTAAATACTTACTTAAAAGACCACGATACTACAGGTTTAGATATCCGTATTTTAGCCCCAATTGAAGCCACTAAATTTACTTTAGAGCGTATCCGTAAAGGTTTAGATACCATTTCGGTTACTGGTAACGTATTGCGTGATTATTTAACTGATTTATTCCCGATTTTAGAGTTAGGAACTTCAGCGAAAATGCTTTCTATTGTTCCATTAATGAACGGTGGTGGTTTATTCGAAACCGGTGCAGGTGGTTCTGCCCCTAAACATATTGAGCAATTTATCGAAGAAGGTTATTTACGTTGGGATTCGCTAGGTGAGTTTTTGGCACTTCAGGCCTCTTTAGAGCATTTATCTCAAACCCAAAACAATGCAAAAGCACAGGTACTGGCTGATGCTTTGGATGAGGCAAATGCTAAATTCTTGGCAACTGATAAATCGCCAGGTAGAAAATTAGGAACGATCGATAACCGTGGTTCTCACTTCTATTTAGCTTTATATTGGGCTGAGGCGTTAGCTGCTCAGAGCAAAGATGCTGATCTGAAAGCCAGATTTGCACCATTGGCTAAAACTTTGTTAGAAAATGAAGCCAAAATCAACGAGGAATTGATCGGTTCGCAGGGCAAACCTCAAAACATTGGCGGTTACTACAACCCTAATGATGAGCTGGCAAGCAAAGCCATGCGCCCAAGTGAAACATTAAATACATCTTTGGCTAGTTTATAAGCTGAGTTGTCAACTTTAATATGCTTCTGGCATGGAAGTTGACAACTCTTGAAATATTTAGCGTCCTGATTTAAAAATCGGGGCGCTTTTTTTATGATGGGTTTTTCAGCTTTAATAGTTATTTTGTTAGAAAGTTGATTGCATTTGGAAAGCAGATGCAGAAGCTTTTAGGCTGTAGCAGTCCCGCTCCCGCTTCTGCTCCCGATGAAGGATCGGGAGCATCCCGCTTTGATCGGGTTTAGGTGGATTAGCCAGCAGGTGCTATTTGCGTAGATGTATTCCCCGGTCTGTGTCCCCACAGACCGATAGCAGAATGATATACTTTCAAAATGGAAATTTTAGGCATTTTGCCTGCGTGAGGGATAGCAACGGAAAGCCCGCAGCCGTGAGGAACGAATGGTGAGGACTTGAAGTGTATAGCCCGACCCTTGCGCAGCTTGGGGCACGCCCAAATAATAATAAAATTATATGGCTAAAGAAAAACCTTATCTACACCGCTTTGTTATAATATTATAAATTATAGGAGACTCATATCATGGTAATTAACGAAAATAAAGGATCGCAGGATAAAATACATAGCACTACAGAAAATAGCGAAATCAATAAAGAAAATTTATCGTACGATAAAAATAAAGAGAGTTACGAACTCGATGTAAAAGGAACGGACAGCGAATACGACCACCCGATGGGATATGAAACGGTTGCTGCGGGTGCAAAGGATGATGATTCTACCTATGATGAGGCAAACCCTTATCCCTCGGTCTGTGTCCCCACAGACCGAAAAAAAATAAGAGCAAATACTATTTTCGTTTAATTTGCCTTTTGTTAAATCGCTGCCCATTATCTGGCCAAAAATAAAGGGCGAAAAAGAAAATAGAAGAGACAATGGAGAGAAAGAAGAGCAAAAATGAAGTGTTGTTGGCATCTTCAGTATTATCATAAATGATTAATCCATCAGCATTGATCTGGTAAACGTTTACATCATCTGATAAAAGACTTTTCTTTAGTAAAAGATTGAGATTTTTTGAAGTTTTTAAAGCATCATTCACCCCATTCAATTCGTTCCGACTATCGTGAATCATCTCTAATCTTTGGCTAATTTCAAATGACTGCCCGTCGTTTTTCAGCTTAAACCTTAATACAGCGAACTTAGTGGTATCAACAATGGAAGAACGGCTTCTTTGAACTATTCTTGTTTCAATATCAACAGTTGAATAATCTAGGATGCCATTCGTTTCTTTAAGTAAGTTCCTGGAAAAAAGAATGTCAACCAAAAGGTAAATGGCGAAAGTTAAAGTAACGAAACCTAATATTAAAGGCCTGAGGTTTTTCAATGTTTTAGCGTGTTCTTTATTAGCATTTTTGCCGTAAATTAAGTAGAATAATATACCTTTCAAAATGAAATTTTTTAGACGCTTTGCTGCGTGAGGGATAGAAACGGAAAGCCCGCAGCCGTGAGGAAGGAATGGTGAGGACTTGCAGTGCATAGCCCGACCCTTGCGTAGCTTGGGGCACGCCCAAATAATAACAAATTCTTTTGCTAAAGAAAAACCTTATTTACACCGCTTTGTTATAACATTATAAATTATAGGAGACCCACACCATGGCAATTAACGAAAATAAAGGATCGCAGGATAAAATACATAGCACTACAGAAAAGAGCGAAATCAACAAAGAAAATTTATCGTACGATAAAAATAAAGAGAGTTACGAACTTGATGTAAAAGGAACGGACAGCGAATACGATCACCCAATGGGTTACGAAACAGTTGCTGCAGGTGCAAAGGATGATGATTCTACTTATGATGAGGCAAACCCTTATGTAGGCGATGAATATGCCCGGAACGAAGATATAGCCGAAGATAATTTGGAAGAATTAGGCATGCATGTAGATAACGGTGAAAGTGTAAAGCTGAACCCGGAAGATGAAATTCTAGCCCGTACACCTGAAGATAACCGCGATGACCTGGATGAAGAAGGTTACCCGATTAATGATGCACCTAATAATAATTAACTAATTATAATAAAAATGGGTTTAGCAGTTTAACTGTTAAGCCCATTTTTAATGGCATATACTGCTAAGCCTCTTGTTTTTAGCGCTAATTTCTCAAATAAACTATCTCGTTAACCTTCAATAGTCCGTGTACTGCAGTTCATTTGGTTGGCAATTTCCTTATAGTTCATTTCTGTTACAGTAAACGTAAAAATATTTTCTCTCTATCGTTAAAAAAAACTTTTTTATCAGATTGCTTTGTTCCATTACTGATACTTGAAAATACTTTGCTTGCAGCCCAATTTGGGTAATAATATCTATTTTAACTAAATGGTTCAGTGCATTCGCCAATACCGCTGGATGTATATTTTTAGCAAATATCCGTGATCACCACTTTTGATCATCTTTACAAGGCTATGCTCATCATCTAGCATACTTAAGCCCATAATTAGTACATCGGGATGTATTTCTTTTAACCAGGAGGCCATGGGTTTCAAAGCCATTCATTAACGTGATTACCACCCATTAGGACTATTCTTTTTTTGATGTTATTTAGTCCAATACCTCTGCTTACCGATTTTCTATATTAAAACCTTTGTCATCGTCACTTAGCGTAGTACGAACTGCTTATTGTTATTGGTTATAGAATGTTCAGCTGGGAAAGCTAGGGGTATTACCCCGTTTTCAGTATCGTTAAACAACGGTAAATTTTATCGTTAAACACACATCGAAATTCAGTTTTATACACATTGATTGCGGTCTCATCGTATAGCAACTTTGTGATGTGCAAGCCCGACTGCAAATTTTAGTAATACGGCAACTTGTTAAAACAGATAGAATTGATGAGAAAGGATTCAAAGCAAATAGCAGAGATTATAAATAGTATTCAAATTAAAGGAGTATTCCGAAAATCCTTAAAAGAGTAGGAATAAAAATTAAATCTAAATAAAATGAAAAAATCAATTCTACTACTAACAGCATTAGCTTTTAGTACTATCGCATTTTCGCAACAAAGAACAGTAAAATTTACTAAAGCAGAGCAACAGCAGATGCAGCGGATTCTTGGTAAAGATTTTACGGCGGTATTAGGTGGGCAGGGACAACTGGCTGTGGTTACGCCTGACAAAGTTGGACAATTGAAATCGACAGCAAGAGGTAGTTTTAGCGGAATGCCTGGACTTGCAGCTAATGCAGTTCTAGCCGCTAACGAAAAATGGTGGGTTTATAAACAAAGTGGCGATTTGCTTAAGTCTAAATTGGGAGAAGAACGTTTTAACCAATTAAATAAAATCCTTACTAAAAAAGGATTGGATATTAAGGCGGTTGAAAAACCAGTAGAATTTACCAGGGCGGAGCAACAACAGCTACAAAGGGTTTTGGGTAGAGATTTTACAGCAGTGTTGGGTGACCAGGGACAGCTGGCAGTTGTTACACCAGACAAAGTTGGACAATTAAAATCGACAGTAAGGGGTGGTTTTAGCGGAATGCCCGGACTTGCAGCTAATGCAGTTTTAGCCGCTAACGAAAAATGGTGGGTTTATAAACAAAGTGGCGATTTGCTTAAATCTAAACTAGGAGAAGAACGTTTTAACCAGTTAAATTCAATCCTTGCTAAAAAAGGATTGAATTAAAACCTGATACGCTAGTGCAGCAGTTATTGTTGCACTAGAATATCAGAAGCTATTTAAATTTCAACTGGTTCTTTTACAGTTATCGCAAATTTTAAAAGGCGCTCAAATTTGAACCCTGCTATACAAAGAAATAACTCAACAAATTTAAATGGTTTCTTAATGTTATTTAAATCAATAAAATACCAAAAAAACAGAAAATGGATTTATATAAAATTAAAAGTGTTTTGAAGGAGAATGTGTTTTATAACATTACCTATTGCTATAACGCTAACCAATTAGAAGTATTTAGAATTTTGGTAGCGCTATTTGCAATTATTTCGATGTTTACATTGGTTTTAGATTACGATGTTTTTTTTGCGCCAAACGGTATAGTTAATTGGGAGGTTTCTAATGCAAATGCCCTTTGGTTCGAGTGTCATCCGCAAAAAATAGCTGATTTATTGCACGTGTCGCCCCAGTATGTAATGATTTCAATTCTTACGGTATATTTTTTAAGCCTTGGTACGTTATTGTTAGGCATTTGGACGAGATTATCAGCCATTATTTGCTTAATTACCTTTACGCTAATTACCAATGTAATGTCTTCTTTTGCATTTGGTGTAGATATTTATCAATCGGTATGCTTTTTCTTTCTAACCATATTTCCAACAGGCTATAGCTTGTCGCTAATCAAAAAAGATAATTATCCTAGCCTTAACGAGATTAAGCAGATTTGTATTAGGGTATTGCAACTCTATTTAATTATAACTTATATATCGGCTGGATTTGAGAAAGCATTCATGTTAAACTGGTGGAATGGGAGGTTTATTTATTTCCTGAGCAACGACCCAACCATTATGACAACAAGTTTTTTTCCAAAAGGCCAAAGTATTCTTTTTTATGCCTCTTTTGGGATTATGGTAGTGTTTATAGAATCATCATATTTTCTATTAGTATGGTTTAAGAAAACCAGATTGTACATCATATTGATCATTATATCAATGCATTTGTTTATTGCACTTTTTATGGACTTGTTGTTCTTTGGACTGCTTCTGATTGTGTTAAATGTAGTGTGTTGGTATCCAGTGTTTTTTGCTAATTTAAAATTGAAAGAAAATGATAAAAGCATATAAAATTACTTTCCGAATAATACTGTTAATTGTTTTTTTATCGGTGATGAAAGTTAGTGTCTGGGTTGATAAAAATATTGATTGCTACGCACTTTCAGTAACTCAGTCTTTTATTTTTAGGGTTACAAGATTAAATTGGCAGTATGGTTTCTTTACAAGTAAATCTAACAATTATCAATTTATTAAAAGCGATATCAGTCTGGTAGATCCTGACAATACTTCGAGAAATATAACTATTGCGAAGGATGAGGGATTGGATAGGCTAGTTTTGCCCATCAATGCAGTTAGGGTTAACTCTTCAATTCAACAAATGGTAAGAGATACACTCTATTTAGAAGCAGGATCCAGATCTATAGCCTTATATTTATTTAAAAGACATCCATCCTATAGAAATATTGATTTTTCTATACAAACATATAATAGAAAAATTAAAATCGATCAGACCAGGTTTGCACTTACAACTAAGCTTGATACATTATTTAACCGCAGAATTAGTTATTAATTTTTCAATAGCATAGCCTATAAAGATTGCTCATTACAATTATTTGTGATTTTATGGACATCAGAAATTATAGATAAGCAATTAATCTTAACGTAGCGCAAACGAAATCTTATGGAAAAGCCAATTAGCTTATTTCGAGGAGTTTGCAATTGGTGCAATGGAGGAGTGCAGACTATAGTAAAATATACAAAGAGAAAAAACAGATTTGCTTCGCTATGGTTAAGGATTAATATCTAAATTAAACCTTCTGCGCAGTTCATCAAGTTTAGGGTTTTTGTTTACCAGGTAATCGTATTTTTCGCGGTTACCATAAAGCCTGTTTTCTATTTTACGCTCTACCAGTTTATAGGTAACCTCTACCGCAAAATTGCGGAGTTCGTTTCGCAAGAAATTTAAAAGCTCCACAGATTCCTGTTGTATCAGGTGTTCCTGCGTTTTACTCTCTACCGAAATCTCAATCAGTTGAGGATTTAAAAGCGTTGGCGCAAAATTGTTTAAAATGGTAAAAAGGTTGATTTTATCCGCAGCTTTAAGCTTTTGAGTATATATGCTCCAGATTTCCAATAGGCGATCGTAACTAAAAACTTCGCGGGCTTCGCCGGTTGCTTTTTTGGGACCTTTATCTTCTTCCTCCTGCGCAATGCGATCAAAATCATTTAGTGAAGGAATGAGCTTACTCGCTGCACCAGCCTTCGAAATATTAATATTGATGGAAGTTGTAGAGGGCGGAGGACTGCTAACCCTGGGCGTTTCCTTTGCTTTTTCTTCTACAGGGATACTGGGTAAAACAGGTGCACTAATGGTAGGTGCCGGGGCAGAAACAGTGTTTTCGCTTTCGGCTTTTGGCTTCGGGCTTTCAACCTGTTCAGCTACGACATTAGTTTTTTTTTTATCCTGATCTCCGTCAGTTGCTGTGTTAGTAGTGTTTAAAGGTTGTTGTGCTAAATTGACGACCGACCGGATGTGGCACATTTTAATCAGTGCCAACTCTACCTGTAAACGCTGGTTTTTAGAGTTTTTGTAATTTAAATCGCAGGTATTGGCTAAATTCAGCGCTGTTAACAGGAACGATAATTCTGTTTGCCTGCACTGATCAAGATATTTTTGCTTGATGTTCTCGCTTACCTCTAATAATTTAATGGTAGCGGCATCTTTACCTACCAGTAGGTTACGGAAGTGACTGGCCAAACCATTGATAAAGTTGTTGCCATCAAAACCATTGTTCAAAATTTCATCAAACAAGAGCAGGGTCTGACTCACTTCTGCAGCAGTTAGGTAAGATGTAAGTTTAAAAAAGTAATCGTAATCTAAAATGTTCAGGTTATCGATTACTGCTTTATAAGTGATGTTCTTATTGGCGTAACTTGCAATCTGATCGAACATCGAAAGCGCATCACGCAATCCACCATCAGCTTTTTGGGCAATAATGTGTAAACCATCACTTTCGAAAGCAATATTTTCGCGTTGTGCAATTGTTGACAGGTGGCTGGCAATATCTTCTACCTGGATACGGTTGAAATCAAAAATCTGGCAACGCGATAAAATGGTTGGCAGGATTTTATGTTTCTCGGTAGTAGCCAGAATAAAAATGGCATATGATGGTGGCTCTTCCAACGTTTTCAGAAAGGCATTAAACGCACTTTGTGACAACATGTGAACCTCATCAATAATATAAATCTTATATTTTCCGGCTTGTGGCGGTATACGCACCTGCTCAATTAAACTACGGATATCGTCAACTGAGTTGTTCGATGCCGCATCCAATTCGTGCACATTAAAAGAATGTCCGTTCTGGAATGAAAGGCAATTATCGCATTGGCCGCAAGCTTCCATTTCTGCTGTAGGGTTGGTACAGTTAATGGTTTTGGCAAGGATACGTGCGCAGGTGGTTTTACCTACCCCACGCGGCCCGCAAAATAAAAATGCCTGGGCAAGCTGGTTATTTTTGATGGCATTTTTTAACGTACCTGTAATATGCTGCTGGCCAACTACGGTTTCGAAGGTGGCTGGGCGATATTTACGGGCAGAAACGATAAAATTTTCCATCGGCACGAAAATAGGAAAAATTTAGGTGTTGTAAGATTGAAAAGTTGGAATGTGGAAAAGTTGAAATTCTTGAACAATTTGTAAAAGAGTGCGTAACATTTAATAATAAAATTAATCTAATCATAAAACTTTATAAATGAGGACATTAATTTTTATTAGCGCGATATTGTTGTCTTTTGCAGGCACTTCGATGGCACAGGTTGATACTATAAATGCACAAAACCATAAATTGGTAATGAGCAATCTGAAAGAGGGAAAAAACAGCTACCTGGTTTATATGACAGATTCTCTTGAAACGAAACGGACTGTCGGCGATATATGGGAAAGAACAACTGCTTTTAAAAAAAGAGATAAAAGTGACGTTGTAGAATTTGGCTGGAAATGGCTTCACAACGATTCTCTAATTGCCACAATAACTAATATTTGTGATAGAAAAACGCTGGAGCCAATTTATCATTATGCAAATTATAAACGCAGAGGTATTTTTGCCTACGATTATAAAAATGGCTTGATGCAGCCATCTGATAGCGTGAAAAATAATGATGCAATAAAAAAAGGTCCGGTTAAATTGGATATTCCGATCATTTCGTGGGAGCAGGATTTAGAAACTTATGCCTTATTACCAGTTAAAAAGGTTGGCCAGCAATTTGATATTTCCTTTTTCGATCCCAACGAAAAATCAGCAACTTACCACCGCTATGAAGTGGTTGGCAAAGATAATTTGAAATTGAATGCAGATATTTCGGCTAATTGTTGGCTGCTTAAAATTAATTACACCAAAGATAGTTATGCGATTTTCTGGCTAACCGAGAAATCAAAAGAGGTGATTAAAATGAAAGAATATTATAAGGGTAACTATCGTATAAAAGTGAAGCAATATTAATAATCTAAGGGTGAAGGCGGTAAAACTGTTTATAGTTGCTTTCAAATGCATCAAAACTACCATAAGTAAGCTCAATAGCCTCTTCAGTATCATGTCCTTGTGCAGTTAATTTTATAATATTTTTTAGCGCTTTGGTACTTTTGTTTTTGATGAAATAGTAGATTATACTGTATGCCGTATTATAGTTGTCATCTATGCCGTGTCCATAAAAGGTGCCATCGTATATTTTGAAAAACTTTTTTAATCTTTCTGTATCACTGTCGGCTATGCCTGCTTTTATGCTTTTAATGCGATAGGTTTGAGGGTATGAATATAAATTTCCTTCGCTGTCAAAATCCAGTGTTTCGAAAAACTCCGCTAATCCTTCATTTAGCCACTTAGGCGATTTTTTATAATTAAACTGAAAAATGCTATGACTGGCCTCGTGCAAGGCCACGGGAATAAAATCGCCGCTCTTCATGATAAAAGCCTGGTTTATTGCCGGGATGTAGAATCCGGTTGATGATGGCGCGTTGTACTTGTTTTTTTCTATGCGGTAATCTTTAGATTTTCCGTAAATGTTGATTTTAACGGGTACAGTGATGTTCTCACTGGTTTCGAAAATCTCATTACAAAACATTCTCTCGTAAGCAATCAGTTTTTCTATTTTCTTTTGCTCGCTATCACTTATTTTGCAATTAACCAGGTTGATTTCGACATATTGGGCGTAAGTAGAGAGGCTGATCAGATTGGTAAATATTAAAAATATTAATAGGAAAGGCTTGTTCATATTTTAAAAACTTGTTCTAATATATTATTTAATTACGGATTTCAATTCATGTCTATACTCCGAAGCACTTTTACCCGTAAATTCCTTAAATAATTTATTAAAGTGGCTAAAATTGTTAAAACCGCTTTCGTAAGAAATGTTGGCGATACTGATCGGTTTTTCGGCCAAAAGTTTTGAAGCATGTACCACACGGTATTCATTTACAAAATGCGTAAAGGTTTTTTTGGTAATCTTTTTAAAATAACGGCAAAATGAAGGAACGGTCATACTCGACATTTCTGCCACATGCTGTAGACTGATTTGATCCTGAAAATGATCTTTCACATAATTGAAAATCATATTGATGCGGTCGTTATCCTGCACCTGCATTTCCATCGAAAAGCCATCAGCGTTTAAAATTTTATAATCGTTAGCCAGTTCGAGTTCCTTTAAAACACTCAATAAAGTTAAAAGCCTCTCAAAAGGTGCCTGGTCATCCATCATTTCTATCCTGTCGCCAACCAAATTCATGGTTTCGCTGCCAAAAGCGATCCCGTCCTTCGCTTTATCGAATAATTCGTGGATGCCTTTAATTTCCTGCAGACCTAAAAAAGTACTGCCCAAAAAATCCGGCTTCATCTGGATCACCGTTTCATTTTTGTTCCCGGTGTTGGTATCGGTAAAACCGCAATGGGGCAGGTTGCTGCCAATCAGGATGAGATCGCCATCGGTATAATAAGAAACGTGACTGCCGATCTGCCTTTTGCCGGCACCACCGTTTACAAATACCATTTCGATTTCCGGATGGTAATGCCAGAGATGTGCCATGTTATTGGCATTTTCTACATATTTTGAATAATAGAATGAACTACCGAAAGAGGGTTCGACAACCTCGAAACTTGGTTTCATTATTTCCTGAATTATGCTTCTAATTTATATAAAAAATATGCTTTATTATAACTTTTGATAAAATCGGTATTAAACTGGGGTAATATAGCATAGAAAGTGGAAAATATGCAACTAACTATGTGCAAATTACCTTCTTACCTTAGTACCATCATATAATGATTAACTCTTTAAAAATATTGGTTATGAAAAAGTTCTTAAAAATCGGTTTAATAGCAGCTTTATTTTTTACTACTACGGGTGTTCACGCTAACGATGATGATTTTACACTAAAGGTAAAAGGCGAAAAAGAAAAATATATCCGTTTTACTGCTGATAAGGCAGAAAATGTGAATTTATCACTTCTGGGTTCAGATGATGAGGTGCTGTTTGAAGAAAACATTCACGCTGCAGCGTTCTCAAGCAAAGTTTATGATTTAAATGCACTTCCTGACGGAAAATATATACTTAAAGTAGAGTCTGATTTAAAACTGGCTAAATATACAGTGACCATTAAAGATGGTGAGGCTGTTGTTTCTGAGCCGAAAATCTCTAATATCTTTAAACCTGTTTATACTCAAAAAGATCAGGTAGTTACGCTTAATCTTGAAAATTTAGATAAAAGCCCAATCGAAGTTAAAGTATACAACGAATACAATGATGAGGTTTACAACGAGGTTTTCAAAGATAAAGAGCAGCTGACCAAAAAATTCAATATCAGCAAAACGGATTCAAGAGAGTTAACCTTCGTAGTTAAATTTAAAGATGAATCTTTCGTTAAAACGATACAAACTTACTAACAATAACAGCTAATTGATATAGGGGGATTGTCTTGATAGATAATTCCCCTTTTTTTATGTAAGATGGATGATATAAGATGGATAATGTGATATTCATGGTTTTCAATTTCCATCATCCGTTTTCCATCTTCCATTTTCAAACACCCATCATTTACCTTTTCCATCTACATTATAAAATGTAACTAATCCTTTGATTTTAAGAAAAATATTGTTACTTTTGCATCCCCGTAATATACCTCGGGATTAAAAAATTAAAAAACTTAATTAATAACAATGAATCAGTACGAAACTGTTATCGTTCTAACCCCGTTGTTATCAGAAGAGGCTGCAAAAGAGGCATTAGCCAAATTTAAAGCAGTTCTTACTGACAACAGTGCCGAAATTATCCAGGAAGATAATTGGGGTTTGAGAAAATTAGCGTATCCAATTGATAAAAAATCAAACGGATTCTTCAACTTAACTGAATACAAAGCTTCAGGAGATTTGATCGCAAAATTAGAGCTTGAATTAAAACGCGATGAGCGTGTGTTACGTTTCTTAACTATCCGTTTAGATAAACACGCAATTGCTTACAATGAGAAAAAGCGTAGTGGTGCTTTTAACAAAAAAACTAAGGAGGTTGCAGCGTAATGGCAAGAGAACAAATTCAATACGTAACTGCCCCTAAAGTAGAGGATAACCGTAAAAAATATTGCCGTTTCAAGAAAAACGGAATTAAATACATCGATTACAAGGATGCAAATTTCTTGTTGAAATTTATTAACGATCAAGGTAAATTATTACCACGCCGTTTAACTGGTACTTCGTTAAAATTCCAACGTAAAGTGGCTCAGGCAGTTAAACGTGCCCGTCATATCGGTTTGTTACCTTTCGTTGCTGATCAATTAAAATAGGAGGCTAGAGATATGGAAATTATTTTAAAACAAGATATTAAAGGCCTTGGTGAGAAAGATGATGTAGTTACAGTAAAGCCAGGTTATGGCCGTAACTATTTAATCCCTCAAGGATTTGGAGCATTAGCTACTTCTTCTGCTAAAAAAGTTTTAGCTGAAAACTTAAAGCAAGCTGCTTTTAAACAAGATAAAATCAAAAAAGATGCTGAAGGTGTTGCTGAGCGTTTAACTGATGTTAAACTTTCAATCGGTGCTAAAGCTGGCGAAAGCGGAAAAATCTTTGGAGCGGTTAACACCATCCAGATTGCTGAAGCATTAAAAGCTCAAGGCTTTGATGTAGACCGTCGTCGTATCACTTTCGAAACTGAACCTAAATTTGTTGGCGAATATGTTGCTAACTTAAACTTACACAAAGAAGTTAAAGTTCAGGTTCCTTTCGAAGTAATCGCTGAATAAGCATTCTTTAAAGAATCAATAAAAAGTCCCGATGCAAATCGGGACTTTTTTTATGTAAAATGGATAAGGTAAGATGGATGATGAGGGATTTACAGAGATTGATTTGTTAACCATTCAGCATATTCTGCTATGCGCGTTCCCAGATAGTACGGAAGATTTAGCAACAGATATGGCTTGCCCGTCGGAGTAATTGTTTTTTCTAATCTAAATTCACCACCATATACCCTAATGGCAAAAGGATGCGCTGATGCATCTATAAATTGATGAAGTGATCTTAAGCTTCCTGTACTGCCTGATTTGATTTCTATTGGTATTACTATTTTTTTATAAGCATAAATTAAATCAACTTCTGCATCAGACTGTTTTTTTTCTCTTACCCAAAAATTGGGTTTGTGGGAAGATATGCGCTCAGTTGATATCAGCTCTTGTGTAAATAAATGTGGAATAACGGCTCCTTTGTAAGTTGAACTTAAATCTTCTAAGGCGAGCATTTCTCCTTGGATGCCCAATGAATAGTTGACTAATCCCGTATCTAAAAATTGTAGTCTGGGTGATTTTTTTAAATCAGGAATAATTGGCACTTCGGTATCGGTAGATGGATATATTAACCTGATAATTTTTGCATCATCTAATATCCTAAAAGCCTCTCCAATCTCTCTGGATTTATAATTCGAATTTCCAAAGCCTTGAAAAATAACACGCTTATCGAGGAAAAGGTGGGCACTGCCCATAATATGATTGATTGTTCTTCTTGCTGTATCGCTTTGGGTGTATTTCTCGATGTCGTTTTTATAGGTTGCCCAAATGCTTTCGTAAACAATTGGCAAATTGGAAAGGCTGTGCTCTTCTATGTCGGTTTTAACTACTTCGGGCATACCTCCGATAATTGCATACCGATGAAAAGCTTTTAGTAATAATTTGTGCGCAACATTTTTTACCGGAGTTTGAAGCAGATATTTTAATAAATCATTTTTTTGATTAGCCTGAAGGTATTCTTGGAAATTTAAGGGATATAGATATAAAAATTCAACCCTGCCAACCGGAAAACTTACTACCTTTTGCAGTACGAACTCTAAAAGCGAGCCGGCACTAATCACGTGTAATTCTGGAATTTCTTCATAAAAGTACCTTAGCATTTGGATTGCTTTTGCACTTTCCTGGATTTCGTCAATAAATAGTAGTGTTTCGTTTGTTTTATCTGATTGAAGATTATGGCCCAAGAACAGCGCTTCAACAATGCTTTGTACATCGTCAAAATCATCAAAATACTGACGGTGTGCAGGTTTCTCCAGATTTAGAAAAATAGCAGTAGGATAGCTTTTTGCAAAATCTTTTATCAGCGTTGTTTTTCCAACCTGACGTGCCCCTCGAATGATTAGAGGTTTCCTGTTTTTGCTGTTTTTCCATTGAATTAAACTGTTTTCAATGGATCGTTTAAATGTCATTTTCAGTGAGATTGTAACAAAGTCAACCCAAATATACTAAATCTTTGTAACAAAGTCAGGGCATATTTTGATATATATTGTAACAAAGTCAGGTCATTTTGTTTTATTGATAATGTTTTGTAACTGAGAATAGTTTCTGAGGCATTAAATTCGGATAATCTCTGGGAAATCATTATTGATCTTCCAAAGGTATAGATGGATAATGAAATTGGGTTAACCCATCTTCCATATATCCATCTCACATCTTCCATCCTTACTATCCTTTTGGCGTAGTAGGTCTGATTTCTACCTTGCTTGGTAATGTTCTTGCTGGCATAGCCAATAAATCAACAATCAGTTTTCCCATATCTTCCGGCTGGATTTTCCATGCATCGTTTTCACTGTTGGGTTGGTGATCGTTAAAATGGCTTGCAACCGAGCCAGGCATAATGGTGCTTACTTTTACGCCATATTTTCTTAAATCGAGCATTACCGACTGGGTGAAGCCTGTTAAACCGAACTTACTCGCATTATAGGCCGAGCCTCCCGCAAAAAAGTTGGTGCCCGCTAAACTCGAAATGGTAAAAATATGACCTTTGCTCTTTTTAATTTCGTTTACCGATACTTTAATGCTATAAAAAACGCCTGTTAAATTGGTGTCTATCGTTTCTTTCCATAAATCAACGCTTAATTCATCGATCGGTGCGAAATGTCCAACGCCTGCATTGGCAATTAGTACATCCAATTGTCCCCATTTTTCGATAATCAGGTTAATGGCTTCCTGTTGAGAGTTAAAATCTGCAACATTGGCTTCAATGGCCAGTACATCTCCATGCTCCACCAGGTTGGCGGCGGCCTGGTTTGCGCTATCTATAGTTCTGCTCGTAATGGCAACTTTATAACCGTCTTTTAAAAGGGCCTCGGCAATACCAAAACCGATTCCTTTACTTCCTCCTGTAATTAATGCAACTTTCATGTTCTTGTAACGTATGATATCGAAAAATGTTTATTTTGATTTTGTCTTGCCGTGATGTGGCAGTTCTATGATCTGGATATCTTTAAAATCTACCGGCTGACCTTCACTTTGCAAAGCGATAAATCCTGCTGTAAGTGCTTTGCCATCAATTTTGATTTTAGGATCGTAGCGGTTGGCTACTCCGCCACCAATCTGTGGTTTGCTGTATTGTAAAACCGTATCACCGTTGATAATATGCGTAACCAGTGAGTCGCCGAGTACAATGAGTTCTGCTGATACCCATTGGTCGCCATCGTATGTTTTTGATTTAGAATCTAAACAATGGCCATCGTATAACTTGCCCTGGTAAAAAATATCGGTACCTGGCGAACACATGTTACCCGTTGGCCGCGGCCTGCCGTCGCTTAAACCTCCTAAAAACTGCATTTCGATTGAAATTGGCCAGTCTTGTTCTTTGGGCATCGTTTTAGGATCCTGCGAATGGAACATTATACCACTGTTTCGCAGGGTATAACTTGGCGCTCCTTTTTGCAGTTCACCAACAAAACGGTATTTCAGTTTAAGGTGATAGTAAGAAAATGGTGTTTTATAATAAAGATGGCCAAACTGGTCATTAAAATCGCCATATTGATCATAACGTACCTGTATGGTGCCATCAACCACCCTAAAAGTGTTACCGAAATTTACATTATAATCATGGTGGTGGATTTTGACGTTCCAATCTTTAATGTCTTTGCCGTTAAAAAGAGTAATCCACTTTTCTGATGTGTTATTGATGTTTTTGGTCGTACTACATCCCCATAAGCTGAGGGCTAAAAATAGATAAAGCAGTTTTTTCATTTGGTTACAATTAAATCCCAAAATACATAAACAAAGGCATTTTATACAGCTTGTTGTTATTCATTTTGTTTTTTGATCTTTAAAAATTCATTTTTAGAAAGAATCCCAGCTCTTCCATTTCTCATTTTCCATCATCCATTTTCCATTTCCCATCCCTTTAATTAACTTTGGCGCATGGCAAAAACCCGGACAACCAGAACAAAAAGTAAAGCGAAACATCCACTTTTAAAAAAGATCACCAACATTGCTACGAAGGTGTTTTTATATTTTTTACTGGTTTCTGTATTCTGGGTAATTGCATTGCGTTTCATTAATCCTCCAATCACACTTTTAATGGTGTTGCGTAACATTGAGCGTAAAGCCGATGGAAAGCCTTTTAAAACGGAGAAAAAATGGGTGAAGTTTGAAGATATGTCTGATAACATGAAAAGGGCCGCGGTATCAGCCGAAGATCAGCTCTTTTTAAAGCATATCGGCTTTGATATGAAAGCCATTGAAAAAGCTTTCGCCAGCAACGCCAAGGGGAAGAAAGTAAAGGGTGGAAGTACCATTTCACAACAAACTGCTAAAAATGTTTTTTTATGGCCAGGGCGGTCGTGGATCAGAAAAGGTTTTGAGGCTTATTTTACACTTTTGATTGAGCTGTTCTGGAGCAAAGAAAGGATTTTAGAGGTGTATTTAAATGTAATTGAAATGGGCGATGGCATTTATGGTGCAGAAGCCGCTTCGCAGGAGTATTATGGTAAATCTTGTACAAAATTAACCAAGAAACAGGCTGCCTTGATTGCCTCCTGCTTCCCAAATCCAAGAAGATGGACGCCTAAAAACGCCACACCTTACATCAGGCACCGCCAATATTTGATTTTAAGAAATATGAACAGGTTGGGGCCGTTGGATTTTTAGTCTTAAGTCCAAAGTCCCGGGTCTTCAGTCAATTTATGTACAATCTAGGAGACTCAGGACTATAGACTCAGGACTCACGACTAATCATGATCTTTATTCCACCTAATCTTAATCCCACCTTTTTCATCATCTACCGCTTTTAAGTGTAGTACAATACCACGCATACGGGCCTGCTTTTTCTCCTCTTTGGTTAAGTTTTCGTCGCCTTTAGGGTTTCTTAAAGGGATATCCATGGCGACATTGGTTCCAGTGCCCAGGGCATAAGTACCTTTAACATTAAAGTTTAATGCACTCGAGTTTATCTGCATTGGGCTGATTTCGACTTTATCTCCCCTGATGTTGAGCGTTCCATCGAGGTTTTTGATTTCTACGTTTGATAAGTTCCGGTTTGCGAAAGCAAATTTTCCAACTTTTACCATTGGGTCGAAATTAACAAGGGCGGCATTGTTCAGGTTAAATACCACTTTGCCATTTATTGATCGTGGAAGGATTTTTCCGGTGTGTGATATTCTTCCCGAAATGTTGACCAGCGAAGAAAGATAACCTTTTAAATTTTTGTTGGTAATGGTATTTTGTCCGAAATTATCGAAAGAGTAAAAGAAATCTTTAACGCTTACATGGCTAATTTTTGAATTGATTTTAAAACTGTTTGAAGCCGCTTCCTGCATGATATTTCCATCTAAAGATAACTGACCACCAGCGTGGGCTACACTGATTTTATTAAAAAATATACCGCCGCCACGCAATGAAATATCTGCATCGAGGTTTTTGGCCGTAAAATTATCGTAAATGGCTTTATCTACCGTTAAGCGGATGTTCATTTTAGATAGTTCAAGTACATTACTCAATTCTTTAGAAACCACGCGTTTATTTCCACTTGGTTTTGGTTTATTGCTCGACCTCGGACCTAAAAAGGGTAAAAATTCCTTTAAATAAAGCTGTGGGCTCGACATTTTTAAATTCACCAATATTTTATCTGGAGCGGTATAATATAAATTGGCAAAGTTGGCAATGCTACAGCTTACATTCAGCTCACTTTTACCCAATTGGAAATGCCCGTTCTGGATGGATAAATCATTTTGGTTGAAGTTGATGTTTAAAGCACTTTTTACTAAATGAAGTTTTCTCGGAATATACAGAATATCGGCATCTGCAATCTGTATTTTACCTGAAACTACTGGTTTGGTGAACCTGAAATTATCGATATCGGCCTGGCAGTAGAGTCTGAGGTTTGCGGTTCCGTTTTTAAATTCGAAATCGTTTGTTCCTAACGAATTATTTAAGTTGGATAAAGGGAATTGCGAGGTAACCAATCCTGTTGCAATAGGCCTGGCGAGGTTATTTACGGTAAAAGTGTCAATTTTAAGCGGTGCATTGAAGTATTTGGCGGTGAGTTTATGAAATTTGATGGAAGAGTTTTCATCGCCAATAACACCACCAGCGGTATCCCGGTTGGTAAAAGATCCATCAAAATTACAGGCCGTTAATTTCCCTGCCGGAATAGAAACAATGTTATCTCTTACTGTTATGCCTACTTTGATTAAAGGATCACCGTATTTACCTGATCCATCGTCAACAATATTTCCGCGTATATTAATTGGTTTTTCGATGCCGAACTTTAAAAGTTTAGAAGAAATATTAGGCGATAGGAGTAAAGCTACATCCCTGAATAAAATATCATCCACGGCAATGCTAATGGCAAAAGCAGATTTAGCCAGGTCTATTTTAGCGCCTATTTTAAAAGGATGACCACCAATATTTAAAACTTCAGGCTTTAAAATTACCGCATCCAGGTCACGGCTGTAATGTGCCAGTAAGGTTCCATCCAGGGTTTTGTCTTTTAAAAAACTTCCCTTCCGGGTGTTAAAAGCGAAACTGTTTACCTTAGTTTTTAATTTTATTTTGCCTGTCCAGCCGCTATCCGGATATTCCATTCTGCCCTGGATCTGATCGATATCAAAGTTGAAAAGTTTAAACCTCTTTTTATTATCAAGTATTAGACTCACTTTATTGAAATCTATTTTCTTTACCTCCAGCGCGGATGATTTTGGTGATGATTTTTTATCGGTTTTGGGTTTGCTCTTAAAAATACTGGTATTGCTGTATCCGGTAGAGTCGGTATAAATGTATATCGATGCATTGTTGATGGCTATCTGTTTGATATTGATGTTGCCTACAATAAGCGAAAGCACGTTTAATGATACGTCGATATCCTGCGCCTTTAACAGATCGTGTTTGTGCTGCGCCCATAGGCTATCCCTTAATAAAACGCCATTTAGCGATACAGAAACACCCGGAAAGCTTTTAAGAAGCGTAGGCTCCATGCTGGTAGCCGTAATCTGCCCGTTTAAATTTTTGTTCAGTTGCGACAGGATAGAAGCCAGCACTTCTTTCTTGTTTCGGCTAATGTAAAATGCACCCGCCAGCCAGGTTAATATAATCAGGACAACTAAAACCGATACGATTTTTAAAGAGATTTTGAGCCAGCGCTTCATACACATTATTTGATTTAACCAATATAATGTTTTTTAAAGGCTAATTGTTTGATTAGTAAAGAAAAATATAAGTATTAGGTGAGGTAGCTTTTTAAGAATTACTTATTTTAAAAGTAATTCGAGGTCGGGGTGGTATTGCGAAGTGAGGAACTGGGTAATGGTGAAATCGGCGAGGCGGTGTTTGTAAAAAGGGTCTTCCATCAGGATTTTCTTTAAGGCCTCCTCATCCTTAGCCAGGGCTAGAATAATTCCGCCGGTACGTGGAACTTTTCTGCCCGAAGCAACAAAAATATTCTGATCATAGTATTTTTTCAGATACTGAACATGCGTCTCCATGTGCCCGTCCAGGTCTTCCAATGGAACAATGTATTTAAGATCTACAATAAACATAATGTTTACAGTAAATGGGCAAAAACGGTGGAGTGCCAGCTATTTTGGAAAGGAACTTCCCATTTGGTTTCCAGTTCAGCCAAATTTTGAACCATGTTGTTAAATACAATGGTCTCTGGAGTGATCTGTTTGATATTTACGAGGGTTTCGAAATCTTCCTTACTGTTGACCACCACTTCTCCATTTACTTTGTAGGCCATGTTAAAGCGGTTAAAAAGATCGACATGGTATTCCTGTTCAATTTCCTTGATTAACCTCACAGAGCTATCGATAGAGCATCCGGTAACGCCGGCCTGGCTCTCATCAACGGTAAGGATAATAAAAAAGCCATAACGGATTTCTGCTTTTGCCAGCAGTTCGTTTCCGTGCGCTTTCCACTGGTTGGTAAAACCAGCTAATTTGTTCAGGATCTCATTTTCTTCGTTAGAAGTAAACTTGCGATCACTTTGGTATATCCAAACTCTTGAATGTGGAGAAAAACTCATATACAAATTTATGATTTTAATTAATTTGCTGTATTAAAAACGCTAACCTGATGAAAAAGTTTACACTCTGCTTGAAAATATCCCTTGTTTCGGCTTTTTGTGTGTTTTTATACGCTTTTTCCGATCCCGAAACCCTCGAACAGTATACAGGTTACCTGCAAAAATCTTTTACCGATCATTACGATTCCAGCCAGGAAAATGGCCAGGTAAAGCGTTATGAACTAAATGTTACCAACAATGGTTTTTGCCGTTACAAGCGTTATTTTAATAACGGTAAAACAGAGTATTTTGCATTTAAGCTGGCTAAATTTAAAGATATGGATTATTATGGAACTACCAATGCGGGTAAATTGTATATCCATACCAAAGGTGACGATGTAATTGTGCAGACTTATAAGGATAGGGGCGGCGATGTAGACTCGATGGCTACGCAGATCATCATCCCTGTAAAAAATATGGAGGCTGAAGATTTAAACCAGATCAGGGATAACCTGGAAAAAATATGCGCCCAGCCCCAGCCCGTTAAAGTGCCACAATAATGGCGGCCTTTTAATACAAGCATCTGTTTCATATTCAATGTTATAATGGATAACTAAAATTTTGGGGATTGGGTTAAAACACTTATCTTAAGTCGTATTTTAAACAATCTCATCTTGAAACGTAGAAATTTTATTTATTTAACTGGTGTAGGTGCTGCTGCGGCCATGCTTCCTGCCATTCCAGTTTTTGGGAAAGAGATTTCCCCTGAGCAGGCGTTAACTTATGTTGATCCGGCCGCTAAAAAAATCATATCTGATGTAGCCTTAAACGCTGCACGATCAAAAGGAGCAACCTATACCGATGTACGGGTGGGCAGGTACCTTAATCAATATGTAGTTACACGCGAGGATAAGGTAGAAAATATTGTAAATACCGAATCGTACGGCATTGGAATAAGGGTAATTGCGAATGGCAGCTGGGGTTTTGCCGCAACCGATAAAATGGATAAAGACAGCGTTGCAAAGGCAGCAGAGTTGGCAGTAACCATTGCCAAAGAAAATGCACGTTTGTTAAGGGAGCCTGTACAGCTGGCCCCACAAAAAGGATACGGAGAAGTAAGCTGGAAAGCCCCGATAGAGAAAAATACATTCGAAGTACCAGTAAAAGAAAAAGTAGACTTATTGTTGGCCGTAAATGATGCAGCCATGAAAGGCGGGGCAGATTATATTAATTCCATTTTATTTGCAGTTAACGAGCAAAAATATTTTGCTTCTACCGATGGCTCTTATATTGATCAGGATATTCACCGCATATGGCCTACTTTTTTTATCACAAAAATTGACAAGGAAACAGGTAAGTTCGAAACCAGGAACGCATTAAGCGCACCTACAGGAAAGGGCTATGAATACCTTGATGCCAGACCGCAGGATAAAATACAAACAGCATCGGGTACGCTTTATAAAGGCAGGTACGATATGCTTGAGGATGCTAAACAGGCCGCCAGACAGGTAGGCGAAAAAATGAAAGCCAAAACGGTAGAACCTGGTAAATATGATCTGGTGTTAGATCCCTCACACTTGTGGTTAACCATACACGAATCGTGCGGGCACCCTACAGAGCTCGACCGTGTATTGGGTTATGAGGCCAACTATGCAGGTACAAGTTTCCTTACGTTGGATAAATGGGAATCTAAGAAATTCAATTACGGTAGTAAAGAAGTAAATATTACGGCCGATAAAACCGAAATAGGTTCTTTAGGAGCTGTAGGTTATGATGATGAAGGTGTTAAGTGTGGAAAATGGGACGTAATTAAAGATGGCATATTGGTGAATTATCAGGCCATCAGAGATCAGGCACATATTTTAGGATTGAAAAGCTCACAGGGCTGCTGTTATGCCGATAACTGGAGCAGTGTTCAGTTTCAGCGTATGGCTAACATATCTTTACAGCCAGGCAAAGCTAAATTGAGTATAGCCGATCAGATCAAAAACGTAGAGAAAGGAATTTACATTGTGGGTGATGGATCATTCTCCATTGATCAGCAACGTTACAATTTTCAGTTTGGAGGTCAGCTCTATTACGAAATTAAGGATGGAAAAATTATTGGCATGCTTAAAGACGTTGCCTATCAGGCCAATACCCAGGAGTTCTGGAATTCGTGTGTAGCCATCTGCGATGAAAGCGATTACCGTTTAGGCGGTTCGTTTTTTGATGGCAAGGGGCAGCCGGGCCAGGTAAGTGCTGTATCGCATGGATCGGCAACCGCACGTTTTAATAAAGTTAATGTGATTAATACCGCTAGAAAAATCTGATAGAAATTATGCCAATCTTAACAAAAGCAGAAGCAAAGGCACTTTTAACCAAGGTACTTGCTTACTCAAAAGCAGAACAATGCGAAGTAAACTTAAGCTGCTCGGATAGCGGTAATTTAAGGTATGCCAGAAATGCGGTTTCTACCAGTGGCGGAATCAGTTCCAATAGCCTGGTGGTGAGTTCCGCCTTCGGGAAAAAACTGGGTACCGCAACAATAAATGAGTTTGATGATGCCTCTTTAGAAAAAGTGGTGCGCAGGGCAGAAGAACTTGCCCAACTTGCACCGGAAAATCCTGAATTTATGCCCTTTCTCGGTCCTCAGGAATACGGAGCTGAATCTCCAACCTTTTCTCCAGCTACAGCAGCAGTTACGCCAAAAGAAAGAGCAGATGCGGTGCAGGCCAGTTTAAAAGAGGCTATGGATGCCAAATTGAATGCTGCGGGTTTCTTATCAAACAGTGTTGGTTGTTCGGCAATGATGAACAGTAAGGGATTATTTGCCTATAATACCTCAACTGATGTGGCTTTTAACATTACAGTTAGAACCGATGACGGTAAAGGCTCAGGATATGCCACAAGGGGATATAACGATTTTAGTAAACTCAATGCAAAAGCCGATACAGCAATTGCTGCAAAAAAAGCAATGTCATCGTTAACGGCCAAAGCAATAGAACCAGGAAAATATACCGTTATTTTAGAACCTACTGCGGTAGCCGTAATGCTCGAAAACCTATTCTACTCACTCGATGCCAGGCAGGCGGATGAAGGCAGGAGTTTCATGAGCAAAACCGGTGGTAAAACAAAGGTGGGTGAGCAACTGGTGGATGAACGCGTGAATATTTACTCTGATCCATGGAATCCTGAATTGCCTACTGCTACATGGTCTGGTGATGGCAGGCCGCAGCAAAAAATAAATTGGGTAGAAAAGGGCGTAGTTAAAAATCTGTACAGCTCAAGATATTGGGCACAAAAAACAGGAATCAAACCTATTCCTACTCCGGGCGGTATGATTATGCAGGGCGGAACCAAAAGTCTGGAAGAATTAATCAAAGGAACCGAAAAAGGTATTTTGGTGACCCGCTTATGGTATATCCGCACGGTCGACCCACAAACATTGTTATTAACGGGTTTAACCAGGGACGGTACTTTTTATATAGAGAACGGTGAAATCAAATTTCCAGTGAAGAATTTCCGTTTTAATGAAAGCCCGATCATCATGTTAAATAACCTAGATGAAATCGGGATAACGGAGCGGACGGTAAGTGCCGAATCTGAAGCGAACTATCTGCTGCCACCTTTAAGGATCAGGGATTTTACCTTTACTTCATTATCTGATGCTGTATAATAGATAAAAACTAAAAACAAAATAGCCTGAGTATCATTCAATACTCAGGCTATTTTATTTATGAAAGAAAGTTACTAAAGTCCGTTTGCCCTTGCCGTAATTTCTGCAATATCCAGCACTTTTACTTCCTGCTCTTTATCTTTTAACTTAATGCCATCGCTCAGCATTGTCATACAGAATGGACAGCCGGCAGCAATCACCTGTGGGTTGGTTTCCAAAGCTTCATCAATACGTTCTACATTGATGTCTTTATTACCTTTTTCGGGTTCTTTAAACATTTGGGCACCACCAGCACCGCAGCATAAACCATTGCTTTTGCAGCGTTTCATTTCTACCAATTGAGCATCTAAAACTTCAAGAGCTTTTCTTGGTGCTTCGTAAATTCCGTTTCCACGGCCTAAATAACAAGGATCGTGATAAGTAATTTTTTTGCCTTTAAAACTTTCGCCACCTTCGGCCTTTAATTTGCCTTCGTTAATCAGATCCTGGATCAATTGGGTATGATGGATCACTTCGTAAGTGCCACCCAAACCCGGATATTCGTTTTTAATGGTATTGAAGCAATGCGGACAGCCGGTTACGATTTTTTTAATGTTATATGCATTTAAAACCTCAATATTGGTCATGGCCTGCATCTGGAAAAGAAACTCATTTCCTGCACGCTTAGCCGGATCGCCGGTACAGCTTTCTTCGGTTCCCAATACCGCATATTTTATACCTACATGATGTAAGATTTTGCAGATGTCGCGGGTGATTTTCTGTGCCCTTTCATCGTAACTTCCTGCACATCCAACCCAAAATAATATTTCCGGTTCTTCACCTGCGGCCATTAATTCGGCCATTGTAGGGACTTTAAATTCCATTTGTCTATTATCTAGTATCAAGTGTCGAGTATTAAGTATCGAGACCTGGTAATTATTAATTAATTCAATGTTAACTGAAAACTGTTAATTGCTAACTTTCTTCTGCCCAGTTAAAACGATCGGCTGGCGAGTATTTCCATGGGGCCTGGTTATTTTCTATATTTCCAAGCATTGCGTTAATGCTTCCCGGAGCCTGCGATTCTTCCATCACGGCATAACGGCGTAATTCCATGATAATCTGTAAAGGATCAATATTAACAGGGCAGGCTTCTACACAGGCGTTACAGCTGGTACAGGCCCAGATTTCCTCTCTACTGATATAATCGTCCAATAAGGCTTTTCCATCCTGATGTTCTGCCCCGTGTTTATCAATGTTTTGCCCCACCTCGGTAATGCGGTCGCGGGTATCCATCATGATTTTCCGTGGCGATAATAGTTTACCCGTAATATTTGCCGGACATACCGAAGTACAACGTCCACATTCGGTGCAGGTATAGGCATTCATCAGGTTTACCCAGCTTAAATCGGTCACATCTTTTGCGCCAAATTTACCAGGTTCGGTTTCGGCCGGAACGAACGAAGGATCGAGCATCGCTTTTACCTCATTGGTAACCGAAGCCATATTAGTAAATTCGCCTTTAGGCTCCAGATTGGAGAAATAAGTGTTTGGAAAAGCAAAAAGAATGTGGAAATGTTTTGAATAGGGCAGGTAGTTTAAAAACGCTAAAATGCCAATAATGTGGAACCACCAGCAGCTTCGCTCCACTATAACCAATGCACTTTCGGTTGAAGGAAGGATGTTCATTAAATACTGGCTAACCGGAAAAGCACCTGCATTTACATAATGGCTCGCGCCTAACAACTGGAGTTTCGCATCTGCTGCGTTCATGAGCAGAAAAGCACTCATTAATAAAATTTCGGTAATCAGGATATAATTGGCATCTGATTTTGGCCAGCTTTTCATCTCTACACCACTGAAGCGTTTAAGCTTAAGGATATTTCTGCGGACCAGGAAAATGGCACAGGAAACCCAAACGGTAAAGGCCAGGATTTCGAAAGAACCAATCAGAAAATTATAAAGCCCTCCTAAGCCGTTAAAAATACGGTGGGTGCCAAATAATCCGTCGATCATAATTTCGAGTACTTCGATGTTGATGATCACAAAACCAATGTAAACAAAAAAGTGCAAAAAAGCTGGAATTGGACGGACAACCATTTTGGATTGGCCAAAGGCCACCCGTAGCATGGTCATTAACCTTTTTTGAGGCTGATCTTTGCGGTCGACCGCTTTTCCTAACCGGATATTGCGAATTATTTTACGCAGATTAACTGTAAACAGCGCAATTGCTGCAAGTGTAAGTACTAGAAAGAGGATCTGTGCCACCATGCAATATTAGATTGTTTACGCTAAATTAGGATATTAATCTCAAAAAAATACTATGCATGCATAAAAAAAATAATAAAATTGTTTGTTTGTACTCATTCTAAGCAAGAATTAGGGCCTATTTACGGATTGATGAAAAATTAATTAATTGATAATCAGAGTTGCAATGAAATAATTAAAAAAAAGTTTTGCTTTTGAAAAAAGAACACTACATTTGCAATCCCAAACGGATGGTGCCATAGCTCAGTCGGTAGAGCAAAGGACTGAAAATCCTTGTGTCCCTGGTTCGAATCCAGGTGGCACCACTTCCAAAAGCCTTTCAGAAATGAGAGGCTTTTTTGGTTTTATGGTGTTTTTGTTGAAATTGTTCAGCATTCGATAAACCAGGTTAGTCACATTATTTTTGTTTTTTACCACTTCAGTCACCTGAGCGCATTTAAATTTTGCGTCTTTGTTAAATCCGATATTAAATAAAATTTAAAATATTTTTTACCTGCATCTTCTTGCTTATCAAAAAGATGAGGTTTTAAGGGGTTGTTTTGACGAAAAAAACTGAAATCCTTTTTTGGAATTGAGAAAAAGAACACTACATTTGCAATCCCAAACGGATGGTGCCATAGCTCAGCCGGTAGAGCAAAGGACTGAAAATCCTTGTGTCCCTGGTTCGAATCCAGGTGGCACCACTTCCAAAAGCCTTTCAGAAATGAAAGGCTTTTTTGGTTTCATACCACTAAGAATGGTGCCATTTTAAGTTTCTACGTGATCATCCGGTTTTTCAGCTATTTCTTTTACTTTATCCAAAGCTTTTGGCCAGGTTTTTTCAAAGTAATCAAGCCATTCTTCGGTAATGTCCATATCGATCAGCAGTTCCGTTTTACCGTCTTTTTCAGTTAGTGTATAATTCTCGAGCGATTCTCCCCAGTCGTGTAGTTTTTCCTTACCATCCATTACTTCACCAATGTGCTTGATAGACATGTATTGGTTGGGAATGTTTTCATTGATCACTGCGATCATTCCATCTCCTTTGCTATCGTGAAATAGCGCTTTACTTCCTTTTTTCCAATCGGTTTTTACCTGCGATCCTTCTGCAAAAACAGCTGTCCATTTAGGGTAGGTTTTTACGCCGAAAAGCACATCCCATACCTTTACTGCAGAAGCATTAATGTTGGTTTTAAATTCAATCTTTTCCATGGTTTTTGTTTTATAAGGTTGTTATTGAGTTTTCATTTAGCTTAAAACAAATCTGCAAAGTATCGGGTAATATAAAGCGGTGTAAAGGAGACAATTTACAGGGGGCGTGGAGACTGAATTTTTTTATGATTTTTTAACATTATTAGCTTAGAATAAAGTAATTTAATCGATAGATTTACGTAGTTGGACGGTACATCTACCTTTCTTCACAATATTTTGATTTAAATTTAGTTAATTGGTTAATAATTTTATTTCTGAACAACTTAACCATTAGCCAACACGTATATATACCATATATAATGCTACAAAAATCTATGAGAAATAACAGATTTACCCACCTGCTAGTGCTGGGTGTTTTTGCTTTGGGTATAATTTCAGCCTGCAAAAAAAGCAGCATTACACCTGATGAACCGGTTACTCCAACCACCCCAAGTGGAACACGTACCGAACTGACTAAGGATTCGATCTTTTTATACGGTAAAGAATTGTATTACTGGAATACTTCATTGCCAACTTACGAAGCATTTAACCCTCGTGCATTTAGCTCAAATGAAGCAGAACTTTATGCCATGACGCAATATTCTTCTGATCCATCAACTGGCAAACCTTACGAATATGTTAGCAATTCTACCGAGCCGAAATATTCGTTTTTTGATTATACCGCCGCTACCTCAGGTAAAACTGGTGCACTTAAAGCGGATGTAAACGGCTCGGCTAACGATTATGGCTTTTCTGTAAGGTACAATACCACCGAAGATTTAAGGGTGAAATATGTTTATGCCAATTCGCCTGCTGCCCAGCAGGGTTTAACACGCGGCTGTAGGATAACGAGTGTAAACGGCAGAACGAACTTAAGCTATAGTAGTTCCAATATAGTCGACTTTTTAAACAGTGCCATTTTTGGGACCAACCCAAGCGTAACCTTAGCATTTAATGATTTGAGTGGTAATCCGAAAACCGCCGTTATTATAAGTGCAAACTATACGGTTAATCCCATTTTGTATACCAATATTTATACCGTTGGAGCTAAAAAAGTAGGTTATATTGTTTTTAACAGTTTTACCAATAATGCTTCTGCAGCTTTAAATGCTGCCTTTTCTAATTTTGCTACGCAAGGCGTAACCGAACTTGTTGTAGATTTACGTTATAATGGTGGCGGATATGTATCTACGGCAACGCAGATCATTAATTTAGCAGCTCCGGCAGCACAAACAGGTAATACCATGTTTACCTCTTATTATAACAGTTATCTGCAATCAATTACTACTGCACAAAGGAAAGCTTCTGTTCTGGCCCATCAGCCCCTTTTAGATGATGCGGGAAAACTGCAGACATTTACCACTGGGGTGAATGGAAAATATGCTACTTATGCTGATTTAAACTACTCGCCAACTGCCGCAGATAATATTGAAAAATTTGCGAAATCAGGTTCATTGGCCTTAAACAGGATTTATTTTCTGGTTACAGGGTCAACGGCATCAGCTAGTGAGCTTACCATTAACAGTTTAAAGCCGGTGATGGATGTAAAGCTGATCGGCACTACAACTTATGGCAAGCCCGTTGGTTTTTTTCCAATCAGGATTGATAAGGTAGATATGTATATCCCTGAATTTGAAACTAAAAACCAAAACGGTGTTGGCGGTTATTACTCAGGTTTAACTGTTGATAAAGAATCATCAGAAGATTTAACAAAAGCTTTTGGAGATGAAACTGAAACCATGCTGGCTTATGCACTGGCTTATGCAAAAACAGGTACTTTTGTAATTCCCGCAGCAAAAACGTCAAGTTTGAGTACATCAACAGTGACTACAGCTGCAAAATTATCGACAGCAGAAATGAAATCAGCAGACAAGCGGTTGGATCAGAATGAATTTAAAGGCATGGTGATGACGCCGAGGAAAAGATTTTAATAAAATTTCCAGCAAAAAAGCCCGATCAACTTAAATGTGTTGACCGGGCTTTCTTGCTTTTAAGGGATTGCACATCCCTACAAACGTTTAAGAAGCTACAATAAAATTTTACTGCTAATGTCTTTATTGATGGTAATGTAACCCGGATACTTTACTGGTGTATTGCCCAGCATAAATGTTGGTTTAATTTTAATGGTTAATAAACCCAGTTTTTCATCTTTAGAAGATGATCCTTTTTGCGCCGCTTTAATGATGTCATTAAAAACATTTCCGTTTGATATCAGTCCATAAATATTGCTTACCAATTGTACCGGTACAGTTACGGTTTGGCCTTGTGCAATGCTTACATTCTGGTTAACCAACCCTTCTGCTAAATCGGTATTATTTACCAAAATCTTATATTCGAACTGGTTGATGGCGGCCAAACTGCTTGATGGATTGGTAATTTCTAAGTTTAAATTAGCCCTTAACGGGATATCTTTTCTTAATAAGCCCAAAGCCACACCTGGTAAACTGGTTAAGCTAAAACTCTGCTGATCCATTAATTTTTTTACATCTGTACCCGCAATAGAGATATTTTGTACGTTGGTAATCTTATAAGTGCAATTTTCGAGTGCCTTTATTTGTTGCGCCTGTTTATTAATGCCGCAACCAAATACGGTTGTTACAGTAAGCAGGCAAATCATTAGTGTGTTTTTCATGTTAATCATAACGCCAAAATACTAAAACTATTTCAGCTGGGTGGCTGCTTTAACGAAAATTAACTTAGGGCGCCGGTGTAATGGTTTCTATCTCATCCTGATTATTTTCACCTTTATCTTCTTTGCCGTCAACATCTGCTTTGGCATCCTCATTTTTGTTTTCTTCGACATGATCTTCATCCTTAACTTCTTTTTCTGTAGATGGAGTTACCGTTTCTATGTCTAGTTGTACATCATCAGTAGGCTTTGGATGGTTGCCTGTATTTTCCTGTGGTGTTTTTTCTTGCTCGTTTTCCATGATATGAATCTGTTTTATAATAATAAATCAATTCTGGGTGTATTTTGTTTGCTATTTTTTACAATGCACCTCTCTCATTTTTTAACTTTACAAAAAAATAAAACAATATGGCCGTTACCATTAGAAAGATAGCAGCAGCAGACAATAAAGCTACAGCAGAGATGATCAGAACGATTTTAAGGGAATTTAAGATCGATAGACCCGGTACGGTTTATACCGACCCAACAACTGATGATCTCTCTACACTTTTTGAACATCCGGGATCGGCCTATTGGCTTGCAGAAGAAGATGGAGTGATTATTGGTGGCTGCGGCATTTACCCAACTGAAGGTTTGCCCGATGGTTGCGTAGAACTTGTAAAACTATACACTTCTGCGGCCTCGCGGGGAAAAGGCATTGGCAAGCTGTTAATGGAAAAAAGCATCGAATCGGCGCAGCATTTTGGTTACAACGAAGTATATTTAGAATCGTTTCCAGAGCTTACCACGGCTATTTCTATGTACGAAAAAGCTGGATTTAAAAAACTTTCTGCTCCATTGGGCAATTCAGGACATTTTGCCTGTAATGTTTGGATGTTATTGGTATTGTAGCCGATTGGATTAGGAAATTTAATCGCAACGTAAGTTTAGTGTAGGTTAAACGTCATATCAATTGCAATCATCCAAACTTGGCACGAATAAGGATATTTTTGCAGCATAGATTTTATCCCCTTAGTTTATGGCTGATCATTCATTAAAAAATATACCTTACTCTGTTCTTGATCTCGCAACTGTTTTAGACGGTTATACCGCAGCTGATACTTTTAAGACAAGTCTGGATTTAGCCCAACAATCAGAAAATTTAGGTTATACCCGTTATTGGTTTGCAGAGCACCATAATATGGCAGGTGTGGCCAGTTCGGCTACCGCAATACTCATTGGTTACATTGCTGGTGGCACAAAAAGCATCCGAGTAGGTTCTGGTGGTATTATGTTGCCCAATCATGCGCCTTTAATTGTGGCAGAACAGTTTGGTACTTTGGCTTCACTTTATCCTAACCGTATCGATTTGGGCTTGGGCAGGGCACCGGGCACCGATCAGGTTACGGCAATGGCCATCCGTGGTGAAAATTTTAATGCGGCACATAACTTTCCAAAAGATATAGAAAAATTACAACAGCTTTTTTCGGCTTCAAATAGCCGGGCGAGTGTAAGGGCTATTCCGGGTGAAGGACTGGATATTCCGATCTGGGTTTTGGGTTCAAGTACCGATAGTGCCCGTTTAGCGGCAGAAAAAGGCTTACCTTATGCTTTTGCCAGTCATTTTGCACCAACCTATTTCGAACACGCCATTTCTATTTACCGGAACAATTTTAAACCCTCCGCATTTTTACAGGAACCTTATGTAATGGCCTGTGTAAATGTGGTAGCTGCTGATACCGATGAAGAAGCAGAACGTTTATCGAGTTCGGTAAAACGCATGTTTTTAGGTGTAATTACAGGCAAAAGAGAGTTATTGAAAGAGCCGGTAGATGATATTAACCAATATTGGGACCGCATGGAAAAAGAAGCGGTAGAACAGATGTTGTATTATTCTTTTATCGGCAGTGGAGAAACAGTTAAAGAAAATTTAACCGCTTTTGTAGAAACTTACGGCGTGAATGAGATTATGAGTACTTCACATATTTACGATCACCAGGCTAAATTGCATTCTAATAAAATTTTTGCGGGGTTGTTTGGGTAAAGGCTAAGTCGTCATTGCTGATTACAATTACCCAATTGTCGTCATTTCGAGCGGACCCGATAGCTATCGGGTGAACGGAGTCGAGATGATGGTGCTTTTTTTGTTCCCGCAGATATCGCTGATGAACGCAGAATAAAGTCCGTTTTCCATCTTACATTTTCCAATATTAACCACAGTGTTCACAGAGGAATACAGCATTCTTACCAATATAAGTTCTGCGATAATCTTCTTAAATCTGCGGGAAACAAATCACCTATTTTTTCTCGCAGGTATCGCTGATGTGCGCAGAATAAAGTCCGTTTTCCATCTTACATTTTCCAATATTAACCACAGTGTTCACAGAGGAATACAGCATTCTTACCAATATAAGTTCTGCGATAATCTTCTTAAATCTGCGGGAAACAAATCACCTATTTTTTCTCGCAGGTATTGCTGATGTGCGCAGAATAAAGTCCGTTTTCCATCTTACATTTTCCAATATTAATCACAGTGTTCATAGAGGAATACAGCATACTTACCAATATAAGTTCTGCGGCAATCTTCTTAAATCTGCGGGAAACCGATCGCCTATTTTTTTTCGCAGGTATCGCTGATGTACGCAGAATAAAGTCCGTTTTCCATCTTACATTTTCCAATATTAACCACAGTGTTCACAGAGGAATACAGCATTCTTACCAATATAAGTTCTGCGATAATCTTCTTGAATCTGCGGGAAACAAATCACCTATTTTTTCTCGCAGGTATCGCTGATGTGCGCAGAATAAAGTCCGTTTTCCATCTTACATTTTCCAATATTAACCACAGTATTCACAGAGGAATACAGCATTCTTACCAATATAAGTTCTGCGATAATCTTCTTAAATCTGCGGGAAACAAATCACCTATTTTTTCTCGCAGGTATCGCTGATGTGCGCAGAATAAAGTCCGTTTTTCATCTTACATTTTCCATTATTGACAAAAGCGTTCACAGAGAAATGCAGCGTTTACCAATATAAGTTCTGCGATAATCTTCTTAAATCTGCGGGAAACAAATCGCCTATTTTTTCTCGCAGGTATCGCTGATGTGCGCAGAATCAAGTCCGTTTTCCACTTACATTTTCCAATATTAACCACAGTGTTCATAGAGGAATACAGCATTCTTACTAATATAATTTCTGCGGCAATCTTTAAATCTGCGGGAAACAAATCACCTACTCTTTAAGATTTATTAATACTAAGGGAATATTGGGCTGCTAGCTTTGCTGCGAAAAAGCAGCATCCCTTGAGCGAAACTTTACTTTCATCTTTACAGTGCGGAAGCCATCAGGCGATGGAAGAAATCTACCGGGTTTATTGGGAGGGTATTTTTGACGCTGCACTTAAAAAAACAGGAGACGAGGCCCTTGCGCAGGATATCACCCAGGAGATTTTCATTTCACTGTGGGAAAACCATAAAACGATTAACCTTTCCGGAAGTCTTGGCGCTTACCTGCATGGCGCGGTAAAATATAAAGTAATCAATTATTTTAGGTCGGGCAGTTATAAGGAGCAGCACCAACCTGCACTTACGGCCTTGATGGACGAGCAACATAGCGCTGCTGCAGATGATAAACTCCTGTTAAAGGAACTACACCTCGAAGTAGATGCCGCCATCGCACTCTTACCAGAAAAAATGCAGCAGGTATTTTCGATGAGCAGAAAACAGGAAAAATCAATCAAAGAAATCGCTTCAGAACTGGACATTTCTGTTCAAACGGTAAAAAACCAGATTTCTGCTGCTTTAAAACTCCTCAAAAAAAGTCTATCCTACATCCTGTTAATTGCCGCTTTGATCGGCTTAACATAAAGTTAATTTATAGATAACATTTTTGGTTAGTACCTCTTTGCTTTTCAACTGACATGTATTTAAATGACAGAAGAACAGGCAAAGGAACTGCTGCAGAAATACCTCGATCAGCAGGCTAGTCCCGAAGAACAAAAAAAAGTTGAAGAGTGGTATGCCACACTCCCGGCAAAAGATGTGGAATTAACGGCCGATCAAAAAGCTGTGATAGGAGAACAAATGTTTGTTCAGCTTAAGGCAACGATGTACGAAAAGCCAAAACGCAATAAGGTATTAAAGCTTCAAACTTTTTATAAGATAGCCGCTGCGGTACTGATTATGGTTACGCTTGGACTAATGGTATGGAAAATCAGCAGTCCGGTAAAACCTGTCGGTAATCAGGTTACCGTAGTTACGGGAGCAACAGAACGGAAACGTATCACTTTATCCGATGGTTCGGTAGTATTGCTTGGCCCGGCTGCAAAATTAAGTTATCCCAAAGTATTTGCTGCAAGCAGCCGCCAGATTTCATTAAAAGAGGGTGAAGCTTTTTTTGATGTCGCCCACCAGGAAAAACGACCATTTACGGTACATACCACTTCCGGGATCGATATTAAAGTTTTAGGTACTTCTTTCAAAGTTAAATCTTACCAGGCCAGTAAACAGCTCGAAGTTGCTGTAGTTACGGGTAAAGTTGCCGTTAGCAATCAAAAAGGTAATCTGGGGACGCTGGTTAAGGACGAGTTTTTAACTTATGATAAAAGCGCCGAACGTGCTGCCATCCGCAAAATCAAACCGGTTGCTTTTATTGAGTTTGCTTTTGATGGCACAACACTCGATCAGGTCATCAGCAAACTCCAATATGCTTATAGTATTAAAATTTTGCTGAACGACAGCACTTTGGCCAAACTTAAAACCACTGCTTCTTTCAGTAGCAAACAATCGCCCGAAGAGATTTTGGATATCATCTGCAGTCTGCATCACCTGAAGTTCAACGGATCAAAAAATCATAAAACATTTAATATATACAAATGAGATAAGGATATGATATAGAAATTATCTACGGTACCGGTTAGACCGGTTGCCGCAATCTTTCTTTCTGGCCTTAAGGTCAGCATAATTAAAGCTTTACAAAAAACAAAATCAAACAAATTAAGCAATGAAAACAACCTCCGCTAAGAGGACACCAGCTCTTTATAAGATCATGAAATACTCATGTTTAACATTTACAATTCTCTGCATTTTTTGCAGCTCTATCCTCGCTTCGGCAGGTATGGCGCAAAAGTTAGAGAAAACCACGGTTAGCATTACGATAAACAAAGGCCGTAAGATGACCGAGATCATCAAAGAAATTGAATCGCGCACGGGGCTTAGCTTTGTGTATAATCCAGATCAGTTACAGCAAAAAAATATGTTTGTAAGTGGCGATTTCACTACAGAACCTGTTAGGTCGCTTTTAGACAGGCTTGGCTTACAGGTTTTGGAAAAGGGCGGATACGTGATTTTAAATAACGCGGTGATGAACAAACCGGACCGGATCATCACCGGGGTAGTAAGAGATACTACAGGTTTGGTGTTACCGGGCGTTTCGGTAAAAGTATTGGGTACACAAAGTGGTACCATAACCGATGGAAACGGTGCTTACCGCATTGAAGTTGGTGCCGATGCCGTGCTTTCCCTCTCGATGATCGGTTATCAGACCAAAGAAGTAAAAGTAGGCGAAAACCAGGTGATTAATATGGTTTTAAAAGAAGAACGCTCCATGCTTGCTGATGTAGTGGTTGTTGGTTACGGTACACAGAAAAAAGAAACGTTAACCGGAGCGATCAGCATTGTTGGCCTGGATAAACTTTCTTCCCGTTCGTTAAACAGTGTAGGTGAAGTACTTGCCGGAAAAACCCCTGGTGTAATTGTAACCAATGAAGGTGGCGACCCAACTTCTACACCACGCATTAATATTAGAGGTGCCGGAGGTATAAATGGAGAAAGTGTGCTGTACGTAATCGATGGATCAATTTTTTCGGGCACGCCACAGCTTAATCCCAACGATATCGAATCCATTTCGGTGCTAAAAGATGGATCGGCAGCGATTTATGGAGCGAGAGCTTCGGGAGGTGTAATATTAATTACCACCAAAAAAGGCAAAAGCGGCAAAATGCAGATCAGTTTTGATGCCAAAGTTGGGCAACAGAGCGCATGGAAAAAACTAGAATCCCTAAATGCACAGCAACGTTCGCAGGTGGCAGCAACAGCGGCCAAAAATGGGGGAACTACGATTTTGCCTTCCTTTGATGCCGCAAAATACCCTGACGGACAGATTACGCGCACCAACTGGATGGATGAAGTGTTTAGAGATGGGTTATTACAGGATTACAATGCTGCTATAAACGGCGGTAGCGAGAAATCGAATTATTACCTAAGTTTCAACTACCGTAATGCGGAAGGTATTGTATTAAATACCAAAACCAAACGATACAATTTCAGGATTAATACCGAACACGAGGTTACCAATTGGTTAAAGGTTGGCGAAAACCTATCGTATAGCAGCACCAACGGAAACGGTGCCAACACCAGCAGCGATTATACAGGTGCTTTACTTTCTGCAATTTATTACCCAACTAATGGTACAGCTTATAATGCCGATGGCAGTTTTGCCGGTTTGCCAGGTCCATATCCCGGAGATTATGGCGATATTGTTAACCCTGTTGCTGAGTTGAAGCGTATCGATATCAATAACCCTATAAATGTGCTGGTAATTAATCCTTACGCCAATATTAAACTGGCCAAAGGTTTAACCTTTAGGTCTAACTTAAGCATCACCAAAACAGATGCTTCATTTAAAAGCTTTACCCCTAAAAGACCTGAGGTAGGAAAACCAGTATTAAGCAATAGTTTGCAGGAAAGTAGTAACCGTAATAATGATTTCCTAACAGAGCAGGTATTAAATTACAAAACTACCTTTGGTAACCATCAGCTCGATGTTACCGGAGGTTATTCATTCCAAAAAACACAATACAGAAGTCTGTTTGCTTCAGGATCTGGTTTTGATGATGAATCGCCACAGTACAGGTATTTAATGAATGCCACAGTTATACAGCCTTCTTCGAGCACTTATATTGCACAGGCGCTTTCTTCATTGTTTCTGAGGGCGAACTACAACTATCGCGAAAAATATCTGGTATCGTTAATCGGCCGTCGTGATGGATCATCGTTACTCACCAAAAATAACAGGACCAGGAATTATGGTTCGGCTTCAGTTGGATGGGTAATGAGCAAAGAAGATTTTCTTAAAGATGTAAGTTGGTTAAATGAACTGAAATTAAGGGGCAGTTATGGCTTTTTGGGTAATTTGGCCTCGCTTACTACCGATGCGGTTAATCCATTATTAACGCCAACGCAAAGTTATTTCGGGCAAACGCCAACTTTGCAGAATGGTTATGTACAAAACGTTTTGGCCAATCCTAATATCGCATGGGCAGAATCAAAACAAACCAACGTTGGTGTTGATGTAGCGGTATTGGGAAGGATAAATCTTTCTGCAGATTATTTTATCAAAGAAATCGATAAAATGATCCTAACCAGAACATTGCCCGGAACGGCAGGTTTAAATACTCAAATCATTAATGCAGGTAAGGTAAAAGATAAAGGCATTGAGTTAGGGTTAACTTACAACAGTGATAAAAATGCAGCTTTCACCTACTCGGTAAACGCTACTTTAACTAAAATAAACAACAAAATAGAAGAACTTATACCAGGTATAGAAAACCAGGTTGTATCTACCAATTTCCGGAATGAGGTTGCTCCCCTTACCAATAGGGTTGGGCAATCGCTTTACAGCTATTATGTGTTGAAAACTGATGGTATTTTCCAGAGTCAGGCAGAAGCTGATAACTACAAGAATGCGAAAGGAACCAAGATTCAGCCGAATGCAAAAGCGGGCGATTTTAAATTCGTAGATATCAATGGTGATGGATCAATTGATAGTAAAGACCGTTATTTCGCCGGTAGTGCTTACCCTGATTTCTCTTATGGGTTAAGCTTTAATGTCAGCTATAAAAACTTCGACTTCAATATTTTTGCGCAAGGTGTACAGGGTAATAAATTGTTTAATGCGGTAAAACGTACTACCTATAGTGCTAGTGGGCCATCTTACAATAAACTGGTTGGTATTCTTGACGCCTGGTCGCCGGAAAATCCAGGAGGTAAAGTGCCGATTATTTCGACCAGCGATGCCAACGGAAACTTTGCAGCTTCTGATTTTTATGTAGAAGATGGTTCTTACCTGCGCATCCGTAATGTAACCCTGGGTTACAGTTTGCCAAAATCTATAGCCAGTAAATTAAAAACCGGAGGAGTAAGAATTTATGCCACAGCAAACAACCTTTTTACCATTACTAAATATTCAGGCTTTGATCCGGAGATCGGAATGGACAACAACGGAGTGGATGTTGGGCGTTATCCGCAGGCACGAAGTTTTATCCTTGGTTTAAGTGTAAATCTATAATCACAACAACAATGAAAAAGAATTTTAAATATATCGCATTTGCAGCACTTGCTGTTTTTTCTTCATGTACAAAAGAACTTGATATCGTACCTGAAGGTTCTCCGTCAGCACAAAATTTCTGGAAAACAAAAGAAGACGCGTTAAAAGCCGAAGGCGGGATGTACGAAAACTACAATGCTGAAGACTTTTACGGTCGTGGTATGTTCTGGTTTATCAATGCCAGCGATGATATGGTTACCGGCCGTAACAAGCCGGAGGCCGATAACATTAAAAACTTTAACCGTACCTATGTGGGCGGTGGCTATACCGAAACACAGTGGAGCATGCGTTATGCTATTATCAAACGCGCCAACGATATCATTATCAATGTGCCAAAGATCAATATGGATGAAAGTTTAAAGAAACAGATCATTGGTGATGCTTACTTTAATGCCGGTTTGGTGTATTTCCAACTGGCAGCAAACTATGGAAATGATAAAGCAGGTGTGCCAATTGTTACTCCGGAGACCGATGCTTCTCAGCCAGTTGCCCGTGCAAAAAATGTAAATGAAAATTACGATTACATCATTTCACTTTTATTAAAAGCAGCTGATAACCTTCCGTTGTTTTCGGCGATGAAAGCTGCAGATTATGGTAAAGCACATAAAACTGCGGCCTGGGCTTATTTATCTAAAGTGTACCTGTACAAAAAAGATTATGCCAACGCTGCAAAATATGCCGATATGGTAATCAGTTCTGGTCAGCATGATTTGGTTAATACTGGCTTTGCTGATGTTTTTAAAGCTTCAAATAACTGGTCTAAAGAGTATATTTGGTCGGTAGTTTGTACGCCAAGTGGCGGCGGTACCGGCTGGGGAAGTAAACTTCCTGGCGTAATGTTAACCAACAAAGCATGGGGTATTTACAACGGATGGGGTTATTACCTGCCAACTAAAGAACTTTATGATTCTTACGAAGCAGGCGATCAACGCAGGGAAGCTACTATTTTAAAACCTGGCGATAAATTTATGTTCTTTGGTGCGGAGCGCAGCTTTACCAAAGATGCAGGGGCAACTTCAAACTACCAGTTTAAAAAATACATGGAGCCTTTTTCTTATGCCAATCCTATTCCAGCTCACGTTAACCCTAACGGTGATAATGGAACAACTGATTTGAACGTGCCTTTAATGCGTTATGCAGAAGTATTGTTAATTAAAGCAGAAGCAGCCATTAATTTAAGCGGTGCAGGTGCCGGCGATACCGAACTGAATAAAATCAGGGTACGTGCAGGCCTGGGTACTAAATCGGGGATGACCATTGACGACCTTAAACGCGAACGCCGCAATGAACTGGCAGGCGAGTGGGCTGACCGTCACCGCGATCTGGTAAGATGGGGCGATGCACAAGCCACTTATGCCAAACCATTGCACGATTTTGATGGAAGCGTGATCTGGCCGGCAAGAACTTTCAATCCACAGGTGCATGATGTTTGGGCAGTGCCACAAAGAGAAATCGATAACAGTGCGGGCGTAATTAAACAAAATCCAGGATGGTAAAAAAAATAGGGATAAACTTTGCAGCGCTGGCCTTTGTGATGGGGCTGCAAAGTGCATCTGCCCAGGTTAAGCTGAGTGCAAACCGTGGGCACAGTCATAACGATTATAAGCAGGAGATTCCGCTTTTAACGGCCTATTATGCAGAAATGGGATCCATTGAGGCCGATGTATTTTTAAAGGATGGCGAATTATATGTAGCGCATGAGGCTTCAGAAATCAGGTCGGGTTTTACACTTAAAAAAATATACCTCGATCCGCTTGCGCAGTTTTTTAAAGCAAAAGGAAACCATCCTTATAGAAATGCAGCTTTAAAACTGCAATTGGTGGTTGATGTAAAAGAAGATTACAAGCATGTGTTACCAGTATTGCTAAAAGAACTCGAAACTTATGCCGAGGTTTTCGATGCAAAAAAGAATGCCAATGCCATAAAAGTAGTGATTAGTGGCGATATGCCTGTTCCTGCCGATTTTAAAAATTACGATGAGCAATTATCTTTCGATGGCAGGCCGACAACCACTTATACTGATACACAATTAACACGGGTGGCGATGATCAGTGATGATTTGAAAAACCATACCGTATGGAATGGAAAGGGAAACCCAACCAAAACCGACGAGGTGAAAATGAGGACTGCGATCAATAATGCTCACCAAAAAGGAAAACCTTTCAGGTTCTGGGCTACACAGGATAGTCCAAACACCTGGATTGTGCTCGAAAGGCTTGGTGCAGACTGGATCAATACTGATAAACCGACCAAACTGAAGGATTTTTATCTTCATCAGGATAAACTCAGTTATACTAATCCAAAACCTTACACGCCCTATACCCCGACATATAAATCAGACGGACAAAATAAAGCACCTAAAAACGTTATTCTGCTAATTGGTGATGGAATGGGACTGGCCGCAATCCACGCCGGACTGATTGCCAACCACGGCGACCTGAATATGGCGAGGTTCCGTAACATTGGTTTTTCTGAAACCGCTGCGGCTGATGCCGGAAATACCGATTCGGCTGCAGGTGGAAGCGCTATGGCAATCGGTTATAAAACCAATAACCGTTACATCGGAATGGGACCTGATGACCAGAACAAAACCAATCTGGTTGATACTTTGTCCGGTTTCGGGATCAAAAGTGGCATCATTAGTTCAGGCGATCTAACCGATGCAACACCGGCGGTATTCTATGCCCATCAGCTCGACCGCTCTTACAACGGAGCAATTGCGAATGATCTGTTAAGCAGCAAAGCCGAAGTTTTAGTCGGTTCTAACCGTAAAGCTTTCGAGCAGAATAAGAACAGCAACCTTTTGTCAGAACTTAAAAGCAAAGGCTTTCAGATCACAAACAGTTTAGCTGATTTTGAAAAGCAATATAATGGCAAACAGCTGGTTTTATTGGACGATTCGGCTACCCGACCTGCAATAAAAGGCCGTGGCGATATGCTGAAAAAATCGTTATTGCATACCATTCAGGTCTTATCTAAAAATAAGCATGGTTTCTTTATCATGGCTGAAGGTGCACAGATTGATTATGGAGGTCATGCCAACGATTTGCCTTATCTCGTTACCGAATTACACGATTTCGACCGGACCATTGCTGAAGCACTCCGTTTTGCTGATCAGGATGGCGAAACACTGGTGATCGTAACTGCCGATCACGAAACAGGTGGATTAACGCTTTTAGATGGTGCCGCCGAAAAAGGAATGGTAAGGGGCGAATTTAGCACCAATGATCATACAGGCATTATGGTTCCGGTTTTTGCTTATGGTCCTGGTTCTCAAAATTTCAACGGCATTTATCAAAATAACCAGATTTTTCATAAAATCATCAAAGCTTATCGCTCGGTAAAAGCTCAATAAATTTAATAAACCAAACAATCTCTGTAGCGGTGCCTGTATAATGCAGCGCCGCTTTTTTCTTAATGTTAACGCAACATTGCAATGCTAATTTTGAAACCAATTAGAGAAAACCTGATGGAAAGAAGATCTGCACTCAAAAATATAGGCGGCCTGTTTTTGCTGCCAACCTTATCAAAAGTTTCGTTACCGGCTGAGAAAAATCCTGTTTTAAGGGTGGCGCACATTACTGATGTTCACCTGAAGAATCAATTTAATGCTCCTGCCAGATTTGTCAAGTGTTTGCATCACTTACAGGCACAATCGCCAAAAGTAGACCTGATTTTAAACGGTGGAGACATCGTTTTCGATATGAACAAAGAGAATATCGGCACTATAAACGATCAATGGAAACTGGTGCAGGAAACCATGAAAAACGAATGTGGTATCCCGGTGCGTTATTGTTTGGGTAACCACGATATCTGGTGGAATGAGGCTAGCAAAGGCGAGGTTTATTATGGTAAAAAATATGCCATGGATAAATTGCAGCTGGTTAAACCTTATTACAGCTTGGTACAAAACGGCTGGAAAATTATCGTATTGGATAGTACACACCTTGATATCGATAATACCTGGTACATCGGTAAATTGGGCGATGAACAGTTAAACTGGCTAAAAATCGAATTGGAAGGCACCAGTAAAACGATGCCAATCATGGTAATGTCGCACATTCCGATCCTTACTGCTTTGTTGATGATAGAAGATGATATTGTAAACAAGTGGACCATGCTGGGTGGCGATATGCATACCGATACAGCAAAAATCATTAACCTTTTTTACCAGCACCCCAACGTAAAACTGTGTTTAAGCGGCCATTTGCACATGCGCGATAAAGTGGTTTATAACGGCGTTACTTACCTCTGCAATGGTGCCGTATCCGGTGCATGGTGGGAGGGGAACAGAAGAGAAACCGCACCAGGTTATGGTTTGATCGATTTGTATGAGGATGGCAGTTTTGAAGAGAAGTATGTGAATTATTAAATGATGGAAATTTTCAAGATTCGTCATCCCCGTGCAGACGGGGATCTTAATGCAAATAAGGCATGGTAATGGCATTAAGATTCCCAATCGGGTTGGGAATGACGCCCGCATTTGAATTTACTAACAACCTCTTAATGCCCTTAACTTCTTAATGGTCGAAAGCAATTAAAATAATAATTACTTTTTACGATTGTCTAACCTAGTGCGGAAAACTATTCTTGTTATTCCCTTAACATTGCTTTCATATTTAGATCCTTGCTTTGTTCAAAAAAGAATAAATGAAAAGAGATCTACTCACCCTGATAGCCGCCGCATCTATCGGTATGGTATCGTGCAAAAAGAACCATGATGAAACACCAGCAGAATTTACTTACCCTGCAATGGCCGAAGTTTCTGATCCTTCGATACTTTTTACCACAACTGCAGGTGTAAAAGTATATAACGGTGGTTTCGGTTCGGCTGTAGCTGCTGATCCCAATTCGCCGGATGTTTTTTACATGATGACCGATAGGGGATCGAATGTTGCCGGGCAGCTGGTCAATTCCATCATCATCGGAAAACCGGATTTTGATCCGCAGATTGGAAAATTCAGGTTAAAAGATGGCAAATTGGTACTTGAGCAAACGATAGAACTAAAAAATGCCTCAGGTGGTAAATTAAACGGATTACCTAATCCTGCGGGAATGGGTGCTTCTGGAGAAATTGCCTACGATTTAAACGGGCAGGTAATTACGCCAAGTGCTGATGGCATCGACTCAGAAGGTTTGGTAAGGGCTGCTGACGGATCGTTCTGGATCAGCGATGAATATGGACCACACATTGTACACGTTGATGCAACAGGAAAAACTATAGAACGGATTAACCCATTTGGAACGGGAACCGGCGGACGTAAAATCCCGGCGGTATTTGCAAACAGAAGAGCAAACCGTGGGATGGAAGGCTTAGCCATTACGCCAGATGGAAAAACTTTGGTGGGCATGATGCAATCGCCGATGTACAATCCTTCAAAAAGTGCAGTAACCAATTCGGTTGTATTAAGAATCCTAACTTTTGATATTGCTACAGGTGCAACCAAACAATATGCCTATTTAATGGATAATGTAAGCCTTACAGGTGTGAGTGATATTGTTGCCGTAAATAGTACTACCTTTTTAACCATTGAGCGTGATGGTTTATATGGCGGTGCAGCAAGCAATCCTGCTACATTTAAAAAAGTTTTTAAAATCGACATCAGCGGCGCTACCGATATTTCTGATGCCAATAACGGCGCAACGGGTAAACTTTATGGTGGTAAAACGGTTGAAGAATTGAACAATGCAGCAGGCTTAAGCGGAGCAGGCATTACACCGGTAAGCAAAACGGTTGTTTTAGACCTTTTAAAAGATCTTCCATCTGTTTATCCGCACGATAAAGCAGAAGGTTTAGCCTTGTTGCCAGGTAATATTTTGGTGATATCTAACGATGATGATTTTGGTGTAGTAGATAATGGCGCAAGTGGTTTTGCCCAGAAAATTTTGCCTTTAACCAATTCGGTAGATCGAAACCGCTTGTATTTTGTGAAAATTAAGCTTTAGGATATTTGGAGCGGTCGTCATTCCCAACCCGATTGGGAATCTTAATGCAAAACGCTTTAAGATTCCCGCCTGCGCGGGAATGACGCCATTACCAAACTTATCTCATTCTAATTCTTCCCAACCCTGTTCTCTTCATCACTTGTTCCTGTTCTTCTGCTGCGGGCAGTTTTAATTTTCATGTTCCCGAATTTATAAGTGAAACTCAGGTTTACCCTCCGGCTTTCCCATTCGTTTTTCCAATAGGTTTTAATGTTGTTATACTCCAGGTTTGCCCTAAATGCACTGGTGTTAAATACATCGTTAACTTTTAAGGCCAATGTGGCATTCTTATTCCAGAAGGTTTTCTTCGCGCCGATATTAAGCTGATAACTTCCTAAACTGCGGAACAGACCTGAAACTGAAGGAGAATCGTAATAAGCATAGGCTGATAAACTATAGTTTTTAGGCAAAGTAATGGTGTTATCAGTCATTATAGACCAGTTCCACGAGAAGGCATTATAACCATTTCCCTGTACAGCCGATTCGGTGCGGTTAAATCCTGCTGAAACTTCAGTACTGTTATTCCACCATTTGGTTACATCAAAAGGACTTCCGGTTGCCATGTAAAAGTTGGTGGTGCGGCTCAGGTTTTCTGGTCGCGAGATGCTTTCTTTAGTCGCATCGTTTTGATAAACCACTTCCCATATCGATCCATTATTAACTGAATAGCTCAACGTTAATACCCTGAAATTTTTAATCGAGTAGTTAAATTCAAAGCTGTTGGCGTAGGAGGGCTGTAAAAACGGGTTCCCCTGTAAGGCAGTATAAGGATCGCTATAAAAAGTAAATGGATTTAAACTACTGTACGATGGGCGGTTAATGCTTTTGCGGTAGGCAGCCGTAATCAGGTTGTTCGAATCGAGTTTTAAAGAAATAAAAAGTGTTGGAAAAAGCTTCCAGTATTTTCTGTCGATCAGCGTATTCGTTCCCGATGAACTGCCATTTCCCAAAGTCTGCTCCGCACGTAAGCCTGCTTTGATCTGCAAATTTTTAAAGCTTTGATCTAATGAAAGATAACCTGCATTAATGTTTTCGTTGTATAAAAATAAGTTCGTCCTTCTTGGATCGGTGATCCAGCCGGCGGTTTTCAGCGAATCGAAACGTACATCACTTTCCGATTTTACCCAGCTGCTTTTCCAACCGGTTTCCATTTTTAGTGTTTTATTAAAGTTCAGGGTATAATCGGCCTTGATTGAATAAATGGATACTTTACCCATCCCATTATTGCGAAGATCGATCGGAGTACCAATAAGCTGGTCGTTGGCATCAAGGTAATTATTGGTAAAAGTTTCGTTTCTGCTATTGTCGTAACGCACATAATCGGCATCAAATCCTAGCTCGCCTCCCAATGTATCGGTTTTTAAACGGTAATTTAAATTAATAGCGTGATTTTTTTCGGTATTGCTCTGCGGATTGTACATACTCGTTCCACCCATTTTTGCCCCGGCAGCATTATAGTTTACCGAGTTGCTATTTACCTTGGTTTCTTCAGGAGCGGTATAACCCTTTACCATAATGCCCAGGGTATTTTTATCATCAATAAAATAATCTGCACCTGTAGAATAATTTAAGCTATTGGTAATCGGATGCCAAAAATTAAGCTGGTTATATTGTTCTTCCCCGATGGTTCGGTTTAGTGTTAGCCTGTTGTAAGAGTTATAATGACCTGCATTTAAGCGCAGATAAGTACTCACTTTACCAATATTGTAATTAAGGTTGGTGCCACCAAAAGCTTTCTCATAACGGCCATAGCCTCCGCCAAGGTTCATATTGCCATTAAAGCCCTGCATTTTGTTCCTTTTCAGTTTAATATTGATGATCCCGGCCGTTCCAGCTGCATCAAATGAAGAAGGTGGGTTAGAAATCAGTTCTATTTTGCTTAATACCGATCCTGGTAACGATTTTAAGTAAGTGGTTAATTCCATACCCGTCATGTAACTCAATTTACCATCAATCATTACATTAATGCCTTTTTTACCTTTAAGTACGATGTTATCATCCTTATCCAGTTTTACACCCGGCGACCTGCTGATCACTTCCAGTGCATTATCGCCTGCCGTATTCATTTGCTCTACATTGACCACCACACGGTCGGCTTTTTGATCAATAACCGGCATTTTAGATATAATATTTACCTCCTTAAGGTTTTGTGAGCGATCAGTTAACACAATTGCAGGTACTTTAACCGCCATATCTTTTACTTCGAAAGGTGCAGATTGGCTTTTATCATAACCCATCATCAGCGCTTTAATTAAATATTGGCCTGGTTTTACCTGGCTAAATTCGTAAAGTCCCTGTTGGTTAGTAGCCTGTAGCGCAACCGAAGCAGAATCGGGCAGGTGGATCAGGGCTACAGAAGCATAATCTAGTGCTTTATTGCTTTTATCGGTAACTGTTCCTGATATTTTGGTGTTTTGAGCAAAAACTGTTTTAATACCGAAAAGGAAGAGGAAAAAAATGGTAGGTTTTATTAAGCGGTTCATCTTATGTTTGTTTTAATTGATGTTTCAAAGATGAAAAGCCTGCCTCAGCCTAAAAATTATATAATCCCAACCCCTTAAAATATTATCCCAATGCATTTTTTGGTTATAAATGGCGTTAATCCTTAAAAAAGATAGGTTGGGATAATTATTTGCAGGTTTGGCATAAGAAAATAGGCCATTAAAAAAGCTTTGTATAGTTTTAGGGCATGAAAACAATAAAAACCATTTCCATCCATATTCTTTGCTGGGTACTCGTATTGGGCTATTTTTATGGTGGCTATTTAATTGATGGCACAACATTTACTAAAGCTGCTTTTAGTATCTCTATGAATTTTATACAATTGATAGAATTCTACATCTGTTATTTATGGGTATATCCGAGATTTTTAAAAAAGCATAAAATACCACAGTTAATCGGGGGTATCTTATTTACCATAGCCGTATTTATTGCACTGAGGTATTTAATAGAGGAAGTGCTTTATTTAAAATGGTTTGGTTTTCATAATTATGATGATGGTGTAACTACCTGGGCTTACATTTCAGATAATATTTATTGGAGCATTGCCTTTATTGTGGCGCCGGCTGCTGTTTATGGGATTGAGCAGAGTTTTAAATCGGAGCAGGTAAACCGGAAACTTAAAGAAGAAGTAGTAAAAGCAGAGCTGTCGTTTTTGAAATCGCAAATCAACCCACATTTTTTATATAATACCTTAAATTATGTATATTCTCTGGCCATTCCTGTTTCGGATAAACTGGCCAATGCCGTTTTACGCTTGTCTGATCTGATGCGTTATACTTTGAACGATAGTCCGGATGGTAAAGTGAGTTTAGATAAAGAAGTAGAATACCTGGAAAGTTACGTTGAGCTATTTAAAATGCGTTTCGAGCCAAAATTTTATGTCGACTTTGTAACCGAAGGCATCAGTGATCAAAAAATAGCCTCACTTATATTGATTCCTTTTGTTGAAAATGCCTTTAAACATGGCGTGGTAAATGATGAAGCACAACCCGTTCGCATTAAACTAAAAGTACAGCATAAACGTTTAAGTTTTGAAGTGAGCAACAAGATCAGCCATGCACAGAAAGACCATTCGAGTGGTATTGGGATGATAAATATTCATCGGAGGTTAGATCTGATTTATCCTGACAGGCATGAACTATTGATTTCTAACAATGGCAATACCTATAAAAGCACTTTGATTTTAAATCTCTAATGGATAATTTGTATTATTAAGGAGAAAGCAAAAATATTGTCATCCTGAGCCTGTCGAAGGGCAAATATTTTTATTTTCGATGAATGAGAAGTCTTCGACAAGCTCAGACTGACAATTATATTTAATAAACTATTTACCCCTAAACGCCTACTATGATCCGTTGCCTTGCTGTTGATGATGAATCTTATGCTTCAGATATTATTGCTGCCTTTATCAATAAAACCCCTTTTTTAGAATTAGTGGGCACCACAACCAATGCTTTTGAAGCGCTTAATCTGGTGCAGGAAGGTAAGGTAGATCTGGTGTTTCTGGATATTCAGATGCCCGAGCTAACAGGGATCCAGTTTTTAAAAATCTGTGGGGGTAAATGTAAAGTGATCCTCACCACAGCCTATCCCGAATATGCTTTAGAAGGTTTTGATCTCGATGTGGTAGATTATCTCCTTAAACCAATTTCTTACGAGCGTTTTTACAAAGCCGCCACCAAGGCCCAGCAGATTTTATCGCCTGTAACCCCTGTTCAGCAGGAAGTTATTTTGCAAAAGCCCGCCCAGGGCAATGACTTCATTTTCATTAAAGGCGATACCAAGAATAAATTTATCAAGGTTAATTACGAAGAAATCCTCTATGTTGAAGGATTGAAAAATTACGTTTCGGTATATACCGCTACACAGCGGATCATTACCTACCAATCGTTACGTGAGCTGGAAACCGAATTGCCACAACCGCCTTTTTACCGCATCCATAAGTCATACATCATCTCGCTGGAAAAAATTAAAATGATCGATGGAAATACCGTTTTTATCAATGATCAGGCCATTCCAATCGGTGAAACGTATAAAGAAGAGTTTTTTAAAGTGGTAAGGGAAGGGAAAAAGAATGGTTAATTGTTTAGAGTTGGTTAACTGGTTAATTGAGGAATAATTAAAAATTGTTGAATTGTTAAATTGCTGGGATTCATCTTCAGTTAACCAGTTTCAACAGTTAACCGATTAACCCAACTAACGATTAACCAACCTTGTGAATAAATTCTCCCCAATATTTCTATCGATTTTTTTAAGTTTGTTGCTTAAAGATTAAAATCAAAAAATGGCCGTACAAGAAACCAATTCGCTAAATCAGGTTGCAGAATTTCACACTACCTTTAAACATCCTATACTCGAAAATCCGGTTATTCCTTCAAAACAAAGGGCTAATCTGCGCATCTCGCTTTTGGCTGAAGAATTGAAAGAATTACAGGAAGCAGTAGAAAATGATGATCTGGTAGAAGTGGCCGATGCCCTTTGCGATCTACAATATGTCTTGGCCGGTGCCATCCACGAATTTGGCCTGGGCGGAAAATTTAAGACCTTATTTGATGAAGTTCACCGCTCTAACATGAGTAAAGCCTGCAAAACAGTAGAAGAGGCTGAACAAACGATCCAGTTTTATTTAGATAAAGATCAGACCGAATCTTATTACAAAGAAATTGATGGATTATTTTTGGTATTCAGAAAATCTGACGACAAGACGTTAAAATCAATCAATTATTCTCCGGCCGATTTAAAATCGCATTTAGTTTAACCCATAAATAAGCTCGAATTGAAAAGATTAAAACAGATTGCAAACGAGCTGAAATTAACACAGGCAAATCCTGATGCAGCTTTAATGCGTGAGTTTATTTTTTACTCGCCCAAAATGCCTTTGCGCCTGCATCAGGAACAGCTTATTGCCGAATCCAAACAGTTTAGCCTTAAAGTTTTTGATACTTATTTTACCAATGCCGAATTAAGCATTAATTGCTTCAGTTGGGGCAATGGAAAGCGAAAAGTACTGCTTACGCATGGATGGGCGTCAAAAGCTTTAGACTTTTACGAACTGATTGTTGAACTGCGTAAAATAGAAGATCTGGAGATCATTGCTTTTGATGCACCTGGTAATGGAAGCTCAATCTCTGAGTTTTCTAACCTGATGTTGTATGCCGATTCGGTAAAATCTATTGCTTTAAATTATGCACAGCCAGATGTATTAATCGGGCATTCGCTGGGCGGCATGGCCAATGTAATTGCGCTGCAAGAACTGGGAATAACTCCCAATCTGCTCATCAGCATTGCCCCGTTGATCCGTTTGAAAGAGAATTTTGAGCAGAGCTTAGACTCGGTAAGCATCGGAGCTAAACACCAGGATATTTTCTTTGAAAATTTTGCAAAAGAGTTCCCCGTTTCAGCAAGTCACTTTAACCTTACTGAGCTATATCAGCTGAATCCGGATATTGATCATTTCCTGGCTTTCGATCCTGCCGATCACATTTCTCCATATCCGTTTCTAAAAGAATTTTTAGATAAATATCCTGCAATAAACGCAAAAGAATACGAAGAGGTAGGGCATTATAAAATCCTCAAATCTGCTGATGTAATTGAAGATATTTTGCAAAAAATATCGTCGTTGGGAACTGAAGCATAGAAATAGCAGAAGCGCATTAAGCAATCTCCTTAGAAAAATCGTCATTGCGAGAAGGCTTTTTCAGCCGACGAAGCAATCTTTTTCGCATTGAGATTGCTTCATGCTTCGCAATGACGATCCTTTTAATTTTAAATCTATCAGTAAACCTTACGTGTCCTTCGGTGGTCAAACAAAAAAATGAAGTGATATTATTTTCCATAGAAAGCGTTGTCAACTTCAATAGCAAATACGCCAGAAAGTTGACAACGCCGATTCTATTCGCTTGATATTCGATAAGTGTCAGATGGTAACATCTAACACCACGCAAAATATCTCCGTGCTAATCCGCGTCTCCGTGGCATTTTATTAAAAATATCTGTGTTTATCCTTTCCATCTGTGGTTAAAGTCTACATCCATAACAGTGCATAACAGTTAAAGTTGATGCAAATTCTATTTTAGGGCAACCAAATATTAAATTAGAGCATGCAAGCAATTTTAGGTGTAATTTTTCATTTCTTCGGTGGTTTCGCCTCCGGAAGTTTCTATATTCCATACAAAAAAGTTAAAGGCTGGGCCTGGGAAAGCTATTGGATTGTTGGTGGGATATTCTCCTGGTTAATCGTTCCGCCCCTTGCTGCTTTTTTAACTGTTCCCAATTTTGGTGCCATTATCAGCAGTACCAATGGTGGTATTTTATGGCTCACCTATTTCTTTGGCATCCTATGGGGTATCGGTGGTTTAACTTATGGCCTGGGTGTTCGTTACCTGGGTGTATCATTGGGTAGCAGTATCATTTTAGGACTGTGTATGGTGTTGGGATCGATCCTTCCATCCATTTATTTCGATTTTTTTCCTCAGGCAGGTAAAGATACTTTTAGCATGTTTTTGCATACCGATTGGGGCCGCATGGTATTACTGGGGCTTCTGGTATGCGTTTTTGGGATTATCATCTGTGGTAAGGCAGGCATGATGAAAGAAAAGGAAATGAAAACTGGAATTACCGACCCACATGGTATGGAGGTAAAAACAGAATTTAAATTCGGTCTTGGGTTGTTTGTGGGGATTGTTTCAGGCGTATTAAGTGCCTGTTTTAACTTCGGTATCGAAGCCGGAAAACCTATGGCCGACGCTGCAAACGCCATCTGGAAAGCTGCAAATCCTGCAGAAAATGGAAATTTCCTCTTCCAGAATAACGTTACCTATATCATCGTACTTTGGGGTGGTTTAACTACTAATTTTATCTGGTGTATGGTACTGAACGCACGCAATAAAACATTTGGCGATTATACCAATGCAAAAACGCCATTGTTAAAAAACTATATTTTTTCTGCACTGGCAGGTACTACCTGGTTTTTGCAGTTCTTTTTTTATGGTATGGGAGAAAGTAAAATGGGCAACGGTGCCAGTTCGTGGATCTTACACATGGCTTTTATCATTTTGATCGCCAATGTATGGGGACTCGTGTTGAAAGAGTGGAAAGGGGTATCCAAAAAAACCTTATTTACTGTTTTGGCGGGTATTCTAACCATCATCATTTCGGTACTCATTGTAGGTTATGGTAATTCAATAAAAGGTTAATAAATAAAAAATTTAAATAGAATATAAGAATGTCAATCGATACGAAAAGTTATAAGCACGTAAGCTATCTGTGGGATGAAGAAGAGGCCGCAAAACTGGCTGGTGATGAAGTAGCCCTCTTAATTTATCGCTCTAATTTATTGGGTGCAGATTTACGCTTAACCAATTATGGGGGTGGAAATACCTCATGTAAAGTATTGGAAAAAGATCCGCTTACGGGTTTGGAAACCGAAGTAATGTGGGTAAAAGGTTCGGGTGGCGATTTAGGCACTTTAAAGAAAAGTGGCCTTGCTGCATTATATGTTGACCGTTTACGTAGTCTGAAAAATATTTACCGTGGAGTAGAGCATGAAGATGAAATGGTTGAATTGTTTAACCACTGCATTTTCGATTTAAGCTCTAAAGCACCATCAATTGATACACCTTTGCATGGTTTCTTACCATTTGCGCATATCGATCACTTGCATCCAGATGCGGCAATTGCAATCGCAGCGGCTAAAGACGGTAAAAAAATTACCGAAGAATTATTCGGTGGAACAATTGGCTGGGTAGAATGGAAAAAACCAGGTTTCGAACTGGGATTGCAATTAAAGCAGTGTTTAGATGAAAATCCGGGCATCCGTGGTATTATGTTGGGTTCACATGGTTTGTTTACCTGGGGCAATACCGCTTACGAAAGTTACCTCAATACTTTAGAAGTAATTGAAATCTGTTCTGATTACCTGAATCAGAATTATGGTAAAAAAGGTCCTGTTTTTGGCGGACAGAAAATAGAAAGTGCAGCTGCAGATCAGCGTAAAAAGCAAGCAGCCGCAATAGCGCCTGTTTTACGTGGGTTGTGTTCTTCTAAACAGCACATGATCGGTCATTTTACCGATGATAGCCGTGTTTTAGAATTCATTAATTCTAACGATTTAGATCGCCTTGCGCCAATGGGAACGAGCTGTCCTGATCACTTTTTGAGAACTAAAATCAGTCCGCTGGTTTTAACACTAGAAAGTAATGCCGATTTATCAGATGTTAAAGCGCTAAAAGAAACATTAGCGCCTGCCTTTGAAGATTATAGGGCAATGTACACCGCTTATTACGAAGCTTGTAAACATCCAAACAGTCCGGCTATCCGTGATACCAATCCAGTGGTGATCTTGTACCCTGGTATCGGTATGTTTACTTTCTCTAAAGATAAGCAGACGGCAAGGGTTGCAGCAGAATTCTACATCAATGCCATTAATGTAATGAAAGGCGCTGAAGCGGTTTCTGAATATACTTCATTACCGCACCAGGAAGCTTTTAATATCGAATATTGGTTGTTGGAAGAAGCGAAATTACAGCGCATGCCGAAACCAAAACCATTAACTGGTAAAATTGCCCTCATTACAGGCAGCGCCGGTGGTATTGGTAAAGCAATTGCCAAGAAATTTGTTGCCGAAGGCGGTGTGGTGATTTTAAACGACATGAACGCCGAGCGTTTGGAAGAAGCAGGTAAAGAGTTTGCAGGCCAGTTTGGTAAAGATTCTTACAGTACCGCTATATTGAATGTAACCAGCGAAGCAGATATTAAAGCCGCTTTCGATTCGGCCGCCCTGGCTTTTGGCGGGGTAGATATTGTAGTAAACAATGCAGGTTTATCAATCTCTAAAACCATTGCTGATCATACCGAAAAGGATTGGGATTTATTATATGATGTGTTGGTAAAAGGTCAGTTTTTTATTACCCAGGCTGCAACAAATACGATGCAAAAGCAGGATATTGGTGGCGATATCATTAATATTGTAAGTAAGAATGCCCTGGTAAGCGGACCAAATAATGCCGGTTATGGCAGTGCAAAAGCGGCTCAGTTACATTTAAGCAGGTTAAACGCTGCCGAACTGGGTGCCGATAATATCCGTGTAAACGTAGTTAATCCAGATGCCGTAATCAGTGATAGCAATATCTGGGCAGGTGGCTGGGCAGAAGGCCGCGCAAAAGCTTATGGTATTACCGTTGCAGAGCTACCAGCTTATTACGCAAAACGTACTTTGTTGAACCAGATTATATTACCGGACGATATTGCCAATGCCTGTTTCGCCTTTGTAGGTGGCTTGTTGCACAAATCAACTGGAAATGTTTTAAATGTAGACGGCGGGGTAGCCATGGCATTTGTAAGATAACATAAATCCTCGGCCTGTGTCCTCACAGCCTGAAACAGATAATTAAATTAGTGGTCTGTGGGGACACAGAC
>NZ_AYMG01000018.1 GCF_000633455.1 Pedobacter jeongneungensis
ATAAGAAACCCTTTAACAACTCTGTTAAAGGGTTTTCTTTGTTTATAAGCTTTTTTGCATATTCACGGACCATGGTATCTCCAGTCATTAAAATCTAGATAGAAGTTAAGCCCACCAGGGCTAAGGTAATTCCCAGCTTATATTTCTTAATGGTAAAAAGATCTATGCGTTATTCCCCACCATTAAGGAGTGAAGAAAAAGTTAAGAAGGATTGATCCCGCAGATACCGCTGATCATCGCAGAGTTTATTCCATCATCCAGTTTTACATCTTCCATATTTTTTTCTTCTGCCCCAGGTTTGATAGCCCTGATGGCAGCGTTATCCCTTTTGGGCAAGATGGTATCTCTGTTTAACAGATAGGTTCCCCAAAAGGATTAAGCGTACAGCAGGACAGAACCCTGAATACCTGTACTGCCAATGCGCTCCAAAAGAAAATCAAATTTAATGATCTAGCGCATTGTTACCAATCTATAAACTCATTTAAGCGGATTCGAATAATTTAGATCACTTTTAAAACTGATTTAGCGCTAAATATGTTAATATCATAAGGTTTGCCGCAATATTTGGTTATCTTTGTTGTTAACAATATATAAACAAAAATAATGAGTTTTTTTGCAGATAAAAGAAGGGAAGTAATGGTGCATATAGAAAAGTATATGCTGGAGATGATGGACACCTATCTTAAACCAATCGATACTAACTGGCAACCGTCTGATTTCCTTCCTGATTCTACTAGTGACACATTTTATCAAGATATCAGAATTTTAAGGGATAATGCAAAAGATCTTTCTTACGACCTAGTAGCGGTGTTAATCGGCGATACTATTACAGAAGAGGCTTTACCAACATACGAATCGTGGTTAGCCATGGTACAAGGCCCAAGCATGAAAGAAGATGGCGGCTGGATGAAGTGGAACAGGCACTGGACTGCAGAGGAAAACCGTCATGGTGATTTGTTAAATAAATATTTATACCTGTCTGGCCGTGTTGATATGCGCCAAATGGAAATATCTACACAATACCTTATTGCTGATGGTTTTGATATTGGAACTGGTCACGATCCTTACCGTAACTTTATCTATACTTCATTTCAGGAGATGGCCACCAATATTTCGCACAGAAGGGTAGCTTCTTTAGCCAAAAAAGATGGCGATACATTATTATCAAGAATGTGTGGTGTAATTGCATCAGATGAAGCGAGACATGCAAAGGCATATAAAGATTTTATGAACCGTATTTTTGAGGTTGATCCTAATGAAGCGATGTTGGCTTTTGAAGATATGATGCGCCAGAAAATTGTAATGCCAGCACATTTTTTACGTGAGGTAGGTTTAAAGATCGGTCAAACCTTTGGTCACTTTACTGATGCTGCACAACGTTTAGGCGTTTACACGGCAATTGACTATGTTGAAATTATGCAGCAGTTAATTGTTGACTGGAAAATTGAAGGTATGCGTGATTTAAATGAAGCTGGCGAAAAAGCCCGTGATTATATTATGGCTTTACCTTCGCGTTTGTTACGTGTTGCAGAACGTATGAAAAATCCAACGATTGATTACAAATTTAGCTGGATTGCCGGATAATAGCATACAAAAGATATATAAAAGCCTCCCGATTTTACATCGGGAGGCTTTTTTTGTAGGCTGTAATTCGTTCATATTAAAGGCTAGTTTATCATAAAATCAATATGAATAATTTGCAGCGCTTTTAGGTTTTGGAAATGAATGTCAGTATGCTATAGGATGCAGCAGTCCCGCTATTCGTTCCAGCCGATGAAGAATCGGCATCCACTGCTATCGGGTTTATAATGAAAGGTTTGTGCTGGTAATATAATCTCAAGCCATCCTTAGGGTAAATTTATTTAATAAAAAATCTGACCTTGTTTTGCAAAGTTAAAACCATTTTTTAAAACCTGTTTTTGGGTAGTTGGATCCCAAAGTAGGGGGTTGGTATGGTTGAAGTGGATTAAGAAGATTTTATTTTTGATGTTACGGTCCTCTTTGCTGAACAATTCTTCTGTTTCGGTGACTAATGGATGCGGAACTTCGGCAATTGGCCTGTTGCCGAGCTCGGTATTGCTGTAAAAGGTGGCATCTAACATGGTAATATCTACATTCTTAACCTCATCGATAATGTTTTTATTCCATTTGCTCCATTTATCGATATCGGGGATAAAGAGATACTTTTTTGTTGGTGTTTCGATTTTAAAACCTGCGGTTTCTGAGAATTCATCACGGTGAGGAACAGTGAAAGCCGTTATTTTATTGTTTAAAATATCAACAGGCTGGTTTGCACTTAATGTTATAAGGTTAATATTATTGAGTTTTACCAACTGGCTCCAGGGACCGTTTTGCTCGAGAAATGATCTTAATTTAGGAAGTACATAAACCTTTAAGCCACTTGTAGACATTACTTCCCTACCAAATTCCATTAAGCCCGTGTAGTGGCCAATGTGGGCATGGGTAATAAATATACCTTCTGGTAAGTATGGATATGCTTCATTTGTCCTTTTTCTGAAATCCTGAAGTTGTACCTTAATATCTGGCGTAGCCTCAAACAACCACCATTTTTTGGTTTTAGGATCGACTAAAGCAAGTGAAACCACATTTCTTCTTAACTTTTCATCTTTCCATGCCATTTTACAGCAGTTTTTCTGACAGCCAATGTGTGGGTAACCACCATCCTGGGCAACACCCAATACTAAAATAAAAGAAGACTGTGGCGTTTGCTGTGCCCAGGTTTTAAAAGAAAAACAGAGTATAAAAAATAATACTATTGCTCTCATTTACATGTTTCTTCTATATTGTCCACCAACTTCATAAAGTGCCTTGCTAATCTGGCCTAAAGAGCAAACTTTACAGATTTCCATCAATTGTTCAAAGATGTTATCACCTGCAATGGCTGATTTTTGCAGTTGTTTTAATAATTCTGCCGAACGATCAGCGTTACGATCCTGAAATTTTTGCAATGCTGAAATCTGATATTGTTTTTCATCTTCGGTGGCGCGGATTACTTCACCTGGAACAATGGTAGGGGAGCCATTTTTATTTAAGAAGGTATTTACACCCACAATAGGATATTCGCCTGTATGTTTAAGCGTTTCGTAATACAAACTTTCTTCCTGGATTTTTCCGCGCTGGTACATGGTTTCCATCGCACCTAAAACACCACCACGATCGTTGATGCGTTTAAATTCGGCAAGAACTGCATCTTCTACCAGATCGGTTAGCTCTTCGATGATGAAAGCGCCTTGTAATGGATTTTCATTCTTCGCAAGACCTAATTCCCTGTTGATGATCAACTGGATCGCCATGGCTCTTCTTACCGATTCTTCGGTAGGTGTAGTAATGGCTTCATCGTAAGCGTTGGTGTGTAGTGAATTACAGTTATCGTATATGGCATACAAGGCCTGCAAAGTGGTACGGATATCGTTAAAATCGATTTCCTGGGCATGTAAAGAACGGCCAGACGTTTGAATATGGTATTTAAGCTTCTGTGAACGATCGTTACCTTTGTATTTATTCTTGATGGCTTTGGCCCAGATTCTTCTCGCTACGCGGCCAATAACGGCATATTCCGGATCGATACCATTGGAGAAGAAGAAAGATAAGTTAGGTGCAAAATCATCAATATGCATGCCCCTGCTTAAGTAATACTCTACAAAAGTAAAACCGTTACTTAAAGTAAAGGCCAGTTGCGAAATCGGATTTGCACCTGCCTCGGCAATGTGATAACCTGAAATGGATACAGAATAGAAATTCCGTACTTTTTCGTCGATAAAATATTTCTGGATATCGCCCATCATCCGCAGGGCAAATTCGGTAGAGAAAATACAGGTATTCTGTGCCTGATCTTCTTTTAAGATATCAGCCTGAACAGTTCCCCTAACCGAGCTGATCGCTTTAGCCCTGATATTGGCATAAACATCTGCTGGTAAAACCTGATCACCAGTAAGGCCCAAAAGCATTAAACCTAAACCGCTGTTTCCTTCAGGCAAAGTACCATTGTATGTCGGTCGCGGTATCTTTTTGGTTTTGTAGATTGAATCAATTTTGGCCTGAACTTCTCCGGTTAAATCATTTTCAATGATGTATTTTTCACATTGCTGATCGATTGCGGCATTCATGAAAAAACCCAACAACATTGGTGCTGGACCGTTAATGGTCATCGATACAGAAGTAGATGGTGCACAAAGGTCAAAACCGGAATACAGTTTTTTTGCATCATCTAAGGTGGCAATACTCACGCCTGAATTGCCAATTTTTCCATAGATATCAGGGCGGATGTGCGGATCTTCGCCATAAAGGGTAACTGAATCAAATGCTGTAGATAAACGGTGCGCCGGCTGACCTAAAGAAACATAGTGAAAACGTTTATTGGTTCTTTCGGGGCCTCCTTCTCCAGCAAACATCCTGGTTGGATCTTCACCTTCTCTTTTTAATGGAAAAACACCTGCAGCATAAGGGAATTCGCCCGGAAGGTTTTCGGTTAGCAACCACCTTAAAATATCTCCCCAGTCTTCATATCTAGGTAAAGATACTTTAGGGATATTCAGTTTTGAAAGAGATTCGTAAAATAAAGGCTGTTTAATTTCTTTATCTCGTACTTTATAAATGAAAAATTCTTCTTTATAAGCCCTTTTGGTTTCAGGCCATTGGCGGAGTAAACGTTTGCATTCGCCGTCCAATTGTTCTTCGAAGAAATCGTAGGTTGTATTTAAACTCTGTGACACCCCTTCCTGCGGATACCCCTCTGGAAGAGGGGAATTGTTATCGCTTAATAAATCGATTACACCTTTAAGCTGATACATTTTCCGGGCAATGGTGGCTTGTTTATCTACCCATTCGTTATACATCTGGCTCGATTCTGCAATTTCTGCCAAATAGCGGATGCGATCGGGTGGGATGATGTAGATTTTTTCGGATTGATCGGAAGTTAATTCCATTTTGGCCTTGAAATCGGTTCCGGTTTTTAATTTGATCTGTTCCATTAAAGCCACAAACAGGTTATTCATGCCAGGATCGTTAAATTGAGAAGCCATGGTACCATAAACAGGAATTTCATCATCTTTGGCGTCGAAAATGTTATGGTTACGTTTGTATTGCTTGCGTACATCACGCAAGGCATCTAAAGCACCACGTTTATCGAATTTATTAATGGCCACAAGATCGGCAAAATCCAACATATCAATTTTCTCCAATTGTGTAGCGGCGCCAAATTCTGGGGTCATTACGTAAAGTGATACATCGCAATGTTCGGTAATTTCGGTATCAGACTGGCCAATACCTGAGGTTTCTACGATGATTAAATCATAACCTGCGGCTTTGCAGATATCGATACTTTCCTGTACATTTTTTGATAAAGCAAGGTTTGCCTGACGGGTGGCCAAAGAGCGCATGTAAACCCTCGGATTATTGATGGCATTCATCCGGATACGGTCGCCCAATAGTGCCCCGCCTGTTTTTCTTTTTGAAGGATCAACAGAGATAATGGCAAGGGTTTTATCTTTCACTTCTACCAAAAAACGACGGACCAGTTCATCCACCAGAGATGATTTTCCGGCACCACCCGTTCCGGTAATCCCTAAAATAGGTGCAGTATTATTTTTTGAAAGTTTTTTTAATTCGTCAACAAATTTTTGAGCGCCTTCGGGATCATTTTCTGCAACGGTAATGGCTCCTGCAATGGCTTTAATATCTTTGGTTGGAATAGTTTCTAGCTCGTTTGTAATGTTGGCTTTGGTTATGAAATCGGTTTGTATGAGCATGTCGTTAATCATACCCTGCAAGCCCATTTTACGGCCATCATCAGGAGAATAGATTTTAGAAATTCCGTAAGCCTGGAGTTCTTCGATTTCTGAAGGCAGGATTACGCCACCGCCACCTGCAAATATTTTAATATGGCCCGAACCTCTTTCCTGCAAAAGATCGTACATGTATTTAAAGTATTCGATATGACCGCCCTGATAAGAAGTCATGGCAATACCCTGAACATCTTCCTGAATGGCACAGTTTACCACTTCATCTACAGATCTGTTGTGACCAAGATGAATCACTTCAGCCCCTGAAGATTGGAGGATACGGCGCATGATGTTGATGGTTGCATCGTGCCCGTCGAAGAGGGAAGCAGCAGTTACGAAACGGATTTTATTTTTAGGCTTATAGATTTCTACTTGTTGCATACTATGGGATTTAAAGGACCGGTATGCTCAGATCACCAATCCTTGTTTCCAAATATATTTGGTATGCAAATGTACTAAAATATGCTGCTTAATGCACGAATACCCTATACCGTTATGGCTTTTGGTTCAGTTATAAATCCTGCCCAAATTGCAGTAAATAGCCGTTATTATCGTAAATGGCGAACTCCCTCATTCCATAGTCGAAATCTTCGAGTGGGTAACAAATTTCGCATTGATCTTTTAAACTTTCCCAGAGCGATGAGACTTCATTTGTTTTGATATAAAGAGAACCGCTCATGATCGGTTTAGGGATGTTACGGTGTTCATTAGGGATACAGAACATGATTTCTATATCGTCTTTGCGGAGGGTAAACCAGCTGAGATCGTCGAATTTTGCATCGCAGGTGAAGTTTAATATTTCGGTATAAAAGGTCAGGGTTGCCTGCATATCATGCGATTCGAGCATTGGGGTAAGTTTGGTGGCGGTGTATGTTGACATGATCTAAAATAAAAAATATAGTTTAAATTTTTTACCATATCAGACATTTGAGGCTATATAAACCGCAATACGAAATCACTATATAGAATCTTTAGGTGTGCTAAGGCGACTAAGGTGGTTCAGAATAATTAATTGTCTCCGTTTTTGGTCACCACCTAAGTTACCTGAGATCATCTTAGTAGCTAGTTATATAAACAAAAAAACTATGCTGGTAGGCATAGTTTTCTTAAATTATTTATTGGTGATTTCGGTGATCGGTTCTCCAACGTTACCATTTGGCATTTGTATATGGAGCAACGCAGCCAGTGTAGGCGCAATGTCGGTCATGTAATGTGTTTTATTTGATGCACCAGGTTTAATTCCCCAGCCCATAAAAACCAACGGAATGTGCGAATCGTATGGGTTCCAGTTCCCATGTGTGGTACCGGTGCTACCACCATTAAACCAATTGGGTTGTAAAACATAATAGATATCGCCGCTTCTACGGGCATTATAACCATTGGTAATCATCTTTTTCTGGATCTCCTGAAGGGTAGATTGAGATATTCTGGCGATATCAACGGCATTTTGGAAACCATCTAATCTTTTTAAGAATTCAACAGAAGCTGATTTAATGACATCGAAACTTACATCACCTTTGTCGGTTTTATCATGATCAAAAATGATCTGATTGTTTTGTGATTTTAAAACCACGTTGTTCACCTTAAATTTATCATTTAAGTAGGTATTTAATTTATTTGCAATATCGCGGTCGCTTACTACACCTGAAGGTAATTTGTTTTCCTGCATAAAACCTGGTACATGTGCAGCACCATGATCGGCAGTTAAAAATACCGTGTAATTTCCTTTACCTACTTTTTTATCCAGGTAGTTGAAAAACTCTTCGAAATCTTTATCTAAACGTAAATAAGTATCTTCTGCCTCAATCGAATTCGGACCATATGCGTGACCAACATAATCGGTAGATGAGCAACTTACTGCTAAGAAATCGGTAATGTTATCCTGACCTAAATCTTCTGAAAGGATGGCCAATTTAGCAAGGTCTAAAGTGATGGTATTGCCATAAGGTGTACTTCTGATGGCATCGAAATTTTTATCAACGTTTTGTGTTAATTGGTGTGGGAATGTACTCAATTTGCCTTCGTAAGCTTTCTCATCAGCTGTACTGTTTATATAGGTATTGATCGGATATAGGGTTTCCCAGTTTTTTGCGTAAAACTTGTTTGCTAATTTTAGTTTGTTGTAATCGGCAATCCAGGTGGGTACTTCTTTCATGTAATAAGTACTGGTAATCCAGTTTCCGGTGCTGCCCTGATACCAATATGCCGCATTTGCAGCGTGGCCGGCAGGAAGGATCGACCCTCTATCTTTTAATGAAATACCGATTACCTTGCCTCTAAAATTTGTCGCTAACCTTAACTCATCAGTGATGGTAGTGGTTAACATATTTTTTGGCGACATATTGCCTTCGGATGAAGGTGTACTGCCAACGGTTGATACCGAAGAATCTTCTGTACAGTATACATTTTTTTTAGTTTCAGGATCGTACCAATCGTTACCGATGATGCCATGAACTGCCGGAACAGAACCTGTATAAATGCAGGTATGGCCGCAAGCAGTATAAGTAGGAGTGTAAGGAATAAATGTATTTTCTACTGAAAAACCCTCATTGATTAATCTTTTAAAACCACCATTGGTATAGCGGTTATAATAACGGTATAAATAATCCCAACGCATTTGATCAACTACCAGGCCAACCACCAGTTTAGGACGTGCTACTTCGGCAGGAAATGCTTTAGGCTGTGCTTGAATAGTTTTTTTAGTCTGAGCTGAGGAGAGAGAAAGCGAAAAAATAGAAATAGAAAAGATTAAACAGGAGATTTTCTTCATTGTGTTTTAGTTAAAGGGCTAAATTAATAACTTTTAAGTGAAGATATTTTGAAGTTTATGTAAAGATTTTATATCGCTTCGGCCACTACAAATGTGCTTCCACCAATAAAAACCAGGTCTTTAATACCTGCCGATTGAATAGCATTTGTTTTTGCATCGGCAACTGATGCATAACTATTTCCGTTTAAATGATAAGCGGCTGCCTGTTCTTTCAGTGCATCAGCGGCTAAACCACGTTCTAAATCAGGTTTACAGAAATAATAAGTGGCATTTTTTGGCATTAGGGATAAAACTTTTGAAATATCCTTATCGTTTACCATACCGAAAACAATATGTAACTGCTGATAAGGGGTTTGTGCAATGTTTTTGATTACTTCGGTAATTCCGGCTTCGTTATGCCCGGTGTCACAGATCACCAAAGGATTTCTGCTCAAAGTTTGCCAACGTCCTTGTAAACCAGTTTGTTTTTTAACCTGACTGATGCCTTTATAAACACTTTCCTGATCGGTTTTAATTGCTGTTTTGTCGTTTAGTACCGCTAAAGTTTCGAGAACAGTCAATATGTTTTTATATTGATAAACGCCCGTAAGATCGCTTTGAAGATCCTTGTATTTGATTTTATCCTCATGATAAACGGAAAGGGAAAGTTTATTGTTTTTTATTTTAAAATCCTGTGCAATTAATACTTGATCAGCAAAAACAATAGGTGCGTGCTCAGCTTTGGCTTTTTTAATGAAAACCGGTGCCGATTCTTCCTGCGTTTCGCCTATGACCACCGGGATATTTTTTTTGATAATTCCTGCTTTTTCACCAGCAATTTCGGTAAGTGTATTACCCAGCATATTCATATGATCGAGGCTGATGTTGGTGATGACCGAAATTTGTGGTGTGATGATATTTGTTGAATCTAACCGCCCACCTAAACCTACTTCGATTACAGCTACATCTACCTGATGTTTGGCAAAATGATCGAATGCGAGCGCAACAGTTACTTCAAAAAACGAAGGTTCGGTTTTTTCGATGAGTTTTTGCTGTTCTTTTACGAACGATACTACTTCGGTTTTACTGATCATTTTTCCGTTGATCCGGATGCGCTCACGGAAATCTTTTAAGTGCGGAGAAGTGTACAATCCGGTTTTATAACCCTGTGCCTGTAATACCGAAGCCAACATGTGCGAGGTCGATCCTTTCCCATTTGTACCGGCAACATGGATGCTTTTAAATTTATTTTGTGGATTATCCAAAGCCTCGCAAAGAATGATGGTATTGGTTAAATCTTTTTTAAAAGCAGAGGCGCCAACTCGGGTAAACATCGGGAGTTTACTGTATAAAAAATCAAGCGTTTGTTGGTAGTTCATAATAGGTGTCAAATATAGGTGATTGGCGTTTGAAGTTCAAATGAGCCACGAGATTGACTTCGCAAGTTTGAGATTTAAACTATTAGTGGTTAGTCACAGGTTGTTAAGACTGATACAAGTAACCCTTTAGTATAAATTATTTTGTGCTGATTTATTCTATGTTGCTATATTTGGCGATTATTTAACGATCTCAATTATAGTGATTAATAAAATTAGTCTATTTCTTTTACTGCTCCTGGCTTGTTGTTTTAATCTTGCTGCACAAACTTTTTATGTTAGTTCTTATAACTATAATAAAGGTGGAAGTGATATTTATAAAGTAGATATTACATCCGAAGGGGTAAAATCTACTAAAATTGCAGATTGTTCAGCTCGGGATCAGTATTTTTCGATCGCCATGAATAAAAACAATTTATTTTGGCTAAACGGTTCTCAAATCTATGTTGCAGACGTAAAGGAAAATAGCATCGAAAACTGTAGGAGCCTATTTTCAGGTATGTCTGGTTCAAATTCGCTGACACTTGGGGCTGATAATAAGTTATATTATTGCTCTAGTTACTTATTCAGTACTGATATTAATACAGGGAAATCAGAGGCTTTAGGTTTACTCAATTACTCTGCTAGTGGTGATGTCTGTTTTTATAAAAAAGAACTTTACATGGCGGCATACCAGGGCATAGTGAAGATTAATATTAAAGAACCTAACAAAAGTATCCTTCATATTCCGCTGCCTCCAAATATATCTCTTTTTGGTATTGTTAGTGTTTCAACCGGAGTCAGAAAAAATACGGTTTATGGATTGGCAAATTCAGGCGCCCAGACTAATATTATCGAATTTGATATAGAAAACCAAAAAATGGTTAGTGTGGTAGGAACGCTTCCTTACAATATTCTGGATGCCGCCAGTATGGTAGAAGACGGTAGTATTATAGGGATAGAGTTCGAACGGGTAGATATAAATCAAGATTGCAATTCTGGAAATACGGCAAATGTAGATGTAATAACAGCCCCACATATTGAAGATTTTACCTATACTTTAAACGGAGTTACTAATTCAACGGGCAAGTTTGCTGGCTTATCTAAAGGGCAGTATACACTTTCTATCACTTCTGCATCTGATTCATATACCACAACTGTTGATGTTCCGGAGGTTAATTTAATAAAACCTGTTTATAATTGGCAGATCAAAAATCAGCTTTGTGAAACTTTGGGCGAGATTACTTTTAGCACTCCCGAACAGAACAGTAGCTATCAGATCAAGTATGATGGAAAGTTATATCCGCTAAACAGTACCTTCTCTATTTTGTTAAGTGGAAAATCCAATCACTTTGAAATCGTAAATAAGTATGGTTGTAAAGTGGATGAGAAGGATATTGTTGTTGGACGGGATAAATGTAAAATCCAATTTGATAAGGTTGATGTGGTGCAACAGTGCGATGCTTTTCATCAGGGCGTTATCAATGTTTTAACAAAACCACACAGCGCAGCTTATACCTATACACTAAATAATACGACTAACAATTCAACCGGGCTATTCAAAAATTTAACTGCTGGCTCTTACACACTTAAAATTAGTTCGGATGAAGATGTGTTTGAAACTACTGTAATTGTACCAGATTATAAACAGTTACAACCAAACTTCTCTTTTGCCAAAATTAATCCAGCCTGCGCCAATAAGGGTACTATTCAATTTAATTCTTTCACAGGTAGTGCTAATTATAAAATCAAACTCAGAAATGATATTTTGCCATACGATTATAAATTCACTAACCTGGAAGTAGGTAATTATCATTTTGTTGTGTTGAGTAAAGAGGGATGTCTGATTGATGAGTTTGTTGTAGAATTGATTTATGAACCTTGCCCAATTGTAATCACTAATATCGAAACCCTACAAGAATGTAATGTTTTGGGTAAAGGATTCATAAAAATTAATTGTCCGCCAATTCCAGAAACTTATACGTTTACCCTTAATAATTCGGTATCGAATAGCACAGGCATTTTTAATATGCTTGATCCAGGTAGCTATACCATTGAGGTTAAGGCATCAGGTGGTGCAGCCCCGGTTAACAGAATCGTTGTAGTGCCAGATTATTCATTAACCAAACCTGTTACCAAAATTAATGCTAAAAACCCTGCATGCGATCTTAAGGGAGAAATATCGTTTTCTATAGGCACCAATTCTACTGATTATAATGTGAAATATAAAGGGATAGTTTATCCGGGTAACCACGTTTTTACAGGTTTAATTGAAGGAGATTATAATTTCACCATTTTAAAGCTGAATGGCTGTATAGTTGATGAATTAAGTCAAAAATTGGTTTATGAACCCTGTCCAATTGTGATCGATAATATCGAAACCTTGCAAGAATGTAATGTTTTGGGTAAAGGATTTATCAAAATTGATTGTCCGCCAATTCCAGAAACGTATACGTTTATCCTTAATAATTCGGTATCCAATAGCACTGGTGTGTTCAATATGCTTAATCCAGGTACTTATACCATTGAGGTTAAGGCATCGGGTGGTGCTCCTGCAGCATACAGAACTGTTGTAGTTCCAGATTATTCTTTAACAAAACCCAATACTATTATTAATGCAAAAAATCCTGTTTGTGATTTAACCGGTGAGATCTCATTTTCAATTGGTACCCGTTCGGCTGATTATAACATCAGGTATAATGGTATCGTTTATCCGGGTAATTACATTTTTTCAGGATTATATGAAGGGAATTATGCCTTTTCGATCCTAAAACTCAATGGCTGTATAGTAGATGAGTTGAATGTTTCCTTAGAGACAGAAGCCTGTAATGATATTTCATTCCCAACGGCTTTTAGTCCTAATTCCGATAATGTAAATGATAGCTTCAAAGCAAAAGAGGGAAGCAGGGCTTTTAATTTCCAGATGCAGATTTTCGACAGGAGAGGAATACTTATCTTTTCTTCGAATAAACTCTACGATGCATGGAATGGTGATTATAAAGGACAGCCTGTTCCTGTTGGAGTTTACTTTTGGATCGCATCCTTTACTACACAAGAAAATAAGAAAATAATTAAAAAGGGATCTGTTACACTAATCCGGTAATATTTAAATTTATTAGTCTTTGAGCCTCAGACTACGGAAATAGAAGTCTAGGTGGTGTTCTGTAAGGACACAGACCACGGCATGGACTTGTGGTTAGATTGTTATAGATGCATAATTAATTGTTGAAAAATCCAATCAAGCTTGTGAACAATCTTCTGTCGGATAGTAATATCCGACAGCACTTAACAAAAAAAGGTCTGTGTTCTCACAGACCTTTTTTATATAATATCTTAAAATTTTACTTCACTTTAAAGTTGAACATCACGATCCCGGTTTGTACATCGGGAGCAGATTCAAGTTTGTTTAAACTCGAACCTAACACGGCCTGTTCGCATTTTCTCCAAAGGGCTAAATCAGATAAAGTGGTACCTTTTGCACCTGCACGGGCCTGAACAACTTTTCCATTTTTATCTACACGGATCTGAACGGCAATTTTACCTGCACTTTGTCCATCGTCCTGAATTCTTGGGATATCGATAAACTTTCTGCTGGCCAGTGATAATTGTACATTACCATTTCCTGAACCACCTTCTCCATAATTGGAAGCTAATGGATCGCCATCTTTATCGCCCTGGTTACCAGGTGTGTTTCCAGTTCCATCACCCTGGCCCTGGCCGGTATTTTTTTTGCCTTTGTAAAGCGCATTTTGGTTGATCACCGGTTTAGCAGGCTTATCTTCCGTTACAGGAGTTGGTGCTGCCTTAGTCGGTTTTGTAGGTTTGGTATTTACCGCAATGGCATCCTCTGTATTTTGTGTCTGCACTTCCTTATCGCTACTTTCGGTAGAGGTGGTTGGGGTAACCTTTTCTTCAGGCGTTACTTTTTCAGGAGGTTTACCGTTGGCATTCGGATCTGCTGATGGTTCTTCAATACTGGTATAATCATCGCCCATACCTTCTGCCGAAGTTCCGTAATTTACCACCATACCGCCCATACCCACTTCTTCAGGTGGCTGGAATGAACCAATCACAATGAAAAAACTGATCAACAACAAAAAGCCCATAATACCGCTTGCTATAGCAATGGCTTTAGGATAATTATTTTCCTCGTTAGGTACGTTTTGTGTTTTGTAGTTCATTATTTTTTAGGCTCAACGGCTACAACTAGTTTTAATTTTAATTTATTGGCAATGTCATTTACCACAAATCCATCCTGATAAGTTACGTTACGGGATACATATAAAAGAATGGTCATATCTGGTGCCAGTTTTTGGTATGATGCCAATGTAGGCTCCAATTCTTCTATGCTAACCGGTTTCTTTTCAACGAAATATTTTAAGTTTTCGTCTATGGTAACGGTAACGGCTTTTTTTGCGGTTGATTGCTGTCCGCTTGATGATTGTGGCAACAGTAATTTAACTACTGTAGGATTTACCACAGCTGAGGCCAATAAGAAGAACAGCATCAGGAAGAACATAATATCGTTCAACGCTGAAGTATGTACTTCTACCGATCCTTTTGTTCTCTTGCGTAAATTCATTATTTGCCTGGTTCTTCTAGTAAATCAATAAAATCAATTGCATCGGTTTCCATTTTAAGGATGATTTTTTCAACCATGATGTTTAAAATGTGGTACAGTACGTAAGCGATAATACCGATAATTAATCCTGTTGCTGAGGTAATCATTTTGGTATATAAACCGCCAGAAATGGTGCCGATTTCAATAGCACCCTTAATTGATACCTGATGGAAGATGGTAATTACCCCCACAATTGTTCCTACGAAACCAAGCATCGGTGCAATACCGGCTACAATACCCAGTATACTGATGTTCTTCTCTAATTTAGAAACTTCAAGTTTACCTACATTTTCGATGGCACCTTCAATATCTTTAATCGGGCGGCCAATGCGTTTTAAACCTTTTTGCAGCATGCGCGAAAGGGGAGAATTGTTGTTTCTTAACAACGACATGGCGCCATCTAAATTTCCAGACTGGATGTAAGACCTGATCTGTCCCATAAGGTTTGCTTCATCCTTGGTGGCTTTTTTGATGGTTAAATAGCGTTCAACAAAAATAAACAAGGCTAAAAAAGCAAGAAAAGCCAATGGAACCATTACCCAGCCGCCTTTAAAAAGAAGGTCGATAAAGCGTAATTGTGGCTGTGGTTGTGTTACTGCTTGGTTAAGCACATTTGCGGTGTCTTGTAATGCTTGTGTGGTGTCCTGAATTAATAAAGTTATCATTATGGTTGTGTGTTGTTAAAAATCTGTTGTACGTAAAACCCTTTTCCCTTTAGTTTTTTCTGTAAAATATCTTTTTGTGCTTCGGCTTCTTTTTGTGTTTTAAAGCTTCCTATGCTCACTTTTTTCCAAGGTCCGGCCATATTCGCTATTTTGGCATTCAGTCCGCGGGTTTTCATTATGGCAATATATTTCTCAGCACCTGCAACTGTTTTATATGAGGATGCAATAACATCAAACGTAGAAGGACCAGTGTTTGGTACAATTTTATCTTCTTTTGGTTTTTCAACAGGTGGAGTAACTACTGTTTTTTCGGTTGTTTTAACAACGGCTTTTTTGACCGTATCTGCTTTTTTCTGAACCTGGTTAGCTTTCAGGATGCTGTCGGTTTTGGCGATTGAATCCTGTTTTATTTTTGCTGAATCGATGGTAACCTTTGGAGAATCGACAAGGGCAGGGGTTGCTTTTACAGGTGTGCTTTGCCCGGTAAATAACTCAGGTTTAACTAAATAAGTAATGGCTGCTATAATCACTAAAACCAAAATAATGATGGTAACCTTTAACCAGGTAGACATGCCTTGGGGTGGCTCCTGATCGTGTATAATCGGATCATGGCCAAAACGGTTAGGATGCTCGGCATGTTGCTCTTTAATAAATTCAGGAGCTTCAATTACCGGTTCTTCTGCTTTAGCTTCGTCTTCTAAATGAATGTATGTTTTTGGTTCATCAGTTTCTGGCCTTAATGAAAAACGGCTCGAATATTCTTGTTGCGGTAAAACCGGTTCAGGAATTGTTGTTTCTACAGGTTCTTCAGCAATTTTTTCTACTTCGGCTTCTGGTGTATGGCCAAAACGATTTGGATGTTCTTCGTGCTGCTCTACTACCGATTCCGGAACTTCTACCGCTGCTGGTTCTTCGACAGTACTGACTACTTCTGGTTCGGTTGTATCTACGAGGTTATCAGATTCATTTTCAATAGGTTGGGTAGCTTCAACAGCCTGGTGTTCGGCAGCAATATTTTCTACTTCCGATTCTGGTGTGTGGCCAAAACGGTTCGGGTGCTCTTCATGCTGCTCTTTAATAAATTCAGGGGCTTCATTAACTTCTTCTGCAGTGTTTTCTGAATGTTGTAAAGTGTTTTTAAGATCATCTTTAACTTCGTCCAACTCTACATTTTCGATTACAGGGTGGTGGTAAGATTTATTTTCGAATGGAGATGGTGCAACAGGTGCCTCAGCAATTTCATCGTACACATCTTCCTCTTCTTTTGGTAAATCTGCTTTTACTTCTTCAGTTACAGTTTCTGGTAACGAAGGTAAGCCATAAAATTCAGAACCGTAATTGATGTTCTTTATCGGTTCAAAATCCAGTCCCTGCTCAGTAAAAAATAAACGCCCCGTATTTTCTAATTCGATCTCATGGTTTAGTTCCAGTTTTTGATTTACGTCTTCAACAAACTGCGCGATGTAATAATCGGCGCTCTCATTAGAGATATTCCTTTTAGCAGCAATAAAATCTGTCAGGGCCTGTTCTTCGGTCAAGTCGCTCGAAAACTGAAGCGTATATCCCGGAGGTAAAAACGTTTGTTTTTCCTTATCGTATCTTCCCGGGTATTTCTTTTTATAAAAGGTGCCCAAGCCGGTAATACCAACTTCTTTGCGTTGCTGCAAGAGTTCTAAAAGGTATGATAAGATATCCATTCGGGTAAAATTAAGCGTTTAAAATTAAAAATTATATTCTACCTTCAAATAGTGTCTGTGGATGTGTTTATACATCCTACTCCAAAAAGGGGACAAAAACGAATACAGCTTCGTTATTTTAACCACGAAAAAATCACAGTTGATTAACCTATACCTGTATCCGTGTAAAGATAACGGTTACAAAGATAGAAATGGTATGTTAGTAAGCAAATGGCTAAATCGATATAATATCGATGTGACAAGGTATAGCAGCGAAACTGTGTAAAAAAAGTAGGACAACTCTCGTCGTCCTACTCAAAAATGTTTGCAGCGATTAAGGAATTATTCGGTATAAAAGATATAATTAAGGAGTATATACAGTGGTTTTTCCACCATATAAATTGCTTGATATACTCGATAAATAAGTATGCACATCCGAATTTGGTAAATTGTAGTATAGGTAAATTCCATAGCCATTGTTGACTGTTTGCGTGGCCAGAGACGCGGCTGTAGATGAACTGGTTGCCTGTATGTCGATTGCTGCAGGACCTAGATTTGCTTTAGCCAATCCTGGAACATTTGGCACCGAATAACTACCATATATGGCATTCCAGCTGTAATTTACTTTTGAGCCAACGGTAACACCATTGTAGGATAATCTTGAAGCTGCCGGGCCATAAAAATAAAACGAAATAATCTTATTCGGCAATAGTTGCCTCAATGCCGTTACGAGGTACACAAATGAACTGGCATTTGGTTGCCCGGTACCGTTATTTCCATATTCAGCGTATTCATCATCGAAATCGATACCATCAAGGCCATAAGTGTTAACGGCATTTGCCAATTGCTGTGCGAACGCCTGGGCCGAGGCCTGTGAGGTGAAATTACAAAAACCAGCACCCTGGTGGTTGCCCAAAATAGAAAGCAAAACCTTAATTCCTTTATCTTGTAAAGGTTTTATATAGGTTGTTTTATTACTTAAAACATTGGTAACATTAGGGTTGAAACCTAATTCGGCCTTTTGGGTAGAGGTATTATAATTAATATTGGCTGCAAAAATGATTGCAATGTCAAATAGCTGTTGTCCTGAGGAAAGTTTATATTTTCCTACGTTTCGGATATCATTACTGTTCACTTCTACATAACATACACCTTTTGGGCCAGTTACCCCAATAGCTGAAGTAGAATTAGTCGCTTCTTTTTTAGCAGGACCGGTTAAGGTTTCATCCTGGGCGATGTCTTTTTTCTTACATCCGCTTACAGCAACGGTTAAAAATAAGGCCACAGATACTGCAGCATTTTTGCATGTTAACAATTTGGTAGTTGTCATAATTTTTTGTTTTAAATTAGTTAGAAATTGGTTTTAGGCTTGCAATCGCTACAAACAGATTTTTATTTATTAATTAGCTATTTACATTTTATGCCATAGCTAAAAACATCAGTTAAAGTTTTAAAATGTGGTTAACAGTCCTTTTGTGGGGCTGATTTTTTGCAAGTATAAAATAGGGGAAAGGCTGTTAACGGCAGTTTGCCGTAAACGATTGGTTTTCTCATAGGTTTAAAATTTTGGTTAGAAATTTTTTAAAAAAAGGTAGGACAACTTTCGTCATCCTACCTGTTATTTGTGTGTTAGAAATTTGCTTTGTTAACGTCCCACCATAATCTGGTACCGCCGTTGTCAGGTCCGCCGAGCAAGGTTACTGCTTTACGTACCTCATCTTTGTTTCCGTTGCCATATTCTGCTGTTGGATATGGCAATCTGCGAATCTGCAATTGGGTGTTGATTGTACCACCGCTATTGTTGTTGGCTACTGTAAACAGTTTCGGATAACCTGTTCTGCGGAAATCGGCCCAGGCCTCAGCTCCGTCAGGAAAAATAGCTAACCATTTCTGGGTAATAATGCGCTCTAATTTCACTTCGTTAGAAGCAGCTCCATCCCATTTAATCGTAATGGTACTTACTGCATCTGCATTGTTAGCCGGATTTTTTGGATCTACATACGCAGTTGGCTTGTTTACCGCATCTGCAAGATAGCTGCCAATAGTTGCATTCCATTGCTGCATTGATGTTGTTATACCGGTTTCATAATTGGTCTGTGCATCGCCTGCACCTGTCCAGCCACGTAATGCGGCTTCAGCTTTTAAAAACCAAACCTCAGCGGCCGTCATCAATATCTGTGGTGCTTTTTGTCCGATAGGTGATCTTGAATTGTCAGGTATAGACGAATTTAAACTTGAATAGGTTTTGTAACCCGCTTTGCCCAAACCATTAAAAGAAGTATTGGCCCCTGATCTGATTCCCACATATTGTCCTGAAAACAAAGGATCGGTAGCTGGTGTACAATATATCGATAAACGCGGATCTTTGTAACCAACCATGTACGATTGTAGCGCTGCGCCCATGGCGTTATCACCGTCGTAATTTACAGTTACATTCCAAAGGTCGTTATTTCTGTTACCCGACTGTGCAACAGCTGCATTATCACCTGGTGTAGTCATTAAGCCACCTGCTGCTGCCATTGCTTTTTCTGCCTGTAACTTTGCCGTAGCTGGATCAACTTTAACAATACGCATGGCTAAACGTAACCTTAGCGAATTGGCTAATTTAAGCCATTTCGCAACGTCTCCACCATAAACCAGATCACCGGTTTCGAAATAAGCTTTTTTGCCAGGATTTGCCGTGATAAAAGCCTGTAGATTGTTAGCTGCTGTATCAATCTGTTTAAAAAATTCGGTATAAACCGTTTTTTGGTCATCGTAAGCTTGCGAAATCAATGATTTACCTGCCTGAGTATAAGGAATCGGACCAAATTTATCAGTTACCCTATTCATCGCAATTACCTGTACTAAAAGTGAGATACCCCACGATTCTGGTGCAGTTGCTTTTAAAGGTGATATGGCAATTTTAGAAATTGGTGCCATTACATTGGTGTACTGATCATTAAAACCAGTTTCGTTCCAGCCATTATTAAGCGCATAGTTCATGTTGTTTATACCGCCACCGAATGGTGTTGGAGCCATCATGTAACCGCTAAAAGCATCAGAACTCAAATTCTGTGCAATTTGGTAGTTAGAAAATATATTCTGTTGGATAGGGCCGATGGCTGATTTCAATAAAGCTAAACTCTGCTCGGTTGTAGGTAAATTATCGTTGGTATTAAAACTTTCAAAGTTCTTTTTACAGCCCTGGTTTAGGCCTGCAACGGCTAAAAGTAAAACTAAAGACAAACCTTTAATTTTATGTTGAGATGAATGATATATCGATTTCATGTTTGTTCGTATTAAAATAAGACATTAAGGTTAAAACCAAAACTTCTGGTAACCGGCTGGTTAAAAACATCTATACCAGATAAACCATTACCTGTAGACATGGTAACCTCCGGATCGTAAGGTGCTTTTTTGTAGAAGTAGAACAGGTTTCTACCAATTAACGAAAGGCGCATACTTTTAAATGTTCCTTTTAATGGTAAATTATAACCTATTGAAGCTTCGCGCAAACGAACTACGGTAGCGCTATACACATATTCGCCAGTTACACCGTTTCTATCACCTAAGAAAGAATAATAGCTTTGTGGGTTAATGGTAGCTGAAACTGCCTTTCCGCTGGCATCTACACCATCAATTTTAACACCGCCTTGTGCCCTTGCATCACCCGATGCTTTTGAAGCACCAGCCTGGTCCATCAATGCTTCAGTAAGTGAAAGTACCTTGCCTCCAAATTTACCATCTACCAGGAAGCTTAAGCTGAAATCTTTATAATTGAAACTGTTGTTCCAGCCCAACTGGAATTTAGGGTTTGCATTTGCTATCAGACTATAATCTGCACTTTTAACGGGAAAGTAAGGGTTTGCAGTCGATCCGTCACCGCTTAAAATGATGCGGCCATTTGCATCTCTTTGTAGGGTATAACCGTAAATATCACCATAAGATCCTCCTGCGGCTATACGTGAGATATAAGCATTGTTACCTCCACCTGTTAAATCGATCGAGTTTAAACCCTGCGAAGCAGCAACATCAATAATTTTGTTTCTGTTCAGCGATCCGTTGATTGCCGTGTTCCAGTTAAGGCCATCGCCTTTTAGCACATCAGCTCCTAAAGTAAACTGTATACCCTGATTTTGAACATCACCTGCATTTAAGTAACCTGTTGCAACAAGTCCTGATGGTGCTGGTTTAACCGGAATGTACTGGTTTTTGGTGTTTGTTTTGTAATAGGTAAAGCTAAAATTTAAACGGTTGGCCAGAAAACGCATATCAGTACCAATCTCGAAAGATTTTGTTCTTTCAGGTTTTAGCTCAGCAAATGCCCTGTTGGTATTAATGTTAAGTGCACCACCGTTACCCAAAGTATTCTGGATAAAAGTTAAATAAGCTGGCACCGTGTTACCCACCTCAGCATAAGTACCTCTTATTTTGGCATAAGTAATTGCCTCTGGTAGTTTAACCATTTGCGAAACAATAAATGATAAACCTACCGATGGATAGAAATAAGACACATTTGGTGTAAATGACAGGTTTGAAGACCAGTCATTTCTACCTGTTAGCGTTAAAAATGCCCAATCCTTATATGATAAATTCGCGTTTGCAAATACTGCCTGTAATTGACTGTGGTAAGCATCACTCGCTTTCGTGGTGTTCAAAACATCTGAGGTATAGGTACCTGCATTGGCCACGATGGTATTATTCGGTGTGAATAAATCAACAGCACTCAGATCACCTGCTAAAGATAATCCTGTGGTTTTCTGATCGTTAATACTACCACCAATTAATCCATTAATTTTAAAGTCAGATCCTTTCAATGGCACGGTAACATTTAAGATCGCATCAGCATATTTCTGAATAAAAGTTTGGGTGTTCTGAGACAGATATCCTCTTCCGTTTGAGTTAAAGTTTCCGTTTATACCCGAATAACGTCTGTTTTCAAAATCATCAGTAGTACGGTCGATATTTCCCCTAATCTGTAAGTTTAACCATGGGGTAAACTCATATTTCACATTTCCACTTAATAAATAGCGGTTTCTGATGGCTGTATTTGGATTAAGGTTGGTTAAGAACCATGGGTTTTGGTTAATATCTGCAGAGCCACCAAGCCAGTTCTGGCGGGCAGTACCCACATTGCCTGCAAGCAGATAATTGTCTTTATAAGGTGTAATATCAACCCCCCTTGGAAAAAGATATAAGCCAACCAAAGGGTTGTTATACAATCCAATTGATGGACTATTATTTATACGTTGATTGATGTAACTTACATTTCCATCAACCGTTAATTTATTATTTAAAAACTTAGCGGTTTCGCGTAGGTTAATGTTATGTCTGTTTAGTTTGTTCCCTTCCTGTACACCACTTGCATAAGTATTGGCATAAGAAAAATAGGTTTGGGCAATTTCCGAACCGCCAGAAAAATTGATCGAATTGGTGGCGTTTGTCCCGGTTTGAAAAAACTGGTCAAGGTTATCAGTGGTGTTGCTGATAGCGCTTCCCCAGCTATCTCTGGTTGTAGCAGATGCAGGGCCATAACTGTTTTGGAATTCGGGTTTGTAAGCAATTTTATCAAAAGTTAAACTCGATGAAAAACCGATCTGTGTTTTACCGGCTTTACCTTGTTTAGTAGTAATCAGGATTACCCCATTCTGTGCCTGGCTACCGTATAGCGCGGCGGCAGATGCGCCTTCCAACACAGTTAAGCTTTCAATATCATCAGGGTTTAGGTTAGATATTCCATCGCCACCATCCTGGCCACCGCCAAAAACACTGTTTTGTTGTGCATTGGCATTACCGTTATTGCTGATAGGAACCCCGTCAATTACGTATAAAGGCTGGTTATTACCGCTTACCGAACGGCTACCCCTTAAAATTACCTTGGCCGAACCACCAACTCCCGAAGAACTTGGACTAATGGTCATCCCGGCAACTTTACCATTTAACGAATTTACCAGGTTTGGACTTTTAACTTTATTTAGCTCCTCGCCCGATACCTGTTGGGTAGTATAAGTTAACGATTTCTCTGAACGTTTTATACCTAATGCTGTAACTACTACGGTTTCCAGATTTTTAGAGTCAGGGGTTAATGTTACATCAAGTGTACTCTGTGTGCCTACGGTTACCTCTTTGCTCTGGTAACCGATAAAAGAGAATACCAAAACATCGCCAGCTTTGGCCGCAATGCTATACTGTCCTGAAGTATTTGTTTGAGTTCCGCCCTGCGCTCCTTTTATGGTAATGGTAACACCAGGGACTGGATTACCGGTTTCGTCTTTTACCGTTCCTTTAATCGCATCCTGATAAACTGAATGGAAAGAAGCCCGGTTAAAATGATCTGCTGGAGTAGCTGCATACAGACTTGCTGATGCATAAAGCAATAAGCATGTTAGCTGTAGAGATTTTTTCATATTCATTATGAATAATTTTGAATAAGTATTTGGTTAATTGTTTGCCGCCTTCGGGATTTCCTTCCGTCAGGTTTATAGTTAAGAGTATTTTACTTACACAAATTGCCTACAAGGAAAATGAATTATTTTAAAATATTTTTTCGTACTTACTTATCGACTGAAACAGAAATAGATAACGACAATAATTTTAGCCATGGAGGCACTGAAAACACAGAAAATTTTGTCTGTTTCAAATGCGACGGTTAGGTTTAATGAATCGCCATCTCGACTGAAGCGAAGCGAACTGGAGAGATCTTTTAAAAGAGGAGGAGATTAAACCGAGTCCAAAGATTTCTCCACTGCGGTCGAAATGACGATACATCTATTGACTGTATTCACAATAACAACAAAAAATAACCATCCAAAATTACAGAGTTCGCTCAACTGTACTAAGTTGACTTAGGTGGTCAACAAAAATAATGGTGGTAGCTACGGCGTGATAACTCTCAGTTCCGATAAAAAAACTTACCTCTTAAGAAATGGTGTCAGATTTTAACATCTGACACCACGAAAAAAAATGCGGATTAGAAACTTACTAATTAATACCCCAGCTATAATTTGGTTTATTGCCCATAATCAAAGTAAGGTTACCACCTTTTAATAATTCGGAGCTGGAAAAAGAAAAACTATTTAGCACTTTACCGTTAAGGGTTGCACTTTGGATATATTTATTCACCCTTGAGGTGTTTTTAGCCTCGATGGTAAATGATTTACCTCTGCCATATTGGCTACCAAGATTAATTACAACCTTGTTGAATAGAGGACTCCCGACTTCGTATTGTGGATTAGTGCTGCAACCGCCATCTGTTTGAAAAAGACCCAAAGATGCCATCATAAACCAGGCACTCATTTGCCCCTGATCTTCGTCACCTAAATAGGCATTGGCAATGTCAAAACCATAATACCGGTCGATAATTGCCCTGCTCCATTTTTGGGTGAGCCAGGGTTTCTGTACAAAATTGAAAAGAAACGCAAAATGCATCGACTGCTGGTTCCCCTGCATAATCGGATAATCCCAATAGGCATCATTCGGCGCATTAAAACGCCATTTATAACTTTCATTGAAACCCCATTCCAGTCTGTCGGTAAATTTTTTCTTTCCAATAATATTGGCAAGTCCGCGTATATCCTGCGGGACAAAAAAAGTAAGCTGCCAGGCGTTTCCTTCTACATAATGTTCGTTTGCCCCTGATTTAAATGGATCAAAGTTTGGAAACCAGGATCCGTCTGATTTTTTCATTCGGGCAAAACCTGAAGTGGTATCAATCACATTTTTCCACCAATTGCCTCTATCTGCAAATTCTTTATATTCCTTATTTTTTCCTAATGCTTTTGCAAACTGACTTACGGTCCAGTCATCGTAACTATATTCTAAACTATTGCTAAACCGTCCCTTATCATAAGGAACATATTTATGCTCCAGGTAAGGCAACAAATCTTCATTGCCGGCTCTTCCTTTACCAACTGCTGCGGCCGGTTGAGTCTGCATTTTGTACACGGCAGAAAAAGCTTTCTGAGCATCGTAATCGCGGATTCCCATTTGATAAGCGCCAACAATAAGTGGAATTTCGTGCTCTGCAACCATCACCGGAATATATTCCATTCCGGCTGGCCCTTTTGCCAGGTATCCATTTGCATCGTACATGGCCAGTTGCGATTTAACCCACCTGGATGACCATTCGGGCGTTACCAGGTTCCAAAACTGATTTAAATTCCAGAAGGTATTCCAAAAGGCGTCGCAGCCCAAAGCCACATCCTTAACATTGGCGAATTTTCTTTTCTGCTCGGTTGCATCAATCCAGGAGCCATCAGTATCGCTCCAGGTATTCCGGCTGCATAAAGCACGGTACATGTTGTTATAAAACCTTGTTTTCTCACGACTATCATCCGAAGAAACGGCCACTCTGTCCATTAATTTATTCCAGGTGTTCACATGTGCAGCGCGTACCGCATCAAATTTCCAACCGAAAGGTTGTTCTACTTCCTCTTTAAGGTTACGGGCGGCACCTTCAATACTCACCAATGATATGCCCGATCGTGCCTGTACCACATTATTTTCTTTCGTATCAAATTCTGCATACATACCTGCATTATCTACAGCTGCACCTTTTATGCTGCTTCCTGATTGAGCTTTACCGTTAATCCACCCACCAATTTTTTTAATGTCCTGATCAAATTCGATGACAAAATTGACGGTATAATCCTGATCTACTCCGCCAGACCATGCATTTGCGGTCTGTTGTACACTGTAGCCCTCTATCCGGCGTTTATTCACTTTGGTAATCTGAAAACTTTTAATCTTATAATCGTATTCTGCAGGCACCTTTAGGTCGATCATTACCCTTCCATCTTTTGATCTGGGGAAAGTATAACGTTGAAAGCCGCACCTGGTTGTCGAGGTCAGTTCTGCTTTGATACCATATTTTTTGAGCATTACCTTATAGTATCCAATAGGAGCTTCCTCACTGTTTTTATCAATGTCTGATCGGTAACCGTCATTTTGGTTCTCCTGAGAGCCAATCTGATATTTAATTTCACCATTTACCGGCATCATTCCTAAACCCGCCATGGTCCATTCGTGGATATGGCTAAAAGTGCCTATACTTTCTACCGTTGGATCATAACCGGCCATCCAACCCGGATTTTGGTTGTCGGGGCTCAGCTTAACCATACTAAAAGGCATCCATGGACCAGGGGCAATCATCCACCTGGAGTGTGCGGTACCTATTTTAGTGTCAGCATATCCGGCACTGGTCTTCAAAGGTTGATCAGAAACCCATACTACACCCTCTGCTATAGTTTTTCCATCCGATATGACCTGCCAGGTAGCCTTCTCCCGTTTTTTAGTGATAGGCATTGGGGCTTCCAATACATATCTTCCGGTATCGATCTGGCTGCTCAATACATTTTTTCCGTTAATTTTTATGGAAACTGTGGGGTGATTGGCTAAATGTTCAATATCTACCAGCAATGGCTGTATTTTATTTCCATTTTTGGTGAGGGTGTAATTTGCCGCTTTTACATTTCTAACATATAAATCCTTCGATGCCAAAGCATGGATTTCTGCTGGTCCTTCCAGCCTAACATCATCAAACACGAGCCACGAACCTTCCAGTATGGTAAATGTTACCGTATTGCCTCCCGCATGGAGCAAACCAGGCGGAATGTCGATTTTGTAAGGTTCTGCCTTTAAATCATGAGCATCTCCGTTAATTCCGTTGGTTTTTTCATTTTCAGAAAAACGGAATTTAAAATCTTTTCCATTAACCGTTACTTTAAATAGGGGTGGGTTCTTGCCATTATAAGCCAAAATATCAGTAATCAACTGAAATTTTTCTGAAGTTCTAAACGGTTTTAAATCAAAAAGGATATTTAACTGGTGCGAACGGATACCTGAGGTAGGGCCTGTGCCTCCCCAACCATCTGCAGTACCCGGCAATACATAAGGCCAATCAACGGCAGGGGTCGATTTCCCGATCAGGTAATAACGGTCTTCCCAGCCAAAATCGTTCGCTAAAAATTGCTGATAATTGCCTGGAGCCAGCGCAAAACCATCTGTTTTATTGTCTTTTTCTCCTATTTTCCAAACGGTATGACTTTGGGCAATGCTTAAAGCAGGAAAAATTATGGTGAGAATGGTTAGCGATAATAAAAAATTGAGTAAAACTTTAAAATTCTTCATGGTGATTGATCTGATAGGACTTATAATTGATCTGCGCGCTTTAAAATAAATTGATTATGTATGTACAAACATAGCTTGCTATAAGTTAAGATCAAAATTTAAAATGGTTAAAATGAAAATAGGTTTAAAGTGCTTTTATCCAGTTATATAATGAGTGTAAAACATGATTTACACTTCCTGATTACATATCTTTATTGATGAATAAATATTTATTGGGAAATATTTGTAAATTAGATTAATGTGTATATGTTTGTACATATAAATTTGTTAAAGCCACATGAATAAAAATATTGCATTAGCAGCACTGATTGTACTTGGTTCTCAGGGGATATCTTTGGCGCAAGAAACCAGGTTGCCAGCAAAAGAGTATAAAAATGTTCGGCCAGAGGTGATGAACAAGGTTAAAACCATGGCCGAAGAACTGATCAAAAAAGGTTTTACCGCTGGTGATGGTTATGGAGAAGTTTGGATAAGGGATTTAAATACCTTTATCGAGCTCAGCTGTAAGGTGAATGATAAATCGCAGATCAGAAAACACCTGATCACATTTTTTCAGTTTCAGCAGCCAGATGGATCTATTTTGGATGGTTACATTCCATCAGAGAAAGCAGGCACTGAAGGTAAATTTTACAAATCTGATTTGGTTCCCGGGTTTCTTGGGCACAAAAATACGGTAGAAACCGATCAGGAAACTTCTTTGATTCAGGCCATTGCAAAATATATCCGCATAACAGGGGATAAAACCATCTTAAACGATAAAGTTGCGGGTTTAACGGTTAAAAATCAGATGGAAAGGGCGATGGATTTTCTGATGAAGGAACGGTTTAATGAGAAATATGGCTTAATTTGGGGTGCAACCACTGCCGATTGGGGCGATGTACAGCCAGAACAGGGATGGGGAGTGGTGATAGATGAAAATACTCACCGGGCAATTGATATTTATGATAATGCCATGTTTTTAATCGCTATGGAAGATTTTATGGCTGTTGGAGATTTAAGTGCCGATCAGACCCGTAAATGGAAAGGGATTTACAAGAATGTGCGTCAAAATATCAACAAATATCTATGGGATGATCAAGCACAGAAATATATTCCGCATGTTTATTTAAATGGTTCGCCCTTTCCGGCATCGTTTGACGAATCAAAAGTATATTATCATGGTGGTACAGCCGTTGCCATTGAAGCTGGCTTGTTAACCAAAAAACAGGTAAAGGAAGCTTATCAAAAGATGCAGCAAAATGTTAAAGACGCCCATGCAGCAACTATCGGCCTTACACTTTACCCGGTTTATCCGGCAGGTACCTTTCAAAATAAGGTAATGGGGCCATATTCTTACCAGAATGGAGGCGATTGGACCTGGTTTGGGGGTAGGATGGTTACCCAGCTTATCCGATATAATTTATTGGCAGAAGCGAAGGAAGCACTGGATCCGATGTTGGCCAGGGTAATCAGTAACAATGGTTTTTACGAATGGTACACACCCGATAATAAACCAAAAGGTTCTTCAAGTTTTAGAGGTGAAGCCGGCGTATTGTGGACGGCTATTAATGAGCTGGAGAAGAAGAAGTAGGGTAGGGTTGAAATTCGGTTTTTGCGTTACACATTAAACACACACATAATAAAAAGGGTAATAAACAATGCGTTTACTACCCTTTTTTATTGATAAAATTCCTGCCTTCCGTGTTGACATAACTTTTAAGGGACTATGCTAACTTGCTTTCAAATAAGACAATCCTTACCGAAGCACGTCCGTCAATCCCAAGGGCCAGGAGAATCAAAAAACAGTAACACAACAGTACAAATGGCACTAACAAACCTGAAATGCAGTGGTTTTGTGTTCATAAACGATGATTTAATTTTAAAAAATATTGAACACAAAACAAAGTGCCGCTGTTTTTTTGATGTGTATGGGGTTTGTGTAAAAGGCCCCTTGCCGGATTGACAAAGCGCTTTGGGTACTTTGGCGCACCAAAGTACCATGCCCCCGCGGCATAGAGCGGTAGAAAAATCTTTATAATTAATTTTCTCCATACGATAGCACCAGCACGGAAACGACGGCTGATCTTTGGAGGGTTTGTCATTCTGAACACAGTGAAGAATCTCAAACCGATGAAATAGGGACTTCCGATTTGCTTCAGGTCAAAGTAAGATGGAGCATTAAAGTATAAAGTTAATTACAAACAGATTCTTCGCTGCGCTCAGAATGACAGAATAAATGGAATGGTCCGATACCCATTATTTTACTCATCAATACTCATCTTTAGGCATTTTCCCCATTTGGATCAACAATTTCCCGCCATTTTGAATATCCTTAAGTTTCATAAAAGGCGTTTTTAATGCATTACCATTAAGTGAAAATGACTCCACATAACTATTATCCTTGTTGTTATTAATGGTTTCGATTTCGAAATCCTTTCCGCTAAAATATTTTTTATTGCCTTTAATCCTGATGGTGTTAAAAACCGGAGCCGATAGCCCGATTTCAGGCGAAGCATCAGTAAAACCCTTTACATCAAAAATGCCCATCGAAGCCATTACATACCAGGCCCCAAGCTGGCCCTGATCTTCATCCTGCCCATAGCCGTAACCGTGTATGCCTTCTGTGCCATAAAAATCATCCAAAATTTTTCTCACCCATTTTTGGGTAAGCGATGGTTTCCCAGCGTAATTGAACAGCCATGAAATGTGTAAATTGGGTTGATTGCCATGATTATATAGGCTCTCCAATCCGGAAAAGGCATCGATTGTTGTGCCGCCGCCAAATTTATTTTTTTCAGATACAGTGAAAATGCTATCGAGCCTTTTATTAAAATCGTCTTTACCAATGGCCGATATTAAACCCATCGGGTTTTGAGGGACATAGAAAGTGTACTGCCATGCATTTCCTTCCTGAAAACCTCTCCATGCGGCTTTGGGATTAAAATCGGAAATAAATTTTCCTTGCTCATCCTTAGGCCTGATGAATTTGGAGCCAGGATCAAAAATGGTTTTCCATGCATTTGAAAGTGCTGTTAAACGGTTATAATCTGCTGTTTTGTTCAACAGTTTTGCCCATTGGCCTACAGCGTAACAACTAAAGGCATATTCGAGCGTGTGCGAAGCCGAAAATTTCCAGTTTTCATCTGCCCCGGTACCCTGATCTAAATGATTTACATAGCCATATTTTAAAAACCTTTGTAAATCCGGTTTCCCGGCACCAAATGGCCGTTTTTTAAAATCTAATTCATTTTTAAGTGCTGCTTCATAACCCGTTTTTACATCAAAATCGCGAATGCCCGAATTATAAGCCGATGCGATGGCCAAACTCACAAAGTTTGTACCTACGCCTGATACATAGCGGCTATTGGCTATGCCATCAGCAAGCCAGCCTGAATCTTTATACACCAATAACTGACTTTTAACCCAATCCGAATAATATTCGGGATAGGCGATGGCCCAAAGCTGTGTTAAATTCCAGAAAGCACCCCAAATCGCGTCGGTATTATAGTGGTTATGTAAGGGTACATTATTTTTATCGAGTGGAATTCTCCCGATTCCGCCATCGTTTTTGGGGTAAGCACCATTTACATCGCTTGCTAAACCACGACCAGATAATGCATGATATAAGCCGGTATAAAATTTCGTCAGATCTTGTTTGTTTTCTGAAGTCACCCTGATTCTGCCAAGGTAGCTTGCCCAGGTATTCAATGCCTGTTCTTTGGCCTGGTCGAATGAGAGATGAGCTGCTTCCTGCTTTAAATTTAGCCTGGCGTTTTCAATTGAAGTGTAGGAGAGTCCAGCTTTTAAGGTAATGCTTTCTTTTTCTTCAGTGGAAAAAGTGAGGTACAAACCTGCGCCTTTACCACTAGTACTTTTTTTGCTCTTTGAAATGTTTTCTCCATTAAAAGTGCCGAAAGCAGTGGGTTTTTTACTTGCTACCGCCGAAAAGTACATTTTTACATCGGCACCCGGCTGATATTTCTGAACATAAACCGGCTGCGTAATCACATATCCTTCAATTCTCCCATCTGGAGTGAGGTAAACTTTTGCATCAGTCACTTCGCCACTCTCACCCTGTTGGTGCCCGATATCAAAAATGATATTGGCCTGTTTCGATTTCGGAAAGGTATAGCGATGAAAAGCCACTCTTTTGGTCGAAGTGAGTTCGGCTTTAATCTTATAATCTTTTAACAGTACCGAATAATAACCCGGCATGGCTATTTCATCCTGGTGATCGAAAGTGGAACGGTAACCTGTTTCAGGCTTTTCTAAACTTCCGGCCAGTGTTTGCAGTTTTCCCACTGACGGGGCAAAAACTACTCCTCCTATTTGAAATTCATGAAAATTAGCAAAACCTTCTATCGAAGTATGCCTCTGGTCGTAGCCTACCGCTTCCCAACCACTTTTATTGCCATACGATCCATTGGTTGATGGTGCTGGTTTGGCCATTCCGAAGGGTACAGCTCCTGGCGTAAAATAAAACCAGCGGCTGTGTGCCGTGCCAATGCGCGGATCTGCATAAGCCAATAAATCACGGTCGGACTGTGCTTTTACCCGACTGAAAAATAAAGTGGTCAGCAATAAAATGGCAAACTTAATCCTGATGTTCGATGTCATATCCATAAATCCATTTGTTAATGAAAAAGTACTGGTTTATCAGCACCATCTTTCCAGTCGTTTTCTATTTGTTCAAGCGATTTTCCCTTAGTTTCGGGCAGTAGTTTATAAACGGCAATAAATGCTACGATACAGAAAAAGGCGAAAAACCAAAAAGTACCCGCACTGCCAATCTCATTTAACAAAATAGGAGTAATCTGCCCTACAATGGTATCGGCCACCCACATTACCATAATGCTAATGGCCAGGGCTCTTCCACGTATGGCGCCAGGAAATATCTCTGATGCCACTACAAATTTTAATGGTCCGATTGAGCAGGCAAAACAGGCCAAAAATGCCAATACACACACTAAAAGCCAAATGCTTGAAGTGGCATTAAAATAGAAACAGATACCCGTAAGGATCAATGAAATTGCAGCTCCTGCAGTGCCGTAGAGATAAAGTGGTCTTCTGCCCCAGCTATCTACTTTCCAGATGGCAAACAGGGTGAAAATCATATTGGCTAAACCAAAAATGATCTGACTGATCAGCGAATTGCTTAACGAAATGCCCGCATTACCGAGTATTCTTGGTCCATAATATATAATGGCATTAATGCCGCTAAATTGAGAGAATAGAGGCAATAAAATGCCGATTAATAATGCTTTACGCATAGATGGAGCAAATAACTCTTTATAAGAGCTTTTAGAACTGTTGTTTTCCGTTGTAAATCGTTCTTGATGAATCTCGTGCAATGTTTGCCCGGTAATGCTGCTGATAATTAAAGCGCCTTCTGCTGTCCGGCCTTTTTGTATCAACCACCTCGGGCTCTCCGGAATGAGCAATAAGCCAAGTAAAAACAGAACTGCAGGCAATACGCCCATGCCCAGCATGCCCCGCCAAACTTCCTGGTTAAATATGCTGCTTAAAGCTGAAGTGTCAACATGTTGTGTTAAAGCCCCGTTTAACAAAGCCGCATTACTTAGGTAAGCAACCAGGATACCAAACGTAAGCGCAAACTGGTAGTAAGTGACCAATCTGCCCCTGATTTGTGCCGGAGCAATTTCTGAGATATAAAGAGGTACCACATTTGAAGCGATACCAATGCCAATGCCGCCCAAAACCCGAAAAGCAATAACACCAGAGAGGTTAGGGAATAATGCACAGCCCATAGCAGACGCCACAAAGAGAACAGCGGTTAAAATCAATGGTTTTTTCCTGCCGAATCTATCACTCAGTTCGCCTGAAAGGGCTACGCCAATAATACAGCCGACCAGAGCAGAAGATACGAACCATCCTTCCTGCGATGCACTTAAAGCAAATTGCTTTTGTACCAGGGGTAAAACCCCGGATATAACGGCCATGTCAAAGCCGAATAAAAAGCCACCCAAAGATGCTACAAGTGTTATTAAAAGCACACTGGTTTTTTTTTGCTTACTCATAATTTATAATTTGGTTAAATATCTATTATTTGTGTTTAGCCACGGATGTATTTCGTGGTGTCAGTTGTTTCCAACTGACGCTTTAATAAGTTTTCCTTCAAAATGGAAAATACCTGAGCGTATTATAGACTGATCAGGCTTAACCGCAGATGTATACAGATGAACACGGATGAGATATTGGCTATCTGCGTTGATCCTTTTTTTATCTGTGGTTAATAATTATGTTTTAGCCACAGATGTACACAGATAAACACGGGTTTTGAATCTTCTGTGTGCATTTTACAGCGCCTCAAAATTCAGTTCATCTCTTACAAATGCCTTAATTACTTTGGCTCTGTTAGTACCAGCGTTAATCAGGGTGTAACTTTCGGCTGCGGCAGGAATTACAAAAGTTTCGGCATAGTGAAAATCAGTAATCTGGCCATCTCTGTTTTTTACTTTGATGGCTGTACCTTCTACCAACATTAATATATGGCAAACATCGTTTGTTTTTACCGTAATCTCCGTATCAAACTCCAGCCGGTGGACATCATAAAAATGTTCCTGATGGGTTGGAAGGTGGATTAACTCCCAATCTGACCCTCTTTCGATCACCGATGGTTTGGAAATTAATTCTTCAATAACGGCATTCCCTTTTCTATTGAAATTTAAGTTTTTAAAAGCATGTTCAATATTAATGGGCCGCGGCTGGCCATCTAATCCCAAACGGAGCCAATCGTACATTTTAAAGGTAAAGATGTAGGGTGTTGCACTAATCTCGAGTACTAAGTTATTGGCTCCGGCACTATGCACAGTGCTATTTGGAATTAAAAAAAGGTCATGTTTCTTCGCATCGTGTACCTGCACATATTTTTCGATGTCTATCTCCTGACTTAACTGCTGGCTTTTAATTAATGCCTTATTAAATTCAATCGGATTAATATCTTCCTGGAAACCCAGGTAAACTTTAGCATCCTCTTTACAGTCCAAAATATAGTAGGTTTCATCCTGGGTAATGTTTTCACCAAATTCTTCCCTAATGTATTTTAACGATGGGTGGCATTGAACAGAAAGATTCCCTCCATCCATGGTATCCAGAAAATCAAACCTGATGGGAAATTCGGTCCCGAAAATTGGTGCATGTTTGCCCAGTACCGATTGATTTTCGGTTAACATTAAAAAATCAAAAGCAACTTCAAGCAGGTTGCCATTACTTTCGAAAACAATGCCGTTTTCAGGTACAATCAGCTCGAAAGACCAGGCATAGTTTACTTCTTTTTTATTAAGACCTTCAATGTTTTCCTGTAGCCAGTGTCCGCCCCATGCACCGGCTTCAAACCATGGCCTCACGCGGAATATGGATTGGCTGATGTGTTTTAAGCCTTTTTTTAAGTCATTTGCAGTAATCCAGTTTATAGATGATTTATGCTGCACATCGGCAACCAGACTGATCCGATTTAAAATTTCAGCTTTATGTTCATTGAGTACCACCCAGTCTACGAAATAAAATCTTTTGTACATCTCAAAATCACTTTTCGGACCATCTGCTCCAAGGTTGTTAACCGAATTGGCACGCATGCGGTACTGGATTTCGTTTTTAGGGATTTCGAGGTAAATGATGGGGGCGTTCCAGTTGATTAGCGCGGCACCTATTCCTATTACAATGTTTACTTCATATTGAGCATCAGGCTGAATAGAATGATACCCGCTGATAAAAAAATCTTCGATTTTGAGCGTGGATTTTTTGCCCCAAACGCTTTTAGGTCCTCCCAGAAAAGGATTAACCAGCTGTGATAGCTCATCGGTATTTTTCAGATATTCTGATGATCGGATCCAGTTAACTTTTACATTCTTTTTCTCAAACTCCTGTTGCAAAAGCAATTCTACCTCTTGCCAAAAAACGCCTATGTAACCATCAATAATTACCGTTTCCTGCTCAATAATCCACGATGCCAGTGACGGATAACCATTAAATATTTTGTTGCTGCCTAAAGGGTGTACAGGATATAGGTTATAGCCATTTTCGGGTTGATTAAAATGATCAATCTTTTCTGGCAAAATTCTTTCACCGCTTTTTCTCCATTTATTAATTACGGGTGTTTCCTGAACGTTATTTTTTACTTCCATAAATTGGACAATATCATTGTTTTATAACAAATGTATATATGTATGTACATATATCCTAATATTTTAAAATAATTCTTATTTTCTGTTTCAATAAGGCTTGGATTTAGATTAATCCAATTATTTCCAGGAGAAGTGATCTGAAAATATCATTTTACTTTAAAGGCTATATGCATACATAATGTTTCTGTTTGTAAGTGCTTTTTTTATCTTTGCTAGGATGCATTTCGCATTTCTTGTTGCCTAAAGAGATGCATGATAAAAAAATGAAATTTTCAATTGATCACAAAAGCCCTGTGCCTTTACATATTCAGGCAGAAGAATTATTGCGGAACCTGATTAAAGATCCTGAATATGCCACCAAATTTCTACCAAATGAGGTGGATATGGCTAAACAGCTGGCTATATCCAGAACCACGCTTAGGCAGGCATTGAATAAATTGGTTTATGAAGGTTTGCTGATCCGCAAAAAAGGCATTGGGACTAAAGTTGCAGAGGTTTCGGTGAGCTCTAAAGCAACTAACTGGTTAAGTTTCTCGCAAGAAATGCAGGCACGTGGCATTCCTGTCAAAAATTTCGAACTTCACATCAGCTGGGTATTACCTGATGAAAAACTGGCTCATTTTTTTGATATTGCTACTGATAAAAAAGTGTTGAAGTTAGAGCGTTTAAGAGGAAAAGCTGAAGGAGCTTTTGTTTATTTCATCTCTTATTTTCATCCACGGATAGGGCTTAGCGGTGATGAGGATTTTAAACGGCCGCTGTACGAAATTTTGGAGAAAGACCATTCCGTTATTGCCAACTTATCAAAAGAAGAAATAAGTGCCAAAGCTGCTGATAAATTTATTGCTTCAAAACTCGATGTAGAGACCGGGAGCCCGCTGCTTTTTAGAAAACGTTATGTTTTCGACCAGGGAGACAGGCCCATCGAATATAATTTAGGCTATTATCTTGCCGATAGTTTTATATATACGGTAGAGAGCAGGCGTGATGCGTAATTAATGATAAAAGAATCTTTAACAAGACTATAATAGACAAAAGACATTAGTGCGATCGTCATTCCCGCGCAGGCGGGAATCTTAATGTCATATGCTTTAAGATTCCCAATCAAAGTTGGGAATGACGTATCGCAGAGGAGCTAGTATAATATACTTACCTGTAAATAATATTGATTTATAAAATAAATTAACGCTCAGGCCTGTGCTTCATTATAATTTTTCAACGGTTTCTTTTGGCTGTACCGCCCAGCATCCTGCAGCACCAACAAGTGCAGCATCTTCATTTAGCTGAGAAATGTGTATAGGGGAGGCGATGCCTTGCGATTGAAGGTATTTAACCACACCAGGAATAAAACGACTGGAAGCATTGGCAATATTACCACCGATTATAATGGCTTCTGCTACATTATCCTGTTGAAAATCTTTTAAAAAAAGGCCAAGGTTTTGGCTAAATTCGGTAAATATTTTCCGTACGGTCGGGCTCTCATCGTAAAGTAAGGTAAGTTCGCGAACATTTAAAATATTTAATCCGGTAAGCTCGTAATAGCGTTTCAAAAACCAGCGTGTAGAAAGGTAATCTTCAGTAATGCCATCCAAAAATGGCGCACACCACAAATTGGCATCGATAATTTTTCCTTTTGAACAAATTGCGCTTCCTAAGCCAGTGCCTAGTGTAATCCCGATCAGGTTACTATAGTTACGGGCTTCGCCGGCAAAAACTTCTCCCGCTAAAAAACAGGAGGCATCGTTACTCATTAAAATTTCATTGCTGCTGATCTGCAGTTCGCTTGCCAGCATGTCTTTTACATTGAGGCCATAAAATGCAGCGTATTTATCATTCCCGGCGATATAAGAAATACCATTTTCGTAATCGAACGGCCCGGGCATGGCAATACCCAAACGGCCAATCTGGATGTCAACCTTTTTATAGGCTGCTTTAATGGTGGTACACCAGGTTTTTATAATTTGTTCGGTTGTGCCATGTGAGTTTACACGATCGCGGGTATAAGAGTTTTTAAGGATATTACGCTGCTGCATATCGATTACGGCCGCGGTAATGTGCGAACCGCCAATATCAATGCCCAGTACATAATTGATTTTATTCATCGTTTCAGCTTCAATAGATCTATAAATGGCTTGTGCCATCAACATGGCACTAAAAGAAGAATCCTTTTTTTTGTCAAATTGCCTACAGCGGCAAGATTTTTTTATGAAATATTTTTTATTACCTTACATTTGATTCAAAAACTAACCAAGTTGAAAGCAGTCAAGCTAGATCTAGTCGTTTTATGGAAGAAGATTTGTCTCGAAGATGATATAACGTCCTTTGAGCAGCTTTATCGTTTTCTGTATGGCAGGCTGCTTAAATTCTCCGTTTATTATGTAACCGATAAGCAGGCTGCGGAAGATATCGTTACCGAAGTATTTGTTAAATGCTGGGAAAACCGGAAGGAAAGTACCCATGTACTCAACCCTGAAAGTTATTTCTTTATTGCGGTAAAAAATCAATCACTTAAATACCTTAAAAAAAATTCGTCGGTTACGTTTATCGATTTAGTTGATGCCGGAGATGATGTTTCGGTGAATATGCATACGCCCGAATACCTGATTGAAACCAAAGAACTTCACCGTCAGCTTGATAAAGCCATAGCAGGTTTGGCACCTCAGGCCGCCACGGTTTTCAGATTGATCAAAGAAAGCGGAATGAAATACAAAGAAGTAGCCGAGCTGCTGGATATTTCACCACGAACGGTGCAGACACAGTTGTTCAGGGCTATTGCCAAACTCCGCGTGATCCTGCAGCCTTTAAATATAAAAGATAAGGGCACAGATGAAAAAATGATTGGAAAAATCATCTCTCTGGTTATCTTAGTAGGTACTTTATCTTTTTTTTATTTTTTGTAGGCAATTTTCTCATAAAAAGGAACATATCATAAAGGACGGAAACTCAAATGACAGATCAAAGATTTACAGAATTGCTTGGAAAACAATTGGCCGGAGAAATTTCGCCGGATGAATCTGTTGAGCTTAAATCCATTTTGGCCGATCATCCGGCACTTAAGCAGGAGCATGATGTGTTGCAAGCCTATTTTGAGGCCGAACCTGTTGAAAATGAAAATATTAATCCCATTTTCGAACGGATCAAAGCGCAGATTAAAGTTCCTGAGCAACCGGTTTTAACGATTAATAAAAATAAATCTTTTGGTATATGGTTAAAAATTGCCGCCGTTCTGGCTATCGCTTTGGCTGCGGTATTGATTTATAACCGTCAAACCATTTTCTCCCCGCAACCTGATTTATTAAACGTACAAACTAAAGCTTCCGAAGTTAAAACCATCGTATTGGCCGATGGCTCTACCGTAAAAATCAATGCGGGCAGTAGCTTAAAATATCCGGCACAGTTTAAAAATAATACCAGAGAGGTGTACCTGTCGGGCGAGGCCTTTTTTGAGGTACAAAAAGACGCCGCACATCCATTTATTGTACATACCGAACAGTTAGCCGTAAAAGTGCTGGGTACCCAATTTGATGTGAAAGCCTATAAAAACGACACTTTTACCGAAACCTCTTTGATCAGGGGAAAGGTATCGGTATCGCTTAAAAATAATAGCGACCAAACTTTTATTTTAAAACCGAATGATAAATTTACTTTATCCAACGGTAAAGGAAGTATAAGCCAGCTAACCGTTTTTAACGGGACCGGGGCCGATAAAGTAATCGAAACCGCCTGGCTCAACCACGAACTCATTTTTAAAAACAACCGTTTTGATGAAGTGGCTAAACTTTTTGAACGCTGGTACGGTGTAAAAGTAAACTTTAAAGAACCCGATCTTAAAACAGTAGAATTTACCGCACATTTCGGGAAAGAAAGCCTTACCGAAGCCTTAAACGTGTTAAAACTCATCGAAAACTTCAATTATTCGGTAAAGGGCAAAAATGTGTATATCTATCGTTAGCACACAACACTTTAGCCATGTATATTTGTTGCCATGAATTTTGTGCAGCGGATCATATTGTTAATTGGATTAATTTTTCCGCTGTGTGTACATGCGCAAACCAAAGTAAGCCTAAATTTCAACGAAGCCAGTTTCGAACAGGTAATCGAAAGTATACAGCAACAAACTGTTTATCATTTTGCCTACAGCGAATCCAAAATTCCCAAACACCGCGTATCGGTTAAAGTAGAAGACGAAGAAGCCTTAAAAGTAATCGAACAGTTGCTGCTGAACAGTGGTTTTACTTATTCGGTACTGCCCAACAACCTGATTGTAATCAGAAAAAATGTTGAAGGTAAATTGACTGCTGATAGCGTACATCTTTTAAAAGAGGTAGTGATTACAGCGCTGGGTATCGAAAAAGATAATCGAAAAGTAGGTTATGCCTTAACAACTATAAAAGGTTCTTCCATTGCAAAGGCCAGGGAAAGCAATATGATTATGGCCTTGCAGGGCAGGGTAGCAGGACTTAACATTACCGGTGTAAACGGTGGGCCCGGATCTGCTGCACGGGTACTGATCCGTGGGGTTTCGAGCATGACTGCCGCCTCTCCATTGTTTATTGTGAATGGTGTACCCATTGATAACAGCATCAGGGGCAGTGCAAATGAGTATGGGGGGGCTGATTATGGTGATGGCATCAGCAACATCAATCCAGATGATATTGAAACCATTACGATATTGAAAGGCTCTGCTGCTTCGGCACTATATGGTGCAAGGGCTGCCAATGGCGTGATCCTCATTAACCTGAAAAGTGGAGGAGAAAATGCGAGGGCCAAACTGGAATATAATACCAATTTGTCTTTTGATGTTCCCGTAAATACTACCGATTTTCAATATACCTATGGTCAGGGGGCGCAGAATAAACGGCCTACCGATCAATATAATGCCATTTCGACCAGTTTATTGAGCTGGGGAGAAGTAATGGACGGAAAGCCAAGTCTACAGGTGGATGGTACTATGCGTCCTTATGCTCCCATTAAAAACAATATTCAAACTTTCTACCGCACAGCTCCGGCTTTTATTAATACGTTATCGCTTGTTGGCGGCAATAACCAGAATAATTATCGGGTTTCGGCCTCCAATTTAGATTACAGTTCGTTACTGAGCAATAGTGCTTTAAACCGTAAAACCTTTAATTTTTATGGTACGTTAGCTTTAAGTAATAAGCTATCGCTTAGCCTCACCGGAAATTATATTTACGAAAATAATAAGAACAAAAGCTATTTGAGCGACGGGCCACTGAATGCCAATTACGGAATTTCGGCCTTGGCTACAAGTTTGGATCAATCGATCCTGGCACCCGGTTTTGATGCAGAAACGGGTTTCGAAACCCGTTGGAATCCGGATGAATATAAAACCAATCCATACTTTTTAATGAATAAACAGGCTGATTATGCTACCAGGAATCGTTATATCACCTCGGCAGTATTAAAATATCAGCTGGCCAGTTGGGCATCGCTTCAAGGTAGAATTGGTTACGATTCAAGCAAAGATGAGGTGGTGAGTATTTTGCCTACCGGAACGGCTTTTTCGGTTAACAGACAGGGCGGAATAAATGCCTACAATCAAAATCATACTTCAGAACTGAACAGCGATATTTTATTGAGCGCCACACACGATCTCAGTAATAAACTAAGCTTCGAACTTTCTTTGGGTGCAAATTACCGCAATAGGAGGGGTACAAATGAAAAACTTGTTGGCTCACAGTTTAAAATTCCTTACCTGTACGTTCCGGAAAACCTCATCACCAGTACAAAAACGCTGGGCGTATCGAGAATAGTAACCGAATCTGCTTATTACACCGCTGACCTTAGTTATAAACGTTTTCTTAATTTCTCGGTTACGGGCCGTTATGATATTTATTCAACCCTGCCTGCTAATAACCGCGGCATATTTGTACCTGGCATATCTGGCAGTTTTATCTTTTCTGATCTTTTGAAAATAAAAGGGCTGGATTTTGGTAAGTTAAGGCTCGATTTTGCCAAAACCAGCGGCGAACCTATTGTACCCTACAGCACGCAGATTTATTATACCGTAGATAATCAGGTAAATGGTGTTCCGGTAGGCGGTTTTTCAGGTGATTTGCCCAATTACAATTTAAAACCTTTCACGTTGAACGAAATTGAGGCTGGCCTTGATCTTAAGCTTTTCAACAGCCGTTTGGATATCGATTTTACCTATTTTAACCGCCTTACCCACAACGAAATTATCAATGCCAAGCAGTCGGTTACCACTGGTTTTACTTCCGCCTATGTTAACCTGGGTGAGACCCGAAATACAGGGATAGAGCTGGCTTTGGGTTATACACCGATCCTCACCCAAAATGCAAAATGGCAGGTTAACCTGAACATGACCAAGGTGAAAAATACACTGCTCTCCATCGATGGCAATAGCAACTATACACTAACAGGCACTTACCGGCCTTTAAATGCCAATACAGCGCTGGTGGTAGGCAAACCGATTACGCAGATTATGGCTTACGATTATTTACGCGATGCCAATGGAAATGTAATCATCGGATCAGATGGCATACCCAAACGGGGTAATTTTATCCCTATGGGCGGTACCATGCCCACTTTATATGGAGGCATTACCAACAGTTTTAATTACAAGCAGTTTAGTTTCTCTTTTTTGATCGATTACCGTTTTGGCAATAAAATCTTATCAGCAACGGCTTATTATAGTTATGTACAGGGTTTAAATAAAGCCACTTTGGTAGACCGGGAAACCGGCATCGTGGCTGATGGCGTATTGGAGAATGGACAAAAAAATACCATTAATGTACCTGCTTATGCCTATTATCCCGTGTTGGCCACCAATATTTCGGCATTATCGGTGCTCAACGGCAGTTTTATTAAGTTAAGGCAGGCCACATTAGGTTATACTGTAAATCCGCGTTATTTAAAAAGAACTCCTTTTAGCAGCATAGGGATTGATCTGGTCGCGCGAAATCTGCTTACTTTGCTTAAATACAGTGAAAATGTAGACCCTGAATCGGAGTTTTCGCCCACATTGGGTTATGCCGGGATAGAGGGGGCTTCGTTGCCTGCAACGCGGACATTTGGGATCAATTTTAACTTTAAATTTAAATAGGTGCTGATGAAGAATTTTTGTATAACCGGCATATTCTTATTGCTTTTACTGGGCAGTTGTTCAAAAGCCAAGCTGGATGATATCAATACAGACCCTACCAAACTTACCGAAAACAATTACGATCCGAATAGCTTGCTTTCGCAGGCGCAGTTAAAATATGCCAATTTGGGTTATTATCAGTTGCTGTATCAGAGTACCATGATGCAACTGCTGGCCTCAACCTATTATTATTATAACAATGGCGATAAATATATCAATGTTGGCAGTTTTACCGATTATCAGGGTCGTCTTTTTGATGAAGGTTATATGGATGCCTCTTATATCAGGGAAATGCAACGTCTGGCCAGGTTAAAAGATCCAGTAGCTTATCAAAACCTGATTGCCATAGGTGATATTATGTTTGTGCTGATTTTGCAACGGATTACTGATACTTACGGCGATGTGCCCTATAGCCAGGCGGTTAAAGCCATGCAGGGCATTAAATATCCGGTTTACGATCGTCAGGAAGATATTTATACAGCGATGCTGGATGATCTTGATGCTGCTATCCAACAACTTGATGCGGACAAACCTTTACCAACCGCCGATCTTTTTTACAAAGGTGATATTAACAAGTGGAAAAAGTTTGGCTACTCTTTAATGGTCCGGATTGCCATGCGCTTAACCAAAGTGGATCCAGAAAAAGCGAGGATCTGGACGGAAAAAGCTGTAGGTAAAACTTTTCAAAGCATTAATGATAATGCAATACTGTTAACCGATGCTTCTTCTTTTAACAGTCAGAATGGTACTTCGTTGGCCTTACGCACCTATTCTGACTACCTGGAAGTTCGGTGGAGTAAAACTTTGATCGATCAGTTAAAAAATACCAACGACCCAAGGCTGGGTATTATCGGCGAAATACCGAAAGATGGACTGGCAAAAAATGCAGATCAAAACCTCACTGGGAACAGCGAAGCCATCATTCAATTGGGCATGCCAAATGGGTATGACCTGCAGGGCGGGATTACCGATATTAGCCGTTCGCCAGATTATCCGGGCGGCACAGGTACCGGAAGTGATTTTGCACCATTGGGTAAATACTCCAGGCCACGCACCGGAATGTACCTCAAATTGAGTGGACCGATTTTTATCCTAACTTATGCCGAAATCGAATTTTTACTCGCCGAGGCAAAAGTAAGAGGCTGGAATGTGGATGGAACTGCAAAACTGCATTATACCAATGGATTAACAGGAGCCATCCAATCGTTAGCCCAATTGGATCCCCTGGCTGCGGTTGATGCCAATAAAATTATTGACTTTGTGAATCAAAACCCACTTGACGAGACAAGTACAACAAATTCGTTAAATGCCATCAATACGCAATATTGGGTAACCACTGGAACCAATTTTAATTTTATTGAGGCCTGGTTAAACTGGAAAAGAAGCGGTTACCCTAAACTTGTTCCGGTAAATTACAAGGGCAACGTAACCAATGGCACCATACCAAGGCGCCTGATTTACCTCTCTACAGAAATTCTGAACAACCCGCAGAATTATAAAGATGCGGTGGCCAGGATAGTTGGCGGGGATGTGCTTACGGCGAGGGTGTGGTGGGATAAGTGAGGGAAAGGAATGATGTAAAATGGAAAATGTACGATGGATGATATGGACGAAAATAATTTATACATCCAACTTGGCGCTCCTTGCGCCCTATTCTCTGCGTCCTTTGTGGTTAACTAATAGAAGATGCAAGAAATTCTGCGGTGATCTGCGAAATCAGCGGGAATCAAAATACCTTCATCTCTATTGGTCGGTGGGACACCAACCGATAGGTAAAATCAAAGTTCCTTGCAAGATAAGAGCAGTTTTATAGTTGAAGCAGTAGCGTTAAAAATCATACATATTATTCGCACGCAAGTTTTCAATAGCTAACTCGGCCTCAGCCTTTAAGGTGAGCAATATACGTGTTTCTTCCTCTATTGGTATTAAAGGTTTATATCCGTACTGACTAAAAAATGATTTGGTATGCGCCTGATAATCCGTTAAAAATTCAATTAATGAAACTACATCAGCATCAAAACCTTCACTTTCAAAATTAAACTGACATGAACTTTTAAAAGAGATAAATTCTTCTTCACCTATTGTAAATGAAACCTGTATGTTCCAGCTGCTTGGACTAATGGGCGTAACAATGTTTTCTTCATCTTCTTGATGTTCTACACAATAAAGAATATTAAACTTAATAAAAATTGTATTTAACGATTCAACCTTCTCTCCAGTAATTTCAAAGCCAGACTGATAATTCCTGGATGTTTTGCTTTCTTCCAGATATTCATCATTATAGATGTATTCATTTACAATGATGGGCTTTACATTAAATATTTTCATAGGAGCGTTTTTTAAGGGTTTATTTTATCGTTATTAAAGCCACTAAGTAAAAAAGCGTCTTCTTGATCAATTATTTTAGCATCAAGGCACAAGAGTACATTTCCCTAATATAAAAAAATCAGTAAAAACGCTAGTGCACAAAGTTTGCAAATTGAAAGATAATTACTTTTCTATTGGTCAGTGACTCACTGACCAGGAAGATAACTTATTCTATTTTGTGCAACTGTATTAGGTTTCGGTCGGTGCGACACCAACCGATAAGTAAAATGCTGAAGTTATTTCAGCATCGTTCCTGCAAGATAGACCCTGAAATAAATTCAGGGTGACGATCGCAGTAATCAAACAAGCTAAAATGAATCCATAAAAAAACCTCCGATTTTATCGGAGGTTTTTCAGTTTAAGCAAGGCTTCGGATTCTCTTTATTTTAAAAAGAATAAGTCAACCCTCCGAAAATATTAAATCCGTTTGCCTGATAGTACAAAAATCTACTATAGTTTTTATTTAGGATATTGTTTGCTTTAGCAAAAACAGAGAATTTATTATTGATCCTGTAATCTGCGCCCAGACCTAAATCTACAAAACCTTTAACCGTAACAATCGATTCTATGGCTGGATTCGGAATGACGTATTGTGAGGCAGGAACCGGGTTGGCAATGTTTACTTTTGCTTTTACGTCATCCTGAATCACTACACCTGCATTAAAACTTAGTTTTTTGTTGTAGGTATATACAAAGTTGGAGCTTACTTTTAAACCTGGTTTAAACCAAGAGTAGGTTTCAGAAGCAGGCTTCCAATCATCAAGGTTTAGTTTACCAGTCCATTTTAAGGCGTCGCTAACCTGAACTGAAATTTCGCCTTCTACACCTGTCAATTTGGTTTTACCGAAATCATAGATCACGTCAAACTTATTAAAATCAGTAAAGTTGTTAACGAACAATGGCATATCATCAAACTGCTTTACATATACACGTGCTTTATAACCAAAACCCGGACCACCGGTACCTTTAATACCTGCACTAAAGCTTAATTTCTCTACCGTATTTTTAATCACAGCATTGCTGTTTAACCATGGGTTTTCATCGGTAAAGCCTTTTAACGAGTTTCTGTTTACATCACCTTTAACTTCTCCAAAAACCTGTAAATAATCAGGGATTAAAGTGAAATCGGCGGTAACCGCAGGGAATATTTTAGAGCTGCTTACCGCACCAAATTCCTGTACAAAATTAATTCCGGCTGTAATTTTAGCGCCTTTAACCTGCAGGCGGATATATGGGTTTAAACGCAACAAGTTATTGCCAACGCTCGTTAAAGCATCTTTGCTATTTCCGAATTCGGTTGAAGCAGCCAGGCCAAGGTTTAATGAATTAATGCGTTTGTTCACATAACCGTTTAAACTCAGGTAGTTTTCTTTAGCACTAAACTTATCGTTCCAGATATAGCCATTGGCTTTTAAAGCATAACTGAAAGCATCTTCATCTTCCGTAAAGTTTTTTACCAGTTCACCTTCCAATTCGATAGTGGTTAAGGCTTGTTTATCAGGATTAGGGTTTAGTAGTGGTCTGGTATCATCTATACCATAAAAATAAGTACCGTTACGCTCAAAACTAATTTTACCACTAACGGTATTCTGATCTAAAATGCTCCGTCCAAAAACGCTTAACTGCTGGTTGCTGCTGTTCTGCTTGTTCAGCTTACCTTCCTGACTAAAGTGTTTGAAATAGCCTCCAAGCTGTAAACCTTCGTCTTTGCCAGTGTTAAAATAAGCTTCGCCTAAAAGTGTAGCCAGCGAGCCGAATGCACCTTTAACATAATTATTAACCAATATACTTGCTTTTTCTTCGGCAAGGGCCTGTGCCTGTAACTTTTGGATATCGCTGTTCAACTCTAGTTTTCTATCTAAAATGCTGTAGTTCAGTTTTGCTTTATAGGTTTTAACGTCATCCAGATTCGGACTCCTTCTTAACTTCACCGCCTCAGCCAAAATGGGTTTATACGGACGTACCACTTCAATCTCTTCGTTTACAACACCTTTTTCATCGGCCTTTTTATCCTGCGCCTGAGCAGTCATTAATCCAGCAGCTAAAAAAAACAGTGAACTATATATATATTTAATCGATTTCATAATGCTACTTCTTCTGGTTTAGTTTTTCTAGTTTTTCTTTGGCTGTAGGGATGATATCATCCTTGCCGTCGTAATTATCAATTATACTTAGAAGTGTGCTCTTAGCCTGTAAATTGTCTTTCAGGGCAACATAATTGTCAGATAAAAGAATAAATGCCTTTGCTACCCAATAATCATAAGCGGCCATGTTGTTGATCAGATCAAAACAGGTTTTTGATGAAGTTTTGAAATCACGTTTATTGTATTCTAATAAAGCCAGGTTGTACTTCGCTTCGGCAGCGGCAATGGTTTTTGTTTTGGCCACCACATTTTTAAACTCTTTAATAGCGGTGGTCGTATCGCCTTTTAACAGATAGGCTTTACCTGAGAATAAACTCGAACTGTTTTTTTCTTCCTCTGATGCTTTTTCCGATTCTTTGGTCAACTGTGCATATTTAAGCATGTCATCAGGCATGTTTAAAGCGGTGTAAGCCTTTAACAGGTTGTTGATGGCAAAGCTATAATGCGATTTGTAATCGGTGGTTGTTTCTAATCTTTTCAGGTAAACAATGGCTTCGTTATATTTCTTCTGGTTTAAAAACAGTTGAGAAATACTTACCAGTGAGCGCTCGGTGTAATCGCTGGTCCAATCGTTTAAAATAAATTCATAATCAGCAATGGCCTCATCCGGGCGACCTAATTTAACCAACGATTCTGCCCTGATAAATTTAGCTTCTTTCTCATGGTTCGCTTTCGGGAATTTATCAAAATAGGCATTTACCGCCTGGAATGCGCCATTAGCATCGCCTTTTAAATAGGTATTATTAACTGCGGCAAAAACGATGTTATCCTGCTCAGAGCCAGAGTAATTTCCAAGTGGGGTAGTAGCTGCATAAGCAATGAAGCCATTTGCATCGCCACGGTCTACATAGATATTCTTGATGGACTCCATTGCCTGTTTAGCTTCATCAGCAGTTGGATAATCGCGGATTACTTTTTTAAACGATTCTAACGCTGCATCGTCCTGATCCTGATTGTACTGTACCAAGCCGATAGTTACCAATGCTTTAGCTACGTAGCTACTGCGTGGATATTTTGCTACTAAGGCAACAAGGTCTGATTTAGATTTATCAAAATCGCCCTTATTGAAATAAGTATAGGCTGTTTCGAAACCGGCATCATCTGCGTAGTTTGAATTTGGAAAGGCATTTAACAAACTTTGCATGGTTGCAATTTTTGCATCATATTGATTTTCCAAACCCTGAATCATTCCTTTTTGGAAAGTCGCGTAATCTTCAGAAGTGGTTTTGCGGCTGATAATTTTATTATAATTGGCCATCGCATCACCATAATTCTTATTTACGAAATATGAATCGGCTAAACGGATGGTAGCATCATCAATTGTTTTCTGATCCTTATCGTTACCAGCCAGGAATTTTTCGAAATAGTTGGCTGCTTTGCTGTATTTCTCATCTTCAAAAGCGGCATATGCCAACGCATAATTCGCGAAATTGTAAACACCGGTTTTATCGGCATCTGGCATTTTCAGAAATTTCTCGAAAGTACTAACCGCTTCGCCGAACTTGCGTAGTTCGTACATCGATTCTGCTTTCCAGTAAGTATTTAAGGCATTAATTTCATTATCTTCTGCAAATTTTTCGGAACGTAAGAACATCGATAATGCATTAGGAAAAGCCCTTTCGTTATAAAACTCTAATCCGCGGAAATAAGTTACTTTCTGGTAGGCTTCTTTAGCCTCCAATGTTTTATCAGGAATAGGCTCTAAAATATCTACAGCGGCCTGGTAATTTTTGGTTGTTAATAAAACCTCGCCCAGTAAAGTTTTCGCTTCATTAATTTTGCGCGATTTAGGGAAGGCTTTTAAGAAACCCTGTGTGGCCTCTAAAGCCTGCTGGTGAAACTCAAGTTCGTAGCTTAATTTGGCATAATTTAACCATGCTTCTTCCTGGATCACTTTATCAAAACTTAAACGCGAAGCCCTGAAAAATGCACTTTGTGCTTTTTGTTTGTCGCCCAACTGGATAAAATCCTTACCCAGGGTAAGCATACCGTTTTGCAGGTAAATATCGTCGTTATTCAGTTTTTCTAGAACACTAACCGATTCCTTGTACTTTTTATTCTGAAATAAAGAGTAACCGTATTGGTAAATGAAGAGGTTGTTTTTGGTTTCGCTTTTATCTTTTGCGTAATACTCGGCGAAATACTTTTCAGCATTTTTGAATTCAGATTTTGCAAAGTACGATGCTGCAACCAAACTCAACATTTCGGGCTCGAACTGTTGTTTGGTTTTTTGCATGGCAGGCAAAGCATAGCTGATTACATCATCATAACGCTCATCTAAATAGTACATCGAAGTGATGTAATATGGATAACTTGCCTCGTAAGTAGGAGAGCCTTTTAACTTTTCGAAATTAGCAAGAGCTGTTTTATATTCTTTATTTAAATAATTGATGTAGGCAAAGTAGTAAGTAGCACTTTCCTGAAAATCGCCTTCCTCTTTTTTTACTTTTTCGAATAAAGGCTCTGCTTTTTCGTAATCTTTTAACTCAAAATAAGCATAACCCTGTTTAAACTGGTACTCGTTCCGCTGCTTTGCAGAAAGTGAGGAAGGATCTGTTTTTTCGAACCATTCTAAAGCCTTTTTATAGTTTTTCTGGTTGAAATAAGTTTTTCCAACGTAAAAGTAAGCCAGTTTGGTGTTCGGATTTAAAGGATAATCGCGGATAAATGCCTGAAATAAACTTTCGGCATCACTGTTGGTTAACTCCAGTGCGCAAACAGCCGCATAGAATTTTGCATTCTCTTTAAGTAAAGATAATTCGGCATTGCTTTCCGTTTGGGTAGAAGGTTTATAACGTTGCAGCTCAACAAGTTTAAACTGTTGTGCAGCTGCAGTGTATTTCTCTTTGTCTAATAATTCTAAGCCCGTTTGATAGTTTTTGTTGAGGTTCTGCACTGCGCTAACCTGAGCGTAAGTGCTAAAACTTCCAGCTAAAAGTAGCGGAATTAGTAAGTATTTTTTCTGCATTGGTTTCAAATATGGTTGGTACTAAATTAAAGATAGTATCATAGCTTATCAACATAAGTAATTAACATCTGTTAATAACACAAATTAACGATTGGATTTTTGGTTTGGTATTAGGGAGTAGACGAATGTTGAAAAATGATGAGGTTCATTGGTTCAGTTGTCATTAGCACCGCCGCATCCGATAAGGGTTCATTGGTTCATTCGTCAATAGTTCTTTGGTACCGCCGCATCTGTCATTGCGAGGCGGCTTTTCAGCCAACAAAGCAATCTAGTAGAAGGGTTAACTGGTCAATCATATAAACTGGTTAATTGCCATAGACTATTAGCAATGGACTATTTACCAATGCATTTCTAAAAAGACGCTGGACTTAGTCCTTTTGGCAAGATGCTAGATTATGGACTCTGCACTAATAAACCATTGACCAATGAACGATTGAACCTAACTACCCCTGGCTTGCCAATAGATACAGCACTGCCATTCTCACCGCAACTCCATTCTCTACCTGCTCTAAAATGATAGATTGTTTGCTGTCGGCCACATCGCTGGTAATCTCTACACCACGATTAATGGGGCCTGGGTGCATCACAACAATTTCTTTATCGAGGTTATCTAAGATCTGTTTGTTTAAGCCATACATCATGGCGTATTCCCTTAATGAGGGGAAATATTTAATGTCCTGACGCTCCAACTGGATACGGAGCATATTGGCTACATCGCACCAGTTCAGTGCTTTAATAAGGTTGTGCTCAACCTTTACTCCAAGTTGATGGATGTGTTTAGGAATTAAGGTTGTAGGTCCGCAAACCATAACCTCTGCACCTAAACGCTGTAAACAAAGGATGTTAGAGATGGCTACACGCGAGTGCAGGATGTCGCCTACAATCACTACTTTTTTGCCTGCCACATCGCCTAGTTTCTGGCGGATCGAGAAAGCATCTAGTAAAGCCTGTGTAGGGTGCTCGTGCGCACCGTCGCCTGCATTTACAATTTGTGCTTTTACGTGTTTACTTAAAAACTGACCTGCACCGGCATAGGGGTGTCGCATCACCACCATATCAACTTTCATTGATAAGATGTTGTTTACTGTATCAATCAGCGTTTCGCCCTTGCTTACCGATGATGATGAAGCTGCAAAATTGACCACATCTGCCGAAAGCCTTTTTTCAGCCAGTTCGAACGAAAGTTTGGTACGGGTAGAGTTTTCGAAGAAAATATTGGCAATGGTAATGTCGCGGAGCGAAGGGACCTTTTTAATCGGTCGGTTAATCACTTCCTTGAAATTATCTGCAGTTTCGAAAATCAATTCGATATCATTCCGGTTAATATCTTTAATGCCTAAAAGATGTCGGGTTGATAGTTTTTCTGCTGCCATTTTTATTTATTGTTTTCCGATATTAAAATCACTTTGTCTTCACTTCCTTCGCTTGCCCAGGTTACTTTTACCTGTTGCGAATTTAAGCTATCTACCTGATGCCCAATGTAATCGGGTTCGATAGGTAAATGCCTGCTAAACCTGCGGTCTATCAAAACCAAAAGTTCCACTTTCTCTGGTCGGCCGTATGCAAGCAAGGCATCAAGTGCCGCCCTGATGGTTCTGCCTGTCCAAAGTACATCATCAATTAAGATTACTTTTTTGCCTTCAATAATAAAATCGATCGAGTTGCTGCTGGCGGTAACCAAACCATCCTTACGGCGGAAATCATCTCTAAAAAATGTAATATCAAGGTTTCCCTTTAATATTTTTTTGTTTTTAAGAATCTGTTCGAGCTCCTGGTGGATGCGGTCTGCCAAAAAAATACCCCTCGGCTGGATGCCAATTAAAACGGTATTCGCGAAATCGTCGTGGTTTTCAATTAATTGATGGCAAAGCCTCTTAATTGTAATCTGAATTTTTTGTCCGTCAAGAAGTGTTTTCTTTTGCATTGAAGAAGGATTGGGCAAATATATAAAAATGTTTTAAGGTTGGAAAGTGGTATGTGGATTGTTTTCGGGTTTCATTGTTAAATTGTTCTTTATCAAAACGTAATGCGTAAAATAAATTTTTTGGAGCAGCAGAAAGGATAAAGCAAAAAGACTAAAGTTGAAAAACTACAGACTCCCATTTAATCCTCTTTAAGCTTTGGTCTTTCTGCTTTCAGCTTAATTTGTCTTTTAGCTTAAATTTTGGAAAGCAAGCTCAGTTTCTCATCTTAAGGTTAGTCCGGCTGTACATTTTAGTCCCAATTTTCAATCGGGAGCTGCCGTTTCCATCCGGTTTAGGTGGCAGGTTTTCTGCATTTATTAAGGGTAAAAACCCACTGTTTCAATTGTTCTGGTCGAGTTCAATTAGCTTTAAAAGATTATCATTGATTAACCTCGTAATGGTACTTTTTCCATCACCGATCAATTTTCCATCGACTTTATTAACAGGAAAGGCATTTTTTGTAGAACTGCTGATGAAAGCTTCTTTGGCATTGTACACCTCATCTAAAGTAAAATCCCGTTCTACAAAAGTATAACCCGAAATTTCCAGACTTAAAATTTTCTTCCTGGTAATGCCATGTAAAATTTCATCTTTCGCAGTAATAATCTCGCTGTTGGTCACAATGAAAAAATTTGCCCTCGGGCATTCCCTTACTTTGCCATTGTTATGGTAAAGCAGGTCGTCGGCATCGCTTTCCTTAACAAACTTTTGCAAACGGATGGCCTGTAAATAATCGATCGTTTTTACCTGTGGTATTTGCCGCTGGTGGTTATAACTCACCAGGGCGAGTGCTTTGCTGATTTCACTTTCGATAATATTTAAAGGCGTTTGGATAATGATCAGATTTGGTTTTACCATCGTATAACCATCTTCCGAAAAGCCACCGGTAAGGATAATTTTGATGCCCGAATTTGGAATGTTGTTTTTTTCGATCAATTTAAGGATTGCCTCATGAAGCTGTTCGCGGTTAAGTTCCACTTCCAGGTTCATTTCTTTGGCCGAGTGATAAAAACGATTAAAATAATCCTGTATAAAAATGGGTTTGTTGTTGATCGTTTTCAGGAAATCGAAAATTCCATAACCTCTTTGGATAGATAGGTCTGCCACCGAAATATTGGCGTCTTCTTTTAAAAACAGCTTATTGTTTATTGAAATATACATGCATATTAAGCTTGATTAACCAAAAGCTAATGTACAGGATTATCTGTTTTATCGCCAATAAACGCATCAAATAAATAGGAATAATACATAAAACTGATTTTTATTGCAACTGTAATGGCTAATTTTATGTTATGGCTCAACCGGTAATCTTTTTTGACGGCGTTTACAATTTATGCAGTGCTTCGGTACAGTTTGTTATTGAGCGCGATAAAAAAAATCATTTTAAGTTTACAGCACTACAGGGAGATTATGCTAAAGAAATATTGCCTCAATATGTCGATCTTCAAAAATTGAATACCATTTTATTACTGGAAAATGGAAAGCTTTATACTAAATCATCGGCAGCATTACGCATCGCTAAAAAACTCAGCGGACTATTTCCGCTGTTATATGCTTTTTATATTGTTCCAAAATTTATCCGCGATTGGTTTTACGATATTATAGCTAAAAAACGTTATAAGTGGTGGGGCAAACAGGAGAGTTGTTGGGTGCCAACACCCGAGTTGAAAAGTAAGTTTTACACTTAGTTTTGTTGATCGTTTTTCTTTCTGCCCGGCGACCATAACCATAGTGAGAGCAAAATTAAAGGGATACAAATACTTAGGGCAATTATAATCAGAATGGGTTTTTGCTTAACCATATCCGGCTCGGTAGACATGAAAACATATACCGCTTCTTTAATGGCAAATATGGTAATGATGGTAGAAAGGACGGCAAGTAGTTTACGCATGATTTTGTTTTAAACGCAAAGATTGCATTTATTTTTAAAAGCAGGAAGAAAAGTCGTCATTGCGAGGCGGCTTTTTCAGCCAACGAAGCAATCTTACAACGATCGCTACCAGCGTACGCCTTAAGATTGCTTCGTTGTACCTTCTCGCAATGACGAATTTGGCATTTATCCAAAAAAAGCCAGTCGGATTTCTCCAGGCTGGCTTCTGTTTAAACCAAATAAACAACAATTACTCCGCCGTTTTAACAGGAGTTAAATCTTTTAATTCTTCTTCTGTAAATAAGCGGTAATGTATTTTGAATGTTTTTTGCAATGGTGTTTCTAAAGAAAAACCACCTACGCCAAATCCATCCAGCACATCTAAGGTAAAGTGCGAGAATTTCCAATATTCGAAAAGATCCCTGTCTACCCAGAATTCGCAACCTTCTACTTCACCCAAACAAACATCACGCATCCGCATGTAATAGCCTCCTTTTTCGAAACATTGTGGTTGTGTGCCCTCGCAACAACCACCAGCCTGATAAAACATCAATTCGCCATGCTTTTCTTTCAATACTGCAATCAGTTCTTTGGCTTTATCTGTGCTATCTATTCGCTCTACCATATTGGTTTTTTTAGGTTTGAAATGTGGTTTTTAGAAAGATGTTGAGTAATGCCAGATTCCAAGTGCGGTCGTCTTTCCCGCGCAGGCGGGAATCTTAAAGCGTATTGCATTAGGATTCCCAATCAAGTTGGGAATGACGATATCCCCTCAAACTGTCATCACAAATACAATGTTTTAGCTAAGACAGAATTTTCATAATGACAATTTTGTATTTATAACACAGCCCCTCATTCAAACTAACTAAAAGAAACCCAATTTATTTTTATCGTAAGAAATCAACATGTTTTTAGTCTGACGATAATGGCCCAGCATCATTTTATGATTTTCCCTACCTACACCCGATTGTTTATAACCACCAAATGGAGCACCTGCAGGATAAGCGTGGTACTGGTTTACCCAAACACGGCCTGCCTGGATGGCGCGGGGCACCTGGTAAAGCTCATGGGCATCGCGTGTCCACACACCTGCGCCTAAACCATATAATGTATCATTTGCAATTTCGATCGCTTCTTCAACGGTTTTAAAAGTGGTTACGGCCAATACAGGACCGAAAATCTCTTCCTGGAAAATCCGCATTTTGTTATGCCCCTTAAAAATGGTTGGTTTAATATAATAACCACCTCCAAGTTCGCCGGGTAATTCGTTTACTTCTCCGCCTGTTAACACTTCGGCACCTTCTTCTTTACCTAATTTAATGTATTGGGCAATTTTTTCATATTGAATTTTCGAAGCTTGTGCACCCATCATTACCGTTCTATCCAGCGGACTTCCGATTTTTATCGCTTCAGTTCTCTCGATCACTTTTGCAATAAATTTTTCGTAAATATCTTCCTGGATCAATAAACGTGACGGGCAGGTACAGATTTCGCCCTGGTTTAAAGCAAACATTACCGCACCTTCTACCGCTTTATCTAAAAAGGCATCATCTTCGGCCATTACCGAGCTGAAAAAGATATTAGGCGATTTTCCACCCAACTCTAAGGTAACCGGAATAATATTTTCAGTAGCATATTGCATTACCAATCTTCCGGTAGGGGTAGAGCCTGTAAATGCCGCTTTAGAAACTTTAGGATTGGTAACCAGTGCACGACCAAGTTCTGCGCCAAAACCGTTTACCACATTAACCACACCCGGAGGTAGTAAATCGCCGATTAGTTCCATCAATACCATAATGGAGATTGGCGTACTTTCCGCAGGTTTTAACACCACGCAGTTTCCGGCTGCCAGGGCAGGGGCCAGTTTCCAGATGCCCATTAAAAGTGGGAAGTTCCAGGGGATGATCTGTGCCACTACACCAATTGGTTCGTGTACAATTAACGAAACGGTGTTATGGTCCAGTTCTGATAGCGAACCTTCTTCTGCGCGGATCACGCCTGCGAAATACCTGAAGTGGTCTACTCCTAATGGTAAATCGGCAGCTAAGGTTTCCCTAACGGCTTTTCCATTATCAATGGTCTCCACAGTAGCCAGGTATTCGAGGTTATCTTCCATGCGCTGAGCTATTTTGTTCAAAATGATGCTTCTTTCAGTAGAAGAAGTTTTGCTCCAGGTTTTAAATGCCTCGTGCGCAGCATCTACCGCCAGTTCTAAATCTTCTTTGGTAGAGTGGGCTGCTTTTGTAAATACCTTGCCATCAATCGGTGATATATTGTCAAAATAGGCGCCTTTAACCGGTGCTACAAATTTTCCACCGATATAGTTATCGTAATGGGATTTGAATGATGGTTTTTCAATTAAATTTTCCATAATTATTATTGATGATTAAATTTTAAAAGTCACCATGAGCAGGATTAGACATAGGATTTTAGTGGGATTGCTCATCATGATTTTTGTGGTAATAAGATTTGGTTAATACAAACCTAATGGCAAAGCGGGCGGAACAGATAGGATAATCGGATCAATCGGTAGCATTATCGTTTCAGGTTATGTAAGCATCCTGAAGCAGTACCGATCTTGGTGCTCAGTTAGTGGGGATTGTCGTATTTAGCAGGATAATAGACACTAGGGATGACGGTTTAAAAAGATGGAAATCGTTATATTTGATTATAGTAAATAAGTCTAACCAAAATTATTTCGGTTTATGCAACATACATTGGATCAGGTAAAGCTCAGCGCTTCGGAAACCTTAAAGACTTTGGTAGAGAACAGAACTTCCTATACTTTAGAGCGCTGCGAATTAAATGTTTTCGAAACCTATACCCAATCTTATAAAGTTCCCCTTACTTTTAACGATTTTGTGATTACGAGTATGCTGAGGGGGAAAAAGGTGATGCATCTGTTCGATAAAGCGGGATTTGATTATTTTCCTGGTCAAACCGTTATTGTTCCTCCATCCGTTACTATGGAAATTGATTTTCCGGAAGCTACCAGTCTGAACCCGACACAATGTATTGCTTTGGCTATTGATCAGGAACAGATTCAAAAAACAATTGCTTACTTAAACGAATTTTTCCCAAAAGAAGGAAGCAATGAAAAGTGGCTGTTAAATTACGATGAATACCATTTCTATAACAATGAAGAAATTGCTTACCTCATTAATAAAGTCATCCGCATCTGCTCCGAACGTACAAAAGAAAAGGATGTACTGGCTGATTTAACCTTAAAAGAATTGCTGGTGCGGATTATGCAAACCCAGAATCTTAAAACGATCAGCGATGAAAGTTATAACCTCAATCAAAATCCATTGGCTTTTGTGCTGAACTATATTAAATCAAACCTGAACGAAAAGATCAGCATTAATAGTTTGAGTGATAAAGCCTGCATGAGCAAGGCAACATTTTATCGGTTGTTTAAACGCGAACTTGGCATTAGTCCTAACGATTTCATCCTGGCTGAAAAAATTAACAAGGCCAAAATTTTACTAACCCAACCCGGCGCAAAAGTTGCTTCAATAAGTTATGAACTTGGTTTTAACGATGCTAATTATTTTATCAGGGCATTTAAAAAGATCGTAGGCATTACACCGGGTGCTTATCAGGTGCAGGTGGCTAAGCAACTCATTCACTAATTTTCTAAATATCTTTTCGAATAGGTAATTTCCATTAAATCATAACGTTTGAACTGTGTTTTAAGCCTTTTTTGAAAATCAGGATAATTACGTTTTTCTTTCGGACTCCATAAAATTTCACTCAGTGCATCCAACCTTGGGAAAAGTAAATATTGCACCTTTGCCGGATTGGTAATGTATTCACTCCATAAACAGCCTTGACCACCCCAAATATATTTGGCCTGTTCGGCAGTGAGTTCAGCTGGTATAGGTTCATAGTTATATACATCAATTAAAGGCGAAAATTTATTCGCAGTTAAACTATCTTCTTTTACAAATTGAGCATGGTTAAAATACATTTTAATTTCTGGTGTCATAATGGCTTTGTGTTGCTGTTTCGCAGCTTCAACGCCACCTTTTTCCCCTTGCCAGCTCATCACCACTGCATTTGGCGCTAAACCGCCCTGTAAAATTTCGTTCCAACCGATAATGGTTTTGCCTTTGCTGGTTACAAATTTTTCCATCCTGCGGATAAAATAACTTTGCAGCTCACTTTCGTTTTTCAATCCGTTGGCTTTCATTATGTCTTGCGAAACGGCAGATTTTTTCCACCATATTTTCGAAGCTTCATCACCACCAATGTGGATGTATGGCGATGGAAATAAATCCATTACTTCGGTTAATACGTTTTCCAGGAATTTAAATGTGGTATCCGAAGCTTGCAATACATTATTGTATTTATTCATCATCCCCCAGGTTTGGGCAACTTCGTATTTTTTATTGGGCTCGGTACCTAGTTCGGGGTAAGCAGCTAGTAAAGCCATGCTGTGCGCAGGCATTTCAATTTCTGGAATAATGGTGATGTAACGTTTAGCAGCATAATCTATTACCTCTTTAATCTGTTCCTGTGTGTAATAGCCGCCATGTTTAATGCCATCTGTTTGGAGTACGGCATCTTTTGGCGTAATTTTGACTTCTGTTGGTAATACCTGATATTTTATATTTTCATTTCCTTTTCCCGGCCATAAACCAATAATGCTTCCATTACGCCATGCGCCAATTTCGGTTAGTTTTGGGTATTTTTTAATTTCGATCCGCCAGCCATGGTCATCGGTTAAATGCCAATGGAAATAATTCATTTTATGCAACGCTAAATAATCGATGTATTGTTTTACAAAGGCTACATCGAAAAAATGACGGCTTACATCAAGGTGCATGCCACGGTAATTGAAACGGGGATAATCAGTAATTTCAACAGCTGGAACATTTAAAGTAGTAGATTTTGATGTTGGCAATAATTGTATTAAACTTTGGATGCCATAAAAAGCAGCGGTGTCTGATCCGGCGGTAATGGTAATGTTATTTTGATCTACCTTTAATTGATATTGATCTGCTTTTGTTACTCCTTTATCAATGATCACATTGATCATGTTTTTTCTTTTAATGTCAGGGTTTTTGAACCATTTCAGTTTTAAATTATAGTATTTATTCAGGTAATCATCTAAAAAACTAATTGAACTGGTCGCACCAAAATCTGCATAAAAACTGGTCGTAATATCTATTTTAAAAGGTTGTGCTTTTTGGTCTGATTTAATAGCAACAGGTTGAGGGATAATATTAATTTCCTGTGCCGAAAGTTTGAAGGAAATAGTTATTAGAAACAAAAGGATAATTTTTCTCATGCTGAAAAGACTAGGTTACGCTTTTCAAAAGTAGTAATTATAGGCGGTTGAAAGGAAAAGGTTTGGCAGGACGAATTACTTTGTTACATAAACCCGATAGCAGTGAAATCCTTTTTGTTTGTAGCGTCCCTAAAATATGCTGTCATGCTGAGGTACGAAGCATCTGAAACCTATGAAAGAGATGCTTCGTGCCTCAGCATGACAGAAGCTGCAAAAAGATTGAACGAATAGCGGGGCAGAGGTTACCGATAAGCAGTTGCTTTCGTTTTCTAATGATGATTGACCATATAAGGCATTTAAGAAAATATAAGCTCAGGTCGCGAATTTCCTCTCTGATAAAAAGAAAGGCAAAAAAGATTGTTTCGTCGGCAGAAAAAGCCTTCTCGCAATGACGATTCATGGAGAAAATCCGTGTACTCCGTGTTTCCGTGGCTGAATGATAAGCAGGTGGCAAAAAAATAGGTCAAAAAAAAATCCCGATAACTTTCGCTATCGGGATTAATATGATCAGTTAAAAAGAACTAGCCTTTTTTAGCTTTGCTTTCTTCGCCTTCTAATTGCGATTTCAATTGAGCCAATACGTCTAAGTCTCCTAAAGTAGATTTCTCTACAGAATCTTTAACTTTTTTAACCGCAGTTACAGCAGCTTTAGCTTCTTTTTTCTTAGTTGCTCTTTCTTCAGCAACAGCTTCAGCTTTAACCTCTTCCCAGATACGGGCGTGAGATACTACGATACGTTTTGCTTCTTTATTGAATTCAATGATTTTGAAGTCATTGGTTTCTTCAGCTTTAACCGAAGTACCATCTTCTTTAACCATGTGTTTAGTTGGTACGAAACCTTCTACACCGTATGGTAAAGCAATAACAGCACCTTTATCAGTTACTTTAACAACTGTACCCTGGTGAACCGAATCTAAAGTGAAGATCGTTTCGAAAGTATCCCAAGGGTTTTCTTCCAATTGTTTGTGACCTAAACTTAATTTACGGTTATCAACGTCTAATTCTAAAACAACTACGTCTAATACATCACCAACTTTAGTGAATTCGTTAGGGTGGTTTACTTTTTTAGACCAAGATAAGTCAGAGATGTGGATTAATCCATCGATACCTTCTTCGATTTCAACAAAAACGCCGAAGTTAGTCATGTTTTTAACAGTTGCTTTGTGCTTGCTTCCAACCGGGAATTTAGCAGCAACTTCTTGCCATGGATCGTTAGATAATTGTTTAATACCTAAGCTCATTTTGCGCTCGTCTCTGTCTAAAGTTAAAACCTCAGCTTCGATCTCATCACCCACTTTTAAGAATTCTTGTGGATTTCTTAAGTTTTGCGACCAGCTCATTTCAGAAACGTGGATTAAACCTTCAACACCTGGGATAATTTCTAAGAAAGCACCATAATCTGCAACAGTTACGATTTTTCCTTTTACTTTAGAACCAACCTGGATGTCAGTGCTTAAGTTCTCCCAAGGGTGTGGAGTTAATTGTTTCAAGCCTAAAGCGATACGTTTTTTCTCATCATCGAAATCTAAAACAACCACGTTGATTTTTTCATCTAATGATAATACTTCTTTTGGATGCTCTATGCGGCCCCAAGAAATATCTGTAATGTGAAGTAAACCGTCAACACCACCTAAATCGATGAACACACCGAAATCAGTAATGTTTTTAACAGTACCTTCCAATACCTGACCTTTTTCTAATTTAGAAACGATCTCTACTTTTTGGCTTTCTAAATCGTCTTCAATTAACACTTTATGAGAAACTACAACGTTTTTAAACTCATGGTTAATTTTAACAACTTTAAATTCCATTGTTTTACCCACGTATACATCGTAATCGCGGATAGGTTTAATATCAATTTGAGATCCTGGTAAGAAAGCCTCAACGCCCATGATATCAACAATTAAACCACCTTTAGTACGGCTCTTAACGAAACCGTTGATGATTCTATCATTTTCAAGAGCCTCGTTAATAGCTTCCCATGATCTTTGGGTTTTTGCTCTTTTGCGGGAAAGGATCAATTGACCGTTAGCATCTTCTGGTGCTTCAACGAAAACGTCAACTGAATCGCCGATTTTAAGATCCGGTGTATCACGGAATTCTGAAGTAGAAACTAAACCGTCTGATTTGAAACCTACGTTTAATACTACATCTTTGTTGTTGATTGAAACAACAATACCGCTGATGATCTCACCTTTAGTGATCTGATTGAAGGTTCCGGCATACATGTCTTCAAACTTTTTACGGTCTGCATCATTGTAATTACCGAAAACTTTTTCATCTGCATCCCAATCGAAATCTTCGGTTGGTGTTGCTAATGATGATTTAATAGATTCGATCGAAACTGAATCAGCTTCTGATTCAATCGTTTCTTTTTCAGTCAGGCGTCCGCCTTCTCCCTGAAGTTCAGCTGTTTTTGCTGCTAATTCTTTTTCTGCTACTTGTTTTTTAGCCATTAATTAATTATCTCCTTTTTCCCCTATTTAGGGACTGCAAAGGTAAAAATTTTTTAATTAATAGAAAAGATTTTTTTAATAAATGTTGCTGATTTTTAGTGCTTTATAATTCCCCTCCCACGGAGGGGTGCCTGAAAGGCGGGGTGGTTTTATGTAGAAATGACTAAAAACACGTAATTATTTGAAAATGAACATGCAGTAGTTCTTCTCAAACAGCAGCCCCGCTATCGCTTATATTCCTCGCTGCGCTGCGGGCTATTCCGCTCTATCGGGTTTAGAAACAAAGGATTGTATAAAAAAACACCAAACGTTCCTACGGAACGATACGCCAATTACAAATTGGCTACCCATGATTCGTCCCGCTGGGACGGTTTACAGGCAATGGTTTAAAATGTCTGTTAAATAAATTCTGAATTAATCTTTTCCATTTTGCCAGGACGTTTTACCGCAATGAAAAAAAAGTGTCAATTAAATAAGCGGCAATAACAACATTTGCCGTCTGGCTGGGACGGTTTACAGGCAATGGTTTAAAATGTCTGTTAAATAAATTCTGAATTAATCTTTTCCATTTTGCCAGGACGTTTTACCGCAATGAAAAAAAAGTGTCAATTAAATATAAACGGCAATAATAATTTTTGCCGTCCGGCTGGGGCGGTTTACAGGCAATGGTTTAAAATGTCTGTTAAATAAATTCTTAATCAATCTTTTCCATTTTGCCAGGAAGGTTTACCGCAATGAAAAAAAA
>NZ_AYMG01000019.1 GCF_000633455.1 Pedobacter jeongneungensis
TCGGCTGAAAAAGCCTTCTCGTAATTACGACTGCGGTAAATATTAAGCGCCAATCTCTTCGAAATTGGTCGCTGTTGCCAGATATTTCCAATTCGCCATATCTCTTTGTACATCTGCAATTTTAGCATCCGCAACCTGATAAGCATCAGGCCCAAGGAATAAATGCAATGGCGGATTTTCGCTTTTTGCAGCTTCAATAATAACTTCAACCGCTTTTGCCGGATCGCCAGGTTGTTGGTTGTTGATGTCGTTTTGGTGTGCAGCCTGCGATTCGCGTACCTCTTTATAAGCATCAATTGGCGAACTTGGCACTGCTAGTGATCCTTCTGTTAGAAACGCCGTTCTGAAATAACCTGGTTCTACCACTGTTGCTTTGATGCCCAGTGATTTTACTTCAGCCGCTAATGATTCCGTAAAGCCAACTACTGCAAATTTTGTGGCACAGTAGATTCCGAAGCCTGGGAAATTCCCTGAAAATCCACCAATCGATGAAATATTGAAAATATGCCCCGATTGTTGTTTTCTTAATTGAGGAAGCACTTTTCTAATTACGTTTAACGAGCCGAAAACATTTACGTCAAAATTTTCTCGCGATTCTTTATCGCTTAATTCTTCCAATGCGCCAACCATGCCATAACCAGCGTTGTTTACCACTACATCAACCTGACCAAATTTGCTAATGGTTTGACTCACTGCAGCTTCTACACTGCCTTCGTTGATCAAATCAACGCTTAACGGTAAAAAGTTTTCGTGTTCACCAACAGCTTTGATTAAATCATTTAAATTTCTTGAAGTTGCGGCAACATTAATGCCGTTGTTTAATAATGTTTTTACTAGGGTTAATCCCAGACCTTTGGACGCGCCCGTTACAAACCAAACTTTTTGATTTTCCATGATATTGTTTTTTAGAATGAAATGAATTGATTGGAAGGCAGTCCCAAAATACTTCGGAACTGCAGCCGTTTTGAATGCTAATTCGCCATTAGCTTATAATTTAATTGTCGAAATCTGTCGAAATCGTGATGGCTTTCCAGTCCTTAAACTCTTTTGTTAAAGCCTCAACCTTACTGTTTGCCCTTTGAAAAGCATCATTTCCTAATAGTAAATGTACCGGTGGATTAGGCATACTGGCCAGCGAAATCATGGCTGCAGCTGCTTTTTCCGGATCTCCAACTTGTTGGCCATCCATTTTTAAATACTTATTGTGTATTGCCCTTACTTCTTCATATTCTGCAATTGGGTTTGCAGCCAATGTTAGTGAATCAGGAGTTAAAAAACTCGTTCTGAAAGCTCCTGGCGCAACAACAGTTACTTTTACCCCAAATTCTTTAAGGTCTTCGGCCGATACTTCCGATAATGCAATAACCGCCGATTTTGTTGCAGCGTATATTGCCCAGCCAGTTGCGCCAGCAATGCCTGCAATAGATGCAATGTTGATGATATGCCCTGAGTGTTGTGCTCTTAAATAAGGTGAAGCTTTTCTGATTACATTTAACGTTCCGAAAACATTAACATCAAAACTATTGCGTGTTTCGGCATCAGTTAATTCTTCTATGCTGCCTCCGATGCCATAGCCAGCATTATTGATTACCACATCAATCCTTTCGAATTTTGCAATGGTCGCTTTTATTGCGTCCTCCACACTTTGTTCATCAGCCAGGTTAACAGCCAGTGGAAGGAATTTTCCCGTATCTGCATTTACAGCTTTTTTAAGCTCATCAATATTTCTTGAAGTAGCCGCAACAGACTGGCCAGCTTTCAATAATTGATTTACTAAACTTAATCCTAAGCCTTTTGAAGCTCCGGTAATAAACCAAACTTTTTTCATGCCCATAATTTTCTTCTTTTTCTTTATACAAAATTACAGTACAAATAGCTTCAGCCTATTACGTCAATCAAACTTATGATTACGAAATTCAAACAATTCTATAAGAAGTAGGGGTATGGTTGGTCAGTTTTTTGAAAAAGTTGTTAAAATGGGTCGGTTCTTCGAAGCCCAGGCAATAACCTATTTCCGATATGTTCCAGTCCGTATGTTTTAATAAAGCCTTTGCTTCGCTCAATAAACGTTCCGTAATGTAATTTGTGGTGGTTTTTCCGGTAGTTTCTTTGATCGCCCTGTTTAAATGGTTTACATGTACCGAAAGTTGCGCTGCATAATCTTTAGCCGAACGCATGGTGAGCCTTTGTGTTGTGGTTTCAATGGGGAACTGGCGTTCCAGTAGTTCCGTAAAAACGGAAGTAATCCTGGTATTGGCATCTGTATGTTTAAATAAACTTTCTGATGGCTGCGTTTTTAAAGCAAAGTGAGTAATCTCGGTAATGTAATTCCGAAGGAGGTCATACTTATAGATATAATCTGTATTGATCTCTTCAAACATTTTGGCAAAAATAGCCTCTATCTGTTTGTCCTGTTGTTCATTCAATATATATGCAGGTTTTCCGCCAGGGGTAAACATGGGTAAATCGCCAATGTTTCCACGGATCTTTTCCGTAAAAAAAGCTTCTGTAAAAATACAGAAATAACCGGTTACATCACTTTGTTTTCCACTGGCCAGTTCCCAGGTATAAGGAACCAGGGGATTGAAAAAAATCAGTGCCGTTCCGTCTATCTCGATACTTTTATCGGCGTAATGGTATACATTATGACCACGGGTAAGACAGATCTTATAATAATCCCTGCGGTTGTAACTCATCGGTTTTGAGTCGTCCCTTAAACAATCTTCCAGTTTAAAAACGTTAAAATGCCCAACGCCATTCTGTAGATTATCCGGCATGAAACTAAATTTGTTCTGATAAAAATCTTCTATGCTTTCTGGTTTGTTCATAAATCAAAGTTACAAAATTCAAACGTAAAACAAATAATGTGCTTTTATCTGTTGATTAAAACAAGTCGTAAATTAATTTACTTCAAGTAAAAGGAGATTCTGATGATAAAATAATTTGTCATTAATATACCGATTGGTATATATTTGTATCGTCAATTCAGAACAACATGACTAAAGCAGAAAAAACGAGAAATTTCATTGTAGAGAAAACCGCGCCGATTTTTAATATGAAAGGTTATGCAGGTACTTCTTTGAATGACATTACGGCTGCTACAGGTTTAACCAAGGGTAGTATTTATGGCAACTTCGCCAATAAGGATGAAGTAGCACTGGCAGCTTTTGATTATAACCTGAATAATGTATCAAGCAGGATAGAGGCTGAAATGAATCGTCTGCCCAGTATAAAAGATAAACTTTTAGTGTACATCGATATTTATCAGAAATTTATTGATGGTTCGGTGTCTGAAGGGGGCTGCCCGGTTTTAAATACTGCAATTGACGCCGATGATACCCATCCCGAATTGCGGGGAAGAGTGTTAAAAGCTGTTTTAGACTGGAAAAATAAAATTGCTAAACTGGTTGAAGCCGGGATTGCCAATAAAGAAATCAATGTAAATCATAATCCCGAACAAATTGCCTTAACCATTATTGCCATGGTAGAAGGAGGAATCATGATTTCTAAACTAACATTAAAAACCGAATACTGGAACCTCATTATGGGCTCTTTAAAAAAATATGTAGATAGCCTCGGCTAAAAATTTTTAACCAAAAATATACCGATTGGTATTTTAATATGGAAAGAAAAAGAACAATAACCTGGGATGATCCCATGAAAGGTGCAAAAGAAGCCATGCAAATGGATGGAATTGCTTATTTAAAAGCAATGAGTGATAACAAATTTCCTTTGCCGCCACTTTTACATACGCTGGATTTCAGCGTTAGTATAATTGAAGCCGGAAACGTAGTTTTTGAATTTACACCACAGGAATTTCATTATAACCCGATTGGTACTGTACATGGTGGCGTAATCACCGCCATTTTAGATTCGGCGATGGGCTGCTCAGTACACTCGCTTTTACCTGCCGGGAAAGGTTACACTACTTTGGAGCTTAAGGTGAATTTCCTGAAAGCCATCACCATTAAAACTGGAAAATTAAAAACCATTGCTAAAGTGATTAACCTGGGTGGCCGGACTGCTTTGGTAGAAGCTCAATTACTTGATGAGAATGATATTGTTTACGCTCATGCCGTGAGCACCTGTTTAATCTTAAAATTTTAAAAAAAAATATAAAATGAAAACTTCACAAAATACTGTTTTATTGATCGGCGGAACTGCCGGGATCGGTCTAGAAATCGCAAAACAATTAACTGCTTTAGATAATCACGTGATTATTACCGGCAGAAACCAGGAAAGACTGGATGCAGCTGCTGCATCACTACAAAATGTAACTACCATTCTTTCTGATGTAAGTAAAGCCGGAGATGTAGATCAATTGGTAGAAAGGATCAAAGTAGATTTTCCTCAGTTAAATATCGTAATCAACAATGCTGGTAGGGCAATTCTTTATAATTTAGCAGACCAAGGTCAGGATGCTTTTGCAAATGCAGAAGATGAAATGTTAACGAATTATCTGTCAATCATCAGGATCAATCAAAAATTATTGCCTGTTTTATTAGCGCAAGAATCATCTGCTATAGTAAATGTATCTTCAATTGTGGCTTACGTTCCTGGTATTACATTACCAACTTATGCCGCCAGTAAAGCAGCACTTCATTCATACAGCACTTCTTTAAGGTTAAGTCTGGAAGAAACATCGGTAAAAGTTTTTGAATTGATGCCTCCATTGGTAGATACCGAATTCTCAAAAGAAATCGGCGGACATAATGGTATCAAACCATCTGTTGTGGCTGATGATTTATTGGCTGCTTTGGCAAATGATGAATATGAGATCAGAGTGGGAGACACTGCAAAAATTTATGAACTTTTCAGGCAATCACCTGTTGATGCATTAAACGTAATGAATGCCAGCAGAAGGGCCAATATTGATTCGGTTCAACATTAACCGTAAATAGACAGGCAAGGATTTTCCTTTGCTTTTATTATGACATTTTTCACCGCAGGAATGCTTACTTTCGCGGCAATAAGTGTAAAAACTCAAATGATCAGCCATATTGCATGGTTTGATCATTTTAGCTTAGTGACTAAAAAAAATAAAATGAAAAGAGTAGTAGTAACAGGTTTAGGTGCAATAACCCCGCTTGGCAATACTGTTGAGCAATTTTGGCAACAGATTTTAGCTGGTAAAAGTGGCATTGGCCCAATTACAAAATTTGATTCGAGCAAATTTAAAACGCAATTTGCAGGTGAAGTGAAGGGGTTTAACCCTGAAGAATACCTGGAGAAAAAAGAGATTAAAAAGTACGATCTGTTTACCCAGTACGCTATCGGTTCGAGTGATCAGGCGATAAAAGATGCGGGATTGGATTTCAGCACCATGAACGATGATCAACTGGCAGAAGTTGGAGTAATCTGGGCAACCGGAAATGGTGGTATTGGTACTTTTGAATCACAGTTGGAAGAATTTCATGCCGGAGATGGAACACCAAGGTTCAATCCTTATTTCATCCCGAAAATGATTGTGGATATCGCCGCCGGAGCGATTTCTATCCGTCATAAATTACGCGGACCAAATTATTGCACGGTTTCGGCCTGTGCATCATCAAATACCGCGATTATCAATGCATTTGATACCATCCGTTTAGGAAAAGCAAGTGTAATGATTGCTGGTGGTTCTGAAGCAGCGTTGACCAAATCATCAGTTGGTGGCTTTAATGCTGCCCAGGCTTTATCTAAAAACAATGAAGATCCTCAGGGTGCTTCTAAACCTTTTGATAAAGATAGGGATGGTTTTGTGATGAGTGAAGGTGCCGGAGCTTTGGTTTTAGAAGAACTGGAACATGCTTTGCAACGTGGTGCTCATATTTATGCTGAAATTGTTGGCGGTGGAATGGCTGCTGATGCCTACCACTTAACCGGAACACCTCCGGATGGGATTGGTGCTGCATTGGGTATGAAAAATGCACTAAAAGATGCCAATATTACTGCTGATAAAATTGATTATATCAATGCGCATGCTACCTCAACCGGTTTGGGAGATTTAAGTGAATTAAATGGGATCAATACTGTTTTTAATGGCTTACCGGTGATAATCGGTGCTACTAAATCGATGACAGGTCATTTATTGGGTGCTGCAGGAGCCGTTGAAAGTTTGATCAGTATTCTTGCAATCAGGGATAATGTGATTCCGCCTACCATTAATACTAAAAACCTGGATGAAAATATCCCGAAAGGATTAAATATTGTATTAGGCCAACCGATTAAAAAGGAAATCAATTATGTATTAAATAACACTTTTGGTTTCGGTGGACATACGGCGAGTACGATTTTTAAAAAGTATGAAGCCTAGTTAGATTTATAGATCGTATATAATAACAATGATTTACTTTACTGGTCTTAGCGTCCCGCTAAGACCTTTTTATTGCGATTTGTTTTGCCACGGATGCACGGAAAACACGGGAATGGAAAACTCCAATTCTGTCATTCTGAACGCAGTGAAGAATCTTTTTAGCTAGAGCAACGGAACGCAGAGATTCTTCGTTGCACTCAGAATGACAAAATCTTATATAAATTCGTCATTTCTCGACTGAAACGCAGTGGAACGGAGAGATCTATCTCGAGACAGATTTCTCGGCTCCGTTGCACTCCGCTCGAAATGACGATTCTATTTTAGTTGTGTCGATGGGTGGAAAACCAATGCCTGATGAACCACTAAACCTACTTATCCATCAATAAATTAACCATTTCCTTTAACTCTTCTACTTCTAATTCGAGTTTTTCGATGCGGTTTTCCAGTTCGGTGGTATCAAATTGTGGCGCTGCGATGGTTTCAGTTTCTGATTCCGTGGTGGTTTCTGCCTGCTCGCCTAAAAGGTGAACAAAACGGGCTTCCTTTTGTCCGGCTTTTTTAGGCAGTTGTTTTACGAATGCAGGCTCATCATCTGATAGTTTTTGAAGCTGTTCCAAAACTTCTTCTATACTTTCAAATTCGTATAATCTGCCTGAGTTGCTGTTGATTTCGCCTGGTGTTAATGGGCCACGTAAAAGCAACAGGCAGATAATGGCCAGTTCTGAAGGTAATAATGGATAAACTATCGCTAAATTATGTTTGTATTTGGTTGCGCGGCTCGATCCTCCTGTGGCGGTCGAGATCAGGCCTTTTATTTTAAGTTGGTTTAAAGTGAGGGTAATGGTTTCCTCATCGTAATTTACCACTGGATTTCTGGAACTTTTTTGATTACAGGCAGCCGTTAAACTGTTTAAAGTCATCGGATAATAATCAGGCGTGGTGCGGCTTTTCTCTATTAAAGCACCTAAAACGCGTTGCTCTTCTGCAGATAAATCGGGGAGTGGTTTTACGTTGTCCATTTTATAAAAATATAAATTGAATGAACATTATGGAAATTATTTTGTTAATGTTTTATTTCTAAGGAGTTATCTTAAATGTTAACGATAGAATAATTCTAAATTTCTGATTTACTACCATTTGAGCTATAGAATTACGAACTTAGAAAAACATCCTAAAGCTAATCTCATCCAAATATGAAACCTTCTGATCAAAAACCAAATCAGGGCGACAGCAGGCGCGATTTCCTTAAAAAAAGCTCCGTAATTACGGCCATTGCCTTAACACCGGGCATCGCGGTTAAAGCAGCTGAAAATAATGCTGATGAACGTTTTGCTGAACTTTTTGAGAAAATTCCCTTAAATCTGACTGTAAATAATAAAGCGTATAAAGCATTGGTTGAACCAAGGGTGACACTTTTGGATTACCTGCGTGAAGAATTGCACTTAACCGGAACCAAAAAAGGCTGCGACCACGGTCAGTGTGGTGCATGTACCGTACATGTAGATGGACAGCGGGTAAACTCCTGTTTAAGTTTAGCGGTGATGAATGAAGGAAAGAAAATTACCACAATAGAAGGTTTGGCCGATGGAGATACGTTACACCCTATGCAGGCAGCTTTCATTAAACATGATGGTTTTCAATGTGGTTACTGTACATCGGGGCAAATCATGTCGGCAGTGGCCTGTATCCGTGAAGGACATACTAGTTCGAGGGCGGAAATAAGTGAATACATGAGTGGCAACATCTGCAGGTGTGGTGCTTATCCGAATATTGTTGATGCCATTGTTGATGTGAAGGAAGGAGGGGCAACGGTATGATCAATTTTCAATATTTAAGAACAACTTCGGTCAAATCGGCCATTGCGCTATTGTTAAAAGATAAAAACGCCAAATTTTTGGCTGGTGGTACCAATCTGATCGACCTGATGAAAAGAGGGGTTACCGCACCCGAAAAGCTCATTGATATCAATCATGTTCCGTTAAAACAGATCGAACAGATAGGAAATAAAATCCACATTGGCGCTTTGGCTACCAATACGGCTGTTGCAGATCATGCTTTGATAAAAGAGAAGCTGCCATTGCTTTCATGGGCTTTACAGGCTGGTGCTTCAGCACAGTTACGGAATGTGGCTACAGTGGGAGGGAACATGATGCAGCGTACCCGTTGCGGTTATTTTTACGATACCGAAATGCCTTGTAATAAACGCCAGCCGGGTACAGGTTGTGGTGCGATGGAAGGTTTTAACCGCATGCATGCCATCTTTGGAACTTCCGAAAAGTGCATTGCCGTTCATCCAAGCGATATGTGTGTGGCCTTAACTGCTTTAGATGCTGAAGTGGTGCTAGCCAATGGTAAAGGTGAACGTAAGATAGCCTTTAAAGATTTTCACCGCCTGGCGGGAGATACGCCACAGTTGGATAATAACTTAAAGGCCGATGAAATGATTATCCGTGTAGAAATACCGGTGAATAATCTCGCTAAAAACTACCATTATTTAAAAGTACGCGATCGTGCTTCTTATGCTTTTGCCCTCGTTTCGGTAGCAGCGGCATTTGAACTGAACAATAATAAAATTACCGATATCCGTTTGGCTATGGGCGGTGTTGCACACAAACCCTGGCGTTTAACGGCATCCGAAAATTTCCTGAAAGGAAAAGAAGCTACTTTATCGAATTTCGAAAAGGCAGCAGAATTAGCCATGACGGGTGCCAAAGGTTTTGGTGAAAACAATTTTAAGCTTAAACTGGCTCCAAATACAATTATCGAGGCGTTAAATCTTGCAAAATCGAAAGCTTAGTTATGGAAAAGAAAATTTTAAAAGATGATACCGATCGTGTAGATGGAATTTTAAAGGTTACCGGACAAGCTAAATATTTTGCAGAATACGAACTTCCTGGTTTAACTTATGGCGTATTGGTAACCAGTACCATCACCAAAGGAAAAATTACCGGACTTGATACCAGGGCAGCCGAAAATGCCCCTGGTGTAATTGCTGTTGTTTCGCATTTAAATAAACCATCGGCAGCCGCTTACGAGCAGGAGGGTGGTCCGCAGATGAAAATCTTTTATACTGATAAGATTTTTTACAATGGGCAACCCATTGCCATTGTGGTGGCCAATACCTTCGAAAGGGCAACTTATGCAGCTTCTTTAGTAAAAGCAACTTATGCCAAAGAAGAATTTAATACCGATTTTGCAAAGGCTTTAAAGGATCCTAAAGCAAAAAAACTGCAAGGGCAGGCCGATTATAAACGCGGTATAGAAAATGCTTATAAAACAGCTGAAGTAAAACTCGAAGAGCGGTATTTTTTACCGATTGAAACGCATAACCCAATGGAACTGCATGGGATTATTGCCGATTGGCGTCCAAATAATCAGGTTACCGTTTATGCAAAAACCCAGGGTGTAAAAGCCACTCAGGGTACTATTGCCAATGTTTTTAAAATTCCGATGGAAAATATACAGGTAAATTCGGAGTTTGTTGGTGGTGGTTTCGGTATGGCTTTACGTACCTGGCCATTGGAAATTGCAACGGTAATGGCTTCCAAACATATCGGTAAACCAGTAAAGGTGGTCATTACGAGGATGCAGATGTTTACCATGGTGGGTAACCGGCCCGCCGCCATCCAAACCATTGGTTTGGGGGCAGATAAAGATGGAAAATTAACAGGTATCACACACCGTGCTTATGGCGAAACTTCTACTTATGAGAATTTTACCGAAGGTGTAGTAAACATGGCGAAGTTTATGTATCAATGCGATAACGTAAATACTTCTTATGCCATCGTTCCTGTAGATCTTGGAGTACCGATCTGGATGCGTGGTCCTGGTGAAGCAACCGGAGCTTTTGCTTTAGAAAGTGCGATCGACGAGATGGCGCATGCTTTAGATATGGACCCTTTGGATTTTAGGATCAAAAACGATCCTGAAACCGATCAACAAAAAAACAAACCTTTTTCAAGCAAGAATATTAAGGAAGCCTATAAAATCGGTGCCGAAAAAATAGGCTGGAGCAACCGGAAAAACAAACCTGGCAGCCTGGTCGAAGGACCATGGCAAACAGGTTATGGTGTAAGTGTTGGCGTATTTAACGCCAATAGAGGAAAAGCCAGTGTAAAGGGAGTTTTAAAGGCAGATGGATCGTTGCTTTTACAAAGTGCAACAAGTGATATCGGCCCGGGTACCGGAACCGGAATGACTTTAATTGCCAATAAACTGATGAAGATCCCTGTAAATAAAATTACTTTCGAACTGGGTGATTCTTCTTTGCCACCTGCTCCAAGTCAGGGTGGCTCTGCTACCTTATCTACCGTGGGTTCGGCTGTAAACGATGTTTGTGTGGCTTTAAAATCGGCCATTGCCGAGCTGGCAGCAAATTCGAACATGGATGCAACAGCTAATTTTGTTGAGGTATTAAAAAAGAACAATTTACCTGCTATAGAGGTAACTAAAGAAAGCCAGAGTGGCAAGGAAAAAGATAATTATTCGATGTATTCCTTTTCGATCCACTTTGTACAGGTAAAAGTTCATGCTTTAACGGGTGTGGTAAAAGTGAGTAAAATTGTTTCTGTCGGCGATTCGGGTACTATTGTGAGTCCGAAAACAGCCAGGAGCCAGATGCTGGGTGGTGCGGTAGGCGGTATTGGTATGGCTTTGACCGAAGAATCTATTATTGATCACCGTTACGGAAGATACATCAATAACAACTTTGCCGATTATCACGTTCCGGTAAGTGCCGATGTACCAGAAATTGATGTCAACTTTATCAACAAACCCGATCCTTATATCAACCCTATGGGTGCAAAAGGAATGGGCGAAATTGCTTTAATCGGTTTTTCGGCAGCGGTGGCCAATGCGGTTTTTAATGCAACCGGAAAAAGAATCAGAACGTTGCCAATAACGCCTGATAAGGTATTGGCTTAGGTTAGTTTAGATCTCGCAGGCTTTTAAACGATACAATCGTTTAGCTATCTATTCGATCCTTCGGAAATGAGCGTAAGCGTTTTTCTAGCTTAAATCGTACTACGGTACTCGTTATAAACGAGGATTATAGAGCGTTTTAACTCAAGAGGCAGGTTTTGCGTTAGGGATTGTAAGGGTTCAGTGCCGATTTTTTATCGGTACCGGAGCGAAGCGTAGCCCTGAAAAGCCCGACCCAATCCCGTATTTCACGGGATTAGGGAACGCCCATATTAGTTTCTAATTATCAATTGGCAATTTCAGTTTACCTTTCCGTTTAGATGTCGTAGTTTTTTAAAACCTGAGAGGCCTGTAATTGCAACAATATGGCACCTGTTGAAATGAACCCGCGCTGACAAAGCATAATGCTTAATCTTCTAGCTTTGAACAAAATTTAAATATATATGATAGCTGCAAAAGGATACGCTGTTCACAGCCAAACCGATAAATTGGCTCCATGGAATTTCGATAGAAGGAATGTTGGGCCGAAAGATGTATTAATAGAAATTTTATTTAGTGGCATCTGCCATTCTGATATCCACCAGGTAAGGAGCGAATGGGGACCAGCAAGATATCCGATGGTTCCTGGACACGAAATTGTTGGCCGCATTACTGAAGTGGGATCAGCGGTTACTAAATTCAAAGTAGGCGAATTAGCAGGGATTGGCTGTATGGTAGATAGCTGTAAAGAATGCCCTACATGCAAAGGCGGTCAGCAACAGTTCTGCGAGAAAGGCGAAACTGTTTGGACTTACAATAGTGTAGAACGCGATAAAACCACACCAACTTATGGCGGTTATTCGAACAAAATTGTTTGTACGGAAGAATTTGTAGTGCATGTTTCAGATAAATTACCTTTAGCAGGTGTTGCACCATTATTATGTGCTGGCATTACCACCTATTCGCCAATTAAGCGTTGGGGAATTACAAAAGGACATAAAGTTGCGGTTTTAGGTTTGGGTGGTTTGGGCCACATGGCGGTTAAATTTGCGGTTGCCTTTGGTGCCGAAGTAACGGTTTTAAGTACCTCTCCCTCAAAAGAGGCGGATGCGAGAAATTTAGGAGCGCATAACTTTGTGATTACCAAAGATCCTGAGCAATTGAAACAATATGCCAAACATTTCGATTTCATTATCGATTCGGTATCTGCACCGCATGATTATGAGATGTATTTCAAGTTATTGAACGTGAATGGAGTACACATTTGCGTTGGCATTCCTGCAGAACCTATAAAATTCCCGGGCTCAGGCTTGATGCAAGGTAACAGGGTTTTAACAGCTTCTAGCATTGGTGGGATAGAAGAAACACAGGAAATGCTTGATTTCTGTGCAGCACATGATATTGTTTCGGATGTGGAAGTAATTAACATCAACTACGTTAACGAAGCTTATGAACGCGTACTGGCCAGTGATGTGAAATACCGTTTCGTAATTGATATGGACACATTGTAATACCGTTAAAGAAGCCAGTTTTTTGAGCCTGGCTTCTTTAATTATGACTATTCAGGTTTCAAAAAATCGATATTTCTTTTAGGTTCCGCTACTTTAGAATCACCTAAATACTTATTATTCTTTTATGAGTTGTATTTTATAAGAAGGAAAGTAACTATCACTGCTAACAACATGAAGATTTTCAATAATTGATTGGGAAATTATTAATCTATCGAAAGGGTCATTGTGGAAATGATCAAGTTTGGAGAGTTGCAATAGGTGGTTTAATGTAATTGGCAAAGTATCAAAACCACTTTTTTCTATAATATTGAATATTTCCTCAACAGTTGAATTTAAATTTAACCTACCTAAAGCATATTTGATAGATAATTCCCAATAACTGGCTATACTTACAAAACATTTATTATCTGAGTTTTCAATATGACTTTTGATCTTTTTTGAAAGTTTATTATCATTAGTAATAAACCATATTACAATATGAGTATTAAGTAAAAGATTCATTATAAATAATTTTCAAAGCCTTCAATTGGATCATTAAAGTTGTCCTTCATATTGATTAAACCTTTTGCTAAGCCTGCTTTTCTCTTTTTGGTATTATTCGCAGATTGTTCTTTAACGATTAAAGAATCGATGTAATCTGAAACCCGTTTTTTTAATTCAGTAGGTAAGTCAGCTAGTTTTGTATATAATTGAATATCAGTCATCATATCAAATATAAAAAAAATATTTATGACTATTCAGGTTTCAAAAAATCGATATTTCTTTTAAGTCCCGCATATTTGGTACGTTTTACTGCTGATCCTTTAAAAACCTTTTTAAAAACATCATCTGTAATTTCAGTTAAATCTTTTGCATTCAGATCCAATAAACCATTTTCAGGTTTAAAAGCACTTTCATTGTGCGCCTTCGAAAAACGGTTCCAGGGACAAACATCCTGACAAATATCGCAACCGAACATCCAGTTGCTCATTTTATCCTTAAACTCTTTAGGGATTTCATTTTTAAGCTCAATGGTGAGGTAAGAAATGCATTTAGTGCCATCTACAACTTGAGGGGCAATAATAGCATCAGTAGGGCAGGCATCCAAACAGCGGGTGCAGCTTCCGCAATAATCGGCCTGATATGGATGGTCGTAATCCAATTCCAAATCAACAATCAGCTCGGCAAGGAAGAAAAAAGAACCATTGGTTTTACTGATCAGGTTAGAGTTTTTTCCGATCCAGCCAATTCCCGATTTTTTTGCCCAGGCACGGTCTAATACCGGGGCCGAATCTACAAAGGCTCTTCCCGAAACTTCTCCGATATTTTCTTCTATAAAATGAGTGAGTTCCTTTAGTTTCTCTTTGATTACAGTATGGTAATCTTGTCCGTAGGCATATTTAGAGATTTTTGGTGCGTTCGGATCTGATTGTTTTTCTTCTGTATAATAATTTAACGATAAAGAAATTACCGATTTGGCGCCTTCAACCAAAAGTGTCGGGTCGAGGCGTTTATCGAAATAATTTTCCATGTATTTCATTTCGCCATGGCGGTTTTGATTGAGCCATTTCTCTAACCTTGGTGCTTCTTCTTCCAGAAACTCGGCTTTAGAAATGCCACAGGCCATAAAACCCAAACGAAGGGCTTCATCTTTAATCAATTGGCTATATTTTGCAGAATTGTTGTACACCGAACTACAAAGATAAGGCTTAGGATTTAAAACATTTTCATTTATCGCTTGTTCTAAATACAGAAACTAAATTAATTGATTATCGCGCTTCCTGATCTGGATTTTACCTGAACGGAAGGGCTTTTTAAAGATAAGATATGGAAAACATCGATCCACAACATACGGAATCAGGAGAAGCTCCTAAGCCGATTGAAAAAGATTACGAAAGTCATAAACAAGATCCAGGACCGGCAAAACCAGCTGTTACCGAAAAAGATGAAAATGGTGGTGGACAGGCCCTGAAATGGGTACTACCAATAGCCGTTATTATTGGCCTGATCATCTGGTTTATAATGCGAAAATAATTAGCTTTAGATTAAAATGAAAATGCCGGCTCATTAATTTGACCGGCATTTTTTATGGCTGTTATTTTAAGAGTTTAACCTGATAAAGGTCTTTCCTGCGGTCTTTCAATACTTTTACTGTTCCGTAGTGGTGTAATTCGTCCAATAAGTGTAAATCAACATCTACTACCAAAACCATCTCTGTATTTGGCGTAGCTTCAGCTTTAATGGCATTGGTTGGGAAAGCAAAATCAGATGGTGTAAAAACCGCCGATTGCGCAAACTGAATATCCATATTGTTTACTTTCGGTAAATTACCTACACAGCCGGCAATGGCTACATAACATTCATTTTCTATTGCTCTGGCCTGTGCACAATGGCGAACACGCGTATAACCGTTTTGTGTATCTGTTAAGAAAGGAACAAAAAGGATCTGCATGCCTTGGTCAGCGTAAATACGGCTTAATTCAGGGAATTCTACATCATAACAGATCAAGATACCTACCTTACCACAATCGGTATCAAAAACCTGAACCTTATCCCCGCCAATCATCCCGTAATATTTCTGCTCATTGGGGGTAATATGGATTTTTCTGTATTCATCTATTTTACCTGTGCGATGACAAAGGTAAGTGGCATTGTAAAGTTTGCCATCCTCTATCAGTGGCATGCTACCTGTAATGATATTGGTATTATAACTTAATGAGTATTCGTGCATTTTTTGTACAATTTCTTCCGTTTTTTCGGCAAGCTTGCGCATGGCCTCAATTTCCGGCAGGTGATTGTAAGGTTGGAGTAGCGGGGTATTAAATAACTCGGGAAACATCACGAAATCCGATTTGTAGCCACTCAGCGCATCAACGAAAAATTCTACCTGCTCATAAAATGCCTCCATATTAGGAAATAAACGCATTTCCCATTGTACTAAACCTAAACGGATGGTCATTGCAGAGCGGGCAGAAGCATCTATGCCTTGATAATAAATATTGTTCCACTCAATTAATGTGGCATATTCTTTAGATTCTTTATCACCCGGTAAATAGTTCTTTAATACTTTTCTTACGTGAAAATCATTGGAAATCTGAAAGGTAAGCGTTGGATCGTAAATTTCTTTAGATTTTACCTTATCAATATACTGCCTCGGACTCAATTCATTTGCATATTCATGGTATCCGGGGATCCTGCCACCAGCGATAATACTTTTAAGGTTTAAACTTTCGCAAAGCTCTTTTCGGGCTTCATATAACCTTCTTCCTAAACGCAAACCTCGAAATTCAGGGTGAACGAAAATTTCGATACCGTAAAGCGTATCCCCATTTGGATCGTGCGTAGAGAAGGAATAATCTCCTGTAATTAGTTTGTAAGTGTGACGGTCTCCATATTCATCATATTCTACAATAATGGCTAACGAACAGGCCACCACCTTATCATCAACAGCAATACAAAGTTGTCCTTCAGGAAAAATATTTAAAAGTTTGGCAATACTAGATTTTGGCCAGATGGAACCACCCATACTGTCGTAAGCCTGAAGCATAGATTCTTTTAAATCTGCGTAATCTTCGAGCGTTAGTTTACGTAATTCAATATTCATAATGTTTGATTTCTACTTTAATGAACAGAAAAAGGGCTTAAATGTTCAGATGGATTTTATTTTTTAGTAAATGGTTCAGAGTAGATATACTTTCGACAGCAGTACAGTCGCGAAATCTTTCAAACAGGGACTCTGGGTTAGCCGCGTTTCGTCATTCCCAACCCGATAGCTATCGGGTTGATTGGGGATCTTAATGCTTTACTCGGGTGCATTAAGATTCCCGCCTGTGCGGGAATGACGGCTAATTTTTTCTAAGTTTTTATCCTTTCGACTGGATCGGAAAGACTCAGCCTTTTAAATAAAAATCAAAGATCTCACCAGACGCTCGAAATGACGGCCTAACTAGGAATAGCAAAGATGTTAAAACAACTTCCCCGTTTGACCCGGATAATTCTTCTTTAAATGTTTATAGGCTGCTTCAGTAACCTCCCGGCCCCGTGAGGTACGCATAATGTAACCTTCCTGGATCAAAAAGGGTTCATAAACCTCTTCAATAGTGCCTTCATCTTCTCCAACGGCAGTTGCAATGGTTTTTAAACCCACCGGACCACCTTTAAATTTATCGATAATGGTAACCAGAATCCTGTTATCCATTTCGTCTAAACCGTGCTCATCTACATTGAGTGCATTTAAGGCATAACGGGCAATTTCGGTATCGATATTTCCATTTCCTTTTATCTGTGCGAAATCCCTTGTTCTCCGTAAAAGTGCGTTGGCGATACGGGGTGTACCGCGGCTACGGCGGGCAATTTCGTAAGCACCTTCATCGCTGATCGGTGTTTTTAATATCTCAGATGACCGTAAAACAATTGTCGTTAATAATTTGGCATCGTAATAAGCTAAGCGGGCATTAATACCAAAACGTGCCCGTAATGGAGCGGTTAACAAGCCGGAACGGGTTGTCGCGCCAACAAGCGTAAAAGGATTAAGGGATATCTGCACCGAACGGGCATTAGGGCCGGTTTCGAGCATAATATCGATCTTAAAATCTTCCATGGCCGAATACAGGTATTCTTCTACCAGGGGCGATAAACGGTGAATCTCGTCAATAAAAAGAATATCGCCTTCATCTAAGCCTGTTAACAAGCCTGCTAAATCGCCGGGTTTATCTAAAACAGGACCAGAGGTTACCTTAATGCCCGTAGCCATTTCGTTGGCGATGATATGTGAAAGAGTGGTTTTACCCAATCCCGGAGGGCCATGTAAAAGCACATGATCTAAAGCTTCTCCACGGAGTTTTGCTGCCTGAACAAAAATCTTCAGATTCTCCATCACTTTTTCCTGTCCCGTAAAATCTTCAAAAGCCTGCGGCCTTAAAACCCTTTCAATATCACGATCGGTAGGGGTTAAGTTGTTTGCTTCAGGATCCAGATGCTCATTCATACAGCAAATATAAAATTAAATGCTAAAAAAATTAGGATTTTTTAAATTTATCCGAAACTACCAGATCTTTTGAGCCCGCTGTGTATTTATAAAAGCCTTCGCCGCTTTTGGCGCCCTTTTTACCTGCAGCAACCATATTTACCAGTAAAGGGCATGGCGCATATTTCGGGTTGCCAAAACCATCATGCAGTACTTTTAAAATGGCCAAACAAACATCCAGACCTATAAAGTCGGCCAATTGCAATGGACCCATGGGGTGAGCCATTCCTAATTTCATTACGGTATCGATTTCGTAAACACCTGCAACGCCTTCGTAAAGCGTGTAAATGGCTTCATTAATCATTGGCATTAAAATGCGGTTGGCTACAAAACCAGGGTAATCATTTACTTCTACGGGGACTTTCTCGAGGTTTTGAGAAAGCGACATAATGGTATTGGTCGTCTCATCACTGGTGGCATAACCGCGGATAACTTCAACCAGTTTCATTACCGGAACAGGATTCATAAAATGCATCCCGATTATTTTATCTCCTCTGCCAGTTACTGCAGCAATCTGCGTAATGGAAATGGAAGATGTATTAGAGGCCAGAATGGCATGTGCGGGAGCATGTTCATCTAAATCCTTAAAAATTTTAAGCTTAAGTTCTACATTTTCGGTTGCAGCCTCTACCACTAAATCGGCATTTTGAACGCCGTCTTTTATTGAAGTGTAGGTAGTGATATTGTGAAGCGTAATGTTTTTCTGCTCTTCGGTTAAGGTACCTTTGGTAATTTGCCTGTCGAGGTTTTTGCTAATCGTTTCTATGGCTTTATCTAAAGCAGATTGGTTAATGTCGATCAGGTTTACCTGATAATTAAATTGTGCAAAGGTATGGGCAATACCGTTTCCCATTGTACCAGATCCTATAACTGCGATTTGTTTCATCTTTTAACGGATTTAAAAAAGCGAATTTACTTATTTGTAACTGAGTTACGTTAATCTTTGCTTATTATAAAATTGAGTCGATTTAAATGTTTTTGATTGGTGAATTTGTTGTTTTTGTTGTAATGTTTTAACTTTTGAAGTTTGTTTTGATTTTTTTTTATCTTTTTTACGGTTTTTTTGAATAGTGTTTTAGTTGTTGAGTCGGTTTTTTAGTTAAAATCTAATGTTTTTTGTACTTTTTTTATCTATTAATAAAAAATATTTAAATATTCTGTTAAAAAGGATCATTTAACATTGTTAAAACGATTTATCGATACAAAATATCTGTTCGTCGTTTCTTAAAATTTTAGTTGTTGCCATTCTTTTTTATTAGAGGCTGAATTATTAATCACCGCATTTGTTCGTAACGGACCGGATCTCCTCTCATTTTCCGTGTATGGTGAAAAATTTAACTAACCATTTTACATGTTTCAATTAAAGCTGGGCATTGGCTTCTGTTGCGATTCTTGTTGTGATTAATTTTTCAGACACATTATTAACTTATTAAACTAAAAATGTAAATGAAAAGAAAACTACTAAAGTGTTTGTTGTTCTTTATTGTTTTGCTGGCAACCAAGGTTTCGGCGCAAGAAAGAACCGTTACCGGGGTGGTATCGGCCAAAGAAGACGGCTTACCACTTCCCGGGGTAAGTGTAAAAGTGAAAGGAACAAACAATGGCGTAACCACTGGGGCCAACGGAGTTTATTCCATCAAAGTATCATCGGGTGTTCAAACCCTTGTATTTACTTTTATCGGCTACAAAACAAGAGAACAGAATGTGAATGCCAAAAACCTTGACATTACGCTTGAATCTGATGTAAACAGTCTGGATGAAGTGGTAATTGCAGCCGGAGGTATTAAAAGAACGGCCAGAGAGCAGGGGTATGCTTCTACCAGGATAGATAACGAATCGTTAACTGCTGGTAAATCGCCAACCATTGCCGGAGGTTTGGTAGGTAAAGTGCCGGGTTTGCAGATTAACGCTGTTGGTAGTGGCGTAAACCCAAGTTACCGTTTGGTATTGAGGGGTAACCGCTCCATTACCGGTAATAACCAGGCGCTTATTGTATTGGATGGTGCTGTAGTACCAAATGCCATTTTAGGAAATTTAAATCCCGACGATATTGATGATATCACCGTATTGAACGGTGCAAGTGGGGCCGCTTTATATGGTTCTGATGCATCTAACGGTGCCTTGATCATCACCACCAAAAAAGGTAAAATCGGAACACCAGTAATCAAAGTGGCTAATACCACAGTATTGGAACAGGTGAGCTACTATCCCTTATTGCAGAACCGTTTCGGGTCTGGTTCAACTTCCGGTGCACAGGTGTACGATCCGATTGAAAACCAGCAATATGGTCCGGCATTTGATGGAACTTTAAGAGCAATTGGCCGTGTAACCGAAAGCGGTGCGCAACAGTACACGCCTTATTCGGCTACCGATGATAAATATGATTTTTGGAAAACAGGGGTATCTAACCAAACCGATTTTTCTATTTCATCCGCTGATGAAAAATCATCAACTTACTTATCTGCACAGTATTTAGATGGATCTGGAACCACGCCAAAAGATAAATACACCAGGGCAGCCATAAGATTTAATGGTTCGCGTAATTTTAGTAAAAGATTTACGGCAAATTATAATGCCAGTTATACACAGAATAAGTACGATATTACCAGTGTGACTTCTACAGTTTATGATAACCTGTTAAATACACCTGCACAGATACCTTTATTGTCGTATTCAAACTGGCAGGATGCAACGGGCTGGGGGAATCCTGATAGTTATTATAATGATTACTATAAAAACCCTTACTGGTCTATAGATAATTACAGGCAAAATACCACCAACGATTATTTGACCGGATTACTGGAGTTGAAATATAAAGCGGCTGATTGGTTGGATTTTACTTACAGAGCTGCTATCTCTAACCGTTACTACAGGAACAAGAATAGTACCACAGGTTATAATTATACGCAATACACTTTAGATCATTCTGCTAAAACAAACCAAAGCAGTGGGGTGAGTGATGAAATGCTTAACACGAGTAACTTTAGTACCGACTTTTTTGCCAATATTAAAAAAGATGTGAAAGATTTTTCTTTCAATGCTTTGCTTGGAACATCTTTAAAAAGTTATGTCTATAAAGATCTTAATGCTTCAGGCAGTGGTTTGCAGGTAAGTGAACTGTATAATTTGGGTAACATTACCGGAACACCATCTGCTGGTGAAGCGAATTACAATACGCGTCAATACGGGGTATGGGCCGATGTAACTGTTGGTTATAAAAAATACCTGTACGTGCATGTAACAGGCAGGAACGATTGGGTTTCGGTGCTTGCTCCGGCAAACAGATCATTTTTCTATCCTGCAGCAGATGTATCGTTTATCCCGACTGATGCTTTTAGTTTCCTGAAAAACAGTAAGGTTATAGATTACCTGAAAATCAGGGCAGGAGTTTCAAAAGTGGGTAACGTAAACGTGGGTAATACTACAAATGGTGGCGCTTACTCACTGCAATCAACCTTCGATTCTCAAACAGGTTACGGTTATGGCACAGGTTATACCCCTAATAATACTTTAGTGTCGAATAATCTGAAGCCAGAAATTACGACAGGTTATGAAGGTGGTGTAGATTTTAGATTATTTAAAGGTTTAGTTGATGGAACGGTAACCTATTATAATACCAGCTCTACCGGGCAGGCCATTACAGCTGGCGTTCCGGTAACTACAGGTTATAACTATTACCTTTTAAATACCGGCGAATTAACTAACGAAGGTTTGGAAACGGCACTGCACTTTACGCCGATTAGAAAAGGAGACTGGAAATTAACGCTTGGTGGTAACTATACTTATAATAATAACAAATTAGTATCGCTTTCTAACGACTTAACCCGTATTGGGGTGAGCAACAGTTCAACCATTTTTGGTCAGGTGGGTAGTGTTTATCCGGTAATTATCGGGTCTGATTATATCCGCGATTCGGAAGGCAGGGTAGTGGTTGATAAAAACACTGGTTATCCTGTAGGAAAAACGGAAGGAAATATTTTGGGTAATACCATTCCTAAAAACAGATTAGGGCTCGATTTTCAACTTTCATACAAAAGTTTGACCTTATCTGGATTGTTTGAGTACAGGTCTAACTATGTACAATATAGCACGGCAGGTTCTACTTATGACTTTTCTGGTTCATCGGCCAGAAGTGCTTATTACAACAGAGAAAAGTTTGTTTTTCCTAATTCATCATATTACGATTCGGCCAGTGGAACTTATGTAGCCAATAACAGCGTTACTGTATCAGATGGCGGTGCTGGCTTTTGGACGAGCAGCAGTTTGTATTCAAGTGTAACCAGTAACTATGTGTATTCGGGAAATTACTGGAAATTAAGGGAGCTGGCATTGGCTTACAAACTTCCATCTTCAGTATTACGCAATGTGAAATTTATTAAATCGGCAACAATCAGTGCGCAGGGTCGAAATTTATTTATCTGGTTGCCAAAATCGAACGAATATGCCGATCCTGATTACAGCAATAACGGATCAGACAGTAACGCTGTAGGTATTACTTCATTATCACAGACGCCTCCAACAAGATATTATGGCGGAACTATATCATTAACTTTCTAATGAAAAGAATTATGAAAAAATTTTTAAAATTAACTGTCCTTTTAACTATCATTTTTGCCGCTCCTGGCTGTAAAAAAAGTTACCTGGATATCAACGAAAATACCAATTCGGCAACTTCTTCTTCTCCAGAACTGGTTTTGCCTGCTACCTTAAACAATACGGCCTCAAATTTTATTACTTACTTTAATTATGGTGCGTGGATGGCCGGTTATCAGGCCAATGCGGGTGGTTATTCTTTTTCCGGATCGACTTTTTTTACCTATAACTGGAACTCCGGAACAAATAATGGCCTTTTTAATAGTGCGTTTTCTGATTTAAGAAGTTATCAGTATATCATTACTTCAACTTCTGGCGTAAGCAAATATGTGCTGTTTAATGCTGTTGCAAGGGTAATGAAATCCTATTATTATCAGATTCTGGTAGATGAGTATGGTAATGTGCCCTATACAGAAGGTTTAGCTGGTGTTGATAACCTTACGCCACATTATGATGATGCAGCAACGATTTATAAATCGTTGGTAACAGAAATCGACGCTGCCATTGCACAGCTTAAAGCCAATGGATCGAGCACTGTGGTAAAAGCTTTAGGTTCGGCAGATGTGATGTTTGGAGGCGATGTTACCAAATGGATTCAATTTGCAAACAACATTAAATTGCGCATTTTAACAAGGGCACAGGATGGGCCTTTAGCTTCTTTCTCAGCTACTGCTTTTGGTACTTTTTCTTCAGAAGGTTTTTTAACCAGTGATGTACTGATTGATCCAGGTTATGTAAGCACAAGTGCGCGTCAAAATCCGCTGTGGAATACTTATCATTCAACCTACACAGGTAGTAATGGCGCTTATGCAGCTCAGCAAATCCCAACAAAATGGATTTTTTCTTTTTATAACGGCACAAAACTAAGCGACGCCACACGTGGTGCGCTGATTTATAAAAATTATGCGGCTAACACTACACCAACCAATCAATTGGGCAACGAAAGCAACGTACCTTCGTGGATTTCTGGCTACCCGGCCTGGTATATTGGTACTGGAACAGCTTTAAGTGCCCCTGCAGCACAGGGAATAATAAAGAGCAGGGTAATGGGGCAATTGATTATGCCAGCTGCCGAAACTTACTTTTTGCTTGCCGAAGCAGCTTTAAAAGGTCATACTTTATCAGGTGATGCAGCAACCAATTTCGACAACGGGATCAGGGCATCTTACAATTACCTTCAAAAATCGGGTGCAACCACTACATCGGCTACCAGTGCTGTTTTGGATGCCTATCTAACAGCTTATAAAGCAGCAAATTCAGGCAGCTATCTCGTTAACTACAGTTTGGCAACTACTGCAGCACAACGTTTGGAAGCCATTATTACACAAAAATACATTGCCCTTAATTTTGTAAATGGTTTCGAAGCCTGGCAGGAATATAAAAGAACAGGTTATCCGGCTATATCGGGCACGGCAGCAACTACAACTTTTGTGTCGTTGCAGTCATCGGCTACAGCAGCAGACCGCTTGCCTGTACGAAACCTGTATCCAACTACAGAGTATAATTTAAATCCGAATGTTCCCACTGGTTTGAACGCTTATACTTCAAAAATCTTTTGGGACGTAAATACTAACTAGTTTTTAGATATGAAAATAGATATGAAAAATTATAAAAAATTAGGCTTTGCACTGTTGGCTATGGCAGTGGGCTTTTCATCATGCACCAAGCAGGATGGTATTTATGCCGAAAATGGATCTAGCGGTATCGTAGAATTAGCTGATCTGCCTTCGAGAACAAGTTCTACCGCTTATGCTTCGGTAACTAAATCTTTTGATGCGGTAACAGAAGTAGATTGTCCGATTTTAATCAACTATACTGGTGTAAACGGCGCACCAGAAGATGTAACTGTTACTTTAGGACTTGATGCTACAATAGTGAGTGCAATGTCGACTTCTACTGCTGTTTTAACCAACCTGGATGCTAGTCTGTACACTGTTCCATCTTATACCGTTACCATACCAAAAGGACAGAAACAGGGCATATTTCACATCAAACTTAAAACAAGCGCATTCGATTTCAGTAAAAGTTATGCTCTGGGTGTAGTGGTTAAATCTACTTCAAGCGGAACCGTTAGCGGCAATTATGGAAGTGGTTTATTTAAAATTAATGCCAAAAACGCTTACGACGGGATATATACAGTTGGAGCAGGAAGCAGTGTAACGCGTTATACAGCCCCCGGAGTACCTGCAAACGATGCCTTGAGTGGAAGTATTGCCGGTAACCCGAATTTAACCCTGAGCACCGTAAGTGCGACAGCGGTAGAAATTACCAATTTAAAATGGGCCGGCGGAACATCAGGCGTTTCGGGTATCGATAACCTTAGGGCTACGGTAGATCCTGCCACAAACCTGGTAACCATGACTTCTTTGGGTAATACCACACTTGCTAATATAGCTGGTAAAGACAATAAATACGATCCGGCTACCAAAACGTTTACGTTAAACTTCAGGTGGAACCCAACCAGTACCACCCGGGATATGACATTGGTGATTAAGTACGCAAGTGCGAGGTAAAAGTTTTTGAAAATAAAGTAATTAAATGGAATAACTCATTTCTATTTGTCACGTTGAGCCTGTCGAAACGCCTTAAATAAGTTGATTTTATGTAAGGCCCTAAACAAGCTATCATTGACAGACTCAATAAAAACTCGTCATTGCGAGGAGGTACGACGAAGCAATCTTTCCGGCAAGTAATTCTTGCAAGAAAGATTGCTTCGTCGGCTGAAAAAGCCTTCTCGCAATGACGATTCTTCGCAGCTTATTACAACGAAATAGTAACCCGTTAATACTAAATTTTTACTTTTTGTTTATGCTTTAAAATACTGATTAACAAAAATATAACGTTAATTTTTGTTAAATAAAATGTAACAGTTAGGATGTGTTTTGTTTATCGACACAAAGCAATTATTCATCGATACCTGCTTCATTTTAATGTCTTTTTTAAGGATTTTTGATCCATCAAGAAAAACAAAAAAGTAATAAAATTGCTTATAAAATAAAAGAAAATTACTGTCGGCATTTATAAAAATGCAGACGTTTTAATAAAGGTACTTCCTAGTAAATTTAGGTTAGTTAATGATTAGTTATAATAGAGATCTTGCTGGATAGCCGATCTCTATTTATTTTTTAAAGCCATTTATGGTGCTAACCTGGTTTTGCTCCAGGCACCTTTTATCAGTTCAAAGTTTATCCTGTCGTGTAACCTGCTTCTTCTCCCTTGCCAAAATTCGATTCTGGTTGGTTTTACAATATAACCGCCCCAATGCGCTGGTTTAGCAACTCCCTTATCGGTACTTTTAGCTTTAAGTTCTTCAAATTTTTCTTCCAGAAATGATCTGTTTGGAATAACCTGGCTCTGTGGCGAAGCAACAGCTCCAATCTGGCTGGCAATTGGTCTGGTATTGAAGTAAGCTTCAGAAGTTTCTTTATCTAATTTTTCTACCGTTCCTTCAATTCTTACTTGTCTTTCCAGTTCAGGCCAGAAAAATACCAAAGCTGCATAAGGATTGCGTTTTAGTTCTTTCCCTTTGGCACTGAGATAATTGGTGAAAAATCTAAAGCCGTCTTCATCAACCCCTTTTAACAGCACAATACGGGCATCTGGACGCCCAGCTTTATCGGCTGTAGCCAAAGTCATTACATTGGGTTCATATATTTGGGCATCAACCGCGTGTTGAAACCACTTTTGAAACTGGACAATCGGATCTTCATCAACGTCAGATTCATCCAGCGAAGCGCTTTTATAATCTTGGCGCAGGTTTTGTAGAAATTCATTTGTAACTTGCATACAACAAAAATAGGCATCTTTTACGGTGTAACAAATGATTATCATCATGCTGAACAATATAAAACCAAAAACAGGCCGCTTACTCATCTCAGAACCTTTTATGGCCGATCCCAATTTTAAAAGATCTGTGGTATTGTTAACCGAACATGGCGATGATGGTACGGTGGGCTACATCCTCAATCAAGTAGGAAACCTGATCCTGAACGATGTAATCCAGGACTTATGGGATGCAAAAAACTATATTTATTTCGGCGGACCTGTTGCTGCGGATACCTTACATTTTATCCATAGGTGTTATGATAAATTGCAAAGTGGCGAACCTATTGGAAATGGTTTGTATTGGGGTGGGAATTTTGAAACACTTAAAATTCTCTTAAATACCAATGCTATAAGCCAGGATGAAGTGAAATTTTTTATGGGTTATTCAGGCTGGGGCAATGGACAACTTGATCAGGAAATAGATCAAAATGCATGGATGGTGAGTGATACTTTTAATCCGGATCTTATTTTCAGTAACGACGATGAAAAGTTATGGAGAGATGTAATTGTAAACCTGGGGCCGAAATATGCACATATCAGTAATTTCCCGGCAGATCCGAGTTTGAATTAGTTTGGAGTGTTGATTTTCTAGACAAGCATAGTTAGAGCGTCATTCCCAACTTGATTGGGAATCGTAATGCAATAAGCTTTAAGATTCCCGCCTGCGCGGGAATGACGACTCTTTTTAAGAATTTGTCTTAGTCCTTTATTACATTGTTTCAGCGCTTTCCTCAACTTTTCTTCTCAACTCATCTTTATAAGCCTGCATTTTAACCGTTAAAGATTCATCAGCTGTAGCTAAGATCTGCGTAGCCAGTAAACCTGCATTTTTAGCCGCATTTAAGGCTACTGTTGCCACAGGAATACCATTTGGCATTTGCAAGATCGATAAAATACTGTCCCAGCCATCAATAGAGTTTGATGATTTAACCGGAACACCAATTACGGGTAATGTTGTGATAGAAGCCACCATGCCAGGTAGGTGTGCAGCACCGCCGGCACCGGCAATAATTACCTTTAAACCCCTGCCTTGTGCTTCTTTAGCATAATTAAACATACGTTCTGGTGTTCTGTGCGCAGAAACCACCGTTATTTCATAATTTATTCCAAATTCTTTTAATACATCAGCCGCATCTTGCATCACTGGCAAATCCGATTTGCTTCCCATGATAATTCCTACTAATGCCCCTAAATCCCCTGAAGGGGACTTTGAATTTCCAAAGTTCATATATGTCGTTTAATCTTATATTTATTTGTCCTTTAAGCTTTTTTGTATTACCACCCTGCTATTAGTTCCCCCTCCAGGGGGCCAGGGGGCTTAAGCGATTACTTTTAATGTTTTTTGTACAAACCTTGCTTTTTCTATTGCTTTATCTCTGTCGATATCTACAATGGTTACGTGTCCCATTTTGCGGAAAGGCTTGGTATATTTTTTACCATAAAGGTGAACATAAACACCATCAATAGCCAGTATTTTTTCTAAATTTTCATATTTGGCCACACCCTCAAAACCTTTTTCTCCAAGCAGATTGATCATGATGGCATTGGTAATACTGCTGGTGTCGCCAAGTGGTAAATTATAGATGGAACGTAAATGCTGTTCAAATTGAGAAACATAGTTACCTTCGATAGTCTGGTGACCACTGTTATGCGGACGAGGGGCTACCTCATTAACCAATAACTCTCCATCTTTGCAAACAAACATCTCAACCGCTAAAATCCCGGTGATGTTCATTGCCGAAGCGATATTTTTAGCAATATTTTCTGCTTTTTGCTGCAAGCTTTCAGCAAAAGTTGATGGAGAAATCAAAAACTCTACTAAATTGGCTTCCGGATTAAATTCCATTTCTACCATTGGGAAGGTTTTCATATCGCCATTTGCGTTACGGGCCACAATTACGGCGACTTCTTTTTCAAAATCGACTAATTTTTCAATAATACAAGGAGCATCAAATGCTTTATCCAGATCAGCAGCACTATTGATTTTCATCACGCCTTTACCATCATAACCATCTTTCCTCAATTTCAAGATGTATGGGAAATGAAAAGGACTATTCTCCATATCTTCCTTGGTATTTACAATCTGGAAAGGGGAGGTAGGAATGTCATTTTCTTTAAAAAACTGTTTTTGTACACCTTTATCCTGAATTAAACGGATAACCCTCGATTGAGGAAAAACTTTTTTACCTTCTTTTTCGAGCTGCTCAAGCGCATCGATATTTACTTTTTCAATTTCGATGGTAATGATATCGGCTTTCTTTCCGAAGTTATAAACGGTGTCAAAATCGGTAATAGAGCCATTTTCGAAATAATTTGAGATATGTTTACAGGGAGCATCAGGATCAGGATCTAAAACCAATGTGCTTACATTGTAGTTAATTGCCTGTTGGATGAGCATTCTGCCCAATTGTCCGCCACCTAAAATACCTAATTTTAATTCGCTAATCTGTTTTGCCATGCGCTTGAAAATAATGCTATTTTTGCACAAAAGTAACCATAATAAATTTTATTGATGAATGCTGATGCAATAATTATTGGTGCAGGTGCTTGCGGATTGATGTGTGCGGTGCAGGCAGGCTATCTGGGTAAAAAAGTAATTGTGCTCGAAAAAAATGAAAAACCTGGCGCCAAAATTTTAATTTCTGGTGGCGGCCGTTGCAATTACACCAATCAATTCGCATCAGCTGAGCAGTTTATATCTGCCAATCCTCATTTTATTAAATCTGCCTTTACCCAGTGGACCGTTGATGATACCATCAGTTTTTTTGAAACTTATGGCATTGAGGGCAAAGAAAAAACATTGGGACAATTATTCCCTGATGATAAAAATGCCAAAGATGTGGTACAGGTTTTTACGTCTATCTGTGAAGATTTCGGACAGGAAATTAGGTGCAGTGCTGATGTAAAGGATATTGAAATATTACCTGACAGCTTTAAAGTAAGTTATGAGAAAAATGGTAAAACAGTGGTTTTAACGGCAGCTAAACTGGTAATTGCCGCTGGTGGTTTACCAATTCCGAAAATGGGTGCTACCGATTTTGCCTTGCGTTTTGCCAGAAAACACGATTTGAAAATTGTAGAAACTGCTCCGGCTTTGGTTCCCTTAACCATTACCGGCAAGGATGAGGAATGGTTTGCACAGCTTTCGGGCAATTCTGTTTTTTGTGAAGTCAGCAATGATGAAATTTCCTTTGAAGAAAATATTCTTTTTACCCATTGGGGGTTAAGCGGTCCGGCTATTTTGCAGATTTCATCTTTCTGGAGGAGGGGTGAAAGCATCAACCTGAATCTATTACCCCATCAGGATATCGCAGCATTATTGGATGAAGAAAGGAAAACAAATGGTAAAACTTTATTGTCGACGCTGCTGTGCCGGATTTATACCAGGAAATTTACCGATGCATTAGGTAAGTTTTTGCCTTTAAATAAACCTGTTGCTGCATTAACTAAAGGAGAAATCGATTTAATTGAACAAACGATCCACCACTTTAAAGTGAAGCCCGCAGGCGATAAAGGTTATGATAAGGCCGAGGTGATGCGTGGCGGAATTGATACCAACGAAATTTCTTCTAAAACGCTGGAGTGTAAAAAAATCCCGAACCTGTTTTTTGGAGGCGAATGCTTAGATGTAACCGGTTGGTTGGGTGGTTATAACTTTCAATGGGCCTGGGCCAGTGGCTTTGTAATTGCGCAGCATATTTAAGGGTTGTAAGTCGCTCTACTTAAATGTCCTCAGGAGACTAAAGTGGTCAAATATTATTTTGAAAATGAACGGCTGTAGTGCTTCGGATTTGCAGCCCTGCTATCGTTTCAAGTCCTCACTCGTTCCTCGCTCCGGGCTTTCCACTTTATCAGGTTTATTTAACCTAAAACACTGGTTATTAAGGGATAGTTAAAATAAACCTCGCAGGTTTTCAAAACCTGCGAGGTTTGAAACTTACGATTAAATTTAGTAAATTTGATATACTATGGAATCATTAAAAGATATTATTTCAACCAACGCCGATATTTTGGGAGGTTTACCTGTTTTTGCAGGTACAAGAGTTCCAGTTGAAACCTTATTTTTCCATGTCGAAAAGGGAATTACCATTGACGAATTTTTAGAAGATTTTCCAAGTGTTTCTAAGAAGCAAGTTATTAGTGTTTTAGAAGTTGCTAATAAATTGATAACATCAGATCATATAGATAAAATCTATGAAATTGCTTCTTGATGAAAACCTTCCCAAAAGATTAAAAGAACATTTCGAAGAACATGAGATTTATACTGTTCGTGACATGGGCTGGAACGGTGTTAAGAATGGAGAATTACTGAAATTAATGATTGCCGATGAATTTGATGTATTGATTACTTTTGATAAAAATCTTCAGTTTCAACAAAATTTTTCAAAATATACACTTCCAATAATCGTTTTGAATGCATTTGATAATACTTATCTGACATTAAAGGAATTTATACCTCAAATTTATTATTACTGAAATCGAATCTTAAAGTTGGCACTAACATAATCACCTACAAATAAACATTCGGCATAATTTCCCAGGCCCAGGGCTTTTTAAATGTCCTAAACGTTCTCAGTTCAGAAAAATATAATACTTCACTTGTTCTGCGGTTCGCAATATCCCTTCTGTGCAGGTTACCAACGGTGGTAAATAATTCCCGTGTTTTAAAATCGTAAACCCTCTCGGTCATATCTCCAGTATTTTGGTTAAAGTAAAGATTAATGGCACTGGTTAAAAACCAATCTTTGTTTTCAAATTTAAAGGTATAGCCCAATTCCCAGCGCCATTCTGCCCCCCCTTGAAAACGGAGATAAAGTTGTTGGTCTTTAATCGCAATTTGTTGCAGTGGGTCTCCCAGTTTACCACCTTCTTCGGAGCGTAAAATGAAATCGTTATTTTGTGTAGATAAACTTAAAGCACCTGTCGATTTATCTTTAAAAAATATGGCCAAAATCCTCGGTTTTTGTGTTTCCTTTATAATGGCGCTGCTATTGTCGCCATAAACCCTTGTTTCATCAATCGGTTTGTTGTATTCAAAAACTACCGCTAAATCTTCTGAACCATCATTATTTAAATCGCCGTGAACTTGATCTATAATCATCCAGTTTGGCGGAGTAAACTGTTCAACAGAAGATCCTTGTGCTTTGATTTTTGGAAAAATAAATGTTTTTTGCGCAAAACCGATTTGCGCACAGAGCATCAGGATGGATAAATAAAAAACTTTCATTCAGGCAGAAAAAGGTATTGATGTAAGGTTAAAACGTTTGGTTTGTGCTTTTAGTTTGCCATTCAGCTCAAAGACCAATACAGCCACGGAATCACAGAAAACATTGAAAATTAATCGCAGTTTACCTTCAGCTAGTGTAATGGTGCTAAAATTACACCGCTAAACTTCCAAAAATCCCGTACTTTTGCATAAAAAACAATTCCTTTTGAAAACCGAAATATTTGCCATTACGCCGCCGTTTACCCAACTGAATACCCCATATCCAGCAACGGCGTATATAAAAGGTTTTCTGAATACCAAAAATATCAGTGCAACCCAAGCCGATTTAGGGATCGAAGTAATTTTGAAATTGTTCTCTAAAAATGGTTTACAAGATTTATTTGGTCACACTGAGCAGGGTGAAAGTGCAATCCGAAGACCAAAAAGCGATAATTCAAAACGTATTTTCGCTTTACAGGACGAATATTTAAAAACTATTGACGCAGTAATTGCATTTCTGCAGGGAAAAAACCCAACATTAGCTTTGCAGATCTGCAGCGATGATTTTTTACCTCAGGCTTCACGTTTTTCACAGTTAGAAGAGTTAGACTGGGCTTTTGGAGCCATGGGGACCCAGGATAAAGCAAAACATCTGGCCACACTTTATCTCGAGGATATATCCGATTATATTGTAGAATGTATCGATGAAAATTTTGGTTTTAGCCGATATGCCGAACGTTTAGGCAGAAGTGCGAATTCTTTTGATGAATTATATAATGCATTATTAAAAGAACCTACTTACATCGATCACATCCTGATTTCGGTTTTAAAAGAGAAAATTGAAACGGTACAGCCTAAATTATTTCTGATTTCAGTTCCTTTTCCTGGCAATCTGTACAGTGCTTTTCGCTGTGCACAATGGATAAAGGCCAATCATCCTGAAATTAAAATTTCTATGGGTGGTGGTTTTCCGAATACCGAATTAAGATCGTTATCAGATGCAAGGGTATTTGAGTTTTTCGATTACATCACCCTGGATGACGGAGAGCTTCCGATAGAACTTTTATACCATAACATCACACATCCTATTCCTGCTGAAGCCCATTTTTACAAGAGGACTTTTTTGCTGGAAAATGACAAAGTGCTTTATCGTAACGATGCCTTCAGAAATGACTACAAACAAGCAGATGTAGGCACACCCGATTACACAGGTCTGCTTTTAGATAAATATATTTCAGTAATTGAAATTGTTAACCCGATGCACCGCATGTGGAGCGATGGGCGCTGGAACAAACTCACCATGGCGCATGGCTGTTACTGGGGTAAATGTACTTTCTGCGATATCTCTCTTGATTATATTAAAGTTTACGAACCTGTTGCTGCTAAATTAATTGTAGACCGGATTGAGGATCTATATGAGAAAACCGGACAGAATGGTTTCCATTTTGTTGATGAAGCAGCTCCACCAGCATTGATGCGTGAAGTGGCCTTAGAAATTATCAGAAGGAGATTAGCCGTTACCTGGTGGACGAATATCCGTTTTGAAAAGAGTTTTAGTCAGGATTTATGCCTGTTGCTTAAGGCTTCAGGTTGTATTGCTGTTTCGGGTGGACTGGAAGTAGCATCAGATCGTTTGCTGAAGCTGATCGATAAGGGCGTAACAGTAGAACAAGTGGCCAGGGTTACCCGCAACTTCACTGAAGCAGGGATTATGGTGCATGCTTATTTAATGTATGGCTATCCAACACAGACTATACAAGAAACTGTTGATAGTTTAGAAATGGTGCGCCAGCTGTTTGAAGTTGGGATATTGCAATCGGGTTTTTGGCATCAGTTTGCCATGACGGCACATAGTCCGGTAGGTATGTACCCCGAAAAATTTGGCGTAGTAAAAGAAACCGAAGTGATTGGAACTTTTGCCAACAATGATATTAACTATACCGATAAAACAGGTATCGATCACAATAAATTCAGCTTTGGGTTGAAGAAATCGCTTTTCAATTTTATGCATGGAATCTGTTTTGACTACGAACTGCAGGATTGGTTCGATTTTAAAATCCCAAGGACGAAAATCCCAGCTGATTTTATTGAAAAAGCCTTAAATGACGGAGATCATTTTAATACCAAACCTACCGCAAAAGTAGTATGGATAGGAGGGAAACCTTCGGCTGATTATTTCACCAAATCGAAAAAAGGCAATACCTGGGAAATGGCATCGCTTACTTTTCACGATAAAAAAGAAACCTTTACAGTACAAACGAATAAAAGCGAAGGGGAATGGTTAAGTGCTGTTTTAGATAAAATTTCGATCTCGAATGAGAAAGTATTTACTTTTCAGGAAGTCAAAGCCGATTTTGAACAGGAATTGGAAAACTTCGAATTATTCTGGTATTCGAAACCTATTAATACGTTAAGAGAATACGGTTTGCTGGTGCTTTAATGACAATTTAATCGTCTTTCTATCTCAAACATCACTAAAATCACATTTTCATTTTAAAATGCGTAAGAAAATAGATAATACAGATGAGTATAATCGAATTTAAGATGAGTAATAACCACGAAATAATGGATTTCCGGTTTTTCATCAACGCTATAAAAGATGTGATGTAAGCCATCGCAATAAGCGCAAGGAATAAGTTTACAGTCTGGATGCCCAAAATGTAATAGCCGCTATAAGAGAAAACCAGTATGCTTAATATTAAGAATATAACTGAAGCGGTTGTATAAAGTTTATTTGGTTTCATATTGATTTAATTTACCACCTAAAGAACATCAACTTAAAAAAGTTCATGTTCTTTAGGTAGCTTAAAAATGTATAACTTAATCACAATGCGGAACCGTAAATGTCCAGGTTTCTGATTCGCCATTTGGAATGATGTAACCATTTCCCCTTGCATTTTCGAACCAAAGTTTGCCTCTTAATTTTTCTCTTGTGCCCACTTCATTTAATGTTGCACTATCGTAAAGGCGGCCATTGATCATTACATATTTAATTTTTTCCGAATTTCTAATATCATCTAACGGATTGGCATCCATTATAACCAAGTCGGCCAGTTTACCAACCTCTAATGAACCAATTTCTTTATTCATACCCAAATAGCCTGCGCCATTTAATGTTGCGGCCCTAATGGCCTGCAGAGGACTAAAACCACCTTGAACCAACATCCACAGTTCCCAATGCGCACCTAAACCCTGGATTTGCCCGTGTGCACCAAGATTAACTTTTGTACCACCATCGGCAATCTGTTTGGTTGCTTTTGCAATATCGATGTGGTTATAATCGCTGTATTCAGAAGTGGTCCTGCGTCTTGCCCTCGCATCTATAATGGAGCGTGGGGTATAAGTCATCAATTTTTCGTTTTCCCAAACATTGGTTCTATCGTACCAATAATTTTCGCCCCATTGACCGCCATAAGCCACAATCAGAGTGGGAGTGTAGCCTACTTCGGTATTGTTCCAAAGCGTAGTTACATCTTTATACACCGGTAAAACCGGGATACTGTGCTCAATTCCGGTATGCCCATCGGCAACCATATTCATATTGGTGAAAAATGTTGAGCCGCCTTCAGGAACAACCTCCATTTTTAACTGTCGTGCGGCTTCTAAAATCTGTTGGCGCTGCTCTCTACGTGGCTGATTATATGATTTTACCGAAAAAGCACCAACGGCTTTTAATCTGCGTAAATTGGCTAAAGCATCGTCTAAACTGTTAATCACCACCTTAAAATCACCATCGGCACCATATAAAATTGATCCTGTAGAATAAACCCTCGGACCAACCATTCTACCTGCTTTAAGCATTTCGCTTTGGCTAAAAACCATCTCAGTATTACTCGATGGATCGTGCGAAGTGGTTACCCCAAAAGCCAGGTTGGCCATATAGCTCCAGTCGCTCTGAGGCGTAATTCCATCCGGACTGGTGCGTAAATGAGCATGAACATCAACTATGCCAGGCATAATGGTTTTGCCATTTACATCAATCACTTTGGCATTGGCCGGAATGGTTACGGCATCTGATTTTCCAATTGCGGTAATTTTGTTTCCATCGGTAAGGATAGTTCCGTTTTCAATTACTTCATCACCTTTCATCGAAATAATCCGTGCACCTTTTAAAGCCACAATTCCGGTAGGGATGTCGGATTTTAAAACCAGGTTAATATCGATTGATGATGCTTCAGTTTTTGGTGTAGTTCCATCAAAGTTGAAAGCGCTGTTTACATCAACAGTAAAATATTTTGGTCCCAATGTCCAGTGTAAATTTTTACTATCGGCACTCCATTGGATATAGGTTCCACCATCGGTAGTTACTTTGGTTACCGGAATGGCTTTATTCCCTGCTGAAGCATCCTGTGCAGTTCCAATGTTTATCATTGGGGTGATGTACACATTAAAAAGCTCGTTAAATGCTACCCATTTGTTATCGGGACTGATGACGAACTGATTGGCGTATTGAGAAGTGAAATGCGTCCTTTCATTTGCGCCATTTAAATCGATACTTTTTAATGCTTTTTTACCATCTGCATAACTCTGGAAATAAATGCGGGTATCTGTATTGTTAAACTGTGGACGGATGCCATTGTCAGAAATTAAAGTTTTTGCTCCTCCGTTGGCCGGCATCATGAAAATACCGGTTCCACGGCCATAATTGTAACCCAAAACATCATTTCCGCTTCCTTTTCTAAATACAATCCTATCGCCTTTGGTCGAATATTGCGGAGAATAATAAAAGCCTTTTTCATCGCTAAGGGTAATGGTTTTTCCTGATTTTAGATCGGTCCTTTTGATAGCTCCGCGTAATTCGTCGCTCCAGGTGGTGTAAACAACATATTTCCCATCCGGACTAAAAGCCGGTTCAAACTCGAAATCCAATCCACTAGTTAACCGCTCTGGCGTTCCTACTGATAATTCCTGTTTATATAAAAATCCTGCAGCATTAAAGACTATTGTTTTGCCGTCAGGTGAAGTTGTTAACTGTCTTAGCATTTTGGCTGAAAATTCATTGCTGAAAACCTGCTGCTCAAAATGTAAAGCCTGTTGCACGGTTTGAATGGTATTGGCCTGAAAAGGAATGATGCTATTAATCAATGTACCTATTTCGGTTTTCCTGATTTTTCCTTTGGCGTAAAAAACGATGCTTTTGCTGTCTGGTGTCCATGCGAAATTCGGGTAAACGCCAAAAATAGCCCAGGTTTCCTGCTGATCGTGTGATAAATCTTCGTTTACCGGCCATTCTTCACCTGTTTTAAGATTTTGAACATATAAAGTAGATTTTAACCTTACCCGTTTTACAAAAGCGATCAGATTTCCATCAGGCGAAACCTGCGGACGGCAGGCGCCACCTTGTTCATTAATCAAAGTCGTTAATTTTCCTGTTGTTAAATCAAGCTGACGAATGGCATAAATGGTACCGTTTGGATCTTTGCTATATTCGAAGTTTGGGCCAGGGCTAACATCTTCACTAAAATAAACATACCTTCCATCTGGCGAAACATTAGGCTCTCCAGCATCCTGCTGATCATTTTTACGTTTGGTTAACTGCACACCATCGCCGCCATTTATGCTGTACATCCACATTTCACCGGCACCTAACGATCGGCTTGCGGTAAAATGTTTTCTGGCCACGAGGTATTCACTATTAGGCATCCAGGTTGCATTATTCAGTAACCTGAAACTCTCTTTGGTAATCTGCTTTTTACCTGAGCCATCACGGTTCATGATCCAGATATTATCACCTCCGCTTTTATCACTCGTATAAGAAATGTACTTTCCATTAGGGCTAAACCTTGGCTGCACATCCCAGGCCGCGCCTCCGCTAATCAGTTTTGCACCACCACCAGTTATCGGCATCACATAAATATCGCCTAATAAGTCAAAAACAATTTCCTGTCCGTCGGCACTTACATCAAGGTTCATCCAGGTGCCTTCATCTGTGTTTAAGGTGAAGTTTTTTGTAGTGCCCTGGTATTTTTCGATATCCCATTTTTTTTCCTGAGCATAAGAACTGAAAAATAATAGCGAAAGAGCAGATAAAAAATAGAGGTGTTTCATTATGTATTGGATGGTTATTTGAATAATTCGTGTATTTTTCTTTGAAGTAGTTTTTTATCGGAATGTATTTATCTCACCACTGGTGAGAGTTTTGATGATTTAATTAATATTTCAATCTGAATAAATGGAGTTTACTAAGATCGTCATGCTGAATTTATTTCAGCATCTTTCTTGCTATTCAGACCCTGAAATGAATTCAGGGTGACGGTGCTAAGGAAAACATTTAATCAGCAAACTGCGTTTCCAACATGGAATCTGTCTTATATGGCAAAGTTAATAATCTTTTCTAAAGATGATTTTTTCAATTTCTAACAATAATAAGTGGCGATTTTGGATTAAATGTATAGTTTTGATACCGCCGATTTATGACAGCAATAGAGATTTTACAAAAATATTGGGGACACCAGGCTTTCAGACCACTGCAGCAAGACATTATTACCTCGGTTTTAGAAGGAAATGACAGTTTAGCGCTGTTGCCTACGGGTGGGGGCAAATCAATCTGCTTTCAGGTTCCTGCCTTAGTCAAAGAAGGAATTTGCATCGTAGTTTCTCCCTTAATTGCCTTAATGAAAGATCAGGTAGAAAACCTCAAATCGAAAGGAATTGAAGCTATTGCCATCTATGCAGGGATGGGGAAACGTGAAATCGATATTTTATTGGACAACTGCATTTACGGCAAAATTAAATTTCTTTACCTGTCTCCCGAGCGTTTATTGGCTGATCTGGTGCGTGTGCGCATTTCGTACATGAATGTAAACCTGATTGCGGTTGATGAAGCACATTGTATTTCGCAATGGGGGTACGATTTTAGGCCTCCCTACCAACAGATTGCAAAACTCCGCGAAATTCTTCCTAATGTTCCGGTGCTGGCACTTACCGCCACGGCAACTGATTTTGTAAGGAAGGATATTATCGAGAAACTGGAAATGAAAGACCCACAGGTTTTTGTTAAAAGTTTTGCCAGGGACAATCTGAGTTACGTGGTTTTTGGTAATGAAGATAAATACAAAAAACTGATCGATATCTGCCAGAATGTGAAAGGAACAGGCCTGGTTTACGTGCGTAACCGGAGGGAAACCGCAGAGGTAGCCAATTTTATTAACAGAAATCAGATTAAAGCCGATTTTTACCATGCCGGGTTAGAACGCGATGTTCGTTTCCTGAAACAGGAAGAGTGGAAAAACAATAAAACCCGCATCATGGTGGCTACCAATGCTTTTGGAATGGGTATCGATAAAGCCGATGTTCGTTTTGTGGTGCATTTAGACCTGCCCGAAAGTCTGGAAGCTTATTATCAGGAAGCGGGAAGGGCAGGACGCGATGAAAAAAGGAGTTATGCGGTGCTATTGGCTAATCAGTCTGATATTTTGGGATTAGAATCCCGATATTTAGATAGCTTTCCTTCACCGGATGAAATCAGAAAAACCTATCACTACCTGGGCAATTACTTTCAATTGGCATTTGGTGCTGGCGAAGGTTTAACCTTTAATTTCGATATTGCCGATTTCTGTAAAAGGTTTAATGTAAGTGTATTAAAAACAATTTCTGCACTTAAATTTTTGGAGCACGATGGTTACCTCACCTTATCAGAAAGTGTTTTTCTGCCTTCAAGAATGATGTTTATCGCTAGTCATGAAGATGTTTACCGTTTTCAGATCGAAAACAAAGCTTATGATGGCATTATCAAAACCATTTTACGCTCACATGGCGGCGCTTTTGATGGTTTTGTGAAAATCAATGAAGCCGATCTGGCCAAAAAAACCGGACTTTCTTATAAAGAGATTGTCGCGCTCCTTAATAAACTGCAGAGCATCGAATTGCTTACCTACACTCAACAAACCGATCAACCGCAATTGCAATATGTTAGGCCACGGGTAGATATGGATCATTTTGACCTGGATGTAAAATACCTCGGACTAAGAAAAGAAATTTTGCATAAACAGATTAATGCGGTGGTAGGTTATGCCTCGTCTAATTTGTGCCGGAGTGTTCAGTTACTGAATTATTTTGATGAACACCATGCTACAAAATGTGGTGTATGCGATGTTTGTCTGGCAGAAAAAAGAGCCGAGAACCAAAGTCAAATGGGCGAGGAGATCGAATTTGAGATTGTTTCTTTACTGCAACAGCAACCGCTTAGCCTTGATGATCTGGTTACCAATATTAAAAATGGTGCTGAAGCTGAAAGAATTGATGCCATTAGAGAATTATTAGATGCGGGTAAAATAAAAACAGATGGGAAGAAATATTATCTTTAGATGTGAGATGTGAGATGTGAGATGTGAGATGTGAGATGTGAGATGTGAGATGTGAGATGTGAGATGTGAGAAAAATGCCAGTTAAGTTACCAATAAAGTATTAGTTTTGTAATGAACTATTTAATCAGTGGAATCAAATTAATCAACGCAATCACCAGCGAAGCGAAAAAACTAAATGATAACAAAAAATAATAAGAAGACCATCCGCTCATGGGCATTCTTTGATTGGGCAAACTCTGCCTATAACTTAGTCATCACCTCTACCATTTTCCCGGCTTATTACACCATTATTACCACCACAAAAGAGCATGGCGATAAGGTGCAGTTTTTCGGAAGGACTTATATCAACACTTCTCTTTCTAATTACGCCTTATCATTTGCGTATTTGATTATGGCTTTTGCTCTGCCAATGCTTTCATCTATTGCAGATAGAAGGGGGAATAAAAAATCCTTTATGAAGTTTTTTACCTATATGGGTGGATTAGCCTGTATCGGTTTATATTTCTTTAAACTGGATACCCTCGAAATGAGCATTATTTTATTCGCTCTGGCAGCTATGGGCTATATAGGTGGGGTATTGTTTAGCAACTCCTACCTGCCTGAAATTGCGACAGAAGAGCATCAGGACCGTGTAAGTGCACAAGGTTTTTCTTATGGCTACATTGGTTCGGTAATATTACAATTAATCTGTTTTCTGTTTGTGTTAAAACCGGAATGGTTTGGCATTAACGATGCATCATTTCCACCCCGACTGTCCTTTTTACTGGTTGGTGTATGGTGGATTGGCTTTTCGCAGATTCCATTTAAAGTACTTCCAAATGGAACCCCGCAAAATGATAAAGTAAAAACCAATATTTTTAAAGATGGTTTTAGTGAGCTATCTAAAGTATGGGGACAGCTAAAACAGATCAACAAACTGAAGGGATTTTTATTTTCTTTCTTTTTCTATTCGATGGGTGTGCAGACCATTATGCTTGCAGCGGCAGGTTTTGCCGAAAAAACCTTAAAATTAGGAACTGCAAAACTGATTGCCGTAATATTAATTATTCAGTTAGTAGCCATTCCGGGTGCTATGCTGATGTCGTTTCTCGCTAAAAAAATAGGCAATGTTAATGTGCTTATTATGGTTGTTTTAGTATGGATCGGTTGCTGTGTTTATGGCTATTACATTACAACTGAATATCAATTTTATTCATTGGCAGCAATTGTGGGTTTAATAATGGGTGGAATTCAATCTTTATCGCGCTCTACTTATTCTAAATATTTACCTGTTGATACAAAAGATAGTACTTCATTTTTCAGTTTTTACGATGTAACCGAAAAATTAGCCATTGTAATTGGTTTATTCAGCTTTGCATACATTGAAGATTTAACCGGAAATATTCGCTTCTCAATTATCGCTTTGGCATCATTTTTTATTGTTGGATTAATCTTTTTAGTGCTTTTAAGAAAAATCGAACTTAAAGAATCGCTAAAATTGTAAGTTTGCAGTCGTTTAGAATATGATGAAAGTAGAATTATTTGTGCCTTGTTTTGTAGATCAGTTATATCCTGAAACTGCTTTTAATACCTTAAGGTTATTGGAAAAATCGGGATGTAATGTTACTTACAATTCAAAGCAAACCTGTTGTGGACAACCGGCATATAATGCGGGTTATTGGGATGAAGCTAAAGAAGTAGGCACAAAGTTTCTGAATGATTTTACCGAAAATACTTATGTGGTGGCACCATCTGCGTCATGTGTAGGCATGGTGAAAGGTGGATTTAACGATCTGTTTACCAATACTATTGTGCATAATAAATGCAGAAGTCTGCAATCAAACATCTGGGAGCTTTCTGACTTTTTGGTTAACGTAGCCAAAAAGGATTATTTCGGTGCTGAACTGGAAGGTAAAGCGGTTTACCACGATTCGTGCAGTGCTCTACGCGAATGCAAAATCAAAGATGAACCCCGTCAACTGCTTTCGAAAGTACATGGTTTGGAGATGATCGAAATGGAAGATACCGATATGTGCTGTGGTTTTGGTGGTACTTTTGCCGTAAAGTTCGATGCCATTTCATCTGCCATGGCCGAGCAGAAAGTTAATCATGCTTTAGCTCAACAGGCAGATTACATTATTTCTACCGATCTATCTTGTCTTTTGCACCTTCAGGGCTATATTGATAAAAATAACTTGCCTATAAAAACCATGCACATTGCCGATGTGCTTTGTAATGGGTGGTTGGAAAGTACAGAATATTAACCCCCAACTCCTAAAGGGGAGCCACCAATCCCAGGCTGGTGGCTCATCAGTCAATTTATAAACTGGATTTTATTATTATCCATGGTCTGTGTCCTCACAGATCATCATGGTTATAATCAAAGATTTCGGTCTGTGAGGACACAGACCGGGGGAAATATCGGCCTTTAACTAAATTCAAGGTAAAGCACAACTAAACCTGCGAGGTTTTTCGGTAAAAAAGAACCACTGCTTTTTCTAAAATAAACCTGACCGTCAGCGTTATCCCGATTTAAAGACCAATTTTAAATTAAACGGCATATTCTATCGGGATTAAGCAGAGGGCAGGACTACCGCCACCGAAGAACCACTGCAATTGCTTTTCAAAAAAACTTCCTCCATGGTCTGTGTCCTCACAGATCATCATGGCTATAATCAAAGATTTCGGTCTGTGAGGACACAGACCGGGGGAAATATCGGCCTTTAACTAAATTCAAGGTAAAGCACAACTAAACCTGCGAGGTTTTTCGGTAAAAAAGAACCACTGCTTTTTCTAAAATAAACCTGGCCGTCAGCGTTATCCCGATTTAAGATCAATTTTAAATTAAACGGTATGTTCTATCGGGATTAAGCAGAGGGCAGGACTACCGCCACCGAAGAACCACTGCAATTGCTTTTCAAAAAAACTTAATTGTAAAAAATAAATTACAACTGCCTTTAAACAGTTCGATCTGCTAATCTTGCTATTGATTTTAACACAATTTAACATGCTTTACGTTATAATCTACAATACCTTTGTTAAACCTTTTAAGGGCTTTCGTATCTAACAGACAAAACAAAATCATAATGAAAAAAATATTCATCGCTTTATTAGGAGTAATGTCGATTGCAAGCGTTGCAAGTGCACAAAAAAAGACTTCCGGAGCAATACAGTTCGAAAATACCATCGATCCGGCCGCTATGGCATCAGCCAGCGGTATACAGTTAACCGACCAAATGAAAGCCAGAATGCCCTCATCAAGCAAAACCAATTTTGAGTTATTATTTACCGCTACAAACGCCAGTTATATGCCTGTTGAAGAAACGGAAGATAGCAATGGTGCAGGTGGCGGTGGCGGCGGAATGGGCCGAATGATGATGCGTTTTGGTGGTGGTGGAGGCAACCGCGAATACTATTATACTTTCGCAGATAAAGGCCTTACCGAGGTTTTCGACCTGAACAATACCACGTATTACATGCCAAGTAAGTTAACTTTATCTACTTCCGGTCCGATTGGCTCTATGAGGATGGGCGGTGGAAATCCAAACGATACTGCAAAGGCAAAACCAGCTCCGGCACCAACTGTTGAAGTGGTTAAAACTGATTCTACCAAACAGATTTTAGGCTTTACATGTCACCAGGCAATTGTAAGATCTACCCGGGCAATTAAAATCCTGGATATGGATAAAAATGTAGTGGAAGAAACTAAAATCTGGTATACGAAAGATTTAGGCTTCGACTTTTCTCCAAATCCAAATATGTGGACAGAAGGCGCTGTTTTGGCCATTGAAGGTAGGGGAAACAGCTCGATTGCCAAAAGCATTGAATATAGAAATGTAAGCTCGAAAGATGTAACCGCGCCTAAAAAAGCGAAGTTGATCACTCCTGAAGAATATAAAACTAAAATGGAGAACATGATGAAACGTTTTAGACAGAACAGGCCAGGTGGTGGCGGTCAGGGAAGAGCATTTGGAATGAATTAATTAAAGACCACCATAATTTTCTATCAGGCCCTGAAGCTTTTAAGCTTCAGGGCTTTTTTTGTATCATTTTTGAATATTATGCTTCATCTGCCTTCGTAATTTGCCATATAAAATGAGAATGGTTATTATTGAAACAAAATTAAATAACCTAACCAAGTGATTACAGTAGAAAAGACTAACCTATTAGCAACCAAACAGCATTTTGAGATTTTAGATGGATTAAGAGGCGTAGCAGCCATAATTGTGGTGATTTATCATTTTATGGAAATCGCCATTACCGATTATAACAAGAATTTTCTGTCGCATGGTTTCCTCGCCGTCGATTTCTTTTTCTGCTTGTCGGGTTTTGTAATCGCTTATGCATACGATAACCGTGCGCCACATATCGGGTTATTCCAGTTTTTTAAGTTGAGGTTAATCCGTTTGCATCCGCTGGTTGTTATTGGCTCCGTTTTAGGACTGCTCACCTTTTTGTTCGATCCATTTAGCGATTTTTACAGCATTTATGGTTTTGGAAAAACGGCTTTGTTATTTTTAGCTTCAGCCTTTTTAATTCCTTATCCGGTAATGCCTGAACGATATACTAATCTGTTCTGCTTGAATGCACCGGCCTGGTCACTGTTTTGGGAGTATATCGCTAATATTTTTTACATCATCATCCTTTACAAACTGAATAAAAAAGTATTGGTGGCTTTGGCATTAGTCGGGGCGGCATGGCTTGTTTATATCGGTGTAAAGGTTCCCAATGGAAATTTAGGCGGCGGCTGGGGCGGACAAAATTTTTGGGATGGAGGAGCGCGGGTACTTTATTCTTTCTCTGCTGGCATGCTGGTTTACCGTTTCAACTGGATTATTAAAAATAAATTAGGCTTTTTGGGCGTGAGTGTGCTTTTGCTTGCTGCATTTCTATTCCCTTATGCCGATCGTTACAACTGGATTACCGAACCGATAATTGTATTGTTTTATTTCCCGTTTTTGGTTGCCTTAGGTGCTGGTGCAGCATTAAATCCATCTTCAAAAAATATTTGTAAACTTTCTGGTGAAATATCATATCCCTTGTATATGACACATTATCCATTTGTTTGGGTGTTTTTAACTTATGTGGCCGTGGTTAAACCTGCAATGTCAACCTTATGGGTGGTTATTCCTGTTTCGGTATTGATTTTAATTGTTTTATCTTACCTCATCATGAGGTTTATAGATATTCCGTTGCGTAAATATTTGAAAACCAAATTTTTGATTTAATGTTATGATTGTTTCATGGAGAAACGAACCATGGCGATAGTAATAATTAAACAAAGAGTTAAGCGACAATAAAATATGAAATCATTAAAACTTACTTTGCTATCCCTTTCCTTAATGCTGTTGTTTAGTTGTACATCATCAACCAACGATTATGCCTATAACGAAAAAGTAACGTCCATATTTTTGCGCCAGATGAGGCAGATCGACGAAACAGACAGTGTTTTTAAGGATACTTCGAAAGTTTATATGAAAGGATTTCCGGATTCTATTTCCTTATCGCACAAAGCAGATAACCTGGTCAACAATTCAAAAATGGAACTTGCCGATATTGCTGATTTAAAACCAGGTAAAGCAGCCGAAAAATTTAATGATGGGGTGGTAGCTTACCTTAAAGCAATAAACGATTATGGAAAAACCGCACAAGAAATGTTGCGGGTAAAAACCATAAACGAAAAGAAAAAATTACATGATCAGCTGATGTTGAAGTACGAAAAATTGAATACATACCCTGACCATGTACTGGCAATACAAAAAACATACCTCAACGAAGTTGGCCTGCAAGCCAGGTAGATTTTTAAGTTATTCTATCAATAACAGTATAAATTTCGTACCTTTGCACAAAATAAAATCACATTGTAAGTGATCTTTAAAACTTTTTTATTTAAAAATTAAATCATAGTTGTAGATGATTAACATTACTTTACCTGACGGTTCTGTCCGCCAGTATGAAAAGGGCACTTCTGCCCATCAAATTGCATTGTCAATTTCTGAGGGCTTAGCCCGTAACGTATTAGCCGCTGAGGTTAATGGCGAGGTTTGGGATTCAACAAGACCAATCGAATCTGATTCATCAGTAAAATTGTTAACCTGGAATGATACTGCCGGAAAATCAACTTTTTGGCATTCATCGGCCCACTTAATGGCTGAGGCTTTAGAGGCGCTTTATCCAGGTACTAAATTTGGTATCGGTCCGGCAATCGAAACTGGTTTTTATTATGATGTAGATTTTGGTGACCGCGAATTTTCTTCGGATGATTTCAAAACCATTGAAACCAAAATGATCGAACTGGCCAAACAAAAGGAAACTTTTGTGCGCGAAAGTGTAAGCAAAGCTGATGCGGTAAAATATTTTACTGAAAAAGGCGATGAGTACAAATTGGATTTGATTGATGGCCTGGAAGATGGTAAAATTACCTTCTATACCCAAGGTTCGTTTACTGATTTGTGTCGTGGTCCGCACATTCCGAATACAGGTTTTGTAAAAGCTGTAAAACTGATGAATGTGGCCGGTGCTTACTGGCGTGGTGATGAAACCAAAAAACAGTTAACCCGTATTTATGGGGTAACTTTCCCTAAGGCGAGCGAGCTTACCGAATATCTTTTGATGATCGAAGAAGCTAAAAAACGCGATCACCGTAAATTGGGAAAAGAACTGGAGTTATTTGCTTTCTCTGAAAAAGTAGGAATGGGTTTACCATTATGGTTACCTAAAGGGACTGCTTTGCGCGAACGTTTGGTTAACTTTTTAACTAAAGCACAGGCTAAAGCAGGTTATGAGCAGGTAGTAACACCACATATTGGTCATAAAAATTTATACGTAACTTCTGGTCACTGGGAGAAATACGGTAAGGATTCGTTCCAGCCGATTAAAACCCCGCAGGAAGGGGAGGAGTTCTTCTTAAAACCGATGAACTGTCCGCACCACTGCGAGATTTACAAAACAAAACCGCGTTCTTACAAAGATCTTCCGGTTCGTTTTGCAGAGTTTGGTACGGTTTACCGTTACGAACAAAGTGGCGAATTACATGGTTTAACCCGTGTACGTGGCTTTACTCAGGATGATGCACACTTGTTCTGTATGCCAGAGCAGGTTAAAGAAGAGTTTAAAAAAGTAATCGATTTAGTACTTTATGTATTTAAATCATTAGGTTTTGATAACTATACTGCCCAGGTTTCGTTGAGAGATCCGGAAAACAAGGCGAAATACATCGGTTCTGATGAGAACTGGAGGCTGTCTGAAAATGCAATTATCGAAGCAGCTGCAGAAAAAGGCTTAAATACCGTTGTAGAATATGGCGAAGCCGCTTTCTATGGTCCTAAGCTAGATTTCATGGTGAAAGATGCTTTGGGTAGAAAATGGCAGTTAGGCACCATTCAGGTTGATTATAACCTGCCTGAGCGTTTCGAACTGGAATATACTGGTAGCGATAACCAGAAACACAGACCGGTAATGATCCATCGTGCGCCATTTGGTTCGTTGGAAAGATTTATCGCCGTGCTGATCGAACATTGTGCCGGAAACTTCCCATTATGGTTAAGCCCGGAGCAGTTTATTGTTCTTCCTATTTCAGAAAAATATGAAGAATATGCAAAAAAAGTTTTGGATGAGCTAAATAATTCCGATATTCGCGGGCTGATTGACTTCCGGGATGAAAAAATCGGTCGTAAAATACGCGATTCGGAAGTTAAAAAGATCCCATACATGCTCATTATCGGTGATAAGGAAATGGCAGAAGGAAAAGTTTCTGTACGTAAACATGGTGAGGGAGATTTAGGCGAAATGACGTTGGAAGAATTCAACAATTTATTAAGAAAAGAAATAACAGTTTAAATTAAAACAGTACAAATTTGGCATTAGGAAGACCAGGATTTAACAGGGGACCACGTCCACCTTTTAAGAAAAAAGAAGCAGAGCATAACATTAATCAGTATATAAAATCGCCCGAAGTGCGTTTAGCTGGCGATAATGTTGAGCCGGGGATTTATCCTTTGGCGAAAGCTTTGGCGCTTGCTGATGAACTGGAATTAGATTTGGTAGAAATTTCTCCAAATGCAGTACCACCAGTTTGTAGGATTATAGATTACAGTAAATTTGTTTACGAACAAAAGAAAAAGCAGAAAGAGATTAAATCTAATGCTAAACAAACTGTAATTAAGGAGATCCGTTTTGGTCCTAATACCAACGATCATGATTTCCAGTTTAAACTAAAGCACGCAATAAGCTTTTTAGAGAGCGGTGAGAAAGTTAGGGCTTATGTGCATTTTAAAGGAAGGGCAATTGTGTACAAAGAACAGGGAGAAATTTTATTGTTAAAATTCGCCCAGGCTTTGGAAGATGTAGGGAAAGTAGAGTTGTTACCTAAGTTAGAAGGTAAACGTATGTTCCTGACAGTTGCGCCTAAAGTAGCAAAAAAATAAAAATAGGTTTATAAATTAAAAAACAGGTTATGCCAAAAATGAAAACCAATTCCAGTGCTAAAAAGCGTTTTTCGCTTACTGGAACAGGTAAAATCAAAAGAAACAAAGCATACAAAAGTCACATCTTAACAAAGATGAGTACTAAACGTAAACGTGCTCTTGGAAATGCAGGAATTGTAACAGATGCAGATTCAGGTAACGTTAAACGTATGCTTTGCATCGGAAAGTAATTTATTAATTTCACCAGGTATCAGGCATTAAAGTTCCTTAAATTGGACGCCGCTTACCAAAAAACAACAACAACATGCCACGTTCGGTAAACGCAGTAGCTTCGAGAAGAAGAAGAAAAAAAATCCTTAACCTAGCCAAAGGCTATTGGGGAGCAAGAAGTAAGGTTTATACTGTTGCTAAAAACACAGTAGAAAAAGGTTTGCAATATGCATACCGTGACCGTAAAGTTAAGAAAAGAGAATTCCGCGGATTGTGGATCCAACGTATCAACGCTGGTGCACGTCAACACGGTATTTCTTACTCTCAGTTAATCGGTAAACTAGCTTCAAAAGAAATCGGTTTAAACCGTAAAGTATTGGCTGATTTAGCAATGAATCACCCAGAAGCTTTCAAAGCTGTAATTGATGCAGTAAAATAGAAATTTTCGCTTAGGCGATAATCATATTTAGAAAAGGTTCCGATGCAAATCGGGACCTTTTTTGTTTTGTCGGATAGACTTACGAGGTCTACCTGCACCATGCCTATCAGACCTCGTAAGTCTTGTAGCGCACACTTATTACTTCGGTAATTTCTTCTAAAGACGTCACCCTGAATTCATTTCAGGGCCTTTCTTTAGGTGTAATTTTATTTCATGGCATAATAGATGCTGAAACAAATCCGATAGCTATCGGATCAGCATGACGATCGCTTGGAAACGCTTAGCGCCAAACGCCATGCGCTTATCCCAAACTATTCGTAAATTTCATTCTGATGCCGCTCTGAAAGTTCTGGATAATCTTAAAAATTTCGATGAGGGTTACCTTTTCGATTTTAGTTAAAGCATCAATTTCAATAAAGTTGTTTGGTGCAGCCTGATCGTTGACAATCAGATTGGCCTGGTGTTTTAGACGTAACCCCATCAGGTAATAGTAGGATTGTGAGAGTTCGTTATACTGCGCTTCGCTAAAAACGCCTAATTCTTTAAGTGCCTTTAGGCGTTCTCCGGTATTCTCTTTTTGGAAAATCCTGTTCTGTAACGCATAAACCCTTGCCAGATCGACAATAGGTGTCATAGCCGTTTTAATGTCGAATACTTCTTTCTTGTGGATTTTCTGCGTTCTGATGTTCCTGAAATAGGTAAGTGGTGGTTCGTAAAGTAAAGCATTTTTGGCCAGGTACACATAAAACTTCTCAATGGGTTTCTGTAGTTCCTCATCAACAAAAGACCTTAAACTTTGCATAATGTCTAAATCGCCATATATTGCCCTGCAGTCGAAAAAAGCTGCAAATTTTACGGCAGCTTCTGGTAAAGCTTCTTCAATCCAGTTTTTATAATTGTATTTCCAGTGCGAAAGAGAATGCGTCCAGTTTGGATTGGTAGCCATGTAATCACCGTCGCAATATACAAAACCTACAAAATTTAGTTTGTCAGAAACCTGTGTGGCCAAATCAAGGAAATAGGAGCGTACAGCGGCCCTGTTGTCTTCTGAAGTGTCCTCATAGATAATGGCATTGTCCTGATCGGTTTTAAGGCTCAATTCCTTTCTGCCTTCGCTGCCTAAAACCATGAAAACAAATTTAGCAGGTGGCGGTCCCAGTTTATCAATTACTTCTTCAATAATTTTAAAAGAAATGGTATCAGCAATGGTAGTTACCACTTCATTTACAATTTTAGCATGCACACCCCTGGCTAATAGCTGGGCAACAATATTGGGTACTTTTTGCCATTTTAGTTTTAAATCGCTGGTATTTACAGCCGATTTTACAGATTGAATAAAAACCAGGGGAGATTCGGCCTGTTCGCTCAAAAGTCTGTTCCTGCTTAAAAAGCCAAGATAGTTGCCATTATCGTTTACCAGGAGGTAACGCGATTTTTTGCTAAACATCATCAATATGGCTTCGTATACATAAGCCTCAGGCGAAATGGTGACGATGTTGGTATCCATTACCGCATCAATTGGTAGATTGGTGTCCAACTGCCTGGCAATCACATCATCTCTCAGTGTAATATCGGTTACGAAACCAAGGTAAACATTCTGATCATTTTTAATAAAAAGACAGCTGGTTTTATGTTCTGCCATTTTAATTGCAGCTTCAAAAATAGGGGTGCCGGGACTGCAACTCACAATTTTTTTGAAAGTGATATCCCCTATGCGGGCGGTATAAATCTGATCTGCTAATTTATCTTCCATTAAAAAATCCCTGTAAAATCCTTTTAAACGAAAATGGTTTTTTCTTTTCCTGATTAAAAGTGTGTTCTTGCTGGTAAGCTGAAGTTAAGCTTATTTTATCTGTTTCTAAAAGATGAAAAAAGATTTTGGCTGTATTCAAAGCATCTGATAATGCATTGTGCACATTTTCAGGTATTTCGTTAAATAAAACTGTATAAAATTTGTCGAGTTTTAAGTGGCTGATTACTGTATTGGTAATGTATGGCGAACTTGCTTTCATGGTACAGAAAAAAGGCAGGTTTTTAAATGTACTTTCTTTGCCGATACGGTTTAATTCTACATTCACCATGTGGTAGTCGAGTTCGATAAAGTGTCCGATTACTAAAGGCTGGTATTTTTCAATATCCCGGGCAAATTCCAGCATTACTTTTTCTTTCTGCTCGCCGTGAAGCTGTAGATATTCTGGAGTAATCTGATGGATTTTTAATGCGGCTTTATCCATTTTAATTCCATCACTGTTGAGGTAATGGTTTGCTCTTTTAATTTCTTTGTGCTGCTTATCGTAAATAATCCAGGCAATCTGGACGATATGGGGCCAGTTTTTTTCGTTTGCATAAGGTGCCGACCAGTTTTTGGGCAAACCAGATGTTTCGGTGTCAACAACTAAGAAATATTCCTGCAATTTTAGATGGTTAGGTAAATAGTAGGACGATGTTATTTCAAAGATAATTATTATTCGGTAGCTGCGTAACAGAAAATATTCATAATTCGGTCGTCATTGCTGAGAAGGAACGACGAAGCAATCTGAAAAGATAGATATTAAAAGATTGCTTTGTCTGCAGAAAAGCCTTCTCGCAATGACGACTTTTCTTTTTTAATTTTATTCATGAGAATTGTTCCAAAGAAATAACTACTTACTAATCAACAAAAATGCTACAGCTGCTAATACCGATCCGATAATCGGGCCAACAATAGGCACCCATGCATACCCCCAATCGCTGCTGCCTTTGCCTTTCATCGGGATTAATGAGTGAACAATACGTGGTCCTAAATCACGTGCAGGGTTTATTGCATATCCTGTTGTTCCACCTAAAGCCAAACCAATTACCCATACTAAAAAGGCTACGGGAATAGCACCCATCGAGCCTAAGCCAATGGGCATTACCGTTTCTTTTGTGCCCATGCTGGCATCTGTAAAGTGGAAAATCACAAATATGAGTACGAAAGTCCCAATAATTTCTGAAGCTGAATTTGATAATTTATTTCTAATGGCTGGTGATGTCGCAAAAGGCGCAGCTTTTAAACCCGCATCATCTGTAGCATCAAAATGATCTTTGTAAATTATCCAGACCAAAAAAGAACCCGTCATTGCACCAGCCAATTGTGCCAGGATATAATAGGGTACTAAGGTCCAGCTAAAGCCTTTTCCAATAGCCAAGCCTAAAGTTACAATAGGGTTTAAGTGTGCTCCGCTGTATGGACCAGCCACCACAACACCAACGAAAACGGCAAGTGCCCAGGCGGTTGTAATGACAATCCAGCCACTGTTATTGCCTTTTGTACCATTTAATACTACATTCGCTACCACACCATTTCCTAAGAGCATCATTAAAGCGGTACCAATAAATTCTGCGAGATATACGTTCATAACAATTTAAATCTTATCAATTTCCTAATTAATCTTCTGCATTTACCCTGGCCGCTTTTACCGCCCTGTTCCAGCCTTTTATCCGTTCGGTATTGTCTATGCCTTCTTCAGCGGTGAAAGTCCTGTTTATTTTCCACTGGTTGCGAATCTGATCGATACTTTCCCAGAAACCCGTGGCCAAACCAGCCAGATAAGCAGCTCCAATAGCGGTTACCTCGGTAACTTCCGGCCTGATGACTTTACAGTTTAAAAGATCTGCCTGAAACTGCATCAATAAATCGTTAGCCGTAGCGCCTCCATCTACCCGGAGTTCGGCAATGTTTACGCCTGCATCAGCTTCCATGGCTTTTAACACATCCATGGTTTGGTAGGCAATACTTTCTAAAGCTGCCCTCGCAATGTGCGATTTATTTGTCCCCCGTGTTAATCCGGTTATTGTTCCACGGGCATGCTGATCCCAATGTGGCGCTCCTAAACCTGCAAAGGCAGGCACTACATATACACCATCGGTATCTTTTACTTTTTTAGCGAGGGTTTCTACATCTGCCGATCTGGAAATAAATCCCATTTCGTCCCTTAACCATTGTACAACCGCACCGCCAATAAAAATACTGCCTTCGAGCGCATAATTTACTTCTCCGTTAATCTGCCAGGCGATGGTGGTTAAGAGGTTGTTGGCAGAAATTTTGGGCTTTTCTCCAATATTCATCAGCATGAAACAACCTGTGCCATAAGTGTTTTTTACCATACCAATTTCGGTACACATCTGACCAAAAAGTGCCGATTGCTGATCGCCAGCTATGCCCGCTATTGGAATTTTAGCCGCCAGTATTCTTCCGGCGGTTTCGCCATAAACCTCGCTCGATGATTTTACCTCTGGCAGCATTGTTTTTGGGATGGAAAACAACTCGAGCAGTTCGTCATCCCAACTTAAAGTATGGATATTATAAAGCATAGTGCGCGAGGCATTGGTTACATCGGTAACGTGTTTTTCGCCTGCGGTTAATTTCCAGATCAACCAGCTATCTATCGTGCCAAAAGCCAGTTTTCCTGCTTCAGCCTTTTCTCTTGCACCTTCTACATTTTCCAAAATCCACCTTGCTTTGGTTGCGGAGAAATAAGAATCGATGATTAAACCCGTTTTTTCCTGTATTTTATTGGCTAAGCCTTTCGCTTTAACTTCATCGCAATAGGCAGAAGTACGCCTGTCTTGCCAAACGATGGCATTATGGATGGGGAGGCCGGTTTCTTTATCCCAAACCACTGTGGTCTCGCGCTGATTGGTAATGCCAATAGCAGTAATATCGTTTACGGTAAGACTGGCTTTAACAATTACTTCGGTAACCACGGCCAACTGTGTAGACCAAATTTCCATCGGATCGTGTTCCACCCATCCGGCTTTAGGATAAATCTGTGTGAATTCTTTTTGTGCAATGGCAACAATTTCACCATCGTGGTTAAAAATAATGGCCCTCGAACTCGTGGTTCCCTGATCGATGGATAAGATGTACTTGCTCATAATTAAAATTTGGTTAATGGAGTGTGCCCGCCGGTTATTTTATAGGTTGATGATAAAGGTAACCATCAGCTAATTTATTAAAAGTTTCAATCTGTTCGTTTTCCCAGTTTCGATCTGCAGATAATTCTTTGGCCAGGAGTGAAGCTACCCTCGGCGCCATATCTTTTGCAGCCTGTGCATCGATAAATAATACCCTCAGCCTTCTGCTTAAAATATCTTCTACAGTCTCTGCCATTTCATTCCTTGCAGACCAAACCACTTCGGCTTCTACAAAAGGAAAAGATGGATGTAACTGCTGCCCAAGGCTAGGATCTTGTTTGATTAAAGCCTCAATTTTATCACGGTCTGATCCATATATCGATAAATGATGATCTTCTTCGATCATTTGGCTGCCATGGATGCTGAGATTTTCGGTTACGCATGCTTTCGGTTCTAAACCTGCGTGTGTAATGGCTAAATTAACAGTTTCTTCAGCCATGCGGCGATAAGTGGTCCATTTTCCACCCGTTATGGTAATTAATCCCTTTGCCGAAACAATCAGTTTATGATCCCTACTGATTTCTTTTGTACTATCCCCATCGCCACTGGTAGGTGCAGCCAGGGGGCGTAAGCCAGAAAATACACTCAATATATCTTTTTCAAGGGGCTTTCGGTTAAAATAGCTTGCTGCAGTACTCATAATGAAATCTACCTCTTCTTTCAAAGCCCGTGGCTCGAGGCTGTGTTCATCCAATGGGGTATCGGTGGTGCCTACCAATAAATGTTCGTGCCAGGGAACAGCAAATAATACACGCCCATCAGAAGTTTTAGGGATCATCAAAGCCGATTCACTATTCAAGAAGCCTCTTTCCAATACCACATGCACACCCTGACTGGGGCGAACCATCTTTTTTGAATTTGGATTGTTCATATGCAGAATATCATCAACAAATACACCTGTGGCATTAATCATTACTTTGCCCTTAAACTGTGCTTTTAAACCTGTAATCGTATCTTCTGTTTCGATCCCAGTAACGTTTTCGCCATCTTTTAATAAACCGGTTACTTTGGTGTAACTTAATAATGAAGCACCTTTTTCGATAGCGGTTTGAGCGATATTGATGGCTAAACGGGCATCATCAAACTTTCCGTCGTAATACCTGATGCTACCTTTTAAACCTTTTGCTTTAATGCCAGGCATCATGGCCAGTGTTTCTGCCTTAGATAAATATTTAGATTTTCCGAAGCTGTATTTTCCTGCCAGCCAATCGTACAGGGTAAGCCCGGTTAAATATTTAATAATGGAAAACCAATTGTAGCAGGGGATCAGGAATGCCTCTTTATGTACCAAATGTTTAGCGTTCTGTTGTAATAATCCACGTTCTTTAAGTGCATGTCTCACCAGGCCAATATCTCCCTGGGCCAGATAGCGTACGCCTCCGTGTACCAGTTTAGTGCTCCGGCTTGATGTTCCTTTTGCATAATCAGCCTGCTCAACCAGTAAAGTTTTATAACCCCGGCTAGCCGCATCAAGTGCTGTGCCTAAGCCCGTTGCCCCGCCACCAATGATGATCAGGTCCCAATTTATGTTTTCTGCAATGAGCGGCTGATGTAATCTTTTCATTTTTATGTTTAAAAGTAATAAAACGAAATAATACGCAATTATACGAAATCATAATCGGAATAATATAATATCTCTGTTAAAAATTTATTAATTATTTGTTCAAAATATTTTAAAGAATGTTTTTATTGCTAATTTGCAGCCTGCAAATTAAATATACTATGATGAATTTGGCTGAGAGGCACCAGTTTATTTTAAGTCGCCTGCAACGTGATCAGTACATAAACGTAGTGGATTTATGTAAGGAACTGAAAGTGTCGTCGGTAACAATAAGAAAGGACTTAAAACTACTTGAAGATAAAAGCCTGTTGTTTAGGACCCATGGCGGGGCTACTGTAAATAATCCATATACTGTAGACCGTCCGGTTAATGAGAAAGAGAAAATACAATCTACCGAGAAGAATAAAATTGGTATAGCTGCTGCTGCGTTGTTAAACGATAACGATTCTATTGTGATTGCGTCGGGCACCACTGTGCTTTATTTTGCTAAGAACATTGCGCCCGCAACAAACTTAACCGTGGTTACCTCCGCATTAAATGTAGCTTTAGAATTAATGCGCGAGCCCAGCATCGAAGTGATCCAGCTGGGTGGCCTGCTTAGAAAAAGTTCCTCATCGGTAATGGGGGCTTATGCAGAACAGGTTTTACAGGATTTTTATTTCAACAAGCTGTTTTTAGGCGTAGATGGGATCGATCTTGATTTTGGATTAACCACCACGAATGCCATGGAGGCACATTTAAACCGTAAAATGATCGGCGCTTCACAAAAAACAATTGTACTGGCCGACTCAACTAAATTTGGTAAGAGGGGCTTTGGAAAGATATGCGGATTAGAAGAAATTGACCATATTATCACTGATAAAGGAATTTCTGAACAAATTGTAAAACATTTAGAGGGCTTGGGTGTTACTGTTACTATCGTGTAGCGCATTCCACGCGAACGGTACATCCCAAACATATAATTTGAACATGGAAAAAAAACGAATACACATTTTAGAAGACGATCAGGAGATCAGAAACGTGATTGAAATCCTGTTAAAGGAAGAGGGTTTTGAATTACAGCTTTCCTCATCATTTGCAGAGCTGAAGAAAAATATCCAGGATGCAATGCCTGATCTTTTCTTATTAGATGTTATGTTACCAGATGGAAACGGAGCAGAAATCTGCGAAGATTTAAAAACTGATATTTTTACCAAACACATCCCGATTATTGTAATGTCTGCACAGAACAATAGTGAGCAAAAAGCGATCGATGCATTTGCAGATGATTACATCAGCAAACCTTTCGATATTTACGATGTTTTGGAACGCATTAATGCGCAGTTAAAAAGAAGTTCGGAAAACAGGACTAAAGTTTAGTTGAAACAGGATATAAAAAGGAGAGAAGCTTAACCGGCTTCTCTCTTTTTTTGACTAAAAATTTTCTAGTATTCGATTACTACCTTGCCAATGGTTTTACCGCTTTCCAATAAGCGATGAGCTTCTTTTAAATTTTCTACAGTAAATCCTTTCAGGGTTTGGTTTAAAGTGGTTTTAATTGTGCCATTGTCGAATAATTTGGCCAGTTCATTTAAAATATGGTGTTGCTGTTCCATATCGTCAGTTTGATACATGGAACGGGTGTACATCAGTTCCCATGAAAAGGTAACGCTTTTATTTTTTAATTTGTTTAGGGCGATAGGCGTGGCTGAGCCTGTTATGGATACGATATGGCCTTGCGGTTTAATCAGTTCTACCAGGTCATCCCAATAGCTGTTCAGGTCTACAAAATCGAGTATAAAATCCACTTCCTTAAAGCCTGCGGCACGTACTTCTTCAACCAGGTTTTTATGATCTACCACCACATCTGCACCCATGGCTTTACACCATTCCTTTGTTTCTGGTCGTGAGGCTGTGGTAATCACTTTTAAGCCGCTTATTTTTTTCGCCAGCTGTATGGCAATGGAACCAACGCCACCTGCACCACCAATAATGAGGATGCTTTTTCCTTTATCTTTTTGCTCACTGATGCGGATGCGGTCGTAAAGTGATTCCCAGGCGGTAAGTGCTGTTAATGGCATGGCAGCTGCTTCAGCGTCAGTTAATGATGCGGGTTTTAAACCTACTATACGTTCATCAACCAATTGATATTCGGCGTTCGAACCACTACGCGTTAAATCACCTGCATAATAAACTTCGTCTCCGGTTTTGAAAAATGTAACGCCTTCGCCAACGGCTTCAACCGTACCTGTGGCATCCCAGCCAATTACTTTTGGTGTATCCAGTACAGTATCTTTAGCACTGTTCTGGCGGATTTTATAATCAACCGGATTTATACTGATGGCCTTTATTTTTACGAGCAGGTCGCGTCCTTTTGGCTGTGGAACAGGTGTTTCGAATGCGATAAAACTTTCGCTTTCGTTTATGGGGAGTGAGGTTTTAAATCCTATTGCTTTCATGGCTGATCAATTATTTTAATACTAAGTTATTCTTTTTGTATGGCAAATATAAACTGATATAGTTTTATAATACGGTATAAATTTGCTTTTAATTGGTAAATTTGCGCCTTAATTAGTGTAAGATGAATAGCGAAACTTTATACGAGCCCTTCGAAATTAGTTATCAAAAATTAGATGAATGCCCTAAAAATGGCCATAAACATCTGTTTTTTGAATTGGTTTATATCCTCTCGGGTACCGGAAAGCAGTGCATCAATAACAACAAATTTGATTACCGGGCCGGACACATGTTCTTAATTACACCAGATGATTGCCACTCATTTGAAATAGAAACTACGACTGAATTTTTCTTTCTGCGCTTTGGGAATGTGTACTTACGCTCTAAGGATTTTCATACCGATGACGTGAAAAGATTAGAGTATATCCTTCAAAATGCCAGTCACCAGCCCGGTTGTATCCTTAAAAATTTTTCGGATAAACCTTTAATTAATTCGCTTACCGAAGCCATGATTGCAGAATATGTAAAGCGTGATCTTTACAATAAAGAACTGATTGGCAAAATGGTTGATACGATGATCTTATTGGTGGCACGTAATATTGCCAAATACCTGCCAGCCAACATTAAAGAAGATTCGGAACAAAAAACATTGGCACTTTTAAACTACATACAGGCCAATATTTATAGTCCGGAGAAGCTAAGGGCCGAAAAGTTAAGTATCGAATTCGGCATTTCGGAAAACTATTTTGGTAAGTATTTTAAAAAACAGACTAACGAAACCCTGCAGCAGTATATTGCCAATTTAAGGATTAAACTAATAGAGGCCCGTTTGCGCTTTAGCGATATGCGCATCAATGAAATTGCTTTTGAACTCGGTTTTACCGATGAAAGCCACTTAAACAAATTCTTCAAATCGCAAAAGGGAATGAGCCTTAAAGCCTTTAGGAGTTCAGTTGCGAGTTGATTATTTCCGCAGTTTAGTACATTTGCCCCTTTTCCAGTATAGAAACGGTGTGTGAAAGGTTCTGAATCATTTTTTCTTTTAACTCGATCGCTTTATTTTTTTCGCTGATCAGCATTTTTAACCGCTTAATTTCTTCCTGCGATTTTCTTTTTTCCTCATGAGAAAGGTTAGAGAAGAGCTGGCCATTTTCATAATAGGCCAAAAAATTATAGTTTAATATCTCACTGATACTTACCAGTAAACTAATGTCTAAGCTTGCACTGTTTATAATCTCCTGCGTTTTTGTTTTGCTTATCGCAAGGTTATCCGCCAATGAAGAAACAGTAACACCCTGTTGCTTCATTTCCTTCCATATCATCAGTCCAATATGTACGCTCATCTTCTCTGTTAATGTTTAAGGTGAAATTAAATAAAAGACACTGTTTGTCGTTAAGTTTTCTGGTAATGATAATTAGTCTAATTATGTACTGCAAACAGTCGAATGAAGATTTATACTTCTGGATATACTGTCCCCTCAAAAATTGTTCTGCATCTTAAAAACTGATGGGCTTGATGCGAACAATAGGAGTCAAAAAAATAGATTTTTAATCTTGATCATCAAGGCAGCCAACCTTAATGACCAAAAAAAGTGATCGTGCTCATTTTTTGGTTTGAGTCTCATCATCACTACATCCATTAAAGCAAGGTAGTTTTGCTGTAGAAAATATTTGGCCTTTCGCGATATATAGAAAGCCGATTTACATCAAGAAACACCATGCTACATTCATTCCATATTCCCGTTTTGGGCCTGGGTTATTCCATTGATACCCCATTAAAAGTTGCCAGGTATGGCATTTCTTCTGTACTATCTATCGTTGATGATGAATTGGTAGAGCGAATGCATGGATATCACTCACAAAACAGATCGGTTGATTTTAAGGCGATTGCTAAAGATGAAACCGATAGCCGTAGCCGGCGCATTACCGCATACCTCAACTTTTTATCCGATTGCATCAACCAGGATTTTAAAGCTTTAAAACAGCAGGAATTTACTGAGGGGAGTGATATTTGCCGCTATTTCGAGCTTTTGCCCGATACTTCAAAGTTAAAACGTGGTTACGAACTGATGATGGAGTATCCCGAGGGAGAAGCAAAGCAAACCTTTCAATCGGTACTGAAAAATGCCATGCGCATGGGCACCATAGATGTAAATATCATGGCCAAGGTAGATAAAATGAACTATTTGCATGGCGAATATTCGGGCGATACAAATACTGATGCATTATCTGCATTGCGTGGTTTTGCCGAAAGTAAACTCTGTGCTTCTGTGGTGCTTTCTGCGGGAATGAACCCGAAATTATACAGTTACATAGAAAATTTTGAAGACTTTTTTCCAGATGAAAAGGCTTTGCTGAAAAAGAAAATCATCTTAAAAGTAAGCGATTTCAGGTCGGCCCTGATTCAGGCTAAGTTTTTGGCGAAAAAAGGACTATGGGTATCAGAATTCAGGATCGAATCGGGTTTAAACTGTGGTGGCCACGCGTTTGCCACAGAAGGCTATTTGCTGGGACCAATTCTGGAAGAATTTAAAAATAAAAAAAGCGATATGTACCAGGAGCTTTTTAACATGTATAAACTTGCCCTGGCACAAAAAGGAATCTATACCGAAAAACAGCCTAAACAACGGATCACGGCGCAAGGCGGAATCGGAACCGCGGCAGAGCATAAATTTCTGTTGCAACATTACCATCTTGATGCCATTGGATGGGGAAGTCCGTTTTTATTGGTGCCCGAAGTAACCAACGTAGATGCCGGTACATTAACACAGTTAGCTGCTGCAAAAGAGGACGATTTTTACTTGAGTGGTGCTTCTCCGCTTGGTATCCGGTTTAATAATTTTAAAAACAGTACAATGGACCTTCAGCGGGCAGAAAGGATCGAAAAAGGCAGGCCGGGAAGTCCCTGCACCAAGAAATACCTCTGCAACAATACCGAATTTACCGAACAGGCCATTTGTACTGCATCGCGGGAATATCAGCATCTAAAAATAAAAAGCCTTAAAACAACTGAGCTATCGGCAGATGAATACCAAAAACAATTTAACCTGATCACCGAAAAAGTTTGCCTTTGCGAAGGACTTTGTTCTTCCACTTACCTAAAATATAACATCCTTAAACCTAAAGAAAGTACTGCAGTAGCCATTTGCCCCGGGCCAAACCTGGCCTATTTTTCTGATGTATATTCATTTGATGAAATGGTTGACCATATTTATGGTAAAATCGACCTCCTGAAGCAAGTAGAACGACCGCATGTATTTATCAAAGAGCTTAATCTTTATATTGATTATCTTCAGCAGGATATTAAACAGCAGCTTCAGAATTTCAGCGATAAAAAAATAAAACAGTTAAATGGATTTAAACAGCAACTGGCTGAAGGGATTAATTATTACAAAAAACTTTTTAATGAAGTTGCAGATCAGGCCTCAGGAGAGCTAAAAGGTTTATATGAACAGCTGGCGAAATCGAAAGATAAACTGGATGCACTAATTGTTGGATAAGGAAAAAAGATCGGTAATAACTTTTCTATATTTACAACGATATACTTGAAGCGTTAAATGGATAGGTCGAAATTTTTAGATGCAATTATTGAAAATGCCATTGATGGGATTATTACCATTGATGATAGGGGGATTATAGAACATTTAAACCCCGCTGCACTTGAGCTTTTTGGTTATGGAAGGGAAGAACTGGTGGGTAAAAACGTATCGGTTTTAATGCCCGAGCCCGATCATTCGAGCCATGACGAATACCTGTCAAGGTACGAACATACCGGGCAGAAACACATTATCGGTATTGGGAGAGAGGTTTCTGGTAAACGTAAAGACGGTTCGGTTTTTCCATTCAGGCTGGGCGTTAGCGAGATCAAATTTAGCGACCGTAAAATCTACACGGGTTTTATCCACGATCTGAGTAAGGAAAAAGCCAACGAAGAGCAGATTAAAAGTTATACAGAAAAATTAGAGGTTAAAATTAAGGAGCGTACGCAGGATCTGGTTAAGCTGGTGTCGGAACTCGAAATGGCCAAAGAAAACATGCGGGCACTTTTTCAGAAGGAAAAAGAACTCAATCAGCTTAAAACGAGGTTTGTCTCTATGGCTTCGCATGAATTTAGAACACCGCTAAGCTCCATTCAGTTGTCGGCTTCCCTGATTGATAAATACACCACCAAACATGATGTGGCCAGTGTAGAAAAACATACTTTAAAAATCAAAAATTCGATCAATAACCTCACTACGATCTTAAACGATTTTCTTTCGCTTGAAAAACTCGAAGCAGGGAAAGTAGAAGCATCTGCACAATCTTTTAACATCATCAGCTTTGCCGAAGAAATAGCAGAAGAGATGCAAATGATGACCAAACAGAATCAGCATATTATTTACGAACATACCGGCACAACAGCTGAAGTATATCTCGATCCAAACCTGTTGAAAAACTGTGTGATCAACCTGATTTCGAATTCGATAAAATATTCTGGAGAGGATACGCTCATCCAGTTCAATTCCATTTTAAAGGATGATGAACTGATTTTGGAAGTAAAAGATAATGGTATTGGTATTCCGGAAGCTGATCATAACAACCTGTTTGAACCTTTTTTCAGGGCGCATAATACCGGCGATATTCCTGGTACGGGTTTAGGCCTTAATATTGTAAAAAGATATGTAGGCCTGATGAATGGAACGGTAAGCTGCCAAAGTGAACAAAATTCGGGTGCGGTTTTTACGCTTATTTTCCTGTTTAACAAAGAATTTAAAGTTTAAGATCCATTCCATGAGTAAGAAAGTTTTGATAATTGAAGACAATAACGACATCAGGGAAAGTACTGCCGAAGTGCTCGATCTGGCTGGATACGAAACTTTTACCGCTAAACACGGTAAGGTAGGTGTTGAAATGGCTTTGCAGCACCTGCCAGATGTAATATTATGCGACATCATGATGCCTGAACTGGATGGATATGGCGTTTTATATCTTTTGAACAAAAATCCGAAAACCGCCAATATTCCTTTTATTTTCATCACCGCAAAAACAGAACGGGCAGATATGCGGAAAGGAATGGAAATGGGGGCAGATGACTACCTTACTAAACCCTTTGACGACATCGAACTTTTTAAGGCAATAGAAAGCAGGTTTAAGAAAAAACAGCAATCGGCAGGTTTTAACTCGGTTGCAAACGATAGTGAAACGGCAATGGATGAACTCCGTAAAAAAGGAAAATCAAGACCCGTGGGTAATAAACAGATTATTTACGTTGAAGGCGATGAACCAGCCCACCTTTATTATATAAGCAAAGGGCAAGTGAAAACCTACAAACGTTTTAAGGATGGCAGGGAACTTTCGTCAGGGCTTTACCACGATGGTGATTTTTTTGGCTACGAAAGTTTATGCAATGGTGAAGTTTATGCCGAAAATGCAGCAACCTTAACCGAATCAGAAATTATCCAGATTCCCAAAGCCGATTTTATGGAATACCTGCTCAATCATCAGGCGGTATCCAAAACCTTTATCCATTTATTATCCGGAAACGTACGCGATAAGGGAAAACAAATGCTTCAGCTGGCCTACTCTTCGGTAAGGAAGCGTGTAGCAGAAGCATTGCTGCAGGTTGCAACAAAATTTGGCGATGGCATTGCTGATAGCTGCACCATCCGTATTTCACGCGATGATCTTGCCGCCTTGGTGGGTACGGCCAGCGAAACGGTAAGCAGAATGCTGGCTGATTTTAAAGACGAAAAACTGATTGATAAAACTGGTAATGCCATTAATATTCTATCTATCGAAAAACTGAGGAATATTAAACAATAGCGTTCATTAGTCGTTGGTTCATTAGTCATTGGTTTATTGGTCATTAGTTTATTTGGTTAATTGTTTAAATTGGTTAACTGAACATTAGTTCATGTCAACTCGGTTAATCAACTCCCAACTTAATTTATTGATCATTAGTCAATCAACTCAAGACTATGGATTCAAGACTCCAGACTAAAAAAAGTAACGAGTATCATTTTTTTCTCTAAGCATTCTCATCTGTTACCTTACCGTTAGCCCATAGTTTTGTATACATAAATACTGTATATGAAAGCTATAGCTTACAACATTAAGCCCGATGAAAAGGAATGGTTGGTACTGGCCAATTATAAAAAACACGATATTACGATCATTGCTAACAGCTTAACCGCCGATACGCTTTCATTTGCAACCGGAAAGGAAGCCTTGTTGGTTTTTAATAACGACGACCTCAGCGAAGCCATGATTTTGGGGCTAAAAGCGCTTGGTATCAAATACATTGCCACCTCATCTTCCGAAACCGACCACCTTGACTTAAAAGCCGCAGGTTTTGCCGGAATGAAAGTCGCAAATGTTCCACTGGCATCAAAAGATGCTGACCCTAAATTAAGGATGGAACAGGTGGTTAAAAATCTCGATCAATGGGCTGCGGGTAAATGCGTAGGTAAAGCCTGCTGCTGCCAGAACGAATGTGCAACCATTAAAGCGTTAAAATAATGGAAACTGCTGCACTGCTTAAAAAATATAATATTGCTGCGCCAAGATACACCAGTTATCCAACGGTACCATACTGGGACAATGAAAACTTCAATCGAAAAGATTGGTTAACAACGGTAGCCAAAACCTATATCACATATAAAGAAGAAGGGATAAGTTTGTACATCCACCTTCCATTTTGCGAAAGCCTGTGTACCTACTGTGGCTGCAATACCCGTATTACCAAAAACCATTCGGTTGAGGTGCCATACATCCTCGCTGTACTTGCTGAATGGAACATGTATGTAGATGCTTTGAAAGAGAAACCCAAACTAAAAGAACTGCACCTGGGTGGGGGAACACCAACTTTTTTTAGTGCAGAAAACCTCGGGCTCCTCATTAACGGCATTATGCAAAATGCAATCCTGGCTCCCGATGCCGAACTCTCTTTTGAGGCGCATCCGGCCAATACCACCATTGAACATTTAACAACGCTTTACCAACTTGGTTTTAAAAGGTTAAGCCTTGGTATTCAGGATTTTGATCCCAAAGTACAGTTTTTGATCAACCGTTTTCAAACGCCGGAGCAGGTTGCGCTAATTACGGTACAGGCTAGGGCAATCGGCTATACTTCGGTTAATTTTGATTTGATTTATGGCCTTCCGGGACAAAGTATTTATGGATTAACGGACACCATAAATGAAGTTATTGCAATGCAACCAGATCGCATTGCATTTTACAGTTACGCACATGTGCCCTGGTTAAAACCCGGCCAAAGGCATTATACCGAAAAAGATATCCCTGTGGGGGATGAAAAATTTGCACTTTATCATTTAGGGAGGAAATTGCTTGATGATGCAGGCTATAAAGATGTGGGGATGGATCATTTTGCGCTGAAAAGTGATTCTTTATTCCAGGCGATGATAGAACAGAGTCTTCACCGGAATTTTATGGGCTACACCAATCAGCATACCCACTTGCTCATTGGATTAGGGGTTTCTTCCATCAGCGACAGTTGGACAGCTTTTGCACAGAATCCTAAAACGGTAGAGGCTTATCTGGATAAAATGGAATCGGGAATACTGCCTGTAGAAAAGGGACATTTCCTAACTGATAAAGATCTGGAGGTGAGAAAACACATCCTCAACATCATGTGTAAAGAAAATACCATTTACAATGAAGGTATTCCTGAAGCTGTATATAAAAGGCTTTTACCCTTATTGCTCGATAAACTGATCAGTGTAACCGAAAAGGAAATCAGCATTACCACAAAAGGAAAATCTTTCTTAAGAAATGTTTGTATGGCATTTGATGAAAAATTATGGCTTAAGCAGCCGAAAACCCAATTATTCAGTTCATCAATTTAAAAAATAATTACAATGGAAGATCAAAGTAAAACCACAATCAAAGCCATTTGCTACCACTGTGGAGAGGATCTGCCCAAGGTAAAATATCAAACAGAAGATAAAGATTTTTGCTGTGCGGGTTGTATGTCTGTTTTCAAGATCCTTTCCGAAAACAACTTATGCAATTATTATGTATACAACAATAATCCAGGCAGGCAGTTAAAAAATGAAAGCCATTTAGCCTACCTCGACGAGCCTAAAATTATTGATCAGCTGCTCGATTACAAACATGAAAGTTCGGGCATTATTACCTTTTACATCCCCGCCATCCACTGCAGCTCCTGCATCTGGTTATTGGAACACCTGTATAAAATCAATCCCGCTATTTTCAGCTCACGGATCGATTTCCTTAAAAAACAGGTTACCATAAGCTTCAATCATGAGGAAATCTCTTTGAGGCAGCTCGTAGAAACCTTAAACCAGATTGGTTACGAACCCTTAATCAGTCTTCAGGATGTGGTAAAAGCGCACAGCAGTTCGGTTGATAAAGCTTTAGTACTGAAAATCGCTGTTGCAGGATTTTTAATGGGTAATGTGATGCTTTTTAGTTTTCCCGAATATTTTGGCCTTTCGGGTTTTGAAAAACAGTTTCAGTCCTTATTCGGCTGGTTAAACCTGGCATTTTCTATCCCTGCTGCTTTTTATTGCGGCCGTGATTATTTTACCTCTGCCATTACCAGTATCAAACACAAACACATCAATTTAGATACGCCTTTGGCACTGATTATTGCGGTATTGTTTTTACGCACCGCGTTTGAAGTCATTTTTGCCACCGGGCCAGGTTTTGCCGATACCTTAACCGGTTTGGTTTTTTTGCTCCTTATGGGGAAATGGCTCAAACAGCATACCTATCACCACATTTCTTTCGACCGCGATTATCGTTCATACTTCCCAATTGCGGTAACCACATTGCAAAACGGTAAAGAAAAACCCGTATCCATTAACGAAATTAAAACCGGCGACAGGTTGTGGATTAGAAATGGAGAACTGGTGCCTGCAGATGCCATTTTAATGAAGGGCGATGCATGGGTGGATATGAGTTTTGTTACCGGCGAATCGGAGCCTATACATAAAGTGCTGGGCGAAATCATTTATGCAGGAGGGAGGCAAACCACCGAAGCCATAGAACTCGAAGTGATCAAACCGGTTTCGCAGAGTTACCTTACCGGACTCTGGAATAACGATAATTATAAAAACAACATCGAAAAACAGAATTTTAATGATTCTGTCGCGAAATATTTCAGCCTAGGTGTTTTTCTCATCGCATTTGCGGCTACAGCTTATTGGTTGTTTGAGCACGATAGTCACAAAGCCTGGTCGGCATTTACCGCGGTTATTATTGTGGCTTGTCCCTGTGTACTGGCTTTAAGCACGCCATTCACTTTATCCGCAATCTTATCTGTTTTTGATAAGAAAGGGTTTTATGTAAAAAATACTGATGCCGTTGAAGAACTGGCCAAATGCGATACCCTGATTTTTGATAAAACAGGTACATTAACCAGTAATGAAAATGCCGAAATTTCTTTTAGCGGATCCTTAACAAACGAAGAAAAACGGGTTGTGGCTTCGTTGTTGCGTAACTCCACCCATCCTTTAAGCCGGCATATTTTAAAGGCTTTAAACGTAGAAAGATTTTATTCACTTAACGATTATAAGGAAGTGGTGGGTAAAGGTTTATCGGCTCAGATCAACCATCATGCTATCTATGCCGGACATTTATCGATGTTGCCTGTAACCGTAAAATCTGCTGGGGAAAGCGGGGTGCACATTGTGATCGACCATACTTATAAAGGTTGTTTTGATATCAAACAGCAATGGCGGCCCGGACTGGCACAGCTGGTTTCGAAACTCTCCAAATTTAACCTTCAGGTTTTATCGGGCGATACGGATAAGGACGGTTCCATACTGACAACCATTTTTCCGGAAAACACTACCATCAGGTTCCATCAACGGCCATACCAAAAACTGGATGCCGTTTTAAACCTCCAGGAAAGCGGGAATAAAGTAATGATGCTCGGCGATGGCTTAAATGATGCGGGCGCCTTAAAGCAGAGTAATTTTGGGATAGCCATAACGGATAACATTAATAATTTTACCCCAGGCTGCGATGCCATTCTGCAGGGTGGTGGCTTGAATCTTCTGCCGCATTTTATCCAGCTTAGTAAAGATGGACTTAAAGTGATTAAAATAAGTTTTGTCATTGCCATTGCCTACAACTGTATTGGTATTTTTTATGCCGTACAGGGAACACTTTATCCATTGGTTGCTGCGGTGCTGATGCCCGTTAGTACTGTTACTATCATATTATTCACCACCCTCGCCACCCGCTGGTTTGCCCGTAAAAATAAACTGATATGAATATCCTCTACTTTTTGGTGGGCTGCAGCGTTTTAATGGCACTTATTTTTCTGGGTGCCTTCTTTTGGGCTTATAAAACTGGTCAGAACGATGACGTGCATACACCGGGTATTCGCGTATTGTTCGATGATGAGGTAATTTCCGAAAAAAGTGAAGAAGATCACTTTTCCAGCTAACCGCCATCATCCTTTATCTGCCTGCCGCAGGATACCTTTGGTGTACAAAACATACAAAATTCCGCTTCTATTATGCAGCTAGAAAAATTTACTTACGATAACAGGATTGTTCGAAACTTTGGCATTGCCACCCTGGTTTGGGGAATTATAGGGATGACCGTTGGACTGCTTGTTGCCATGCAACTTTTTAAACCGGCAATGAACATGGGCAGCCAGTACACCACTTTTGGCAGGATAAGGCCTTTGCACACCAATGCCGTTATTTTCGCCTTTGTGGGAAACGCCATTTTTATGGGTGTTTATTATTCGCTTCAGCGGTTACTTAAGGCCAGGATGTTTAGCGATGTGCTCAGCAAGATTCACTTTTGGGGCTGGCAGCTCATTATCTTATCGGCCGTAATTACCCTTCCGCTGGGTTTTACCACCTCACACGAATATGCCGAACTTGAATGGCCAATCGATATTGCCATTACCATCATCTGGGTGGTTTTCGGCATAAATATGTTCGGTACCATTATTAAAAGGAGAGAGCGCCACCTCTATGTGGCGATATGGTTTTACATCGCCACTTTTGTTACCATTGCGGTATTACACATTGTAAACTCTTTTGAGCTGCCCATTTCTTTTATGAAAAGCTACTATCTGTATGCAGGCGTACAAGACGCATTGGTGCAGTGGTGGTATGGGCACAATGCCGTAGCATTTTTCCTCACTACTCCTTACCTGGGTATGATGTATTATTTCCTGCCAAAAATGGCTGGCCGACCTGTTTATTCCTATAAACTGAGCATCCTGCACTTTTGGTCGCTCATTTTTATCTACATCTGGGCCGGTCCCCATCACTTATTGTACACCTCATTACCGGGTTGGGCACAATCATTAGGCGTTGCTTTTTCCATCATGTTAATCGCACCAAGCTGGGGCGGTATGATCAACGGTTTATTGACCCTTCGTGGCGCCTGGGATAAAGTAAGAGAAGATGTGACCCTTAAATTTATGGTGGTTGCCCTTACCGCTTATGGTATGGCCACTTTTGAAGGTCCTTTATTATCGCTAAAACAGATTAATGGGGTAGCGCATTTTACCGATTGGATTGTAGCCCACGTACATGTTGGCGCTTTGGGCTGGAATGGCTTTTTAACTTTCGGTGTATTGTACTGGTTAATTCCTCGTATTTATAAAACCGAACTCTACTCTAAAAAACTGGCGCGTTTCCACTTTTGGATCGGTACGTTGGGCATCCTTTTTTATGCCATCCCGATGTATTGGGCAGGTTTTACACAAGGTTTGATGTGGAAAGAATTTACCCCTGAAGGTTTATTGAAATACCCTAATTTCCTGGCTACGACCCTGCAGATTATCCCGATGCATGTTTTACGTTCAGTTGGCGGCGCTCTTTATTTAACAGGTGTAATCGTAATGACTTATAACCTGGCCAAAACCATGCTTGGGGCTAAACTTGTAGCCAATGAACCGGCCGAAGCCATGCCTTTAACCAAAATTATAGTAGACAGTAGTCCTGCCGATAAAGCCTGGCACAGGGTATTGGAGCGTAAACCAATGAAATTTATGGTGCTTTCGCTGATCATAATCCTCATTGGGGGAATGGTAGAGATGATGCCAACTTTTACGATCCAATCTAACGTGCCGACTATTGCAAGCGTAAAGCCATATACCGCGCTCGAGTTGCAGGGCAGGGATTTGTACATCAGGGAAGGTTGTGTAAACTGCCATTCACAAACCGTGCGACCCTTTCGTTCAGAAACAGAACGTTATGGCGAATACAGCAAGGCCGGAGAATTTGTTTACGATCACCCTTTTTTATGGGGCAGTAAACGTACCGGACCAGATCTTCATCGTGTAGGAGGAAAGTATTCTGATGCCTGGCATTACAATCACCTGGTTGATCCTACTTCAATGTCGCCGGGAAGTATTATGCCGCCATATCCATGGCTTATTGAACAGCAACTGGATATCACTACCACAGCCAGTAAAATCAGGGCCATGCGAACATTGGGCGTTCCGTATTCCGAAGGATATGACAAACATGCCAATGATGATTTAAAAATTCAGGCCGAAAAAATTGCGTTAGACCTGAAGCAGAACAACATTAAAGTTAAAAGCGACCGTGAAATTGTGGCCATCATCGCTTACCTGCAACGTTTGGGTACCGATATTAAAGCCAATAAAGAAACCATTCCTTCAAATCAATAAAATATGTTCAACCAGATCAAAAATTTAGCCGGTGGCGAAATATACCTCGTTACCTCTCTGCTTATGTTCATGGTGTTTTTTGTAATCGTGGGCGTTTACCTGCTCAAATTAAGTAAAAAACATATTGAAGTAATGAGCGAAATTCCTTTACAAGAAAACCAGCCTGATGTATATGAAGAAGATTAAACTATTGTTATCGTTCCTGTTTTTATCAATTGTAGCATCTGCTGCTGAGGAGAAAACTGCAGAGGCTGTAATACCTTCTCAGCCTGGATTAGGACTTAGCCAATCTGAAATACTCATTGTATTGCTTTTGCTTTTTGCGCTGGTACTGCTTTTTGTTTCGGTAACGCTGCTTAATGCTTTTAAGGTAATGTACCAGGAACAGTTAAACCCTACTCCATACAGCGAACCTGTAAAAGAGGAGGTGCTCGATTACGATAGCTGGTTAAAACAGAAAACGGTAAAACCTTCTGTCTGGGCAAAATTATTGGGTTTAAAACCTATTGAAGAAGAAAAGAACCTGGTAATTGATCATGCTTACGATGGCATCAAAGAGCTGAACAATCCGGTACCGGCCTGGTTCAACTTCCTGTTTTTTGGTACGATGATTTTCGCTGCTGGTTATCTCTTTTATTACCACATCGGTGGTTATGGCGATCTGCAGGATAAAGAATATGAAAATGAAATGGCCAAGGCACAGGTAGAAAAAGCAGCTTATCTCGAAAAATCAGCCAATACCATTGATGAAAATTCCGTAAAATTTGATAATACCCCAGCTGTACTGGCAGATGGGAAAACCATATTTAACACCAACTGTGTAGTTTGCCATGGCGATAAAGGCCAGGGGGTGATTGGCCCGAACTTAACCGATGATTACTGGTTGCATGGCGGCGGCATCAATAATGTGTTTAAAACCATTAAATATGGTGTTCCTGAAAAGGGAATGATCAGTTGGGAGAAAAACCTTAACCCTAAACAGATCAGTGCGGTTGCTAATTTTATCTTGTCGTTAAAAGGAAGCAACCCTGCTGGTGCCAAAGCCCCACAGGGCGAAAAATATGAGGCGAAAGACATGAAAGATAATGAGATGAAAGCAGCGAAGGACAGTGTAAATCAAGCCGATGTTACCAAAAAATAAACCGGAAAGCAGGGGCAGGAATTTCATTTACCCTAAAAAACCATCGGGTAGATTATACACCTACCGGAAATGGGTAAGTTATGCCCTGCTGTTATTTTTGTTCTCCTGTCCGTTTTTAAAACTCAATGGCGAGCAACTGGTGCTGCTGAATTTCATCGAAAGGAAATTTGTTTTCTTTGGGTTGATTTTTACCCCGCAGGATTTTTACCTTTTTGCACTCGCCATGCTCATCTTTATTATCTTCATTGTATGTTTTACAGTGGTATTGGGCAGGCTATGGTGCGGATGGGCCTGTCCGCAGACCATTTTTATGGAAATGGTGTTCCGTAGAATAGAATACTGGATTGAGGGCGATGCCAGTAAACAAAAGAAACTTGACGAAGGCCCCTGGAACGCAGAAAAGATAAGGAAAAAAGGAAGCAAACATTTCATTTTCCTGCTGATCTCTTTTGCCATTGCCAATACCTTTCTGGCTTATATGATCGGTTCGGATGTACTGCTTAAAATTATCACTGAACCCATTGCGGGCCATGTTTCGGGGTTTATATCCATCTGGCTGTTTACCCTTATATTTTATGGCGTATTTGCCTATGTACGCGAGGTGGTATGTACTGTAATCTGTCCTTATGGTAGGCTTCAGGGGGTGTTACTTGATAACCAGAGCCTCGTGGTAGCTTACGATTTTACCAGGGGCGAACCCCGCGGACGTTTACAACGAAATGCATTGGAACAGAAAACTGGCGATTGTATTGATTGTGGACTCTGTGTACAGGTTTGCCCTACGGGTATTGATATCCGCCAGGGAACACAGCTTGAATGTGTGAACTGTACCGTTTGCATCGATTCGTGTAACGAAGTCATGTTGAAAATAGGTAAACCCAAAAACCTGATCGGTTTCTTTAATCAGGATTTTATTGCAGATCGCAAACCTTATAAAATTGGTTTAAAATCTTACGGTTATGCTGCGGTTTTATTCGTGGTATTAATGGTTTTCTCTTCACTGATTTATAAGAGAGAAAACATCCAGACCACCGTTTTAAGGGCCAGCGGTACTTTATACCAAAGCAGGGGGACTGATAAAACCAGTAACCTGTACAATGCAGAGCTGGTGAACAAAACCAATAAGGCGGTCAAATTTTCTTTTAGGTCGCAGGATAGTGGTGATCAGATCGATTTTATTCAGCATGCAACTGTTTTGCCTAAAGAAGGAACCGTGCACCTCACGTTCTTTTTGGTCAGGAAAAATAGTTCGATTAAAAAATATAAAACAGATGCGGTTTTCGAAGTACTTGCCAATGGCGAGGTTTTGAGTACCGCAACAACTAGTTTTTTCGCACAGCCGGAAAGCGAATGATTGAATGAAGAGTGAGAGAATGACTGAATGTTAACGATCGAATATGGGATTTGCCTTTAAACATTCACTCATTCAAAATTCAATCATTAATTTAAAAACAAAACGTATGAACTGGGGAACAAAAATAGTAATGGGGATGGTTGCATTTATGATGTTTATCGTGGGGATGGTAATTTACATGTTCCATGTGCACGGTAGGGATGCCCTGATCGAAGAAAATTATTACGAAAAGGGAATCAATTACAATGCAGAATACGATGCCAAACAGAATGTATTAAATGACGATGCGAAGCCTAAAATTACCATTACCGATACCCAAATTGTAATACAGTTAAAAGACAGTGCGCAATATGAGCTGGTACTGATGCGGCCTGCCAACAGCGACGATGATGTTAAACGGAAAGGAAGCACCACCGGAACCTCGCATCTTATCCTGGTTGATAGAACAAAAATGGCTAAGGGAATGTGGTTTATCAACCTATCATGGCGTGCCGAGGGCAAAGCATATCTGTTTAAAAATAACATTACCTTATGACAGACTATTTGCCATTGGCATTTTTATTGGGACTGTTCGGAAGCCTCCACTGCGCGGTAATGTGCGGACCGATTATGTTGGGCATGCCATTCAGAAAGCAGGATTTTTTTGATAGTGCGGTTCAGCTTTTCTTATATCAGCTGGGTAGAATTGCTGTTTATACCATTTTAGGTTTGCTGGTCGGTGTTTTAGGAAACAGCATACGCCTTTTCAGCGATCAGAAAACGTTGAGCATGCTTATTGGTTCCGTATTAATTCTATTCACCGCCTTACAGTTTAATAAAAGTTATAGAAACAGGTTTTCAACGCTTCAGTTAAAGGCTATGAACCCGCTCAGCAAATTAATGGGGAAGGTGTTCAACTTAAAATTATGGGGATTGTTTGCAGGCGTGCTTAACGGCATTATCCCCTGTGGAATGGTTTACCTGGCCCTTGCAACAGCATTAAATACTGGGAATGTTCAATCGGGTGCTACATTTATGTTTCTTTTCGGTCTCGGTACTACACCATTAATGCTCATGATCTCGCTTGGCGGTATCTTTTTGAAAAAGTACATCCGTTTTAATACCAATAAGCTTATCCCCTGGCTCATGCTTTTTATGGGAGCTTTACTCATTATGCGGTCGGCTGATCTGGGTATTCCGTTTTTGTCTCCAAAAAATACAGGTGGCTATGGACATTCGATAGAATGCAGGTAGATAAGTTTTCAGTTGGCCGTTTGCAGTTACTAATGACCAGTTAACAGATTAACCAATTTAAACAATTAACCCAATGAACTATCTATCTTTATTATACTTCCCCCTGTAATCTAAAGGCGATAAGCCAGTATATTTCCTGAACACTTCACGAAATGCTTTAACATCTGCATAACCCACCGCGTACATCACTTCATTAATTGTTTTTCGGCTGGTTTCAAAAGCTTTTTTAGCCATTTCGATTTTAACCCGTTGCGCATACTCAATAGGGGTGTTTCCGGTTGCTTTGATAAACCTTCTGTCGAAATTCCTGCGGCCAACATTGAATTTTGAAGAGAGGTCGCTGATTGTGATTTTTTCTTCCAGATTATGCTCAATATAGTTTTGGGCCTGTTTCACAATTTCATCTTCGTGTTTTTTCTGACCGTTAAAAATCGTGAACTCCGATTGCGTGCTGCGGTCGATCTCGATCTGGAAAACTTTGGAGCAATAAATAGCAGTTTGCCTGTCGTAGTATTTTTCGATCAGGTACAAAATCAGGTTTAAAAAGGAGTAAGCTCCGCCATTGGTATAAATGCCACTTTCATCCGTAATCAGGTGATCCGTTTGCAAATTTATTTGCGGAAACATCAGTCGAAAATTTTCAGCAACTGACCAGTGTGTAGAACAAACCTTTCCATCTAACAAGCCCGACGCTGCAAGCAGAAACGTACCGGTACAGATGGTCGCAATTTCAGCACCCAGTTGATGCTGTTGTTGCAACCAGGTAACCAAGGCTTCATTTTCTTTCAGCGCAAGTTCGTAATTGTGGTTGAGGGAGGGTACAATAATCAGGTTGGTTTTCGCAATTTCTGCGATCGTGGTGTGTGGCTTAACGGAAAACAGACCCGCATTAAAATTCACCTGTTGCGACACCCCCGCCAGCTGGATGTTAAACAGCTCCTGTTTTGTATTGTTTTTCCAGTACAGGTTTGCCCTCGAAAAAATCTCGTAGGTTCCGGTAATGCTACTCAAATTATTCTCTCCATTGGGTACGATAATCGTCAGGTTTTTCATGGCTGTTTATTTACCCAAAGATAAGTTATACTGTTGTCCAAATCAACCCGCTATATTGTCTATTTAACACCCTGGCAAATTATAAAATCCTCTATTACTTTGTATATCAACTAGAAAAGATGGTCATTGATTTTAGCTGATGCCTCAAAAACCGAAAGAAATGAAAATAAACGTAACGATTGCACCGCTTATATTAACAGTACTGCTCAGCTGCCAAAATCCGACAGGAAAGCCTGCCCAACAAAAAGAATTAACAGAAACCACTCACCTAAAAAAAACAATTATGAACAACAAAGACTACACCACACAGATTGTGGTAAACAAAGATCCCCAAACAGCATTTAAGGCCATCCAAAACTTCAGGGGCTGGTGGTCGGAAGAAATTCAGGGCCCAAGCGATGTACTCAATGAATCCTTTTTTTACCATTATAAGGATGTGCATTTGTGTAAACTGAAACTTATCGAAAAAATTCCCGGTCAAAAACTCGTTTATCTGGTATTAGATAATCAGTTCAATTTTGTGAAAGATAAAAAAGAATGGATTGGTACGAAATTGATTTTTGAGTTAATCCTGGAGGGCGAGCAAACCAAAATTGTATTTACACACCAGGGTTTGGTACCCGAATATGAATGTTATAAAGTTTGCCATGATGCATGGACTGGCTACATTCAAGGCAGCCTGAAGAATTTTATTGAAACAGGAACAGGAAAACCCAATGGCAAAGAAGGTGGCCTTAACGCAGAACTTGTTAAAAAATGGGGTTTACCAGATAAATAATACGCGCACCAATATTGGGAAAACAATGATCAGTTTATTGAAATAAAATGGAACAGCAAAAAGATTATAACACTTCAATTGTGGTTGATAAATCTGCGGAAGAAGTATTTAATGACATCAATCAGGTTAGCGAATGGTGGCAGGGAGAAATTAAGGGAGATACCAGAGAATTAAATGATGAATTTACCTATCAAATGGGCGACGTTCATTTTTCTAAACAAAAAGTGATCGAATCACTGCCCGGAAAAAAAGTGGTGTGGCTGGTAACAGAAAGCGAAATCAACTTTGTGACCGATAAAAAGGAGTGGGTAGATACGAAAATCGTTTAACCGCCGAACAGTTTGAGGAACTGAGTGCCCGTTTTTATTATTCAGCTTATCTTTTTAACCGCCTGCCCGAATATACTTTTATGCCGGTTGAAGGCACTACCTATATCGAAGCGATGCCCTTATTCGAGATCAGTCCTGAAGGAGACAAAACCAGGTTAACTTTCACACACCAGGGGCTTGTACCAGCGATCGAATGTTATGGTGGGTGTTCAGTCGCCTGGCAAAGTTTAATTGAAAAAAGCCTGTTCAGTTATATTCAAACCGGCAAAGGTGTGGCGGTGTTTTAAAATCTGCGGTAATCTGTGTGATCTGCGGGCAAACCTTTCGTTTGATTGGTTCCCGCAGATTTAAATTGATTGACGCAGAATAGCACTTAGGTCATCCTGAGCGAAGTCGAAGGATTTACCGTATAAGAAATATAAGTTTACATGATCTTATATTTTATATGGTAAACAATTAATCTTTAATCAAAAAAGGTCTTCGACTACGCTCAGACTGACAAAATGAATCCTCATTAACATAAGTCTTAGTGATTAGGCCTGATGTGGGCTGATTGACTTGTGCTTTAAGGCTTTTAAATGAATTAATACATTGTTTAACGAAAGCACAAGTCATCTAAGCCTAAGTAACCTAAACTTGCACTAGAAAGGGCAATACTATTCTAAAAAATCAAGTATAAAATTATTGTACTCTTCACGCATTGGCAACTCGAAATCAGTATACAGCACCCGTTTATCTGCCGATACATATTCACTGGTTTTGGGATTAAACCCTTCTTTTTTTATATTCTTCCAATAAAAACCGATTCCTCTTTTTTGCCAGGCAGGGAGGTTGTTAAAATTGATGCCATATTGAAATAGTAATTCATTTTTAGCCGCAATGCTCATTCCTTCAATTTTAGAAGAAGCTTGGTTTCTGCTATGATTATTCTGTCTCAACCTCCAGTAACAATGTGCATTTAAGGCATTCCTGTGCGCATCTTCGCTGCGCCATCTGAAATAATCTTCAACTAATTTTTTATTGGGAAGTTCAGATATACGACAGTCAAATGCGCCAACATTTCCCAAAATTGAGGAAAATTTAGCACTGGCTTCGCCAGCCAAAACGGAAATATATTTTCTTGCCTTTCGCCCAAAAAGATTTTCACTTGGGTGAAATAGCAGCGATATTTCATCACTTTGCGTATAACCATAAATGATATTAAAACCGCAGTTCATCAGATGTTTTACGGTTTCAACCATCAGATCCCGAAATTTTTCATCAAACGGCGCTTCAAACTGGTGCACTTCCTTGGTAAGCCTGGTAAACCCCCGGCCATCAATTCTGGCAATCATGTACATCTCAGGCAAAATACAACGATCCTGAGCGGTTTCATAAACCCTCATCTTAGCATCCAAATCATCAAATTTCATCCGACCATAGTTTAATAGTAAAAGAGTTATTTTCAGCCGTTACATAATATAGTTCGTCGAAACCCTCATTCATTGATGGTAAGCTCAACTTTTTAAAAGTTCCCCTAATACCAATTTCAGGAATTTTCTCTTTGCCAAATCGTTGATTATTACGTTCGACAGCATTAGTCAGTTTTGATTGAAAATAATATCCCGTTACTTTGAATTTGTTTGCCTTGGCAATGGTTATATATTTTGCTCTTTCTTCTAGAGAAGGATTCGTATTATCAACCACAAAAGGTTGAGAGGTGAGGATGCAGGTTTCAATAAACCTGAGTTCCTTATTTCTCGTGTTTAATAAATCTAGGGAGATGCGTACATGCGTTTTAAAAAACTTCTCTTTGAAAAAAGTAGTTTTTCCAGTTGCCTGAATGCCACAAAATATAATTGCTTCCATCTTCCTAATGATTCGGTTTTTATGGATATAAAAAAAGGAAGAATTATTGTTAATTCTTCCTTTCATTTGATGCGGAGAGCGAGGGATTCGAACCCCCGGACCTGTTACAGTCAACAGTTTTCAAGACTGCCGCATTCGACCACTCTGCCAGCTCTCCGCTGCAAAAGTACAAACTCAGCTTAAATCTGCAAACTCAGAAAGCGTTTTTTTTATATAAACTTGATAATTACTTAACACAGAGGGAGAAAAAATTATTTCTTCCGGATGTTTTCTTCAATCGGCTCCGATTTTTTGAACAGGTTGAAGGTAGGGCGGATAATTTTAACACTCCGTTTGCTTACGTCAACGCTGGCATTCAGTTCAAAACCGATCAATAAAATGAGCGAATTGAGGTAAAGCCAGATCATCACTACAATCAGCGTCCCGATGGAGCCATAAACCTTATTGTAAGAGGCAAAATGATTGATGTAGAAAGAAAATCCCCAGATGGTAAGAAAGGCCAGAATGGTAGCTAACCACGAGCCGGCGCTAAACAAGCGCCATTTTTTGGTGTGCGAGGGTCCGTAGCGGTATAAAATGGAAATGGTAATGAAATACAGAATCGCTAATAGTGCCCATCTGGTAAATTTGATGGTATAAACCAAAAAACTATCTTTTAAGTGTAGTTCATCATTGATTTTGTTTAGCAGAACCTCGCCTAAAGCCATCGCACTGATGCAGATGATGATTGAAAAGCAGATGATAACCGTTAAGATCAATGCAATTAAACGTTGTTTTAACCAGCCCCTGGTTTCGATAATCAATGATGATTTGTTGAAGGCCTTCATCAGGTTTTTAACTCCATTGGTCGCAAAAAAGAGTGCCGATAAAAAACCGAAAGATAACAAACCCGTATTCTGCTTTTTGATGATGTCTTTTAGTGTGGTCTCAAAGGCATCAAAGGCATTATGTGGCAGTACCAGCTGGATCAGATTTAAAAGCTGATCCTGGAAACCCTTTATCGGGATAAAAGGAATTAAGGTAAACAAGAAGATAATGCCCGGGAAAATGGCCAGCATAAAACTGTAAGCCAGCGACGAAGATTTGTTTACGAGTGCATCTTTACCGATTTCGCGGAAGAAAAACGTAGCAACCGTATATAAGGGAAGCGGGCTAAATCCGGGCAAAATACATCCCTTAGTCCATTCTATAAATCTGGAATAGAGCTTAAGATGTAATAATTGCCGGTGTAACCATTCCATTGTAGCTGTTAATTAAAAAAATACCGATAACTTTTCCATAAAGTTTTCGGGAGGGTTGGTGGGCTTGTTTTTCTTCATGTCTACAAAAACAAGCGTTGTCGCCCCAATGTTGATCAGTTCTTCATTTTCATTGTACAGTTCATACTCAAAGAAAATGCGGATGCCGGGCAAAGTTTTAACAATGGTTTTAACCGTAATCTCCTGGTCGTATAAGGCAGGTTTAATGTATTTACATTTTAATTCCAACACAGGCATCATAATGCCGTCAGCTTCCATAGAACTGTAGCTCATGCCTAAACTCCGCAACATTTCTACACGGCCCACTTCGTAGTACTGTGCATAATTGCCATAATACATATAACCCATCTGATCGGTCTCGCCATAGCGCACCCTGATTTTTGTACTGTGGCTATACATTATTTAAAGATATTTCTTTTGTTTAAAGCCTCGCGATATTTTTTTGCATTGATTTCGTGTTCTGCCTTGGTTTCAGCAAAGTTATGGTAACCCGAGAAATCTTCTTTGGCACACATGTAAATGTAATTGTTTTTATCACGGTTTAACACGGCGTCAATGGCATTAATACTTGGCATCATAATCGGGCCCGGAGGCAAACCTGCATATTTATAGGTATTGTAAAGCGATTGCACCTGCAATAATTTTCCGGTCACCCTTTTTACGGTAAAGTCGTTATTGGCGAATATCACCGTCGGATCGGCCTGTAATAAAATGCCTTTGTTCAGGCGGTTTAAATATAAACCGGCGATAATGGGCATTTCTTTATCGTAAAGCGCCTCGCCATCAACAATGGAGGCTAAGGTATATACCTGTGCAGGCGTAAGATTTAAGCTTGCCGCTTTTTGTTTACGGTCGGCATTCCAGAATTTATCGTATTCTTTGTGCATGCGCTCAAAAAAGTCAACCGGCGAGATATTCCAGTACATTTCATAAGTATTCGGGATAAACATCGCATACACATTATCCTGGTTGAAGCCGTATTTGCTGATCAATGCAGTTGAATCTAATACACGGATAAAACTTAACGAATCGGCTTCAAGGTTACTAGCCAGGTAGGCCGCAAAATTTTCTTTCTTACGGATATTCTGGAATTTCAGTTTAACAGGATCCTGATTTCCGGCTTTGATCAGGTTAATCAGCGAGCGGTTGGTCATGCCTTTTTTCAAACGGTAACGGCCGGGTTTAACGCTTGTTGCCAGGTTCATTTTTCCGGCAGCGGCAGTAAAAGATCCGATGTTCTTTACCAGGTCTTTCTTTTTGATTTCGGCAAGCAGATCGTCATAGCTACTACCCGTTTTGATATATAAATATTTTTGATTTTCGGTAATGTTAGGGGCAAAGTAAAGCCTGTAAATGTTCAGCGCAAAGTAACCGGCAATTAGAATAACAATCAGCGCAATTATAATTGCGGCTTTTTTGCCTGTGCTCGTGGTCTTTTTTTCTACTTCAGTCATCTGTATCGTATGCGTATGTTATTGTTGTTTATTGGATAGTGTAATGTTGATTTTAGTGCCTAAAGGTACTTTTGTTAACGAATCAACTAACATGGGGTCTTGTTTTATAATAATGGCAGCAGCACTGTCGGTTACTGCTCCTTCATAAATAATGGTACCTAAACTGAGGTTCGAGCCCCTCAAACTAAACTTCGCTTCATCCATGGTTAAGCCCATCAATTGCGGAATGTCTACTTCTTCATTTCCACGGCCATCACCCAGTACCAGGTTAATCCTCGAACCTACCGGAACAATTTGTCCTGCAGCAATCGGTTGACCGCCAAAAGAGGCTTCCAGTACCACATCACGGCTTACATCCGGTTTATAGGTGGTATCGCCCAGTTTTAACCTCGAACTTTCAATAATCGCTTGCGCTTCACGTAAGGTTTTAAACGCAATATCCGGGAATTTTGTATTTGGTGTTTTACCCGCATTAATGGTTAAATAAATGGTACGGTTATCTTTTACAAAAGTATTGGGGTCAGGATCCTGGTCAATTACAATCCCGGCAGGCTGATCCATGATAAAAACAGAATCTACTTCGTATTTTAATCCGGCATCTTCCAGTTTTTTTACTGCTTGTTCAAAAGAAAGACCCTTTACCATAGGCACATTTAATCCTTCACCATGTTTGGTGTAATATCTTAAGCTAAAAAATGCAATCAGGAGCAATGCAATAACGGTAATTACGGCAGCTAAAATGTTGTTTCTAAACGATTTGGTTTTTAAGTAATCTATAAATTTAGACATGTATCTTAAATGGGGTTTATGCGTATAAGCTCAAATGTAACTATTTTAATTATTGATTGAATTATAGAATCTAAATCGCCATCCAATCATTCGCTAATTCAATCCCTCTCTCTTCAATAATTGTTCCGTTAATGTGATCAAAGCACAAAGATATTTATATTTTTGGGGATATATTTATATTCAATTTCTATTTATAAAAGGATTTCTGACATGAAGAAAACTATTGCGTTGTTAACAGGCGGTACCACAGGCGAATGGGTTGTTTCGGTAAAAAGTGCAGCAACAATTGCCCAGAACATCGACCCTAATTTATACGATGTTTATAAAATTATGCTGAACGAAAAAGGATGGTTTTATGAGCCGGCTGATTCTGTAAAGATTGAAATTGATAAAAATGATTTTTCCTTAACGCTTGATGGCCGCAGGATAAAGTTTGATGGGGTTTTTATTGCCATTCATGGTTCGCCTGGTGAAGATGGAAAATTACAGGGCTATTTCGATATGCTCAGTATTCCGTACACCACCTGCGATGCCTTAACTTCATCAATTACGATGAACAAAGGTTACACCAAGGCCATAGTTGAAGGGATTGATAACTTGTATACTGCGAAATCCTTTCAGATATTTAAAGGCGGAAATTACAGTTTAAGCCAGATTAAACAGGATTTAAGACTGCCTTATTTTGTGAAACCCAATAGTGGCGGGAGCAGCATTGGCATGAGTAAGGTAAAACACGCCGATGACCTTGACGAAGCCATTGAAAAGGCTTTTAAAGAAGATACCCAGATTTTAATTGAGGAATTTGTAAGCGGAAGGGAATTTTCGATCGGTGTTTTTGGTGCCGAAGGAAAAATCATTGTTTTACCCACAACAGAAGTGATCCCACAAAATGAATTTTTTGATTTTGAAGCGAAATATACGCCTGGTGCTACAGAAGAAATTACGCCTGGCCGCATGAATGAGGAAGAATTGCAACGTGTGCAACAAGTGGTTACTGATGTATATAAAAAGCTAAATTGCAGGGGAGTGGTGCGTGTAGATTATTTCCTGGAGCACGAAACAGGAAAATTTTATTTTATCGAAATCAATACCATCCCCGGACAAACGGCCACAAGTTTTATCCCTCAACAGGTAGCTGCGATGGGCATATCGCTTAAAGAGTTTTATACCCGTTTAATGAAGGAAACATTGGGTTAATGCATTGAGTGAAATAGTCATTTCGACCAAATTCCTTGGTCTGTGTCCTCACAGACCATCACGGTCATTAAGCGCAAATGAGGCGCATAAAATTAAAAATTGCCACGGAGACACTGAGAACACGGAAAATATAACTTGTTACGGGTTGCTCAAAATTAGCGCTGGAGCTTATATTTTCTTACATGTCTTACATGGTTTAAAAACAGGTGCTATAATGTTTTCCCATATAAGACATATAAGTTAATTGAAGCTCATAAGTTCAATAAACATTACTCAAATGCCATGGTCTGTGTCCTCACTGACCATCGCGTTAATCAGAATTGCCACGGATGCACTGAAAACACGGAAAATATAACTCTTTTCCGGTTTCTCAAATAACCGCTCTGAGCTTATATTTTCTTACATGTCTTATATGGTTTAAAAACAAGTGCTATAATGTTTTACCATATAAGACACATAAGTTCAATAAACATTACTCAAAATACCATGGTCTGTGTCCTCACAGATCATCGCGTTAATCAAGCGCAAAAAAGATAGAATTGCCACGGAGACACTGAGAACACGGAAAATGTAACTCTTTTGGGATATTAAAAATTAGCCGTACTGAGCTTATATTTTCTCTTATGTCTTATATGGTTTAAAAAAAGAGGATACCCTCCCGGATATCCTCTTTTTTTGATAGTTTTTAAAAGATTAATACTTGTAAGCAATTCCTTTTTTAATGTTTTGCGAACCACCCATTCTGTTAGATGATGAACCTACTGTGCTTTTATCGTCAGTTAAGAAAATAAACGGACAACCAATTTTAGCAGCTTCCATTTTTAATTTTTTCTCTGCTTTTTTATCGCCTGTGTTTCCGGTGTGGTAGTTAATCAAACCAGTTTTACCCCTAACTTCTTCTACTTTTTTTAAGCCTGTTGAAGCTGCTTTGTCTTCTAAAATAACAACCTTTTCCCAGTCTTCTTCGGTAGATACTACAATTTTTTCGGTAATATTTTCTACTCTTCCGCTTTTACCGTAAACAATTTTTTCGATTGCATACTTTCCTAAGGTATTGTCAGAATCTTCTCCATCGTATTTAAATACAACATCGTATTCTTCTACCTTAACAACTTTACCTTTGATTGTTTCTCCATTGTGTTTTGTAATTACATCAACCTGCGCTTTGGCAAAAAATGTAGTTAAAACGAGAGTCATTAAAATGATGATTTTCCTCATACTTTTTGTTTGTTTGATTTTTGCCCAAAAATATAAAAAAACATGATTTTACAAATTAAAATATTTCATTTAAAGGGGAGATTTTCAAATAATTAGAAGAGAAAGAAAATTCAGACATGAAAGATTCAAGATTGAACTACAACGCTTTCGAATTAATAAGATGCGTTAAGATATCTTGGAGCTTAATTTTCTTACATGTCTTATATGGTTTAAAAACAGGTGCTATAATGTTACCATATAAGACATATAAGTTCATTGAAGCTCCCTGTTTCAATGAACTTATAATTTATTAGTGCTCAATCTGATTAATACAATCAACTAAAGCTTTAACTTTAATTTCAGAAGTTAATTCGTAACGATATTCATCCTCAATACTACCCATTTTGGTTTCGGTATTTCTGAATTTCATTTTACTGGCCACAAATTCCTTTGCCGAAGCATGAAATTCTGTTGCTCCCGTTTGGTTAATGAGTTGCTGGATGTTGCCTTCATTTATTCCGGCACCAGGCATGATTGTGATCCTGCCATTTGCCTTTTTAACCAATTGAGATAGTTTTTCTGCACCTAATGGGGCTGAAGATGCACCACCAGAAGTAAGCACTCTTTTGATGCCGAGTTCGATTAGATCTTCCAGTGCCTGATCCATATCGTTACTCATATCAAAAGCCCTGTGGAAAGCTACAGCCATTGGTTTAGCCAATTCGATCAGTTCGGCACACCTTTCTTTGTCAATTGCACCATCTGCTTTCAGTATTCCTATAACAATACCTTCACAATTTAATGATTTGCAGATTTTTATATCTTCTTTCATTAACTCAAATTCTGTGTCGGAATATAAAAAATCGCCACCCCTCGGACGGATAATCGGCCAGATTTCGATGGACAGGTTTTTCTTGGCTAATGCCAGCTGACCATAACTTGGTGTAGTACCGCCCTCGGCCAGGTTATCGCAAAATTCAGCCCTTTTAGCACCGCCATTTTGAGCAGCCAATGCTGAAGCATAGGAATTTGCGCAAACTTCTAAACAGGCATTTTTTGTGATTGAATCACTTTTCATTTAAATGGATATAATTTGAATTATTCTTCTGTTTCTACAGGGCCTAAAACAACCCAGCCTTTTGGCGATTTATAGGTATTGAGTAGCTGAGTTGATTTTCCACCATCCGGAAACCAGCATACTTCAGTAATTACCCAATGGGAGTCATCAATTTTTTGCCGTTCAGGAAAAGCATTCTGAAGACCGGAAAAATCAGGAAAGCCATGTTCTTCCATACTATTGATAAAAGATAATTTAAGTACTTCTGCTGTTTCAGTGATGATGTCGTTATCTAACTCCATTTTCAATTTGGAAAGCATGATTCTTGCTTCCTCAAAGAAATCTTTAAATGTTATTGCAGCATCAAGATCTTTAGCATTATAAGCATTCTCCAGGGCTAATATTGCACCTTCCGGAGTATCAGCGTTTGCCCTGAAGTAATCTACACCTTCATCAATATACAAGCCTACACTACTGTCGAATTCGGCCTTATCTTTTTCAGGTATACCGTCTCTGACCGCTCTTATGGTGTAACCGCCAATTAGTCGGCCATTTTCAATACTCATCCAGTCTGATATCAGGTCGCGATCGATCCCAATCTTCTGGTTTAGTTTAACCGTACCCACACTTACAGGTTCGTTACCTACTGTACCAAAAAGATTACCTTCATCATCAAAATGAGGTTCAGTAAGCCAAATATGCTCGCTATTTTCGCCATCTATAATATGAACTTTAACAGAGAAATAGGCATGATGTGGCTGAGGATGGGCAAGACTTTCTTCAAAATACCAAAGCGTTAAATTCGCCTTTTCAATTGCCCAGTTCATGCGTTCATCTTCGTTTGGAACATAAACCATGTCGGGTTCGTCCTTACGTTCTTCTACATTCTTTTTTCCAAAAATTTTAGATAGTAGGCCCATTTTAAATTGAGTTTATTCTATTGGATGGATTTCTTAGTAATAACTTTTTCCCTTGATCAATAAATCTTGTCTTTCTGCATTGCAAACTGCATAACTAAAGCCTTGCTGAATGGCATAAGCGCCGTATTCTCCTTTTTTATTGATGGCTAAAAAGCCGACTTGTATGTTTTTGGCTGTTTCTGGTTTCTTTTTGATGATGCGCATAACGGCTTCTTTACAGGCTGCTTCCGGACTATAACCCTGGCGCATCAGTTCCACCACTAAAAATGAACCTACATTTCTTACCACTTCTTCACCCACACCGGTGGAGGTTGCGCCACCAATTTCATTGTCTACATATAAACCTGCACCAATAATCGGACTGTCGCCAATCCGTCCATGTAATTTATAAGCCATACCACTGGTGGTACAGGCGCCAGAAATGTTTCCTTTTGCATCAATCGCTAACATCCCGATGGTATCGTGGTTATATTGATTTCCTGGTAATTTTTGCGGCGCTGCTTTTTCGTAAAGTTTATTTTCAATATTCATTACCGGCGCATATTTTGCCGTTTTTAACCATTCTTTCCATGCTTTTTCGCTTGCAGGAGTTAGGAGATTTTCTTTTTTAAAACCCTGTTCCAAGGCAAACTGCAAAGCGCCATCGCCGGCCAGCATTACATGGGGCGTTTTTTCCATTACTTTACGGGCTACTGAAATGGGGTGTTTAATATATTCGAGTGCTAAAACAGCACCGCAATTGCCTTGTTCATCCATAATGCAGGCATCAAGGGTTACTCGTCCATCACGGTCTGGTAGCCCACCATAACCCACCGATTGATTTTTTTCGTCTGCTTCCGGAACCCAGACACCCTGTTCTACAGCGTCTATCGCACGTCCGCCTTTTGATAATACTTTCCATGCATCAGCATTTGCTGCAATACCAAAATCCCAGGTAGAAATCACAATCGGGAAATTTGCTGCTTTTGAATCTTTGTGAGGAAGCACTTCAGCTATGCTGCTTTTATCAATGGCAAGCAATCCGGCAGATAGGGCAGATGCTTTTATAAATTTACGGCGGTTAAACATTAGTTTGGTTAATTGTTTAAATTGGTTAACTGGTTAATTGTTTGATTGACGAATTGTTAAATTGTTAAATCGACTAATCCTGTTTGAAGATTGTGATTTGAATATTGGTTATTATTAATCTATATTGTTTAATGGCTTAATGTTCTGATTATTGTGATTTGAATATTGGTCATTATTCATTAATCGTTTTACTTATTGCCTGAACATTGCGATTTGATTATTGGTTATTAATTAATCAATCGTAAACCTATCCGCATCCTTTAAAAACGGGAACTGCCTTCTCACTTTAACCAGTTCTTCATAATTGATGCTAAAAGTGTATAAATCCTCATCTTCTGGCTTGTAATAAACGGTATTTCCGTAAGGATCTAAACACATGGATAGTCCGCTATGATAAATCTGGTTGCCATCATGTCCAACACGGTTTACGGCAATCACATAACTTTGGTTTTCGATAGCCCGGGCAGGAATAAGCGCTTTCCAGTGTGCCGAGCGTTTATCAGGCCAATTGGCAACAAAAAGCAAAATGTCGTATTCCTGATCTACATTTCGTAACCAAACCGGAAAACGTAGATCGTAGCAGATGGCCAGTCTGATTTTCCAGCCCTTAAGCTCAACAATAAGTTTCTCTTTGCCCGGACTAAAATGCTCATCTTCATCACCCATACCAAATAAATGGCGTTTATCGTAATGCTGATGTTTGCCATCTGGTTCCATCCAGATTAAACGATTATAATATTGGTCGTTTTCTTTTATAATTAAGCTTCCTGTAACCACACAATTGTACAGATCTGCCATTTTTTGCATCCATTGCATGGTTTTTCCACCCATTTCTTCAGCCAATGCTTCCGAATTCATGCTAAAACCGGTATTAAACATTTCGGGCAAGATAATGATGTCGGTTTTTTCCCTGACACCCATCGATAGCCTCAACGCCAGATTTAAAAGGTTTTTTTCAATGTTTTCCCAAAAGAGATAAGCTTGAAAGACAGTTACTTTCAGGTTTTCTATTTGAGTGTAAACAGGTGCTTCCATTTTTAATGTTTTAAACTGGTTAAACGTTTTTTAATTTCTCTGCAGCTTGGGCTAGTGTAGCATTTTCTTTGGCAAAGCAGAAGCGAATGATTTTATGGTCGGTCAATTTCTGATAAAATGCCGAAACAGGAATGGTGGCTACTCCAAATTCTTTAATTAAGCGCATACTAAAATCGGTATCTTTTTCATCGCTGATATCGCTATAGCTTGCACACTGAAAATAAGAACCGTTACAAGGCAAAAGTTTAAAACGGCTCTCGGCCAAAAGATCTCTGAAATAATCACGTTTCTGTTGAAAAAAACTGGCTAATCCAGTATAATTTTTCGGTTCTTTAATGTATTCGGCAATAGCCTGCTGCATGGGACTATTAACGCTGAAAACGTTAAATTGGTGTACCTTTCTAAATTCCTTCATGAGTTTTTCAGGTGCCAGGCAGTAACCGAGTTTCCAACCGGTAGCATGTAAAAGTTTGCCGAAAGAGGCCACAATAAAGCTTCGCTGCTTTAATTCAGGATAGAGCATTACACTTTGGTGTTTTTGTTCATCATAAATTAAATGTTCATAAACCTCATCGCTTAAAATTAAAATATCGGTACCACTGATCAGTTTAATCAACGATTGCATATCGTCTGATGATAAAATACTCCCGGTAGGATTCTGTGGCGTATTTAAGATAATCATCCTGGTTTTAGCCGTAAACAGCTTTTTAACCATGTCCCAATCTATACCGTAGGTAGGAGGGGCAAGTTCGTAGGTTTTAACCAAACCACCCAAAAGTTTTACAGTAGGTGCATAACTATCATAAGCAGGTTCGAAAATTATCACCTCATCGCCCGCATTAATGATGGCCGCCAATGCGGTAAAAATGGCCTGCGTTCCACCTGCTGTAACGGTTATTTCCGTTTCTGGATTATATTTTACTTGATAAAGTTTTTCAACTTTCTCTGCAATGGTTTCTTTTAAAAAATTATCGCCAGGCATTGGCGCATATTGGTTAAAACCATCTTTCATGGCTTTGTTTACCAATTCAATAAGCACTGGGTCGCAGGCGTAATCAGGAAATCCTTGTGATAAATTAATGGCATTGTGTTCTGCCGCAAGTTTACTCATCACCGAAAAAATGGTGGTACCTACACCAGGAAGTTTAGATTGTATATTCAGCATCGTATAAGCGAAAATAGGAAAAAAAAGCTTAATGCTTATACAGGATTGCCAATATGATCAAATGACTTACACTAAAATTTAAGCTAAGCTTATTAAACCCTTTGTTTCAATTCGCGTCAATAAAAATAAATACAGAACCAAATAAGCTGCTGATGAACATATTTGTATTATTTCAAATATATTTCAGCTTATTTAAAATTATTCCAGATAAACTATTTTCTTTGCATTAAAATCTCAAAAATTCCTAAATGAAATTTAAACACTTAGCCGCCGTATTTTTAGTGGTCATCACTGCATCAGCATTTGTGAGTCCTAAAAAAGCTTTAAGAACATTTGTCTCCAACTATGAAAATGTGTTGGGCACTTCTTTAGAATTGAAATTCAAAGCAAGTAATCAGGCAGATGCCAATCTGGCCGAAGAGCATGCACTTAAGGAAATAGATCGTTTAGACGATATTTTAAGTGCTTACAAACCGACTAGCGAGTTTAGCAAATGGATGAAAAACGGAAAACAAACAACTAAAATTTCACCAGAATTATTTGAGGTTTTGCAACAGTTCGAGCACTATAAAAATTTAACCAACGGTGCGCTTGATGCATCTGCAGCGGTTATTGGCAATGTTTGGAAAAAAGCTTCGGCCGAAAACCGCTTACCATCGGCCAATGAGTTGGAGACCGCAGTTAACCTGGTTAAACAACAACATTATATACTGGATGAGAAAAATAAAACCGTTACCCGTTTAGATGAGGTGCCGTTAGCTTTAAACTCTTTTGCTAAAAGTTATATCATTAATAAAGCTGCTGATCAGGCCATTCAAACTCCCGGTATCGAAAACGTAGTGGTGAATATTGGCGGCGACATGGTGATTAAAGGAAACCAATCAGAAAACATAGAAATTGCCAATCCAAAAGCTGATGCAGAGAATGAAGCAGCTTTGAATAAGGTTAAAGTTTCCAATATGGCGGTGGCAACCAGTGGCAACTACCGCAGGGGTTTTAATGTAAATGGAAAATGGTACTCGCACATTGTAGATCCACGTACAGGAAACCCAGCATCAGAAATTATCAGCGCTACCGTTATTGCTGCTGATGCCAGTGAAGCAGGTGCTTTAGCTACTTCTTTTAATGTATTATCAGTTTCAGAAATCGAGGCTATAACCGCAAATAGAAATGATATTGCCTACCTATTGGTGACTAAAAACGGTAAAGAAATTAAAAGCAAAACCTGGGCGAAATATGAATTAGCCTCAGATAAGCCAGCAATTACGTCAGCTAAAGTTAATAAAGCAGATAAACCCTGGAATACGAAATACGAACTGATCGTAAATTTAGAACTAGCCAATATCGAATCAACCGATGGAAAACGTGTTCGCCGTCCCTTTGTTGCGGTTTGGGTTGAAGATGCTGCAAAAACACCGGTACGTAACCTGGCCATCTGGTATAATAAACCACGCTGGTTGCCTGATTTGAAATCGTGGAACCGCGTAAATGGCGATGAATTTAGAAAAGGAGCGGAAGGGAAATTGAGCTCAACCAGTTCGGCTACCCGAGGTCCCGGTAAATACAGCTTATCATGGGATGGAAAAGATGATAGCGGAAAATTAGTAAAAGCTGGTGTATATACTGTTTATATTGAAGTGGCCCGCGAACATGGAACTTATCAGGTTATTTCAAAAGAAATGAAATTTACAGGCTCCGCACAAAAAGTAGAATTAACCCCAAATACAGAATTAGCATCTGCATCCCTTGACTACAGAAAAATCGCAAAATAATATGATCGCTGCCCCTAATGGCCTTGGGAAAAAGCCGGTAAAAAAGGATAGCGGAAAAGGCAAGGGAAAAAAGCGTTTAGCTGGATTATCGCGCTGGTTGCATATTTATTTATCAATGGTGAGCTTTACCATATTGCTGTTTTTTGCGGTATCGGGCTTAACCTTAAACCATGCCGATTGGTTTACATCTGGTAAAGAAGTAGTTGCTAAAGATTCTGGTTCGGTAAATTTAAAATGGGTAAACCAGGCAGATACCAATAAAATAAATAAGCTACAAATTGTTGAATTTTTCAGGAACAAACACCAGGTTAAAGGCGCATTGAGCGATTTTAGAATCGACGACCGCGAACTCAGTTTAACTTTTAACGGGCCCGGTTATCTTGCCGATTCTTTTATCGACCGCGAAACAGGTAAATACGAATTAACCACCACCAGGTTTGGTGCGGTGGCCGTAATTAACGATTTACACAAAGGAAGGGATTCGGGTAAGGCATGGTCGTGGATTATCGATATTTCTGCCGTACTTATGACCTTAGTATCCATCTCAGGTATTATTCTGATCTGTTTTATTAAAAAGAAAAGATTAAGCGGCTTTATTATCGCGGCAGTTGGAACAATAATCTGTTATTTGATCTACAAATTATTTGTTCCTTAATTAACTTAGATGTTCTCAGGTGACTTAATTAACCTACCCAAATATCGCCTTAGGACATCTATTTTTCTATATGGTTAATAACAGGCTATTAATTAAGCTATTGTTTGTAGTATTGAACCTGTTTCTTTCACGGTTAGCGTATGGTTTACACCGCATTTTAAAGCATAATTATTCCGTTGGTGCCCCACGGGGAAATCAAAAGCGATAGGATAGTTGTATTCCTTTACTTTTTCTAAAACGATTTCATAAATGGTTTTGCCAAATTCTTCACCGGCATCATCAGGTTTAACCTTAAAACCACCAACAATTAATCCTTTTAAGTTTTTTAGTTTTCCGCTGCGTTTTAAATTCCACAGCATCCGGTCTATACTATAAAGGTATTCGCCCGTATCTTCTATAAAAAGTATTTTATCTTTTGTATTTAAATCAGAATTGCTTCCCGCTAAGGTTTCGATGATGCTCAGGTTTCCACCAACCAAAATGCCGTCAACTTTGCCGGGCTGGTTATTAATACTGGCAGGGGCAGTGTAACCCATTGGCTCACCAATTAAAGCGTTTTTGATAGACAGTATGGTTTCAATCTGTATCTGCTCTGCTTTGCTCCAGTCGTCGGGGAAGCTGTTGCACATTTTAGAATGGATGGAGGCTATGCCATAATTTTTAGCCAAATGGCAATGTAAAACCGTAATGTCGCTAAAACCGATAATCCACTTTGGATTTTTTTTGAAGGAAGAGAAGTCGAGCTGATCGATAATGCGTACCAGACCGTATCCGCCGCGGGCACACATAATGGCTTTTACATTCGGGTCATCAAGCATACGCTGTAAATCTGCTAACCTTTCTTCGTCTGTTCCGCCATAAGTAAAATCGCGTTTGCCAATGGTATCGCCAATTTTTATGGTAAAACCCCAGCTTTGCATTTGTAAAACCGAGGGCTGAATCTGTTCCAGGGTAATGTATCCCGCCGGACTGGTTATTCCAATCGTATCGCCGGGTTTTAAATAGGGTGGGATTTTAAAAGATGAACTTTCATTTTCTACTGTATTTGCCAGTGTTTTAAAAGCAGGAAATACAGTTGCAGCTGCGATAAATGAAGAAAGGAAGTGTTTTCGGTTCATCTAAAATAGGAATGTAAATGTTGATGGAGCGAATATAGGATTTAAAATTTTGGCATAAAAGAAAAGGGATTTATATCCATAAATCCCTTTTTTAAACCAAACAAATTAATCTGTAAAAGATTAGTATAATGTGAATTATATAGATAACCACGTTTGAAATAAAATGTTTTGAGATTTTAGAAAAAAATGTTTTTGTTGTTTTGAACGCATAGAGGAATCTGTCAGTTATATGCAGAAAAATTTCAGGTCTGGTAGTTTCTTAATTATTTGACTGTTCAGTGTTTGAAAAAGGTGATTTTGTTAATAGAGATCCTTTGCTGTACCATTATTGACAGATTCCAATAGATGGGTCGTCATTGCTTCGTCGGCTGAAAAAGCCTTTCTCGCAATGACGACCTCATGCAGCCCACCATTTGACAATAAAAATCTGTTACTGATATTGATTTTATAAAAACAAATTAATTCCCAGAATGATAGTAACTATATAAAATTAAGGGCTATCTCTCAAGGATAACTTGGTCGCCATAAAATAACTTTTATGAGATAATTATATTTTAAATCACTGTATCTGCTAAATAGCCCTGATGGAAACGGAAATACTTTTTGGCACCGTTATATTTTATTTTAGAAAACTGTCCAAAAAGATTGCAGTATACAGCAGGAACAAACCTTTACCATAAGCACTGAAACTGCGCTTCTAAATATTTAAAAAAATGGAGTATAATGATTAATGCTTTAAAAGTTAAAGGCTATCCCTCGCGGATAGCCTTTGCTAACAACAAAACAAATATAAGATAACCAAATCTTACCTGATTGAGCAGAATCAGGTAAAGTGCTATGAGATACACTTTGCGGCCTAGTAATGGATTCGAACCATTGTAAAGGGTTTAAAACCCCAGCCTTCCAATCGGTCAACTGGCCTTGTTTTTATAACTGTTTTAATGCCAAATAATCCCTCAGTTCTAAAATCTGTTCTTTAATTAAACTATCTTCGTTCTTTAAATATCCCTGCTGATCTTCTTCCGTTTTTAATGGAAGCGTAAGCGCCTGATATTCATCTATAGTGGGATATTGAAAATAGATTGACATAATTTTAGCGTTTTAATTGTTCGACATTGTTTTCTTTGTGATTAATGTTGAGCAAATATAGAAATAAGTATATAATATCTATGGATTTAGTAGTATTTATTTTTGATAATCTTATAATTTATTCATTATCAGGAGATTATTTTTTATTTTAATTGCTGTATAAGGGCGTAGATTTATAATTAATGCAATTTTTTAGTACAAGTAATCAACTGCAAAATTTAATAATCGTTTTAATTTAGTCGTGTTCATTTAAGTGGCTTTAAATTCAATTTCAGAAAAGCTAATTATTTTAAGGATATTTGCAGTTCAATCATTAAAATAGTAATTGTGTCTTTAGATAAATTAAAACTTAGCAAACCACTTGTAGCGGCAATGACTGATGCAGGATTTTTAACTCCAAAAGAAATCCAGGCCAAAACCATGTCGCGTATTTTAGGTGGACAAGATGTTATAGCGGTGGGGCCGGAGGGTTCGGGAAAAACAACAACCTATGTTTTAGCAACTTTAATGAAATTAAAGTATGCCTTTGAAGAAGCACCAAGAGCTTTAATTTTAGTGCCCGATGCAGAACATGTAGATTATGTGCTGGAACAGTTTAAACTGCTTAACCGAAACAGTACTTTCAGGATTTTGGGAATCGATAGCCGTGGTGCCGTTGACACTCAAATGAACGAGATAACCGATGGTTGTGATATTATTGTTGCAGTACCCGATCGTGCCCGTGCTTTATACCTGAAACTGGCATTAAATACCAATAAAATCCAGTTGTTTATTGTTGATAATGCAGAACTGATTGTGAAAAAAGGTTTACAGTTGCCGGTTGTAGAACTGGCTAATAGTGCATATAAATCACAACATGTGGTGTTTACGGAAGTAATGCACGAAAAGTTAAATCTTATGATTTCGCCTTTCATGAAAGATTCTGCTTCAACGATTGAAGTAGACGAAATTGGCGAGAAACAAGCTGAAGTGCACCAGCAAATGTTGTATCAGGTGCCAAATTTCAGAACCAAGCTTAATCTGTTAACTTTATTGTTAAACGATACCGAAGTTTTTGATAAAGTAGTTGTTTTCGTAAATACAAGGTTAACCGTACAAACCGTATATAAAAATTTTAATCATAGTAAAGAAGGAGAAATCAGTATTTACCGTTCATTGTTTTTTGATGATAAAGGCTATGATGACATTGAAGATTTTAAAGAGAATCCGGATGCACGGGTATTAATTGTTGCGAATGAGAATTTAGGAGAACTAAATATCGAAGGTATTCCTTTTATCGTGCACTTAGAATTACCTGAACAGAAAGAAACTTTAATTCAGCGCATTGTAAAACATGGTGATGAAGATGTAGTGGCGATTACTTTCTCTACCGATATTGAATTGATAGAGGTGAAAAAAATTGAACAGGCCATCGGACAGAAACTGGAGGTAATGGAATTACCAGAAGATTTAAAAGTGGTTGATGCAGGCGCCAAGCCCAAGAAAAAGAAAACTGCCGAAGAAGATGAAGATGCTGAACGTGGTGCTGCTTTTCATGAAAAGAAAGCCAGTAACTTAAAAAACTATAATTACAGCGCCGGTACTAAAGCCAAAATGACTTATAAAAATAAAAAGGGATTGTCGTAGATAATAGGCTAATGCTCGTTTCTAACTAACGTTGAATAGTCTATCGTTTACAACGATAAAATCGTAGCACTATTTCTGCACTCGTTTGGAAACGAGCGCAAACAATAAAATCGTAGCACTCTACCTCATGCGTCATTCCCGCGCAGGCGGAAATCTTAATTCGAATATTGTTCCGTTTATTGTTTGCAATCATTCATCAATATATCAAAAAAGCTCCTCAGAAATTAATCTGAGGAGCTTTTTATTTAATCGTTATTTACGACTAGTATAAAGTAAACTCTACACGACGGTTTTGTTGACGACCAGCTGCAGTTTTGTTTGTTGCAATTGGTTGATCAGGTCCGTAACCTGTAGCTTCAATTCTTGATGCATTTGCACCTTGAGAAACTAAGTAAGCTTTTACTGATTCAGCTCTGTCTTTAGATAAACGTAAGTTTAACTCTCTGCCACCAGTATTATCAGTGTGACCAGCTAATTTCAAGCTAAAGTTTTTCTCTACCAATAAACCAGCAACACGGTTTAAAGTAGCGAATGATTTAGAACGGATAGTTGATTTACCTAAATCGAATTCTAAGTTAGAAATTGCATCTCTAACTACTTTACGGTCTGCTTCAGTAATTACTGTAGTTTCTTTAATGATCGTTTTTGGAGCTGCTAAAGGACATCCTGAACCATCAACAACAGTACCAGCTGCAGTACCTGGACATTTGTCAAATTTGTTTGCTACACCATCGTTATCGTCATCACCAAGATCTTTAGCATATTGCTCTCTATCACGTTGTGCATTTTGCTCAGCAGTTGATAGCGCTCTTCTTAATTCAGAACTTTCTTCAGCACTTTGTTTACGTAAGTTAGCTAATGCGCTATAATTTTGCAACTGAGGTTTGTCTGCACTACCCAAAGCAAATTCTAAACCTGCGTGAGCATAAGCAAATCTGCTTTTTGGTAAAGATTCAGGAGATTTGATGAAATTAACATCATAACCTAAATCAATGTTGATTCCTTTTGCAACACCTAATTTAACACCTGCACCAACCGGGATAAACCAACCTTCTCTGCCTTTACTTTCGCTTACAATTGCACCACTTGTGCTGTAGTCAGACGACATGTAACCCGCACCACCTTTTAAGTATGGAATTAAAACTGCGTTTTCGTTGTTAATGTTGATATTGGCAACGTTAAAAACAGCTGTTAATGCTCCAGACCATTCAACGCTTTGTTGAAAATCGGTAGTTCCATTCGTAGATTTAATGTTTCCTCTTAAGAAATCTGCTTGTAAACCTAATGATGGTAAAATCTGTTTTCTAACATTTGCACCGTAACCGATACTTTTAAATTCTTTTGCTCTAACACTTCCTGATCCGAAGATAGTATTAGGAGATAAAATTCCGCCATGTACACCTACACTCCAGGTACGGAAAGATTTTTCTCCAAATCTTGTACCTGTTGTGGTACTTGTTGTAGTTGGTGTCTCCTGGGCAAACAATTGTGATGATAAACCTAATAGTGCAACCAACATTGTTGATTTTGTAATTCTCGTATTCATGTTCTTCTATTTTTTAAATATTAGTGTCTTAACAGTTTTTTTATCGTACTGTTTTGCATGGACTAAGAAAAAATCTTGCCAAATACTATATTTTTTATGCAAATAGCATGTTATCAGAAGATTAGCATGTTAAATTTATTTCACAAAAAAGTTACTTAACGATATAGATTGAAGGAGTTTTTGTATAGTTTTCTATACAAAACAGGTTTTGGGATCATTTTTTAATAGTTGAAATTCTATTTGTCTGAAGGATTTTTTTTATCGTTTAACAGCATATCCAACGTTTTTTCGATTCTGTTAATACGTGTTTTTTCTTGCTTTGCTGAAAGTACCCAGAGTACATATTCTTTCCGATGGCTATAGGCAAGCTGGTTAAAATAGGCTAAAGCCTGGGGATGATCAATCAAAATTGCTTGTAAATCATCAGGAAGTTTAACGATTTTATTTACCGGATCTATATATTCACCATATGGGTTAGTTTTTATATGGTCGTTTCTCATTCCTGATGGTTTTACTTCGTCGATGAGTTTTAGGCGTAAGGCAGTCCATGTTTCATTAACAGCTACAGAGGCGCAAGGTGTTAAGCCAAAAGTATTCAGTTCTTCCCAACTCTTCATCAGATCAAGATCGGATTTGATTTTTGAGGATTTTTTGGGATAAATTACCCAGAAAATGGTTTTAGCATTAATATGCTTCAGATTGTTTTTAATCTGTTGGTGAAGCTGATCTTTATTTACAGTAAAGGTAATTAATGCGTTAAAATCTGCTTCTTCATCGTATTTAAAGGCAATATCAAATGGAATGTTACCAAATATAGCTGCTGCATATTCAGGCGCATCAATTACCTTAACTATATAGCCTGATTTTACCTGAAGTTTTTTTAATAACAAATTTTCCATTTCTGAAGTTTAAAGAAGCACGGAGGCATGGAAACACTGAATAATTTTTCAGATTTTTATTTCTATCGACGCTGTGTCCGTTGTGTTTTTTCTCCTTGCTCTTTGTGGTGAAAAATAGATGATTACAATCTTAATTTAGCAAAGAAATCCCAGAATACAATCCCGGCAGAAATTACGATATTAAACGAATGTTTTGTTCCGAATTGTGGGATTTCGATACACTCATCAATTTTTGCCATTACTTCATCACTCACGCCATCAACTTCATTTCCGAAAATCAGTGCATATTTTTTATTTGGATCGGGTTGAAAGGTATTTAACATTGTGCTATTTTCAGCCTGCTCAATAGCAATAATTTCATAACCTAAAGCACTTAGTGCATCAACAGCCTGCAAAGTATCTGTATAGTGAATCCAATCTACAGATTGGGTGGCACCTAAGGCTGTTTTTTCAATTTCACGGTGTGGTGGCTGTGCAGTAATGCCACAAAGAATCACTTTTTCTAAGGCAAAGCCATCAGCAGTACGGAATATGGAACCTACATTGTGCATACTACGCACATTATCCAAAACCACTACAACAGGCAACTTTTCCTGTGCCTTAAACGCTTCAATATCCGGACGGTTTAACTCGTCTAATTTTAATTTTCTCATTATTTTTTAGAATGATTTCACAGATGGAAGGATTACACCAATTGGATATAATTTCTGAACTGTATTTATCGATGTTCATCTGTGGTTAATATTTTTATAGCTTAGTTGGGCCACTACCAATTTCGCTGATATAAATGGCTGCATGATAACCAATTTTAGCTACATAATAATCTGTTAAATACTTTGCAAAATCTTCTTCGTAACCTTTTTCCAATAAAGCGATGGCACATCCGCCAAACCCTGCACCCGTCATTCGGGCACCAATTACATGCTCATAATCTGTGCAAAAATCTACCACAGCATCCAGTTCTTTTCCACTTACTTCGTACAAGTTTCTTAGAGATTGGTGCGAAGCGTACATCAAGCGGCCAAATTCTTCAAGGTTACCACTGTTTAAAGCTTTTGCAGCCAAATGTACCCGGTCGTTTTCTTTTACCACGTGAGTAGCCCGGTTTAATATGGTTTCATCGGTAATTACATGACTATGCAGTGCAAATTTCTCGGCATTAAGTTCGCAAAGGTAGTGAAGTGTAATTTCTTCATTCAATAACTTTAAAGCTGTTTGACATTCTGCAACACGCTCATTGTACTTAGAATCGGCCAGTTCGCGCGGTTTATTGGTGTTAATGATTGCCAAAACATAGTTGCCGAGGTCAACATCAACCAATTTATATTTTAAAGTCTCGCAATCCAAAACAATTGCTTTATTTTTTTCGCCAAAAGCAACAGCAAACTGATCCATTATGCCTGAGTTAAGGCCAATAAAATCATTTTCCACCCGTTTAGCCATCTTAACAAGTTCCAATCGGTCGTAACCCAGGTTAAAATAATCGTTTAAGGCATAAGCCGTAGCAATCTCAATTGATGCTGAGGAAGAAAGTCCCGATCCAATAGGTATATTTCCATAAAACAAGAAATCCAGTCCGGTAATTTCTTTCCCATCTCTGATCATTTCATTAATTACACCTATAGGGTAATTTGCCCAATTACTACCGTCTTTTTCATTTAGAATATTACTTTCAACAGTGGTTTCAATTTCGAAATTCAGGCTCTTAAACCTAAATTTGTGATCGTTATTCGGGGCAATGGCCAACCAGGTTCCAAGGGTTATAGCACAGGGCATTACTAAACCGCCGTTATAATCTATATGTTCGCCAATGAGGTTAACACGGCCAGGTGTAAAATATATAGCGTCGGACTTTTTATCGTATTGCTCGGCAAATTTTTCCTCAAGGTTAATGTTCATTTGGCTAAAATATATTTATTAAAAGCATTAATAATAGTATGTTTGTTTAGGAAACAAAAGCCCTAAGTTACAATTTATGAGCGTTCAGCAAATACCTACCGGAAAAATTATTGATGGCGAAGAAGTTATCGCAATCGAACTAACCAATAGTAAAGGCACTTATGTTAAAATATTTAATTATGGTGCGATTATTAATAAATTCATCGTTAAAAACGCCAAAGGCGAGATGCAGGATATTGTACTGGGTTTCGAAATTTTCGACGAATATCTTAATCCAGATTACTTAACTCATTACCCATATTTAGGTGCTATTGTAGGGCGTTATGCCAACCGCATTAAAAATGGCCGCTTCACTATTGATGGAGAAGATTATCAACTGGCACAAAATGCAGGTACCGACACTTTACATGGTGGTATAGAAGGTTTTGACAAAAAAGTTTGGGATGTTATTGAAGTAGGCGAAGGAAAACAGTCATCTGTTACCTTACAATACGAAAGTGTGGATGGTGAAGAGAATTTCCCTGGCAATCTGATTATTGATCTTACTTTCGAACTTACTGAAAATGATGAGCTGATTTTAAGTTATGAAGCAGAAACTGATCAGGCTACTGCAATTAATTTAACACACCATGGTTATTTTAACCTGGCACCAAATGGTGGAAATATTAAAAACCATAAACAGCAGATTTTCGCGTCAAATTACCTTGAACAGGACAGTAATTATTCGGTTACGGGTAAATTAATCCCTGTTGAAGGCACAAACATGGATTTTACAACATCTAAAGCGATAGGGCAGGATTGGGATGAGGAAGAGGGCTACGATCAAACTTATGTTCTGGATAAAATCTACGGTGATTTATCGCTGGCAACTAAAACAATTGAAGAAGAAAGTGGTTTAGTTTTAAGCGTATATACAACAGAACCTGTAGCACATCTTTATACCTCAAAGTATCTGGATGTTAAAAATGGTAAGGGCGGAAGGGATTACGGCAGCTATGGTGCTTTTTGTGTAGAAACACAGCATCACCCCAATGCAATAAACATCCCTGAATTTCCAAGTACCATATTAAGACCAGAAGATTTGTATACGCAAACCACCATTTATAAAGTTTCATTAAATAAATAAATTATGTTCACCATCGAAAACATCCGGGCAGCAGAATCAAAAATTAAAACTGGTGCAGATTTCCCGCAGTTTATAAAAGAAATTAAGGAATTGGGTGTTAAGCGGAACGATGTTTATGTAAGCAATGGTTTATCTATCTATTTTGATGACGAAGATAATGCGCAACAGGTGAGTCCTGATGAATATCCAGCTTTAATTATCAATGAAGAATCTTCTGCCGGAAAGTTGGAGCATGCTTTAAAAGTTCATCAACAAGGTGAAACAGATTATATTACTTTTTGTAAACAGGCTGCAGATGCGGGAGTGGAGAAATGGGTAACCGATCTGGAAGAAATGACCTGCACTTATCTGGATACAGAAGGAAATGAACTGGTAAAAGAGAAGATACGAATAGCATAGTAAAAAGGCCCGAAATTTCGGGCCCTCTTACTATGCTATAATGAGCTATTTTAGTGGAGTCAGATGTTACCATCTGACTTTTCCATTTTTATTGGTGACTCTTCTGATTGTTTATTTTAGCGTTTTATAAATATAGCGATCAGTTGTTTTTTATCACCTAAGAGATCTTAGTACATCTGAGGTTATATTGGTGATTAATCCGCCTTAATTAAATCCTTTCCAGAACCGTTTTAATGGCTTGTTCTACAATTTTGTTAGGCTCATTACTGAATTCGAATTTTACACGACTGGCCAAAATAGCATTTACTGAAAGTGCTTTATGTCCCAAAACTTTAGCTAAAGCGTAAATCCCTGCTGTTTCCATTTCTAAATTGGTAATGCGGTACCGGTTGCTCTGAAAACTATTAATAAGTCCGATAAAATCAGGAACTGCATTTTTTGCCCTTACTATTCTGCCTTGTGGAGCGTAAAAACCTGGGGCTGTAACAGTAATGCCATGAACCATGTCCTTGCCAATAGTATTTAACAAACTTTCATCTGCAGCGGTTAAGTAGGGGTTGATGTTTTTTAAATGACCAAAATGTATCTTGATGTCATCCATTAAAAGTTGCTCATCGCCAGATAGTTGCTGCAGGTAATAATTCATTAAAGCATCCATTCCTAAGCCATGAGAAGAGGCTAAGATAGTGCCCATCGGGATATCAGGTTGTACAGCTCCTGATGTGCCTACCCGGATAATATTTAGTGAGGTAAGCTCTTTCTTAATTTCACGGGTTTCGAAATCGACGTTTACCAGTGCGTCCAGTTCATTAAAAACGATATCAATGTTATCTGTACCAATACCCGTTGAAAGTACAGTAACCCTTTTTTTACCTATATAACCGGTATGGGTTATAAATTCCCGTTTACCTTTTTTAAATTCTATCTGGTCGAAATACTTGCTCACTTCGCCAACGCGGTCCGGATCTCCAACAGTAATTACGGTATCGGCAATATCTCCGGGCAGAAGATTTAAGTGGTATATGCTGCCATCAGGATTGATGATTAAGTCGCTTTCGGATATTTTCATATTTGGTTTGTTTTTGCCTGCAGATCTCGCTCGTAAAAACAGATTTATCTGTGTTGATCCTTTTTATCTGTGGTTATTAAAATAAGTTCTAGTCCCTTTTTACATTTTTTTGTTCCCGCAGATTTCACTGATCAACGCAGACCTGCATCTGTAGTTATTAAATGGTGTGGAGATATTTTAGTTTAACATCTTCAATTTTATCAAATTTACTTAAAACCTGGTTGAGTTGCGATTTTCTTACCTCAAATTTTAAGATACAATTGATGTCAAACTCCTGTGCTAAAATCTGTAAATTTTCCTCTTTGCTCAATTTCATTACATCATTCATCTGCAGGTATTCGAAATGGGCTTCATACACATCATTAACCGTTTTGCTAATAATTTTTGAAGCGTTAATGGCTTCTATACTAGCGTTTTTGTAGGCGTTAATTAAACCTGGAACGCCCAATAAAGTGCCCCCAAAATACCGTACAACTACAATTAATATATTGGTAATGTCTTCTGATAATAAGCAGTTCAGGATTGGCCTGCCTGCGGTACCAGAAGGTTCACCATCATCATTTACCCTAAAAACAGAACGATTAGGCGTTAAACGATATGCATAACAGAAATGATTGGCCTTTGCATTTGCAACCCGCAGGTTCATAATAATTGGCTTTACTTCTTCTTCACTGCGGATTGGGTAGGCATAAGCGATAAATTTGCTGCCTTTATCACGAAATATACCTTCTGAAGCATTTTCGATGGTTTTATACGAATCATCGAACAGCATTTTGCGATAGGGTTATAAAGATAACAGCTGCGATAGCCAAAACTATTCCTGCATAATTGAGTTTACTTAACTTTTCTTTAAAAGCAATTACGCCTATCAGGGTTCCAACAATAATAACGCCTAAATTCATAGCGGCAAATACCGTAGATGGATTTTCTGCCAGTGCCTTATGTGCTTTCATGTAGAAGAGTATGTTCCCGAAATTAAAGAGACCTAAAATTAGTCCGCAAACAACATTAACCAATTGTAATTTTATTTTGCCTGAAATGACCATAGTGATTACAATTAGCAGCGATACAATGAACGAAAGGCAGAAAACGGTAAAAAGTGAGGTGGTGTAAGGAAGTTCTTTGTACAGGGCAATCTGTTTGAAAAGTACATCGATTACGCCGAAGCCAACAAAAACCATTATAGGATATAATAAATTCCCTTTGCCCTCTTTTTGATCTGATTTACGAAGAAAGGTTAAGATAATGGCTACAAAACCGATTGCTAAACCAATGATTTTATAATCGTTAAAATCTTCTTTAAAAATAAAATATGCTGCCAGTATGGGAATAAACAGTGACAAACGTTGTGCTATATCTGTTTTAACAATCCCCAGATTTTTAACAGATGCGGCCAGAAATAAGAATATTGACGGCAATAGTACCGCCAAAGCGATGTAGATTGGCCATGGGGCACTATGGATAACCAGTTTTATTTCTGGTTTAAAGAAAAGAAAACATAAAGTTAATGCAGCGAGGTAATTTACGGTAACGGCCTGGATGATGCTGATCTGGTACCGTTTGGCAAGCTTTAATAAAATAGCAACTGTAACACTACAGCAGATGCTTAAGATAATGTAAATCATTTATTTATGTCGTTTATATAGATAGAGAGTTTATCATTTTCAACCTGGATATGTTCCTTCAGGTTTCCATTTATGGTGGGTGAAGGAACGCCATCCGTCCAGCTGTTTGATGAGGTGAAGATACGGGCTTCATCCCAAAGATTAGCAGATAAAAACTGATTTAATATATTCGCTCCACCTTCGATAATTACCGATTGTATATCCATTAAATAAAGCTGGAAAGCAATCTTTTGCGCCAGGTAAAAATGCATGTCTTCCATTTGGATGTAATGGATATGATCTGCAACATCCGTTTTAACCTCATTGAAAATGATGGTTTTCGCTTCATTATTAAAGATATGATTGGATTGCGGAACCTGGAGGTGTTTATCAATCACCAAGCGGATGGGGTTTTTGCCTGGCCATTCTCGTGACGTTAACTGTGGATTGTCCATTATGGCGGTCTGTTTGCCAATCAAGATGGCATCTTCTTCAGTACGCCACTGATGCGCCAATCGTTTGGCCAAAGCGCCGCTGATCCACTTTTGATGACCATCTTTTGTTGCAAAATAACCATTGGCTGTTTCTGCCCATTTTAAAATGATGTAAGGCCTTTGCTGTTGTATCCTAGTGAAAAATCTTCTGTTAAGGTAACGGCATTCTTCATCTAAAATGCCGCTTATAACTTTAATACCAGCATTTTTAAGTTTTTCGATGCCTTTGCCATCAACGCTAGAAAAAGGATCTCTATTACCGATCACCACTTTTTTGATCTGGTGTTTTACAAAAAGATCTGCACATGGAGGAGTTTTGCCGAAATGTGCACAAGGCTCAAGACTAACATAAGCAGTGGCCTGCTTGAGTAGGTTTTCAGCTTCGTCTCCATACTGATCGAATACCGCTTTTATTGCGTTTGGTTCTGCATGTGCTTTTCCGTATTGCTGGTGATAACCTTCGCCAATAATTTTATCATTCAGTACGATTACACAGCCTACCATTGGGTTCGGACTTACGTTGCCCATACCTAAGGCGGCTAGTTCCAAACAGCGTTTTATAAAGAATTCATCGCTCATTAGGGCAAAAGTAGTAAAAAAAGAGTCATAGGCTTATCAAAACAGATTTGTTATCATCTCAAATAAGTAATTTTGCTTTACATGAACATAGGAGCGCTCGAAGAGCATTATAAATTGGAACTTGCACCTTTATACGAAAGCGATGAGGCGAAAACATTATTTAGCCTGGCTGCTGAACAGGTTTTAGCTTTGTCTCCCGGTATATTAATGATCCAGAAAGATGCAGATGTCAGTTTCATTAATATGCAGAAATTTTTGAGCATTCTTAACGATTTGCAGATCGGAAAACCCATTCAGCATATTTTAGAAGAAGCTCATTTTTATGGTCTGGTTTTTAAAGTTAACGAAAATGTATTGATACCAAGACCTGAAACAGAGGAATTGGTTGAATGGATAATCTCAGTTTGCAGTTCACAGTTTTCAGTTAACAGTTTTGCCCCCCCGAAAAAGCTGAGTCTACTAGATATCGGAACCGGCTCCGGTTGTATACCAATCACCCTTAAAAAACACCTACCGAACATCCGGGTAGCTACATTAGATGTGTCTGCTGATGCTATCGCAGTTGCAAAACAAAATGCCCGGCAAATTGGTGTAGATATCAATTTTATTAACGCAGATATTTTAACATTTCAATCTGAAGAAAAATTTGATATCATCGTAAGTAATCCGCCATATATCAGGTATTTAGAAAAAATTGAAATGCATAATAACGTACTTTTACACGAACCCCATTTGGCTTTGTTTGTAAGTGACGAAAACCCATTGATTTTTTATAAAGCAATCGCTGATTTTGCTAAAACCAATTTAAAGTCAAATGGACAGCTTTTCTTTGAGATTAATGAACATTTAGGTAAAGAAACAGTTGATATGTTAAACGATAAAGGTTTTATTAATATTGAGTTAAGAAAGGATATGCAGGGAAAGGATAGGATGGTGAGAGCGGAGATATGATGAAGAATAGTCGGAAGTCAGAGGTCCGAAAGTCTGAAGATATGATGCGAATGAGGACACACTAAATCCAACTTTGTGTCTTCGTGCCTTTTTGGTAAAAAAAATGGCCACAGATGCTTGGAAAACATGGAAAATTATCGCTTTGGGTAGGCACCTTAACCATTAACCATGATCTAAAAACCATCAACAACTAAGCCCTCGGATGAAATTGCGTAATTACCTCTCTCAAATAATCTCTATCAATGTGTGTATAAATTTCTGTGGTGGTAATGCTCGAATGGCCCAGCATCTCCTGAACTGCGCGCAAATCGGCGCCGCCCTCAATTAAATGCGTAGCAAAAGAATGCCTAAAAGTATGCGGACTAATCGTTTTCTTTAATCCGGTGGCTAACGCGAGGCTTTTAATCAGGTTAAAAATAGAAATCCGTGAGAGCTTAGCCCCAAAGCGGTTTAGGAATATAAAATCCTCGTTTCCTTTTTTAATGTTTGCATGCACCCTAACTTCGTTAATGTAAATGTCAAGCAGTTTTAAGGCTACACCTCCAATGGGTACCAAACGCTCTTTATTTCCCTTTCCAATTACTTTGATAAATTCGATCTGAGGAAATAAGCTGGAGATTCTGAGTTCTGTTAACTCGGTAACACGTAAGCCACAGCCATACAATACTTCCATAATGGCCTTGTTGCGCATCCCTTCTGGTTTTGAAGCATCTATTGCAGCAATCAGCTCATTAATTTCGTGGATATTAAGCGTGTCAGGTAATTTTCGACTCAGTTTGGGTGCTTCCAATAATGCGGTAGGATCATTACTGATTACATCTTCAAGCAATAAGTAGGAGAAAAAAGCTTTCAGTCCCGATATTACCCTGGCCTGTGTACTTGCCAGCATGCCCAGTTCATTTAACCATGAAATGAAAGATTTTAAGTTAGTTATGGTTATGTCTGTCAGTTTTGGCTCTTCATTTAAGGATTGAAAATACTGTGTCAATTTGCCAATATCGTTTAGATAAGCTTCAACAGAATTACCGGATAATGACCGCTCCAGCTTTAAATACGACTTAAACCCTTTAATATATGATGGCCAAAGCATGCTTTTATATGAGATTTTTTATAACATTGCAACGTTACAACATTTAACGTTACAACAGACAATGAAAATACAAATTATTAACGGGCCAAACTTAAACTTATTGGGTGTTCGTGAGCCATCTATCTACGGAAATACCAGCATTGAAGATTATATTAAAGAATTAAAATCAGTTTATCCGGAAATCGAAATTGAATACTACCAAAGTAATGTGGAGGGTGAAATTATTAATAAATTGCATGAAGTGGGTTTCAGTTATGATGGTGTAGTGCTTAACGCTGGTGGTTATACGCATACGTCTGTGGCCATTGCAGATGCTATTGCTGCTATTAAAACGCCTGTTGTTGAAGTTCATATTTCGAATATCTATGCCCGTGAAGAATACCGCCACGTTTCGTTGACGGGGAAAAATTGTCAGGGTGTTTTAACAGGGTTTGGAATGAAAGGTTACCGTTTGGCGATCGAAAGTTTATTGGTTTAATCTATTCTGATATTAAACTGTCAGATGGTAACATCTGACAGCACTCAAAATTTTAGTTTACAGGTGATCGTCATTGCGAAGCCAATTTTTCATGGGCTGAAGCAATCTTTGTAGCATGGCTTTCAAGTATGAAAGATTACTTCCCCAAAAAGTCGGGGCAGGCTATCATACCTTCTCGCAATGATGAACTTTCCTATTGAATCTGTTAGTATTTGCTAAGCGAAATGGAGAAATCTATAGGGTATGTTAAAAGATTTATCCACTGGGGTCGAAATGACGATTCGACTATACCTGTTACCATCATTCCTTTTTTAAAAAAAATAATCTGTGGAAATGACGAAACCCTTATTTCAACTTCGAAAAATACTTAATTTTCTTAATAAAAAATGCCCAAACAATGCTGTTATTGTATACACCGGTATGTTTGGCGTACTCTTTTTGAATCAATTTTCTTTTTTTATTTGTTTTTGATAAGGATTTAAGAAAATGCCAGTGTCCTTTAGTTACTGCCATGGTGAATTTTGGTTTTCCGGTGAGTAAAAAGTGCAACCAGGCAATAAAATCGATAAACATTCGGATGGTAATCCTGAAAATTGCATCACCTGCAGGGAGGTTTTTCTGCATAATGATGAGGTTGTTCCTGAAATTGAGGTAAGTTTTAAATGGATTTTCCGTCTGTAAAGTTCCGCCGCCAACATGATACACTTCAGCATCCGGACAATACATAATTTTGTAGTTCAGGTTTTTTAAGCGCCAGCATAGGTCTATTTCTTCCATGTGGGCGAAAAGATCGGCATCCAATCCACCAGCTTCTCTCCAGCATTTGCTTTTAATAAAAAAAGCAGCTCCACTAGCCCAAAATACCTCTTTTTGTTCATTATATTGACCGTTATCAAACTCATAAACATTAAAAAGCCTTCCACGGCAGAAAGGAAAAGCATAAATATCAAGATAACCTCCGGCAGCTCCTGCGTATTCGAACTGGTTTTTGTTCAGTTGCCATTTAATTTTAGGCTGTGCAGCTGCAATCTGGGCATCACTTTCCATTAGGCTAATGATAGGTTTAATCCAGTTTGGAACAACTTCGACATCCGAATTGAGCAAAATGAAATAATCGGCCTCTACACGTTCTAAAACTTTATTGTAGCCTCCTGCAAATCCATAGTTCTGATCGTTTTGGATAATTTTAACAGTTGGAAAATTTTCTTGCAAAAATGAAACTGAATCATCTGTTGAGGCATTATCGCCCACAACAATTTGTAGGTTATCATATTCGGAAAGCAAAATTCCGGGTAAAAACTGCTTTAAATACGCTTTTCCATTCCAGTTTAAAATTACAACGGCTACTGATGGGTTCATTCTTTTTATTCGGGTTTAAATTTCCAGCGCTTATGGCTCCAGAGCCAGTATTGTGGCTGTTCTTTTATAATGTTTTCTAAAAATTTAAAGTGCAGGTCAGTAATCTCAAATTCGTCCATTTTAGCAGGTTCGAGGCACATGGGCAACACTTCTATATGGTAATAACCTTTTTTTACCACATTTACCTTAAAGTAATATATCGGTCTTTTGGTAGATTTTGCAATTTTTTCTACACCTAAAAGTGCTGCAGTAGGTTGATGCAGAAAGTCTACGAAATATTTGGTTTCTTCTCTGGTAGGGGACTGATCGCTCGCAAAACACAAAAGCGTAGGTTCATTTTTGTAAGCCGCCATGCCGCGTAGCGTTTGTCGCATAGCAATGAAAATGTTTCCATACCTGGTGCGCATACAATCGAACCAGGTTTCGAAAATTTTATTTTTGATGGGTTTAAAAATAACCATGGTTTTAGCCGAAATGCTCAAGCCAAGTGCTAAAGTGCCTAATTCCCAGTTGCCATAATGGCCTGTACAGGCCAGTACACTTTCTCCGGCTTTAAAATGAACTTCCAATTGTTCCAAGCCTGTAAACTTTACCCTTTTTAACGTTTCAGCTTTCGAAATACTGGTCATTTTGATGATTTCAAAAATAAGTTCGGCTAAGTACAGGAAGAATTTTTTCTCTATAGCTTTAATTTCAGTGACAGATTTTTCTGGAAAAGAGTGGGTTAAATTCTGTCTGACAACTTTTTTTCGATAGCCTATAACGTAATAAAGCAGATAATATAGTAATCTTGCAAAAAAAAACAGCAAAGGCAGGGGGAGCAGCGACAACAGGTATAAAAAAAATACGCCAATGTGCGCAATCCCTCTTTTAATCATTATTTTTAAAACGTTTCAGCTACAAACATAAATTTTCAAATGCAGAATACAGCTATACTTCCATTATTTTATCTTCCACCAGTAGGTTATTTTAGTTTATTGCAAAAGCTTGGGGAAGATTTTTTAATTGAAAAACATGAACATTTAGCAAAGCAGACTTACCGTAACAGGGCCAGTATTTATTCGCCTAATGGCAAATTGGATATTACCGTCCCTGTGGTTAAGGGTGCTAAAACACATACGAAAATGAAGGATGTACGGATTAGTTACGATTTTAACTGGCAGCGTTTACATTGGTTGAGTTTAGAAAGTTGCTACAGGAGTTCTGCTTATTTCGAGTTTTACGAAGATGAACTATCACGCTTTTACCAAAACAAGTTCGAATTTCTGTTCGATTATAATTTCGAACTTTTAGAGTGGCTGAACAAAAAACTAAAATTGAATAAAAGTTTTGAGGTAACGAGCGAGTATTTTGATAATATCCAACCAGAATTGGATTTCCGTTCCATTATGAACCCTAAAAAACAGGAAGATATTGTAAACAATAAGCCATATTATCAGGTTTTTGAAGATAAACATCAATTCTTACCCAACTTAAGTATTGTTGATCTGTTATTTAACCAGGGGCCACAGGCCCGGCTATATTTGTAACATATGGGAAAAAACAAGCCACGCAATCGCCATAAACACTATAAAGTTCCTGCCCCTGGTACCAGCCCGGGTTTGTACGCCATTGATGAAGAGGCGTTAAAGCCGCTCATTGTATTGCATACTTATAATGATAAAAGTTATAAGAAAACCGAACTGGAAAATATCAATAACATTGATAAACTGATTGAGAACAAAGATTTTTATTACTGGTTCGATATCAAAGGCCTGGCTGATCCCAATATATTTGAAACCTTATATGCTAAACTGGACATTAGCAGGCTCGTGCTTGAAGATATCACCAGTTCATATCAGCGACCCAAACTGGATGAATACGATAATGATAAGTATATTTTTTCAGTAAGCAGGCATCTATATTTAGGTGAAGATAATGTACTCTGCAATGATCAGATCTCCTTTATTTTATCAGAACGGACACTAATTACCTTTCAGGAAAGTTATGCTGATTGTTTCGAACCGGTTAGGAAACGTTTGGAGATAGGCAAGGGTAATATCCGCATCGGTGGCAGCAGTTATTTGATGTATGCCATTATGGATGTAATTGTAGATAATTATTTTACGCTTTTGAATTTTTGGGGTGAAGAATTGGATGCAATTGAAGACCGCCTATATGATCATCCTGATAAAAGGATCATGTACGATACACAGGCCATTAAAAGATCATTAATTACCATAAGGAAAGTAGCATGGCCAGAAAGGGATAAGTTAAATGATATTATCCGTACCGATAGTCCTTTAATATCCGATCTGACCAAAACCTATATGAAAGATGCTTATGATCATTGCATCCAGATCATTGATTTTATAGAATCGTTAAAGGAGATTGCCTCAGCCAATATTGATATGAATTTATCGATCATCAGCAACCGGATGAACGAAATTATGAAGGTATTGACTATCATTTCGTCCATATTTATTCCATTAACCTTTATTGCAGGGATTTACGGGATGAACTTCAGCAGGGAAGATCCGGCAACAGGAAAAATACTGAAAGATAACATGCCTGAATTATATGCGGCACATGGTTATTTATACACCTGGATTGTGATGGCAGTGATCGCAGTTTTACAGGTGATCTATTTTTGGCGTAAAGGTTGGTTTAAATAAAACTTTATTTTTAAAATGTACCAGTTTTTGGTAACTTTAGTAATATTTTAAGATTAAAACAATGGGACGAAATACATCTATGGCTTTAGGAGATCATTTTGAAAATTTTGTTGATGAAAGAATTTCCGAAGGAAGATTTAAAAATGTAAGTGAGGTTATTCGGGCAGGATTAAGATTATTGGAAGATGAAGAAAACAAGATCAAAATTTTAAGAGAAGCGCTTCAGGTGGGAATTGATAGTGGAATGGTTAAGGATTTTGATCCGAAAAAACATCTTGAAATGTTGAAAGCCAAAAAGAGGAAAAATGGCTAAGTTCTCTCTTAGTAACAAAGCGCTTGAAGATTTAAGTGAAATTTGGGATTACACTTATGATGTTTGGTCTGAAAATCAAGCAGACAAATATTATAAGTTACTGATTGGATTTTGTACTCAGATTGCAAAGAAACCTGAAATAGGTAGAAATTATAAGGAGACAAACCAAAATGTATTAGGATTCAAAGCTGGTGAACATATCATTTTCTATCTGATAATTGATAATGGAGAAATCGAAATAGCTAGAATTTTACATGCTAAGATGGATTTAGGATCTAAAATGTCAGAACTTTAATTGTACTGTAAATGGTTAGCATTAAAAATCAATTATTGTAAAAAATCAATTTTTAATATTTGTAGCTTTAGGGCGTTTTGGTTAGGTTATAGATGCAGTCATTCGAAATAGATAAAAGCGACGTACTCAAGGTTAAAAATGCAATTTTAGCTGGTGATGAAACTTTGAAAATAGTTTTAGAGGAATACCATGCCTCAGAAATCGCGATTTTGTTCGAACGTTTGGATAAATCCGAACAGCGGCATATTATAAACCTTCTTCCGGCAGAGATCGCCTCCGAAATTATTTCGGAAATGGATGAAGAATCCCATCCGGAGGATTTACTCTTTGAGCTTCACCCCGATAAACGTACCGAAATTGTTGAGGAGCTGGATTATGATGATGCAACAGATATTATTTCGCAACTGGAAGACCACGAGCAGAAAGAAATTCTGGAAGATCTGACAGAAGATCATGCTTCAGAAATCAGGAACCTTTTAACCTACGACGAAAAAACCGCCGGTGGTTTGATGAACACAGAACTGATTTGTGTAAACATCAACCTCACCAAAAAAGACGCAATTGACGAGATCATCCGCCAAAGTGAGGAAATGGAGGAGTTTTATACCATTTACGTGGTAGATGACGAGGAGATTTTTAAAGGCATTGTTTCGTTAAAAGATATCATCAAAGCAAAACACAATGCCAAAATAACCGAACTGGTTAAAATAGATGCCGTTTATGTTCATCCTGATACCGACCAGGAGGAAGTAGCCAACCTGATTTCCCAATATAACTTAACCAGCATTCCGGTAATAGATGAACACCAGAAATTATTGGGAAGGGTAACTTTCGATGACGTGATCGATGTAATGGAGGCAGAAAGTACCGAAGATATCTTGAAAATTTCAGGGGTATCAGAAGATGAAGAATTAAGTGGTAATTGGGTAGAAGCGGTGAAATCGCGTTTGCCCTGGTTGATTATCAATCTCGGTACGGCTTTTTTAGCTTCATCGGTAGTGCGTTATTTCGATCCGACCATTAAATTGATCCCTTCTTTAGCAGCCTACATGACCATTATTGCCGGAATGGGCGGAAATGCGGCCACCCAGGCGCTTGCTGTAACCGTGAGGCGTATTTCACTTTACGATTTAACAGATAAACAAGCTTACAGAACTGTTTTAAAAGAGTTTACTGTAGGTTTAATCAACGGTGCATCTAACGGATTAATCGTATTTATTTTTGCTTTCTTTTTCGATGGAAACCCGATGCTTGGTTTAGTTATCTTCCTGGCTATGACGGGTAATCTGATCATTGCAGGCATCACCGGTGCAGGTATCCCGCTTATTTTAAAAAGGGTAGGTATCGATCCTGCCATTGCATCATCTATAATTATTACTACTTTTACCGACGTTTTTGGTTTCCTGTTAATTTTAGGATTGGCCAGTAAACTTTTACTATAATCAGGATCTGCTTGATTTTTGGATTTCGGTATCTTTATCCGAAAGACTGGATACAGCACCTGTTAATTAACTAAGACGAATAAAATTAAATCTGTAAAATCTGATCCACATGCAAACAACAAAACACGATTGGACAAAAGAAGAAATATACGAAATTTACAACAGGCCATTTTTGGATCTGGTTTATGAAGCTGCTAGCATCCACAGGGAAAATAAAGATTACAATGAAGTTCAGGTAAGTTCATTAATCTCAATCAAAACCGGAGGTTGTGCCGAAGATTGTTCATATTGCCCGCAAGCTGCCCGTTACCATACCGAATTAGAAGTACAGCCTTTAATGCAGGTTGGCCAGGTGGTTAGTGCTGCAGTTAAAGCTAAAGAAGGTGGCGCATCACGTTTATGTATGGGCGCTGCATGGCGCGAAGTACGCGATAACCGCGATTTTGACCGTGTAATTGAAATGGTTAAAGCTGTTAATGATATGGATATGGAAGTTTGCTGTACTTTGGGTATGCTTACCGAAAGTCAGGCACAACGTTTAGCTGATGCTGGTTTATATGCTTATAACCACAATATTGATACTTCGGAAGACGATTATAAACGCATCATCTCAACCAGAACTTATGATGACCGTTTAAATACCATCAAAAACGTACGTAAAGCGAAATTAACAGTTTGTAGCGGAGGTATTATCGGCTTAGGTGAAACGGTCGAAGATCGTGTTTCGATGTTGCAGACCTTATCAAACATGGAAAAACACCCTGAATCGGTGCCGGTTAATGCTTTGGTTCCGGTAAAAGGAACACCATTAGAAAATCAGCCACGTGTTCCAATCTGGGATATGGTAAGGATGATTGCTACAGCGCGTATTGTTATGCCAAACTCAGTAGTGCGTTTATCCGCAGGTAGAAATGAGATGAGTACTTTAGAGCAGGCTTTTTGTTTTATGGCAGGCGCAAGTTCTATTTTTGCAGGCGATAAATTATTAACTACGCCAAATCCTGCTTTTGTAGATGATATGGCGATGTTTGAATTATTAGGCTTAAAAACCCGCGATGCCTTTAAAAATGGCCGCCCGGCGAATACAAGAGTTGCAGAAGAAGCTGTTTAATTAAAAATATAACGAAATCAAATAAAAAACGCAGGCTAATAGCCTGCGTTTTTTATTTATTATTTTATTTTATCTTCCTGCTTTATTTTTTGATCCTGTTCTGTAATCAATTTATGCTCAGCCTCAATTTTTTTATGCTCTTCCATCAGCTGCTCGTCTTCCTTTTTCATTTTATCATGGTCAGCTTTAATTTGCTCATCACTATTTCCGCCAGCAGCATGTTCTTTTTCCAAATCAGCATGTAACTTAATAAGCTCGGCATGCTTTTCAATTAATTGCGTATGTTCTGCCAGTAATTTACCATGCTCAGCTTCAATTTTAGCATGTTTATTGCTCGCTGCTTCTTTTAATTCTCCATGAATTTTAGCAAATTCGGCATGGCCGGTTTCTAATTTGGCATGAGCCTCTTCTAAGGTTTTGTGTTCGCTTTCCAGTTTTAAATGTTCTGCTGATAATTCTTTCTCCAATTCGGTATTTTTACCACTGCATGCTGCGAAAAACACTGTTGCTGCAAGAACAATAGTTTTAGACATTTTAGTTAATCTCATTTTTTAATATTAATTTGTTTAGAAAATTTCCGTTATTTTTTCACGCAAAAATAACTTTAGCGATACCGGTGAACGCCGATATTCGTATAATCGCAGTCACATCTTCTAAAGAAGACGTTCAGGTTAATAAATAAAAATTGGGATATTAAATTTATGCACCAGGGATTGTGCAACTATACTAAGAGCTAAATATTAGCCAAGATAGGTAAAAATATGAATTTTACGAATCAAGGTTTTCCTTCTTGATAGGCCGACTAAAGCGGGAGTGAAGTCTTTTTGATGATAATTCATTAAGACTAAATGTTAACTCATGAAAAAGTCCCGATTAAAACCGGGACTTTTTTGTTTCGGACCATTTGTGGTTCCAGATATTTCTTTCAGCCACAAAATTGAATGGTAAACAGCTATGACACCTTATACTGCAGTTACCCTTACTTCTATATTTCCTTTTGTCGCTTTAGAATATGGGCAGGCCCTATGTGCTTTATCGGCTAAGGATTGTGCTTCTTCATGAGAGATTCCAGGGATATGTACATCCAGATCTGCCGAAAGCGCAAATGAATTCCCATCCTTATTAAACGAAACCAATACCTTAACATTAGCTTCGCTAACATCAACACCTTCGCGTTCGGCTATAGAACCTAAGGCACCTAAATAGCACGGTCCCCATGCTGCCGCAAATAATTCTTCAGGGTTGGTTGCACCACCTTGTCCACCCAGTTCTTTTGGTTTTCTTAAATCGAAATCTAAAATTCCATCACTCGATTTAACGTGTCCGTCTCTTCCTCCAGTAGCTGTTACTTCAGCCGTATATAGCTTTTCCATAATAATATTCTTAATTGATTTAGATTAACAAATTATAGTTGTCTTTGTTTTTATATACTTCAAAGACTGCTTAAACATACTTTAACGCGTATAAATGACAATTGTATGAATAACTTACAGTCATTTCATGTAAAAAACCACATGTTTCATCAGCTCATAAGCCTCTAAAAATCCAGATTAAATGAGTACAATAATTTATTGTAGGATAGACTAGGATAATTTAAATAGGCTTAAAAATCAGTTGATTACAGTTATTGTATTCTATTAATTCGGTGAAAGTAAATGGTTTATTATACTCATTTATTGGTATCGGGTTTCGTGTAAAAAAACGCTGCTTTATCTTGACACCAAAGCGCTGAACATACTAAAACGATATTTTTATATCATAACTGTTTAAAATCATCCCGTTGTTAAATCGATTGTTTCTGATGTTGCTTATAGCAAGTTTTGCTATGCCATCTAAATTATGTGCGCAATCCTCTCCGGAGAATATCGGATTTGAAAATGGAAATTTTCAGAACTGGAAGATTTATGCAGGCTCTATTGCAATCGAAAATAATCAGAATGTAGTCACGATGAATGAAGTACCCAAACCAATTTCGGGAAGGCATACCATTATTAGTAACAAAAACCTCGTAGATCCTTATGGTGGTTTTCATTTGATCCCACCTTCTGGCGGAAACTATTCGGTTAAGCTTGGAAACAATGTTACCGGTGCACAGATTGATGGAATATCATACCTGATGACTGTTCCAGCCGATCGGCCGGAATTTACATTAACCTATCAATATGCGGTTGTTTTAGAAGATCCCGATCACGAACCCTTTGAACAACCCCGGTTTATTGCCAGAATAAAAGATGTGGAGAAGAATGAATACATTCCATGTGCATCATTTGAATATGTGGCTACTTCATCATTGCCAGGCTTCAAAAAATCAGCAGCATACGAAAGTGTTATTTATAAAGATTGGTCGCCCGTAACCATTAATTTATCCGGCTATCAGGGCAAGCAACTGCTTATCGAATTTATCAGTACCGATTGTTCGAGGGGGCAGCATTTTGGCTATGCTTATGTAGATATCAATAATGTATATGGAGATTTAGTTACCGGCAATACTTATTGTGCCAGTGCCGATGCGGTTAGTTTATCAGGCCCGAGTGGTTACCAAACTTATAACTGGTATAGTGCAGACCGGTCAATAAAATATGGTTCCGAACAGTCGATTAATATTAAACCAAAACCTGCCGATGGCTCTCGCATTTTGCTTGATTTAGTTCCTTATACAGGTTTTGGCTGCCCTAGCACAGTAAGTACAGTAATTCATGGGATAGATTATGAGCTTAAGGTTTTAAAGAAAGATGTGGTATGCCAAGGTGCTGAAATTGACCTTTTAGATCCGAAATATATTCTCAACAAATCTGAAGGTTTTACTTATCTGGCTTATGAAGATAAAGATTTAACCAAGCTTATAAATGGTCCGGTTAAAATAGTGGCAGATAAAACTTTTTACATTAAAGGAACCAATAATAAAGGCTGCGAAAGTGTGGTTCCAATCGATATTTCGATATTCAACGCGGCAAACATCAGTACCAAAAATCCAGATGCGGTTTGTTACTCGGAAAGTGTCGACATTACAAATTCAGCATTATATCTCGGTACTTTAGAAGGGATTAGCCGATCTTATTTTTTAGATGAGGCAGCTACGAAAGTCATTTCCGATCCACAGCACATCAATAAAACGGGCAGATATTTTATCAAACTTTCCAACCAAATCGGTTGCAGTAAAATCATCTCTATTGATGTAACTGTTAAGGATAAGCCCGTTTTAAAAGTGACCAATCCCAAACCTGTATGTATTCCGGGAAAAGTAGATATTACTTCAGCCAATCTCTTTTCAGGGAGTGATGTAAGCTTTAAGTACAGTTTTTATAAGGATCAGGAATTGAGTGATCTGCTTACCGACCCATCACATATTGAAAAACCGGGAACTTATTATGTAAAGGCAATTAATGCTGAAGGATGCATGGTTAGTGATAAAATAGAGGTTGTGATCAATGATTTGCCTGTGCTTCATGTTAAAAATCCTGAGCTGGCTTGTTTTCCTGATAAAGTAGATATTACTAATCCAGCGCTTTATGCTGGTTCAACAACAGGTTTAAACTATTCATTTTTTTACGATGAGGCACTAACCAATAAGATTACTTTTCCTAAAGCAATTGCAAAAGCTGGCACTTACTACATTAAAGCTGCAAATGTTGGAGGATGTTTTACTACGGGTAAAATACAGGTGAATTTTAATACCGCTCCAATCATCGTGCTGCATAAACCAAAAGCAGTTTTTGATAATGGTTTTGTAGATTTAACAGCATCAGAAATTACCAAAGGAAGCAGTGCCTTCGTAAAGATTGGCTATTTTGAAGATGCCTATTTAAAACGTCCCATAGCTGATCCCACAAAAGTGAACAAGGCAGGAGTTTATTACATTTCTATCCAGAACGAAAATGGATGTATAACTTCTGCTCCGATAGAAGTAGACATTCTGCCTCAGCCCAAAATTGTTGTTCCAACCGCATTTACCCCTCAAAAAGATACCAATAACCGCTTATATCCATTTTTAGTGAGCATCCAGAAACTGATCAGCTTTAAGGTGTACAACAAATGGGGGATATTGGTTTATCAGAGTGACACTTTAGCCAATGGGGGCTGGGACGGGCAGTTTAAAAGCCAAATGCAGCCTTTAGAAACCTTTTCGTGGTTTGCAGAAGGAATTGACACATTTGGAGGTAAATTTCAATCAAAAGGAAAAACTATACTCATATTATAATGCACAGACCGCTACTCATTTTATTTTTGTGCCTGGCTACAATATGCTGTTCGGCACAAGACCCGAAGTTTTCGCAATACTTCGCGGCTCCTTTAACTTTAAATCCGGCATTTACAGGCTTTTTTGATGGCGATTATCGTGTGGCTGCCAATACCAGGCAACAATGGGGTAATCTTGGCGATCCCTACAATACCTATAGTGTTTCGGGCGATTTGAAATTGGTTGAAGATGAAAATTTCATCAATAGCTATTTCAGCCTGGGATTGAGTGGATTGTTTGATGAATCTTTAAATAAAGCCTTAAAATCGCAATACATCAGTGCCAGTGTTTCTTATTATCAGTATATGGATGAGGAGCACCGGTTTAAATTCGGTTTGGCGCCACAGGTTTCATATGTCTCGAAGTATTTGGATTATAATAAACTTACTTTTGCTTCTCAATATAATGGTGAGGGAGGTTTTAATAGTTCGATGCCCAATTATCTTGATTTAAAAAATGATAAAACATCGTATTTCGACCTGAATATTGGTGCCAATTTTGCCGCCAGCTTCGATTATTGGAGTTTTGCCGTTGGTTATGCGCAATATCACCTTACAAAGCCTCAGGAAGCGCTATTAAGTAATAGTACCGATATTGTTTCAGCACGGAAAACCGTTAATTTTGGTTTGCTTTATCTTCTAAACAACAATGTAGATTTAAATGTAACAGGGGTTTACAATGCCCAAAAAAATAACAGGGATGTGATTTTTGGAACTGTTTTAGGACTCAAACCTGGCGATGAAACCAAAATGAAGCTGAATTTTGGCATGTGGTACAAATTTAACGAAGCTTCATTTTATCCCTATATTGGCGTGGCCATGGGAAATATCAGCGCCGGAATGAATTATACGGTTTACGGGAGTAAATTATTAAGCGCTACACCACGTACTTATGAACTGTCTTTCATTTACCGGCATAATAATTTTAAGGGTTTTAAAGTGCCTTGCCCTAGGTTTTAAGAGTAGTTGTTTTTAGGTCGATGGATCATGGTTTTATAGTTGATAGCCAAGGCGTTTAATCTTCAGTGTTTTCTGAGCCTCCGTGGCTATTCTTTTTAACCACAAAGGCACAAAGCTTGATTGAAATAGTTTTTCTCTGCTCCATATGCTCGGACTTTCGGACATCTGACTCCTGACTTAATTCCGTTTTCCTGACCATTAAGAAATTAAGGACATTAAGAATTTATCGGTAGATTCTAATACGCCAGGCATTGATCATTGAACTTTGGTTATTTGATCCCCATCTTACATATCACTTCTTCCATCAATTTTTAAAACAGCTTCAACTGCTCATTACCTGGTGGCTTTTCTTTTCCGAAAATTGTTCTGCCTCCGTATTTCCAGCTATCAGCCCTTTCTTTTTGGATAACCTTTTCAAAATCCATATTGGGTACAAAATCTTTTTCCGCATTGCGTGCAATTTGATGCAACGATTTTATTGCCTGTTGCTTATCCGAGTTGCCTATTTTTGCCTTTTCTACCGCGTTTCTTAAAACTTTTATCGTTTCGTCGTACACATTTACGGGTACCGGGAACGGATGTCCGTCTTTTCCGCCATTGGCGAAAGAGTAACGGGCTGGATCAGTAAACCGTGAGGGTGTACCATAAATTACTTCACTCACTAAAGCCATTGATTGTAATGTTCTTGGGCCCATACCTTCAAGCAACAGCAATTCCTCAAAATCATTGGGTTTCTTTTCCTGTGCCAGCCATAAAATACTTCCCAGGCGTTTTAAGTCTATATCTTTCGATCTCACATCATGATGATTAGGCAATACCAAATTTTGTATTTCACCCAGCATACGCGTTGGCGATTCGGCTGTGATGCTCATCATGCTTTGTCGGGTTTTGTCTGCATCATTTGAAGTCAGGTTTAAAATTTTACCCTGATTAATACCACAAATACCCGTATGTGGTTCTTCTACAAACGATTTTAAATTTTCAGAATGCCAATGGTATCTTCTTGCCGTCGAACTGCTATCGCTCATGCCTTGCTGTACTACCGCCCAATCGCCATCACTACTTAGAATAAAACTATGAAGGTATAGTTGAAAACCATCCTGAATGGCTGTATTGTCGACCTTGGCGCTCAATTTACTTGCCCGGACAAGTTCAGTACCATTTAAACCCGTTTTGTCGGCTATTCTTAACAGCTCGTTTGGGGTTTCCCTGCTGTGTTTTCCTTTTCCACCACAGATATAAATGCCCAGTTCTTTAGATAGTGGATTGATGGATTTCTTTAAAGCGCCCATTACTGAAGTGGTAATGCCAGACGAATGCCAATCCATACCCATTACGGCTCCCAAACTTTGAAACCAAAATGGACTGCTTAAGCGGCGTATCACCTCTGCTTTTCCATATTCTAAAATAATGGCTTCAGTTATTGCAAGGCCAAGGGTTGCCATACGTGTAGCAAGCCACGGTGGTACATGGCCATAGTGTAGGGGTAAGTCTGCGTTTCCTGATCTTTTCAATACTAACAAATTTAGTAAAATGTATTTGATAAAACTAATTTTACTATGGAAATCATGGAAATACAGAAATAAAACAGTTTAATTTTCCATCCAGAATACAAGAATTTCTAAGTCGCTCGTCATTCCCAACTTGATTGGGAATGACGCAACAAGAAAAACGATTAACAATATTTTTTGTTAATTTATAAACTTCATTAATCGTAAAGCTCCATTTTTATACATGCGGAAATTCTTACAACGCCTATTTAGTTCCTGGATCATCCGCATGTCGAATAAGTTTGGTTCGAGGCCCGACCGTGCACGCATTCACAATGCCTTAAGTAAGCTTTACAAAACCATTAATCAGGAACCCGGGAAACGTGGTTTGATTTTTGAAATTACCGATGCCGATAAATTCATCATTTTATCCGACCAGCACAAGGGTGCCCGCGATTATGCCGACGACTTTACGCTCGCAGAAAAAAACTATTTAAAAGCGCTTGAGCATTACAATCAACATGATTTTCATTACATCAATTTAGGCGACAGTGAAGAACTCTGGGAGAATTTACTGGAATCGGTAATCAGGCATAATAAAGATACTTTTGAAGCAGAGAAAACTTTTATCGCTAAAAATCGCTTTACCAAAATATTTGGAAACCACGATCTGTATTGGGACAATGATCCTTTGGCAGGTTTTAACCTCAACAGGATCTATGGGAAGAAAATCCCAATTTATGAGGGTGCTATATTGAGAATGAAAATGGAAGTAAGGCAATTTGATATTTTCCTCACTCACGGACATCAGGGTGATTTACAAAGCGATGGAAACTGGTTTAGCAAGTGGTTTGTGAGCACCATCTGGGCACCTTTACAAGCTTACCTTCAAATTAATCCCAATACGCCAGCTTACGATAATCAGCTTAAAACTGCACATAATGCAATGATGTACAGCTGGATAGCGGAGCAACAGAATATGGCTTTAATAACCGGGCATACGCACCAGCCAGTTTTCGCTTCATTAACACATCTGGAAAGAATTTATGTGAAAATAAAGTATGCGAAAAAAAATAAAAATACAGATGAACTTGCTTTTTTAAATGAAGAATTGCACAAAAGGATTAGAGAAGAAGATAAGCCGCCACGCCTTGGCAAATACAAGCCGTGGTATTTTAACAGCGGATGTTGTTGTTTTAGCGATGGCGATATTACCGGAATTGAGATCGAAAACGGTTTTATCAGGTTAATTAAGTGGTCGTACCATAAAAATGCCAAACCGGAAAGGGTGTTGCTTGAAGAAATGAAATTAAGTGATTTATTTAAGGCTATTTAATGGGCAGCGATACAAAAAAAGTTGTCCCTAAATCTTTTCCTTCACTTTCTACCCACAATTTTCCTTTATGGATCTCTATCAGCGCATTAGCCGTAATCAGTCCTAAGCCATAAACATTTTCATTTTCGGTAGCTACAGCGCTCAATCTAGGGAATTTCAGGAAAATTTTATCTAAATCTTCAGCAGTTAAGCCAACACCATGATCTTTTATCGCAATAGTAATTTCATTTTCAGCTATTTGATGAGATATGGTAATTTTTTCTCCTTTAGGAGAAAATTTAATTGCATTATTAATCAGTTCGCTAAAAATAACCCTCAGCTTATCCAGATCCCCAAATATTTTTAATGGATTTTCGATATTGATGGAGATATTTAGGGCTTTTCTTTTAAGAATTAAATCTAAATCGAATTTTACCTCTTCGAGTATTTCTTTCAGATCAACTTCTGTTTTTTTAGGCTTAAAAGAGTTCGTTTCTTTACGTGCGCTGCTTAATATACCGTTCAGGTTATCGATCATTCTTTTAGCTTGTGCATTTACTTTTCCTGCAATTGTCAACACCCTTTCATCAACACCGGGTATTCTTCCCAATAATTCAGATTGGAGCGAAATGGTGGTCATGGGGTTTTTAAGATCGTGGATAAGCACATGTAAACGGTCGTCATAAGCGCTAAATGTTTTCCTGATCGCAATCCTCGATTCCAGCTTTTCTATCACCATATCAGCCAATAATTTCAACATATTGAATTGTTTCTCTGTAGCCTCTCTGGGTTGGTCATCAGCAACGTAAATCTGACCAATATCAAAACCATCAGGAGTGATGATTGGTGCTTGCACATAAAATACAGATCCATTAGACGATGATGAACCGATCTGCGATTTTATAAATGTTTTTTCGGCAGCTGTAAAACAGATACCTGCAAAAGGAACCTCAAAAATGGCTGCAGCCAATTGCGTTAACTGATCAAAAGCACTTTCGGCGGGTGTATCCAGGATATCGTAATAAGTTAATTTTGCTACACGCAAGGTTTCGTTTGAATGTTGGTTGTTTTCTGCTTGATCGATATGCATGTAGGCCTTTTTGATAGGATAAGAATGAAAAAACTAAAGGTAAAGATTATGATAATAATGTAAACAATTAAGTCGTAAATTCCGTTAATATATTTTGCGGTAAAATAGTGCGGCAAAGCGTAAAATTACTATCAAAACAGCTTAAACGATGAGATTATACATAGAGCGTAAACCGGTTAAGGTTAACCCGGATACTAAAAGAGTTATTGCCCGTTTTTTTTTCAACGGAGAGGAGAGAGCATTAGAAGTAATTAGAAAGGTTTTAGAGTTTTCGGACGAAAAGGTGTTTTCGCTGATTTCGCCTATTTTGCAGGAATATTCTAAAAGGCACCGGAACATCACCAAGATTTTGACCCGTCACTGTAAAAAATTAAAAAAGCAGTTTATTGCCCTGGGTACCGAATTAGAAGATGTTGATGAATATACCAGGTTGCTTATCGGGGCATATTTTACACACGAATATTCGATTGAATCGGCAGCATTTTTTAACCCGAGCATCGTCGATGATCCCGACCAGACTGACCTGGTAGAAGGTGAAAAACGGGTAATTATCAGTTTCAGGGCTGTAGGCGAAGGGCATATTTCTTCCATTGTTTTCCGCCGTGCTTTGATCGATAAAAACAACAATATCCAGGTTTTACCTGTAGGGAATTATGTTGATGAGGCTGAAGTGGTTAAAAATGCCATTTACGTTAAAAAACTCTTCCTGAAAAAGGCAGCTTATGCGCAGATAGATCCTTCTGTATTAGAAGAAATTGAAGCGAAACTGGACGATAAGTTTGAATATACCAGTTTGAGCAATATTATAAAAGATTCGAAAAGCCTGCATAAGGAAAATCCGACCCGTTTGATTGAATACGATAAAGTACTTTGGCTGTCGGATACCTACCATACCATTAGTTTTTCTAAAGACACCGATATTTCGGACCGGGTGATTTTTCCGATTTCTGAATTTGAACGCAAAGGGATTGAAGATGCCCGTTTTGTGAAATTTGTTAAAGACGATGGTAAGGTATTATATTATGCGACTTATACCGCTTTTGATGGCTCTTTAATTATCCCTAAACTGGTACAAACTGAAGATTTTTATGAGTTCAAGGTAATCCCACTTTATGGTGATGGCGCACAGAATAAAAACCTGGCTTTATTTCCGAGAAAAATTAAAGGAAAATATGTAATGATGAGCCGCATAGATGGCTGGAACAATTACCTGATGTTTTCGGATAAGGTTAATGTGTGGGAAAACCCAATCCTGTTGAAACAACCGCGTTACGATTGGGAACTGGTACAGATTGGTAACTGCGGTTCGCCAATTGAAACGGATAAAGGCTGGATTGTGATTACCCATGGGGTTGGTCCGATGCGCAGGTATTGTATTGGTGTAAGTTTATTGGATCTGGAAGATCCGAGTAAAGAGATTGGTCATTTAAAAGAGCCTTTAATTATCCCGAATAATGATGAACGCGAAGGTTATGTGCCCAATGTGGTTTATTCCTGCGGATCGATCATCAGCAACGGGGAGCTAATTATCCCTTATGGATTATCGGATTACAGTTCTTCTTTTGCAACGGTAAATTTAGAACTGCTATTGAATAAGTTGTTAGAGAATAACGATAAATAGTTATGATATTTCTTTTCAATGGTCTGTGTCCTCACAGACCATTATTATAATCAAAATTTCGGTTCTGTGAAGACACAGACCTGGGCAGGTATGAATCTAACATCCTAAGAACCAAAGGCTCAGTTTAAATAAACCTGATAGAACGGAAAGCCCGAAGCATACCGAACCCTGATTTTCAAAATAATATTGATACCTGAGTTATTTTGAGCGAACCCGATAACTATCGGGTGCAAAGCAGTCGAGACTAAGATTGCTCAGCGAAACTAAATCTGTCTTAATAGATCTCTCCAATTCGCGTTGCTCCGGTAGAGATGACGATCATTCTATTATATTCTGCTATAGATATCTCATTTAAGCATTGGCTGGGTTATTTCTACAAAAAAAAAGCTGATTCATTTCTGAGCCAGCTTTTAGTATTTCCAAGACAAATTTAATATTAACTATATTTATCTGCCTCTACCAGTGGAGAAGATAATGTTTCGTATTCTGCTTCTGCAGCTTTAAGGATGGCCAAATGTGAAATAAAATAAGCCAGCGTACTTTCAGCTCCCTGGTTTCTATTTACGCTATTAAATTGTAAGCCATCTGCACAACCGTGTGTTTCAAAATCGTACAATGGAATGTGCAGGCTATTTTTGCCTAAAAACCATTGGTAACTTGTGTGCATTAAATTCAGGTATTGATCATCTTTAGTAATCTCGAAAGCTTTGGCATAGAGTAAAACCATTGCCATGGTTTCTAAAGCCTGCTGATCGTAAATTGGATTTTTGCCATATTTCTTCATCCAGCCTGCATTTCCAACGGGATTAAGGTATCCGTTTTCGAAAGAGAAACTGTTTAAAAATGCAATGCTTTCCATCGCAATTTTGTAGGATGTTGCATTTCCGGTAACCTCATAATGGTGAAGTAGTGCTAGCGGAAGTATGGCATTATCATAAGTAAGAATATCTTCAAACCAATGCCATTCGCCATCTTTATGTTCTTTATAAGAGGCAATCAATGAGCTGGCAAGCAAGTTAATCTCTTTAACGATCATTTCATCTCCAGGATGTGCACATAAGTAATAAGCTAATCCGATAATGGTATTCGCTTTACCTCTAATGTATTTTAACGCTGAAAAATGTGGAACAGAGTGCGAAAACAGCTCTCTTCCGAACTCGCGATAAGAATTATTTGGCGCACTGTTAACCAAATACCCAAGAGACCATATGGTGCGGCCGAAAGAATCTTCAGAACCTACTTCATCCAGGTAATTACGGTTAAAACTTAAAAAATTCCTGAAGTTGCCATTATCTGTTTGCATGTACTGGATAAAACTCAGGTACACTGGCATAAACCTTAATGCTTTTGGGTTTTCTCCCTGCTCTGTAGCCATTAAAGCCATAATCAAAGCCCTTGCGTTATCATCAATACAATATCCTTCTTTTAGGTTTGGAATGCCAAATCTGGCATGTTGTATAATTCCGGTATCATCGGTTAATAAGGAAATATGGTTCAGGTTTAGCACTGGCATACTTTCAATATCGATAATGGGAGGAGTAATCCTTTCTGCTTTTTTTCCAGTGGTCAAGGCTTCATTTAACACATTCAGATACACCGTACCAATGGCAGGCCAACGGAGGTTTAAACCATATTCGTAAGCATTCTGTCTCAGTTTTTGATATTTATCTTTATCACTTAAAAGATCATTTACAATACTGGCCAGTTGTGAGTCGTTTTTAAAGTCGAATAGTTTCCCCCTGTTATCTGCCAGGAGCTCCTGTGCATGCCAGTAAGGAGTAGAAACAACAGCTGCACCTGCGCCAATGGCATACGATAAAGTACCACTGGTAATCTGGGCCTCGTTTAAATACGGTGTAATGTATAAGGTACAAGCCGTTAAATACTGATGCAGCTCTTCTTCAGAAACAAATTTATTAACGAAGGCAATGTTATTTTCTACGCCTAAATCTTTTGCAAGTGCTTTTAAACTATCACGGTATTCTTCTCCATTGTGTTTTACTACACCGGGATGGGTATTGCCCAAAATCACATATAAAACATCAGGATGTTGTGCTACAATCTCAGGCAAAGCTTTAATTACTGTTTCTAAACCTTTGTTTCTACTGATCAATCCAAAAGTAAACAGCACTTTACGATTTTTAAATAATTCGCTCTGTGCAATTTCATTATTCGGAACCGGTTCCAAATCAGGTACACCATGTTCTATTAATTTAATTGATGCTTTTGGAATTTGATAAATGCTGGTTAAAAACAGCACTGCTTTTTTGCTCATCACCACAATTTTTGAAGATTTTATTGCAATCTCTTTAATGATGGTCTGCTGCATAAAATTTGGTTCTTTTAAAACCGTATGTAGAATGGTAATAAACGGTTTTTTTAAACTGTTGATCAACGATAATAAAAATACACCGCTATTACCGCCATAAATGCCAAACTCATGTTCAATAATACAGCTGTCTACATCACTGTTATTAATAAAATTTGCAGCTTCGATATAATCCTGCTGATTTTGCTGGCGGATTACGAATTTTACTTCTTTAGGGTACTGATGTTCATTTATATCATCAGATTCATTTAAGGCAACAACAAAACTGTTTTGTGGGTTATAGGCAGGATTTAAACTTAATGCATTAACCAGGTTTTGGTTAAAAGTAGCCAAACCACATTCGCGTGGAGGGTAGGTAGATATATAGGCTATTTTCATATTTCAAATAGGGTTGATACTTAAATAACATCGTATTATCTAAATAGTTTGTGATTTCCTCAATTTACGCTTAATAAACCCAAAACAATATTATTTAGGCTCTTGTTAGTAAGTAAACAATAACTACGATGAGATCAATATGGAAAGGCTCTATCGGGTTCGGTTTGGTAAACATCCCAATCAAGCTGTTTTCAGGTGTACAAAACAGTAACCTCGATTTAGACATGCTCGACGAACGCGATCATGCAAAAATTAAATTTTTAAGGGTAAATGAAAATACCCACAAAGAAGTCCCTTACGAGAAGATAGTAAAAGGCTATTTTTTGAAAGACAAATATATTGTACTGGATAAGCACGACTTTGAGGAAGCTGCTCCCGAAAAGACCAAAATTATCGAACTCGAAAACTTTGTGGATCTTAAAGAAATCAATCCGGTTTATTACGAAACTTCTTATTATACCGAGCCAGAGAAACAAGGAAAAAAAGCTTATGGTTTATTATTAAAAGCCTTAGAAAAATCAGGGAAAGCCGGTATTGCCAGGTTTGTACTCAGAAATACCGAAAACCTTTGCGTAATTCATCCCATGGAAAACGTGATCGTGATTACCAAAATCAGGTTCGAACAGGAAATCAGAAGTTTATCAGAGATCAATAAAGTAGATGATATAACCATTACCAAAAAGGAAATGGATGTTGGTTTAGCTCTAATTAAACAATATAGTTCAAAATTTGACCTGAGCTCATTTAAAGATGATTATAGTAATGAACTGTTAAAAATTATCAGGGCGAAAGCAAAAGGTAAACGGGCAACGGTTAAAAAGATGAAACCTCAGAAAGCAACGAGTGATGATCTTTACGATCAGTTGATGCAGAGTTTAGGGTCGAAGAAAGGAGCATAGGAGTGTTAAGCGATTTGTAAACGCTTTACGCCAAGCGCTAAACGAAATCTTTCTGGAGCTAAACCTTAGGTTTTGCTCCAGAAAGATTTAACTATTTAAAAGCAGCTTTCAATTGATCAGCTGCATAAGCCTGTGCGGCTTTTGCTTCTGGCACCAGGATAGCCATTCCAAAGAATTCGTGTGTTACCCCTTCATAATTTTTACTGTCAACCTTTACGCCTGCAGCTTTTAATTTATCGGCCAGCATTACGCCATCATCATGTAAAGGATCAATTTCTGCAGTAATAATGGTGGTAGGCGGTAAACCTTTTAAATTGGCATTAACTAACGAGATTTTTGGATTTTGTGCTTCAATCATCGTGTTTAAATATTTTTCTGTAAACCAGCCCATCATGGCTTTATTTAATGGTTTTGCTTTTTCGTACATTTTATAAGATGCTGTACTCATATCTGCTTGTGCAATCGGATAAACCAAAACTTCGTGTACTGGGATCATGATGTGTTTATCACGGGCCATGATCGATACATTGGCCGCCAAATTTCCTCCGGCACTTTCACCTACAATTGCAATTTTAGCGGGATCGGCTTTTAAGCTCACCGCATTTTTCACTGCCCATTCGTAAGCAGCAAATGCGTCGTTATGTGCAGTAGGGAATTTGTTTTCAGGTGCTAAGCGGTAAGCTACCGAAATTACAACAGCGCCAACCTGCTCTGCCAAAGCCTGTGCCGATGCATTGTATACATCTAAATTAGCAATTACAAAACCACCGCCGTGGTAATATACGATTAATGGATAGGGGCCGCTTCCTTCTTTAGGCGTATAAACGCGTAAGTGGATTTTTCCGCCACTAACATCAATATCTTTACCCATTGTATCTACTTTTGGTGTAGGAATGGTAATATTATTCTGTTTCACAAGATCCATCACCGCGTCAGTTGGCGTATGGTTTTTACGGGCATCAGTAGCGCTTAAGGTTTCAATGGGTTTATCACCATAACTGCTTAGTTTTTCAATTACCGTTTGCATTTCGGGTTTTATGGTTTTGCCCCATTCGGGTGCCGGGCCTGCAGGTTTTAAGCCTGCCGCTGTGGTAGAATCAATTATGGTCGAATCTGTTGTGGTAGTTGTTTTTGTGCTGCTCGTACATGCCGCAAGCGAAACTGCCATGCCGCATATCACTGCACTAAGTTTTAATGTGTAGGTTTTCATAGGTTATTTTTATGTTTTATTTTAATATGCTTCTATAACAGTATCAATCAAATAAGTGTTTTTGCTGCCTTACAACTTTTTAGAATTTAACTAAATAGCAAACATCTTGGTGAATTAACTTGTTCTTATAGAAAATATAAATATGCTAACGGAAATAACAGGACTGCCAGATCATATTTTTGGCGTAAGGGCAACTGGAGAAGTAACCAGCGACGATATTAAGGATGTATTATTAACCGGCCTGAAAAGAACAGCGCAGCGGTTTAAAGAAATAAGATACCTGCTTGTTTTAGAGACAGATGTGAAAAACTTCACTGCAGGAGCCTGGATACAAGATGCCAAAGCGGGCATCCAGAATTTTACCAGATGGAAAAAGATCGCTGTGGTTAGCGCAGAAAAAGGTGTTGAATGGTTTACCGACATCTTCACTGTTGCTACACCAGGTAAATCGAAAGGCTTTAAGCCCGAAGAATTAGAAGAAGCGAAAGCCTGGTTGGATACTGAAGATTAATGTTTAAAAAAATAAACTATGAAAAATACTAAAACAGCCGAAGAAAGTAGCAAGGCTACCGCACCGAAAAACACAAAAGCAAAAGGTGCTGATGATAAAGTAACATCAGCTAAAGATGCCAAAAAAGTAAATGTAACCAAAGATGCTCCCGTAAAAAATAAGAAACCTTAAGAAATAAAATTCCTAGTACATGAAGATTGATGCTGATAATATTGATCATTTTTATGATAAAGCCTACGATTGGATAATTGATAAAGGGCCGTCTGTAATTTTAGGCATAGCCATACTTATTTTGGGCTTATGGCTGATTAAACTATTGGGAAAATGGATGCAGGGTAGTATGCACCGTAAGGATGTAAATCCATCGTTAAGACCTTTCCTTACCAGTTTAATGATCATTACCTTAAGAATTCTATTGGTACTTACTGTAATGCAGATTATCGGCATTCAGCTCACTTTCTTAACCGTATTAATTGGTGGTATTGGGGTGGCTGCGGGCCTGGCATTATCAGGTACACTACAGAACTTTGCGAGTGGCGTATTAATTTTGCTGTTAAAACCTTTTGTTGTAGGCGATAATATTATTGCTCAAAGTCAGGAGGGAACCGTAACATCCATACAGATATTTTATACCATTGTTAAAACATTCGATAATAGAACCGTAGTTATTCCAAACGGAAAACTATCTAACGAAGTCATTATCAACATCAGCAGGGAAGGGAGCAGGCGTTTGGATATAGAAATGAAATTTAGTTATGGCATTGATTATGATCAGGTGGTAGCTATATTTAATAAAACCGTTGATGAGTTTAAAAATTGTTTGAAGACACCAGAAAGAAGAATCGGTGTATCATCACTGGAAGACAGCGGTTTTAAAATAAGCTTAAATCTTTGGGTAAATGCACATGGTTTTACCGATACCAAACTTTCGTTTTTAGAAATACTGATGAAAAATTTGAAACTGGGGGGAATAAAATTACCTGGAATGCCCGAATAATGACTATTTTCTTAATAAAGCATAAATTTTATCCATTAATTCATCTATGTTGAACGGTTTTGCCATAAAATCATCGGCAAGTAAATCATCAACAGCATAATTGTTCGCATTATAGCGGGCAGAAATCATTAATACAGGAATATGTTTTGTAGCCGCGGTATCCTTAAGTTCTTTTAAAAGCACTCTACCATCAGCATCAGGAAGCATGATGTCCATGATAATCACATCAGGATTAAGCTCACGAACATGGGTAATAAAATCTGCTCCTTTATTTAATCCGGCAACGTTGAAAGCTTCGCTTTCTAAAATAAGGGTGATTACATCTAGGATTGCATGGTTATCTTCGATAACCAAAATATTCTTCTTGGCCAAGTTTTGGATGATTGTTTAAATTTCAAACAAATATATAATAAAAAACAAATCCTAAAACCGAATTCTCTAAATTAGAGACATTCTAAAAATAGGCTTTATATTTGTTAGCCCGTTAAATCTAATATTTTTGCAACATTAATATATCGTATGACTAAATTTTCTGTAGACCTAACCAATTGTGATCGGGAACCGATTCATATCCCCGGTAAAATTCAATCACATGGTTTTCTTATAGCGGTTGATAAGAACACTTTTTCTATCACTTATCTCAGCGAAAATACAGGAGATTTTTTAAAAGAACAGGCAAAAAACCTTTTAAATCAGTCGCTTTCCAGCTTAAATCATTTTATACAACAGCACAATCCTGAATTTGACATTGAAGATCTGTTGAAGTTGGGGATCATCCGCAAAAGTTTTGATGCCATTAGTCCTCATCCGGTTGAGATTAATGGAAATCCTTTTTACCTGATTATTTCTCCTTCAAATGATAACTGGTTGCTTGAATTTGAGCCCGTAACCTTACAATATGATATTCAGAGTTCGATAGGCCGATCTGCCTCGTCAATGCTCCAGGGCAAGAGTGTTTCTGCATTATTAAGCAGTGCTGCACTCGAAGTTAAAAAACTGATCAATTACGATCGGATCATGATTTATAAATTTTTGGATGATGGTCATGGTGAGGTAGTAGCAGAAGAGAAGGAAGATAACCTAGAACCTTTTTTTGGTCTGCATTATCCGGCATCTGATATTCCTAAGCAGGCAAGAGAACTGTATAAACTCAATTTAACCAGGTTAATTGCAGATGTAAATACCAACGATTCGCCAATTATCACCTTTAAAGAAGATCAACCGCTCGATTTAACCAACGGCGGCTTGCGCGCGGTATCACCAATACACATTCAATATTTAAAAAATATGGGTGTGCACTCGAGTTTTAGTATATCCTTAATCTCGCATGGTGAGCTTTGGGGTTTAATCGCCTGTCATAACTATAGTCCAAAATTTATCGATTATAAAGCACGGGAAGGCTCTAAACTAATCGGACAGATTCTTTCTTCAGCATTAGAGTACCGCCAGGAAGAAGAAGATGCTGAAGTAATAAAACAGTTTAAAGATACTGCCAATGTATTATCAGAGCATTTAAACCGCGATAAATACCTGGTTGAAGCCATAACTACACATAAAACCAGTATTTTAGATGTAACCAAAGCTGGTGGTGTGGCTATTATTTTCGAAAATGAACTTAAAACCATTGGAAATGTACCATCATATGATGAAATATGGGAACTTTCCAATTGGCTAAAAATTTCGAGTGACGAATCGATTTATTATACACATCGTTTACCTGAAATTCATTCTCCGGCTAAAAAATACAAATCTATTGCTGCAGGGATTCTTTCCTGCACTTTAAACAAAGAACTGGGCGAAATGATCATCTGGTTCAAGCCCGAAATTATCAGTAATGTAAACTGGGCCGGGAATCCCGAAAAACCAGCAACACCGTCTGAAAATGGCCTGTTAAGTTTATCACCAAGAAAATCTTTCGAAATCTGGTCACAGGTGGTTAATAATACTTCTGAAAAATGGCTTGCAGAAGAAATTGCTTCTGTGTTACGAATCCGCGAGATTATCATTACCGATATCAATAAAAAAGCCAACGAAATCAGGCAGCTCAACGAAAAACTGCAGGCCGCATACGAAGAACTGGACACTTTTAGTTATACCATTTCCCACGATTTAAGAACGCCATTAACCTCTATAAAAACTTATGCTGAACTGTTGCTGAAAAATAAAAGCATTGATGAAGGCGGTAGAAAGATGTTAGACAGGATTTTGAATGGCGCCAATAAGATGAACTTTCTAATCAAAGAAATCCTGAATCTGGCCAGGGTTGGGCGTTCTGATGTCATTTTTGAAACGGTTGAGATGGATCCGTTGTTAAAAGAAATTAAAAATGAAGTGCTGACGGCTTTTAAAGCAGACAACTCCGAACTGATTTTAGGGCAATTGCCGGATTTAAATGGCGATAAAACAATGATTGCTCAGGTTTTTACAAATCTGATCGGTAATGCTGTAAAATACTCTATAATGGCCGATAAGCCCAAAATAGAGGTTACTGGTTATATCGATGGAGGAGAGGTTGTTTATGCAGTTAAAGATAACGGTATAGGAATTGATAACCGATACTACGACAGGGTGTTTGAGCTTTTCAAACGCATGGACAATGTTAAGGATATTGAGGGAACAGGAGTAGGCTTAGCTATTGTAAAAAGGGTTGTAGAAAAACACAACGGAAGGGTTTGGTTTGAGAGTAAGTTAAACGCAGGTTCTACTTTTTACGTAGCTTTTAAAAACAAATAAAATGAAAACGCCGGATATATTTTACGTGGAAGATGATATAGATTATGCATTTTTTATGCAAAGTGCCGTACAGGAAGTGAAAGAAACACTTAATTTAACCATTGTTGAGGATGGGGCAGAAGCTTTACAGAAATTACAGAATTTTGCAGATACTAAAACAAAACCAAAGCTGATTTTGCTGGATTTAAACCTTCCGGGTTTATCTGGACTTGATCTGTTAAAGTTTATCCGTGATATTCCTTACCTAAAAACAGTTCCTGTAATTTTGTTTTCTACATCAGATAATCCTGATGATGTAAAAGCATCGATAGAATTTGGGGCCAACGCTTACCTGACGAAGCCTGATGGATATGAAAACCTGGTGAAGTGTGTGCATTCCGTACACGATTTTTGGTTTAATCAACATTTAAGGCTAAATTAGAATTTATAAAACATTTATAGGGAGATTCGGGTATTAAACCCGGATCTTTTCTTTTTAAGATCATTTTAAAAAAATAATACCACGATATGATTGCCAATTTATTGAGGGCAGAAACTGCAGAAAACCATAAAGCATTAGAATCGCTAATGTTTGTAAACGAAATTATGAACAATTCATTAAGCATCGATCAGTATAAAAAACTGTTGATGGTTAATTATATCATTCATCAAAAATCAGAAAATACATTAGCCAATATGCTTGATGCTGATATTGCCGCAGCACTCGAAATGAATAGCAGGCTAAAGCTTGCTGCATTAGAAAAAGACTTAAATTATTGGGGCATTGATAGTTTAACTTTGCCTGGTTTAAATTTTGAACTGTATCTTCCACAAAAAAATACTGCAGAAGTTTTAGGCGCTTTATATGTGCTGGAAGGCGCAACATTGGGCGGAAACGTGATTAAAAGGCATATTTTGGCTAATCCGAACTTTAAAGATCATGAAGCTGGTTTAAATTACTACGGGGTTTATGGCGAAGAGTTAAGCACCAAATGGAAAAAATTCGTTTCTGTGCTGAATGAACGTGTTGTAGAGACCGATTACGAACGTTGCATTAACAGCGCCAACCAAACCTTTAATAACCTCATCAACTTATCAAAACAACTCAGTTAGCTCCTAGGATTTTGATCTTCTAAATGTAAAAAATAGGCCTGTAATAGTTTCAGGGCATTTTTTTTGATTGTGAAAATGTGCAAAACTTCTTTCAAATAAATATTTGCTTTCTGTTGTTAATTCAAGGTAAATATGTATTATTGAAAAAATAAATTTTTTAAACCTTAAAAACATCAATTAGCGATGGAAAAATTCTCAAAAGTTAAAGCTGCTGTTGCTGCTATTGAAGCAGATGTAGAAAAATTTTATAATGCTGGCAATGCAGCTGCTGGTACTCGTGTGCGTAAAGCAATGCAAGATCTTAAAGTTTTAGCACAAGAAATCCGTGCAGAAGTAACTGACAAGAAAAACTCTGGAAAATAATATTTCGCGAGTAGAAACAAAAAGGGTTCTGGTATGCCAGGGCCCTTTTTGCGTTTAGGTAGGATAGAGACTTATCAGGCCTGATGAGGAGCACGCAAATGAGACCTCGTAAGTCTTTAAGAAAGCCCCTAAAAAGATAAAGCTCCCCATCGCGGAGAGCCTATATCCAACTAACAAAACATATTTTTTTAATCGAAACTTCTGAAATTTGATCGTTATATAGCACATCAGATTTCAGAAGTCTTTCTACGAATTATCCTTTTTTAACCAATTTATACTCGATTACTGGTTTACCACGCGTGCCTGCATCTCCAGCGCCCATAGAAATGAATTTTAATTTGTAAACATTGCCTGCTGCATCTTTTATTACATAAAAAATATCTGTTTTAACGCCTGTTGCAGGTGAAGTGCTTCTCCAATCTGAACCAATAGCAGTTCTTTCGTTTTTAAAATTTACAGCGCTAATGTTCGATTCTTTAAAGTCTGCATAACTCACAGTGGTTGTTGCTACTACGCCTGCACTAACACCATTCGAGTTATTCAAGAAAATCAGGTCAGAAAAATTGTACGGTACCAAAACATTTGAGAACAAGGTTTGATATACAGAGTAAGTCCAAACCAAATCCCAATTGGCTTTCTCTGGCTGCGCATTAACAATTGCGCCATTGGTAAGCGAAACGAATTTGAAATCGAAGTTTCCATCTTTAGGAATATCAACAGTTGTAAAATTTGTTGTTTCTTTTATTTTGCCATACTGTAAAGTGTAACCTCCCGATGTATTTCTGGTTACTTTAAGCTTGATCCATGATCGAGCAGCAATACCGCCACCCGTACCACGGTTTAAAATAATAATTTTATTATCAGCAGCTGTAGCAGAAACTACCGGAATTACGGTGCTTGAAAGATTGCCGTTAATCGCATCGAAATAAGCAAAATCCGTATTCGCAGGGTTGGCCTGATTAACAGCTAGCGTTAAACCCAAGGTATCTGCTTCACTTACTGTAGCAAGACTTGCATTAGATGCGGTAATTACCTTTGCACCTGCGCCTGTGGTATTATTTAAAATAACCCTGAAATCAGCTCCACTATAAAAACCTAAATCCCAGGAAGATCGCAGCACTGGAGTTTGTTTATCTGTACTAAAATCTACATAAACACTATTTCCTGCCGCACTTCCTAGTTCGGTACCTACCAATCCATTAAGTGTTAAAGTACTTCCATCAGATGGTGGAACAACTATGATAGGTTCATCCGTGTTTTTTTTACAAGCTGTAAAGGTTATCGCCAAAAGTGCAATAGTGAGTGTTGAGTTAAATTTGTTCATGTTTATTGTAATTATGTTGTTTATGATTAAAGTACATCCAGGTTATAGCTTAGTCCCAATACATAAGATCGGCCATAGCTATAAGGTACAGCACCGCCTGCGCTATGCGCACCGCCAGTTACAGTTGAGGTATTGGTTAATTGGGTAACATTAAATAGATTTTTAACACCTGCATTGATGGTTAGCGAACGGAAGAGGTTTTTGTTTAACATTAAATCAGCAGTATGGAAATCGCCGATTTTTGTCAGTTTTATATTGTTGACACTATTCTCTGTTGAAAGCTGATAGCTCGGCAAGCTTCCTGTGTATTTGTAAAATAAACTGATACTACCACGTATTTTAGGAAACGTATAAGTAATGTTCGAATTGATTTCCGTAGCCCATACAAATTCAGGTATTTCAACATTACTATCGCTACTGAAACCACTATACCTGCCGATGTAAGATATACCAAGTGAGGCCTGAAGATTATTTTTATAAGTGAAAACATTATCCAGTGTAGCGCCTGTGGTTTTATATCTCGATATATTAACGAGGGTAGTTACGGTATTATCAGTAGGGGAAGTAGCAAAGTCAATCCTGTTGTTAACCAAATTGTAGAAACCAGTTAAGGTAGAGCGGAATTCAACATCCTTGTGGCGGATACCTGTCCAAACTAAAGAGCCGTTAAAACTGTTCGATTCTTCTGCTTTTAGATCAGGATTTCCTAAAATGTTATGACTGGCATCAACAAAATCATAATATAGTTCCCTAAGGGCAGGGGAGCGGAAACCTTTTGCGTAAGCTAAACGCAGATCCAGATCCTGGGATAAAATAAATTTGGCATTTAATGATGGAATTACAGGAGGGGCATCATAAATAGAATTTTTGATAAACCTTAATCCTGGTCTGATATTTACCATATCACCTAGTTTAATTTCGGCGGTAATAAATGCTGCATAATCATTAATTACTGGCGATCCCTTGATTCTTTGTCCGCTAGCTGCATCTCTGTTGTATTCGAAACCAGGTTGAAAGGAAACCGATTTATCTAAGCTGTAAATGGCTGTAGCCCTAAAATTGGTAGTATTAAATTTTGCAATATCCTGTTCACCAGCGCCCGTAGATAAGACTTCGGTGTTATTGGTAAAATCGTGGATAACCGTTTTGGTAGCGCGGTCGAGATTGGTATAACCTGCAATAGCCGAAAATTGTAGCTTATTGCTGATTTTGTATTCAGATTGAAGCTGCTGCGTATACCGATGCGTGGTATAGGTTTGCAGTAATCCCTTATAAGTGTTAGGGTTTAATCCATTTCGTACATCAATATCTTCTTTCAGCCCATCTAAACGGTACCAGATGCTGAAATTGTTATTGCGGTAGCCGATTTTGGTATTGCCCAGATATTGTTCTTTTGGTTTCCATCGGTTGGTAACTGCAGCAACTTCGCCTATAGTGGCTGTTTTGCTTGCCAAATTCCATCCGCCGAAATCGTTATGGGTAAAACCTGCCAGTATACTCCAATGGTTGTTTTTCCAGCTGGCGCTGAAATTCTGGAGGTGGTTTCCTTTTCCTGATAAAGCTTCATACTCGTTGCCGGCAGTTTCTTCCTGAATCCTTGCAGATAGATTTAAAGCTGATTTTGTCGGGTTTTTAGTGATAATATTGATTACTCCTGCCAATGCATCGGCTCCGTAAACTACCGACATCGGCCCTTCTACAATCTCAATCCGCTCAATGGTATTAATATCGATCTGGTTTAAACTTTCGCGTGTATCCGATCGGTCTGCCATAGGTATCCCATCCAAAAGTATTTTAACGTTTCTTCCTGTCATTCCCATGAGCTGGATATCGGTGGTGCCCAATGTTAAATCATTACTAAAGCGAAAACCCAGTTCAGTGTTTAAAACCTGCTGCACGTTGGTAGCAGCCCTAAGTTTTATCCGTTCAGCAGTAATGGTTCTGATGTTATAAACAGAGTTTCTCAAAGTTTGTGGCCCATATTGGCCAGTAACAACTACATCTTTTAAATCATTTGCCTTGGTGGTATCAACTTTAATTTCTTGAGCCACAGTAACAAATCCGCAAAGCGATAAGGCAATTGATAAATATATTCTCATTTATTTAGACTAATTATAAATAATTGTGCAAATTTGTGCATAATCATAAAAAACAGATAACGTTAAACGGATAATTAATACCGCTAAACGGATTAAATCATGATGGAAATTAAAGGCTCAGCAAACGGAAATACCATTTACAAAAACATTTATCCTGATAATTTTGAAGGCAATAATCCGGTTGACGAATTTGCTTTTGACTATAAAACCGAAAATGCAAGTCTGGAGATAAAAGAGAAGTGGTTTAAGGGCACCCACATGAGTTTAATAAAAATCAATCCTGATTTGCCTGAAGATTTTCTTTTCGAATCTTCCCAGCAGCTTGTCGGTTTTTTATTTTGCCTCAGTGGTGAAATTAACTATAATTCCAGCACTCAACAGGATAATTTCTTTTCACTTAATAAGCACGAACAAGACATTAATTTAGGATGTATTGATAAAATAGTATTCAAGGCAACTGAGCAAACGAAATTGATTTACATACAATTTACAGAAAGCTATTTTGATAATATGGCCGCAATCGAACCTTTTACGCTGCTATCACAAGGATTTCAACAGTCCATTAAACCTGAAACCAGTCTAATATTACAGCATATTATTGATTGCAAACATGAGGGGAAAGCGAAACGCTTGTTTTTAGAAGCCAGGATATTAGATTTGATCATTATGTACCTTAACCAGAATCAGGAGCAGCAAAGCATCACTTTTAAACAGGAAGATATCAATAAAATTATGCTGGCAAAACAACTGGTAGAGCACGATCTGCAAAGGCCAAGCTCATTGATAGAACTTTCGCGTAAAGCGGGCATTAACGATTATAAGCTTAAGAAAGGTTTTAAGGAATTAACCGGGCATACGGTGTTTGGTTACCTGTATAAAATCAGGATGGAAAAAGCACATTACTTCCTGTCGAAAGAAAAAAAGAGTGTAAACGAAGTTGCTTTTTTAGTAGGCTACAAAAATGCACAGCATTTTATTGCTGCTTTTAAAAAGAAATACCACATTTTGCCCGGTAGTTTAAATAAAAACTAAAAACTCAGCGCAAACGTTTGTTTACTCTTTTACTTCGTTCACAATCAGGTCTGATTCTACAATGGTATTGTAATAGGCCTGGTTCTCCGAATTCGGACTGTGGATCAGATCCAGCAGGATGTTTGCCGCTTTTTGTCCCTGTAAATAGGGATATTGTTCAACAGATGCCACTGGCGAATTATCCAGATAACTGATAATGGGTAAGTTGGCGTAACTCACGATATCAAAATCGTTGATCACATTGAGCTTTTTGAAATATTTGATCAGAAAAAGTGCTACATAATCATTAAATGCAACAATTGCCGTAGGTTTTCTTTTATGGTTTAAAAACTGGTCGGCTGCCTCAATAGTACCTTGCTCGGTTAAATCGCAGTTTACCACCAATGAAGGATCAAACTTTAAGCGGTTAAAGTTAATGGCCTGCATATAACCATCTTTACGTTCTTCACTGGCATATAAAGTACTTGGACCGTTAATCATACCAATACTTCTATGACCTTTTTTAAGGAGATAATTAACCGCTTTTATGGTTGCACTTTCTAAACTGCAGGCAACATAATGTACATTTTTAAAAGGAGGGATGCGGTCGAAAAATACTACTGGGATATTAAAAGAGTTTAGTTTCTCAAAATGATCAAATTTTGAGGTGTCTTTACTAATGGATACCAGTAAACCATCAACGCGCTGATTTTTCATTTTTTCAACGAGTTTTACCTCCTGCTCATAATTATCGTGCGACTGGGCAAAAATAACCGTGTAATTTTTTTTGATCGCTTCATCCTCAATTGCTGATATGGCGATAGAAAAAAAATGCTCAGAAAGTTCGGGCAAAATTACACCAATCGTGTAGGTTTTACCTTTTTGAAAAAGGATTGCAGCATTATTGGGCTCATAATTTAGAGACTTGGCCAGTTGTTTAATTTTCTCTCTCGTTACTGCTCCGATACTGGGATGATCATGTAATCCTCTTGAAACACTAGAAGGTGAAATGTTTAAAATCCTGGCTATTTCTTTGATTGTGGTTGGCTTCGATTGCATTGTAAGTGCTAAACTACATTAAATTTCTTCAATATGTAATATTACAAAATTAATCAAACGTTTGCGTTGTTTTTTTTCCTCATTTCTTTTCTCCAACTTATAAATATCAATACATTCGGGGAACGAAACGAACATAATTCCTGGAATTAAAGACATCAAATTTATAGGTAGAAAACAATTTGATTTGTTTAAAATGAAAATGAGGCATTAAAATTAATGCGTATTTATAAAGGCACACCCCCAATGATTAACAAAAATGCCCCTCTTTTGAGGGGTGTTTATAATAAAAAACGAGAAGTGTTCGTACCACTCCTCGTTAAAAGGGTTATGCTCCTGCAAGCAGGATACAATAAGTTATCTAAGCTATATGTTAACCCAAATCAAAGGTATATAATTTAGTTGTTTTTTTAACAGCATTTTTTGTTAATAAAACTGTTTTTTTGACGATTAATATAATGCCTTCAATAAGAATTTTTAACCAAAATAGATCATAATAGCAGAAAATAAGCACCATAAGGCTAAAACTCCATAAAACATTATCATTCCGTAATCGATCCGTACATTTTTACACTGCAGTAAACTTTAGCCTTAATAAACCATATCTAATATTTATTAAATTTAACATTGGGTTAATAGTGATGTCCTTTCTTTGACATTCTTTAAAAACCTTAATTAGTTGTTTATCGATTGTATATGTACGAAGAATTAGAAAGTAATTTTTTTCTTCTGGTAAAAATGAATAAAAATAAGGCATTTAACCTCGTGTTTGATGCTTATTGGAGTGCACTTTACAAAAAGGCATATAAAAAGGTTAATTGTAGTGAACTTGCCCAAGATCTTGTACAAGATGTATTTGTGAGTTTATGGGACAAGATCGAACTTTTAGACGCCGAAGGCAGTGTATTGGCTTATTTATTTGCAATTCTTCGCAATAAAATCTTAAAGCTTTACGAAAAAGACGAGGTTCGCTTGAGATATGCGCTAAGTGTAACTTCAAGAGCAGTTCCTGCTGATGTTCATGCTCAGAATAGCATCCTCGAAAAAGAATTAAAAAACATTATCGATGCAGAAGTAGAGCGCATGCCATTGCGCATGAAAGAAATTTACCTGCTAAAAAGAGAAGATGATCTTTCTATCCGGCAAATAGCAGAAGATTTGTCATTATCAGAGCAGACGGTAAAAAATCAGCTCCAAATGGCTTATCAACGTCTGCGTTTGAGGGTTAAAGCCTACGATTCTTCTTTGGCCATGCTTGCCCTGTTTATCGCCAAACATTTATAACAGCTCTTCTTTCTGGCTGTATTAAAGCGACCACAGTACATATCAAAAATAATTTAATAATTATCACAACCGTATGGTACTTTTTATCAGGTAACCGTATATCATTACAAAAGCCCCAGTTTTGAAACCTGACGAAATTAGATTTTTAATTAAAAAGTACAACAGCCAAACTGCTACACCAGATGAAAAGAAATTGGTTGAGCAGTGGTATGACGGTATTGGTGGTGAAGAATTAACTCCGGTTCAATTTAATGAGGCAAGGGTAAAGGAGCAGGTTTTTGAAAAAATTACTTCGACAATTGAAGGTAAAAAAAACAAGCAAAATCCAAAAAAGATTAAGTTATACCATTCGATGTTTTTTAAAGCCGCCATTTTTATTGTGACTTTGCTGGCGGGAATCTATGTGTATTTAAAACAAACGGAAAACGCCGCCTTGCCAACAGGTTCTTTTAAAACAACTAAATCGAAAATAATTCCTGGAGGGAACAACGCTATATTGTTATTGGCCGACGGATCACAAATTGTTTTGAACAACGCTTCAGATGGCCGGATTGCAAACCAATCGGGTGTTCAGGTGATCAAAACAAAAAGTGGCGAGCTGCTTTACCGTTTCGTGGGTAATATGAATGCTAAAACTGCAACAGTTAATAGCGTAAGTACACCCCGTGGTGGCCAGTATCATTTAATCTTAGTTGATGGAACTGAGGTATGGTTAAATGCAAGTTCTTCAATTAAATTTCCGATGGCTTTTGCGGGTAATGAGCGCAAAGTGGAGGTTAGTGGGGAAGTTTATTTTGAGGTGGCAAAAAATAAAGTGAAACCATTTATTGTACACACCGATCAATCTGATATTAAAGTTTTAGGAACTCATTTTAATATAAATACATACGATGATGAAGAATTCCAGCGCACCACATTGCTGGAAGGAAGTATCGAAATTAAAAAGGGAAATTTAAAAGCAATTATAAAACCTGGCCAGCAAGCTAATATTAATGGAAAATCTGAGCTGATTAAGATAAATGAAGTTGAAGATCCTGAGGCCATAATCGCATGGAAAAATGGATATTTCCAATTTGAGAAATCGGATCTTCAGTCGGTAATGAGGCAGGTTTCGCGCTGGTATAATACCGATGTGAGTTATAATGGCGCTATTCCAAACAAACAATATACCGGCAAAATACCAAGAAGCATTAATGCCTCAAAACTTATCGAGATGCTTTCTTATTCGGGCATTCATTGTCAGATAGAGCACAACCAGATCACTGTAAACCCTAAATAAAACCAAACCAACAAACTATTAACCGAAAAGATATGAAGAAATAATATACACAGAAAAACCATTCAAGTTATCTCTCTAATAAAGGAGACAAGAGATGTTCGTACCATTTCCTGTTGCAGTTAGAGATGAACGAGTTCTGTGCCAGATCAGTCTGTACGCAGAATACAATAAGTTATCTAAGCTATAATGTTTTAACCCCAAATTCAATCATGAATTTTAGTACTTTCTTAAACACCGTATTTAAGATGCGGTGTAAACCTGCACAATTAATATTGGTGATGAAATTAACAACAATATTTTTATTAGCAAGCCTCTGCCAGGTAAGCGCAAGTGTTTACAGTCAGAATATTACATTGAAACAAAAAAATGTTTCAATGGAGGTCATCTTCAAGTCGATAGAAAAACAAAGCGAGTATGTTTTTTTATACGATAATTTAGAACTTTCTAAAACGCAGAAAGTTACTGTTAATGTCACAAATTCACCTGTTGAGCAGATTTTGGACTTATGTCTCAAAAATCAACCGCTTAGTTATAAAATATTCGATAAAACGATAGTGTTAAGAAAAAAAAACGATGATCTTGTGTATAAGTCGGTTTTTTTTGAAATCATAAACGGAAAAGTTACCGACGAAACTGGTCAGCCAATTGTAGGAGCAAGTATCTTGGTAAAAGAGTCAAAAATCGGTGCAACAACTGATGCAAACGGTATGTTCTCTTTAAATGCATCGAAAGGTGCAACCCTGGTCGTTTCATATATCGGTTACACTTCTCAGGAAATTATTGTAGGAGATAGTAAAAATTACAACATTTCTTTAGTACCGACTGTAAGTAATTTAACCGACGTGGTGGTTACAGCTTTAGGTATAAAACGTTCTGAGAAATCATTAGGCTACGCGGTACAAAAAGTAGAAGGTAATACATTAACATCGGCTAAAGGAGTGAATGTAGCCACATCCTTAACCGGGAAAGTTGCCGGTTTAAATATTAAAAACAGCACAGAGTTTGCGGCCAATCCCTCCATTGAGCTTCGGGGTGCTAACGCATTATTGGTTGTTGACGGAGTGCCGTACACCAGTTTATCTATCGATAATATTTCTCCTGATGATATTTTAGACATCAGCGTTTTGAAAGGAGCAACAGCATCTGCTTTATATGGCAACAGGGGCGGTAATGGTGCAATTATGGTAACTACCAAACGAGGAAATAAAGAAGGAGGCCTCGTGGTAGGTTTTAATAGCAGTAACATGTTTTCGTCTGGCTTTTTGGCCTTTCCTGAGGTGCAATCTTCCTATAGTTCGGGCAGTGGAGGAAAGTATGGCGTAGGAGATTATGTTTGGGGAGATAAACTGGATATTGGCAGAACAGCAAGTCAATATAACCCCAGTACATATAAATTCGAAGATATGCCATTGGTATCAAAAGGAAAAGATAATCTGGCCAATTTTTTACAACAGGGCTTTATTTTAAATAACAATTTGAGCATCAGTCAATCCGGTAAAAACGGAAGTATGCGTGCTTCATTTTCTCATGTGTATAACCAGGGGCAATATCCAAACACCAAACTGAATAAAATTATTGCCAGTATCTCCGGCGATATAAAAGCAGGCAATTTTAGTTTAGACGGTGGTTTTACTTTTAATAAAAGGTATTTCCCTAACAATATAGGTACAGGCTATGGTGGTGGCGGATATTTATATAACCTGGTGGTATGGTCGGGAACTGAATATGATGTACGCGATTATAAAAATTATTGGGTTGCCGGTAAAGAAAACATATTGCAAAACTGGATGGAAAATACCTGGTATGATAATCCTTACTTTATTGCGAACGAAATTTTGCGTAGCGATGATTATAACCTAACCAACGGATATGTTAATGCGAGCTATGATATTAAACCCTGGTTTAAGGCTATTTTCCGCTCTGGCATTGATACCTACTCGCAAACCAATGAATACAGAAATGCCATTAGTGCGGTAGGTGGCTGGAATAAAAAAGGTTACTATAGTATAACCAAAACCGATGCATTTAACATTAATAACGATTTAATATTAACGGCTAATGGAAAAATTGGCGATTTTCGGGTTGATGGTTTAATAGGTGGGTCAATATATTACAGAGAAAAAAATTACCTTAATGTAGAAACCCAGAATGGAATAACAGTGCCGGGTTTTTACGCGCTCTCAGCCTCTGTAGATCCAGTTAAAAGTACATCCTATTACAAAATAGCTGATAAGGACAGTCAAATTGGCAAAAAACAGGTAAATAGTTTCTACGGAAAAGCTTCATTTTCTTATAAAAACATTGCTTTTGTAGATGTAACCGGTAGAAATGACTGGTCATCTACCTTATCTTCGCAACAACGTTCTTTCTTTTATCCATCGGTTTCGGGCAGTTTTATTGTTTCTGAATTAATTAAATTTCCAAATTGGGTAGATATGGCCAAACTACGCGGTTCATGGACAAAAACAAAATTTGATCTAGGCGTTTATGACTTAAACAATAGCTACAGCATTAATACTAATGTTTGGAATGGAGCAAGCACAAGCAGTTATCCTACTTCAATTAGAGGGGCAGATATTTTACCACAAACCAATAGAAGTTATGAATATGGTGCAGCTTTCGCATTCTTAAAGAATAAAATACATCTCGATGCAGCCTATTTTAACACCTTATATTACAATAGAACAATTTCATCAACGGTAAGCAGTAGTTCTGGCTTTAACAGCGTATTAATCAATACAAAAGAAGAGTTAAAAAGAAAAGGAGTAGAATTATCGGCCGACGGAACGATAATATCTAACGGTAATTTTAGCTGGAATACGGGATTGAACTGGTCGACTAACAGACGGTATTATGCCAAATTAGATCCGGTTTACTCAAGTAAACAACAATGGGTTACCGAAGGGAGCAGGTACGACTGGGTAAGTGGCAATGAATATGACAGGGCACCAGACGGACAACTAATTTTACAAAACGGATATCCTACTGATAGTCCACGTGCTACTGTATTGGGCTATTCAGATCCCGATTGGATATGGGGTTTTAACAATACCTTCAAATATAAAAACCTGAGCCTGTCTTTTTCATTTGATGGAAGGGTTGGTGGTAAGGCTTACAATAATATGGTGGGATACATGTGGAGCTCGGGTACTCATATTGATAGCGATAACAGCTGGAGATATGATGAAGTAGTAAACGGTAAAGAAACTTTTAAACTCGATGGTGTTAAAGTAGTTTCAGGAACAACTACCAGAGATACTTACGGTAATATTCTTACTGATACCCGTGTGTTTGCACCAAGTACCGATGTTATATCGTATGAGGATTACTCAAGGAACTACCGTGGTGTACAGGATTACTTTACCCAAACCTTCTTTAAGTTAAGGGAGCTTTCCTTAACCTATAATATCCCGGCAAAATTTATCAAACACGCGGGGATGAAGAGTGCGTCTATAGGTTTTGTTGGTCAGAACATGTTATTATGGACTAAGGAGTGGAAATTCTCAGATCCGGATGTTGGAGGAGATAACCTGAATTCACCTTCAATAAGATATATGGGTTTTAATGTAAAAGCTAACTTTTAAAACAACGAAAATGAAAACATATCATAAAATATTCTTTTTGGTGCTGATGAACTTAATACTTTTTCAATCGTGTAAAAAGTTTGATGAAATCAATACCAATCCAAATTCGCCTGTTACTACCACAGCTTCTTTATTAGCCACCAACCTGATTTTAAACATTACACGTCCATCTGAAGGAAATAAAACATCTTCGGCAATGACCAGTAAACAGATGGCCTGGGGAGAATTACCACAGGGCGAGCAGTATAATAATTATGGAAGTGCAGGTTTTGGTACCATAACGATATTAACCAATGTTCAAAAAATGATCAATGCAGCGGCCGCGGCTGATAAACCAGCTTACACTGGTTTGGGTATGTTTATTAAGGCCTATAAATTATATTATTTATCATTAAATGTAGGAGATATTCCTTATTCGGAAGCATTGAATGGCGAAACTGGAAATACACAGCCCAAATACGATACTCAAAAGCAGGTAATGCAACAAGTATTAAAAGATTTAGAAACATCGGCAAATTCTTTTGCAGCAGCGAAAAACTTTACCGGAGATCCTGTTTTTAATGGTAATGTAGATAATTGGAGAAGGGTTGTTAATGCTTTTCGCTTAAAAGTATTAATCAGTCTATCTAAAAAAGAAACCGACCCTGATTTAAAAATTAAAGAAAGCTTTGCTCAAATTTTAACCACCCAACCTTTATTACGCAGCAATAGTGATAACCTGCAATTGGTATTTTCTGATAAAGCAAACCAAATTTACTGGTTCAATAGTACGATAAGTAAGTTTACGAGTTATGCTATGGTTTCCTCTGTAATGACAGATACTTTGAAAAAATATAACGATTACAGGTTGTTTTACTATGCCGCGCCATCGGTATATAAATTACAAACAGAAGGAAAATTACCCAGCGATGCTGATGCCTATATAGGTACCGACCCAACAGCTGTATTTTCTAGTGTATCAGCCGCATATACTTCTAAAAAGTATTCACAGCTTAATTTGCGCTATACAGGTTATGCTCCTGGCGAACCTTTGGTACGTATAGGCTTTGCTGAGCAGAATTTTATTATTGCAGAGGCAATTGTAAGGGGTTGGGCAACCGGAACGGCTAAAAATTATTACGAAGAAGGCGTAAAACAGGCCATGAATTTTGTTGTAAATGTTACACCTGATGATGTGAAATACCACAGCGGTAAAAAGATTACCCCGGCATACATTGGAACTTACCTTGCCGACGTAAACGTTGCCTTTTCTGCAGCTTCCGATAAGCAATTAAAGCAGATTGCAATACAAAAGTATTTGATGTACTTTATGCAATATCCTTATGATGCTTATTATGAATTCAGGAGGTCTGGTTATCCGAAATTACCTGTTAATCCGGCAACAAGTACCAATCCTTTTGATAAAAACAACATCCCTGTTCGTTATACTTATCCAGGTGAAGAATACAATTATAATTTGGAAAATTTAAAAACTGCTTTGAACAGGCAATACGATGGAAATGATAGAACAGATGGAGTAATGTGGCTTTTAAAATAAATTTTACGCTTTCTAAAGTCCTTCCAAATCCGGAAGGACTTTTTTGTAAGAAGTAATCCATTCGTCAAATATATCAGCGCCCCCGTTTTTTTAAAAGCATATTCCTACTTTGGTTTTTTATTTTAATCGAAATGATCGCATTGTATATCATCTTAGTTCTGGTTATTGCATTTTTTGTAATCATCAATCTCCCGGTTTTTGGCCGTTTACCCAAAAATCAAAGGTTAACGAAAATCCACCAATTGCCCAATTATAGGGAAGGCGCTTTGCAAAATCTGTCATTTACTCCAATGCAGCCCGAGGGTGTAAGCTTTTTTAAAATTTTAAAAGCATTCTTTTTTGAAAAGCATCCCAATAAATCGCCAGATAAAGCACTCCCTTTTGTAACGCCCGATATCTCAGGAAAGCCAAAAAGCGATGCTCCAGAAATCATCTGGTTCGGTCATTCTTCTTACCTGATCAAGGTAGAGGGGTTGAGGATTTTGGTCGACCCGGTATTTAGTCAAACACCTTCACCATTTTCGTTTATAGGTAGTAAAGCTTTTAAAGGAACTGATGTGGTAAATGCCGAAGATTTTAAAGATATTGACATCCTGGTGATCACGCATGATCATTACGATCATCTGGATTATCAAAGTATCTTAAAAATTGCACCACAGGCCAAAACCATTGTGACTTCTTTGGGAGTAGGTGCTCATTTAGAGCGATGGCGGATTCAAACAGAAAAAATAAATGAATTAGGGTGGAAGCAGTCTGTTACTTTATTCAACAATCTGACCATAACTGCTGTTCCTGCAAGGCATTTTACCGGTAGGAAATTTAAAAGAAATCAGACCCTTTGGTCAGCCTTCGTATTGCAAACTGCTAACTATAAACTGTTTTTAGGCGGCGACTCAGGCTACGATACACACTTTGCAGAAATAGGAGAGGAATTTGGTCCGTTTGATCTGGCACTATTAGAATGCGGTCAGTATAATGCATATTGGCCTTATATTCACATGTTTCCTGAAGATACGGTGCAGGCTGCCATCGATTTAAAAGCTAAGGTATTGATGCCCGTGCATTGGGGTAAATTTAGCCTCGCCATGCACCCGTGGAACGAACCTATCAAACGTGTTGTTGCAGCTGCATCGGTAAAAACTTTTCCGTTAGTAACCCCAAAATTAGGTGAAACCGTTCTATTAAATGGAAATTTCCCTAGCGAGAAATGGTGGTTAACAGAATAAAAACTAAACAATAACGTACTACTGGTGTTTAATTTCTAAACTCAAATCGAATTATGAAAACTGATCTTGTAGAAATTTTTCAAACCATTAGGGCAGGAATACAACCTTACGCTACGAGGGGATACACGGTACACGAAAACTCCGAAACCGGCTACGATTTATATAGCGAGAAAAATATAGAGTTAGACGGTGAAAAGGTTACAGAACGCTTTTTTACAGGTGTTTATATTAACGGGAACGAGGTAGAAGTTAAGGTCAATACAAGCGAATTCTCTTCAACCAACCAACAACTTACTTCTTTCGGTGAAAATACCGATGGATTAAAAATTGCGCAATTGGACGATACTAAATTAAAGGAAGTAGAAACCCTGGTCGAAATTATCCATACCAACTTTAAAGAAAAAGAATGGATTTAGAAATTTGATGGTTAAATTTGCAGCAGATAATTTTTCTCCATAACCTTCTGCTGATTGAACATTTTAAATCCTGATTATAACTGGCATCAACAATTAAGTTTAGCATTGGCTAACCATAAAATTGAATGCCATTTTTTTTTGGTTGATGAATTTCAGCTCTTAGAGGTGGATAAAAAATTGCTGATCAATTTGGTTCATTTAGATAATCAGTTCAAACCAGATGATTTAATCAGACTTAAAGAAAAATATTGCCGAAAAAATATCAAACTCATTCACCTTTGGGAAGATGTTTGGCTGTCAAGGCCTGATCATGTTGTGGCCAGGATAAAATCGTTACTTGGGCAGAATATCAGGATTCATGGTAGAAAAACAAAGGCTGCTAAAATTACCAAACCTGTTGCTGATGCTTTTTTAATCGAAAACCATTTGCAAGGCCCCGTGAGCAGCCGTTATAAAATCGGTTTGTTTGAAAAAGATGAACTTGTTGCGGTCGCCACTTTTTCTGCACTGAGAAAAATGAATCATACCGAAAATTACAAATCTGCAGAGTTGATCCGGTTTGGCGTTAAAGCTGGCCACTCCATTACCGGTGGATTAAGTAAGTTGATTACTTATTTTGCAGAAACCTATAAACCCAATGATCTGATGACTTATGCAGATTGCGATTGGTCGGCAGGAGAGGCCTACCTTACCTTAGGGTTTATACAAACCACCATCCTGGAACCTCAAATTTATATACTCGACGAAAATTTAAACCGACAACTAAAAAAGGATAACCAGCTTTCAGCTACAGAAGTATTCAATACAGGAAGTTTAAAATTCATCCTTAAATTTTAATGAACAGCCATAACCTCATCATTATTTTAGGTGCAACAGCATCAGGTAAAACAAAACTTGCTGTGCAGGTTGCAGAGGCCTTAGGTGGAGAAATTATCAGTGCAGATAGCCGCCAGGTTTTTAAACGCATGGATATTGGTACGGGTAAAGACCTGCAGGAATATGAGATAAACGGAAAAATTATTCCTTATCATTTGATCGATATTTTAGAACCAGGCGAGCGTTACCATGTAGATGCCTTTAAAAACGATTTTTACAAAGCTTTTGAAATTATAACCGAGCAACAAAAAATTCCTATCCTTTGCGGTGGCACGGGAATGTACATCCATAGCTTACTTCAAAATCAAACTTTTACGGCAATACCCGTTAATCAGGAGTTGAGAGATCAGCTGGATTTATTATCCAAAGATGAACTGATTTTGAAAATACAAAGTGATAAAAATCAAAATACTGATCACGTTGATTTATCTTCAAAAAAGAGATTAATCAGGGCTTTAGAAATAGCTGAGTACTTAAAAGACCATAAGTTGGAAACAGTTGAAAGGCCAGAAATTAAACCCATCATTTTTGGTTTGAAAAATGAAGTGGAATTCACGAGGGCTAAAATCCTGAAGCGGTTAGATGAAAGGTTTGCCTCTGGACTGATCGAAGAGGTAGAACAGTTAATTAAGGATGGTATCAGTAAAGAAACTTTAATTTTTTACGGATTGGAATATAAGTTTATTGTGAATTACCTGGATGGGCTGTTTACCTTAGAGGAGTTAAAACTTAAACTGGGCATTGCCATTTGCCAGTACGCCAAAAGGCAAAATACGTTTTTCAGAAAGATGGAAAAGGACAATGTAAACATTATCTGGCTTGATGCAGTTGCTTCAACAAACCATTTAAAACAGTTGATTTTAGAAAAAGTTTCAGTTCAATTAAATTAATATAGATTAGTCATCTTAAGGTTGGTTTATGAGGTGAAATACCTTGAAAAAGCCCTTTTGGCACAACCTTTGTGTTTGTTGAAGCATATTAGTTTTAACTCAAAATCATCCTTAAAATGAAAACAATTACTAAAATCATTGCTACTTCAGCAGCTGTAGTGGCATTATTCTTTTCTACCAATGCAAATGCACAATCTCGTAATCTAGGAATAGGACTAAATGTTGGCGCTGGTACATCTACTGGGTACGGTTTGGTGTTAGGTGGAGATATTAGGTATCAATTTAATGTTGATAAACAACTGTCTATTCCTGTGACTGCAGGATACAATAACTTTTCTATTAAAGACTCTTACGGAGGTGGAAGTTTTGGTGTTATCCCTGTTAAAGCTGGAGCAAAATACTTCTTTAATGATTCTGGTGCCGGTGCTTATGGTTTAGCAGAACTTGGTGCAGGCTTTGGAACAAACAAAGGTTCTGGAACATCATTTGTTTATTCTCCAGCAATTGGTTACGCATGGAGTAATGGCTTAGATTTAGCCGCGAAATATGAAGGTTATTCAAATAATGGTAGCATTGGATTTGCCGGTATTCGTTTAGCTTACGGATTCAGCTTGTAAACAGCTAATTCCAAATAATACTGAAAGCCTCCTTTTTAAGGGGGCTTTTTTTATTTCATAACATTCTGAAAAAAATGAAAATATCAAAATCCACAAATGATATTTTAACGTATATGAATTAAACCCTTAATTAATAACTTAAAATATCTGACAATGAAAACAATTACTAAACTTTTTGCAACAAGCTTAACCGCATTGGCAATTTTAACCACATCAAATTTAAAAGCACAAACAATGGATTCGACACAGCCAATGACAACCGGAAGCGGCATGGCTTTCAAAATTGGTGTTGGCGTAAATGGTGGTTTATTTCCTGACCGTTCTGAAATGGATTATGGTTATGGTGCAGACGTAAGACTTCAGTATGATTTAAGTCCTTATGTAGCGCTTACTGCTTCTGGTGGTTATACCAGACTGAAATGGAAAGGAAGTCCGCTTAAGTTCGAATTTATTCCTTTATTAGGTGGTGTTAGGGTATTCCCGATTGAAAGAATGTATTTAAGCACTGAGCTAGGATCTGGATTGGCCATTAAAGACGGCGCCAACATGAACTTTATTTATACTGGTGGTTTAGGTTACGAATGGAAAAACGGCCTGGATCTTGGTGTAAAATACGAAGGTTATGTAAACAATAGCGCTTCTGATCTTTACTTCATGAAAACAGGACAGTTTAACCTTAGACTGGGATATAATTTCAAATTATAATTAAAACATCATAATATCTTGCGAGTCCCGATGAAAATCGGGACTTTTTTATTGATTTAATATTTTAATTGCTATTTTGAGCCGAAAACCAAATACAATGAAAAGAATATTCGGAATAGCCATACTTACTGCTTTAATGGCCTGCAACCAGGCAAATAAAAATTCTACAGCAGCTACAGACTCGACAAAAACAGATTCAGTTGCAGTTAAAAACGAAGTTGCAATAAAAGACAAACAGAAATCAGCAATTTTTAACCAATACGTGGTTTTAAAAGACGCGCTGGTAAAATCTGATGCTGCAAATGCCCAAAAATCTGCTGTTCAGTTACAAACCAGTTTGGCTGCCTATAAAGGCTGTGAACCAACAGCTGCTGTTGCCAGTAAAATTGCAGCGAGCAGTGACCTCATTTCGCAACGGAAAGATTTTACCGTTTTAAGTGCCGATTTAATCGCTTTGTTAAAAGGAGCCGAAATTGAAAAAGGCACTATTTATGTTCAGCATTGCCCCATGGCAAACAAAGGAGATGGAGGCGACTGGTTATCAACTGAAAAAGAAATCAGGAATCCTTATTATGGTAAAGAAATGCTGGAGTGTGGAAGAGTGGCTGAGGAGATCAAGGCAAAATAAAATTTCAAAAGATGTATAATTAAGCATGATTGTTACGTCATTTTGACCAATTATTCATATTAATTTAACAGATTTGTTATGCATGTATATTAATTTTATATAATTTAGAAAGCTATAAACACAATACAATAATATGTCAGATATTGCAGAGATTAAAGTTGATGGTAAGACAATAGAATTGCCAGTAATAACAGGAACAGAAGATGAGAAGGCCATTGATATTTCAAAACTAAGAGATCTTACAGGCTTTGTAACTTTAGATACTGGTTTTAAAAATACGGGTTCTACAAAAAGTAAAATCACTTTTTTAGATGGTGAAAAAGGCATTTTAAAATACAGGGGTTATTCTATTGAAGAACTTGCAGCAAAATCAAGTTTCTTAGAAGTGATTTATCTGATTATTTACGGCGACCTTCCAACGCAAAAACAACTGGAAGATTTACAGGCCGATATCAGCAAACATACCCTGATCCATGAGGATATGAAAAAATTCTTTGATGGTTATCCGTCAAGATCGCATCCGATGGGGCAATTGGGTTCATTAATATTTTCACTTTCTACATTTTACCCTGAATGTTTAAAGCCAAATCAAACCGCAGAAGAGCAGGATTTAACCATTATTAAGTTATTGGCTAAATTCCCAACCATTGTTTCTTTTGTTTATAAAAAATCATTGGGCCACCCGCTTATTTATCCAAAAAATAAATATGATTATGTTACCAATTTCCTTTGGATGACATTTGGCCAACGTACTGAAGATTATGATGTAAACCCGATCGTTGTAAATGCGATGAACAAATTACTGATTCTGCATGCAGATCACGAGCAAAACTGTTCGGCATCTACGGTACGTATTGTAGGTTCATCTGACTGTAATTTATATGCTTCAATCGCTGCAGGTATTGCTGCACTTTGGGGACCGCTACATGGTGGAGCAAACCAGGCTGTTATTGATATGCTCGAGCTGATCAAAGCTGATGGTGGTGATACAGAGAAATGGATTGCTAAAGCGAAAGATAAAAATGATCCTTTCCGTATGATGGGCTTTGGACACAGGGTTTACAAAAACTTTGATCCAAGAGCTAAAATCATTAAAAAAGCATGTGATGATATCTTAGAAAATTTAGGTATTGATGATCCTATTTTAGAGATCGCTAAAAAACTGGAAGAAGCAGCTTTAACCGATCAGTATTTTATCGACCGTAAATTATATCCAAACGTAGATTTCTATTCAGGTATTATTTACCGTGCTTTAGGCTTCCCTTCAGAGATGTTTACCGTTCTTTTTGCTTTAGGTCGCTTACCTGGATGGATTGCACAATGGAAAGAAATGCATGAGAACAAAGAGCCGATAGGTCGTCCTCGTCAGATTTATGTTGGCGAAACTGATAGAGAATTTGTTGAGCTTAAAGACAGAAAATAATTGCAATAAACGCATAAAAAAACCACTCGAAAATATCGGGTGGTTTTTTTGTGCATTTATTTTTTTTTATCGGCTGATCCTTATATCGACTGCAGCATAATTCCGAAGTCTGAGGAGAGAGCTTTTTTAAGTTAGATTTTTTGAATAGCTGTGAAGTAAAATCGACGTAATTTGCATTTTTTTTTGGATCTAAAGTGGTCTTTTAGAATACAGGCCACTTATTTAGGTTATAATTCTAAAATTCATATTTTTTTTTCACATAGAATTAATGTGTGATCACATTTCTTTTAAAAATAGTTTAGGCATCTTGATAACCCACTTTAATAAAGCACGGAATTTAACCAAGGACGCTGTCAATCCCAAGAGCCGGGGAAATCAAAAAAAACAGTTGCAGTTTAGGTAAATTGGCAGCACCAAACCTGAAACGCAGTGGTTTTGTGTTCATTTTCGATGGATTTTTTTTAAAAAAAGTATTGAACACAAAACAAAGTGCCGCTGTTTTTTTGATGCGCATGAGATTGAGCAAAGGCTCATTGCTGGATTGATGAAGCATTTTTGCATACTTTTGATGCCTCAAAAGTTTGATGCCGTGCGGCAGAGAGCACTAAAAATAATTTCAGTAATTTGTGTCCACACGATAGGTGCAGGCGGTAATCCCAAAGTGCTCAGCGAAGCTAATCTTAAAGCTTATTACATTACGATTCCCAATCAGGTTGGGAATGACGATCCCTCGCAGCACACCATTTGCAAAAGAAAACGCCATGTGCATTAAATAAATAATCCTCGAAATAGCGATTCTGTTAAGTAGCTACGTAATAAATCAAATTGATCATTGCCATTTCTGATAGCTTAAAAGCAACAGCATACAAAATTAAAATCCAGAAGATTTTAAAAATTGTACTCCAGGTTTTACGTTGATAAAAAACAGTAAGTGCCTTAAACATGTACCAAAACAAATATACGGTTACAACAACCTCAAGAATATTACTTACTATAGAATGCTCCCCAAACACATGTTTCATAATAGGTTGGGTAATAATCGAAATGATAAAATAAACCATCATCCCATGAATGGTAAAAATCAGGTGATCTAAATAATAGATATGGTTTTTTCTGAAATTGAGCATAATAAACCATGCCAGTAAAGGCATCAATAAAAAGTATTGCTTTGGGCGGTTATGCTCTAAAGTTTCCTGGATCACTTCCGATTTCTCTCCAATGGTAATCGCCCGTTTTTTGATCAACCTTTCATACCAACTGTCTTGCTCAGCCACAGGTAATTTTTTCTGACGAGATAAATAGGCTGCATAGGTACTATCGTTCCTTTCAATATGGATCTCATTATATTCTTCCAGTATATCCGAAATAGAATCAGATTTAAGCGTTATGTTTTCTGATTTAAGCCTGCTTAATTCTTTTTCCTGATCAGCAAAGCCTAATTTTATAAATGCTTTCTTTTGAATTGCCTTGTTAATCGATTTTGTGGCTTTATCTGCAATAGTTTTAGATACTCCTGTAAGTTTCAGCGCATTTTTTACACTATCACTTATATCATCGCCTTTTTTGCTTTCAATACTGATATCATCATGTTCTGGATCCTTTTCTACATGTTTTGGCGAATAAACCACCAAAAAATATACAATGGATACAAAGATGTACATGCTCACCGGATTGATGTAGCGGGCTCTTTTACCAGCTAAATAATCGAGCGTAACCTGTCCGGGCTTTGTTAACAGAGGAGATAGCGTCTGAAAGAATTTATTGTCGAAGTGAAAATAATGAGCAATGCTATGACTAATAAAAGTCCAGAAACTTTCTCTTAATTCTAAATTTGGTTGGCCACAGGAGCTGCAGTAGTGTTTCTCGACATGGGAACCGCAGTTTAAGCAATTATGTTCTTTTCTATACTTACCAGCTGACATGAGATGAAATGTACTTTATTATAAATGATTAATGGCTTCTACTTCTGCACGGGTATGTTTGTGTTTAAAAATAACCACAAAAACAACAGCAATTACTAAAACATAAATGGTAAACGATAGCCAGATATTGTGCCAATCTTTTACATCTAAGGCCCTGCTTAAATCACCATTCTGCAATATGCTAATGCCTTTATTTTTTAAAAATTTAAGTAAATGCTCGTTATCCGCTTCGCTTTTTACATATTTTGATAAGGAACCGATATTAGTGTAATAAGTGGTGAAATATTTACTGATCATCCAGCCTGATATTAAACTGCCAAATACGGCACCAAAACCATTGGTCATCATCATAAATAAACCTTGTGCTGATGAACGTATTTTTGGTGTGGTAGAAGTTTCTACAAACAGCGAACCCGATATATTGAAAAAATCGAAAGCCATACCATATACAATGCACGAGGTAATAATCATCCATAGATTGGCCGATGGATCGCCAAAGGCAAATAAACCAAAACGTAACACCCAGGCAAACATGGCAATTGCAATTACCCATTTAATCCCAAACCTTTTCAAAAAGAATGGAATGGCGAGGATGAACAATGTTTCTGATATTTGTGAGATAGATAAGATGATGGTAGAATACTTAATTACAAAGGAATCAGCAAAAACAGGGAATAATTTAAATTCATCTAAAAAGACGTCACCATAGGCATTTGTGAGTTGTAAGGCTGCCCCCAAAAACATAGAGAAAATGAAAAACAATGCCATTTTGTAATCGGCAAAAAGTTTAAACGACTCTAATCCCAACTTTTGAGCAAATGTTTTTTTCTCACTGATTAAGTTTAAAGGCTTACATGCAGGAAGCGTAAAAGAATATAGACCCAATAATAAAGCGCTCACGCCTGCAATATAAAATTGATTTGCACTTGCTTTGTTGCCTGTTAAATTGGTTATCCACATGGCCGCAATAAAACCAACGGTTCCCCAAACCCGAATGGGAGGGAAGTTCTTTACGACATCGAAATTGCCATTTTTTAAAGTGGTGTAACTGATCGAATTGCTTAAGGCAATGGTTGGCATGTAAAAACACATGGCTACCAATATCACCCAAAAAAAAGTATGTGGATCTTCTACCTGAGGTAGGTAGAACATAGTAGCGGCATAAAGTATGTGTAAAATGGCATAGAGTTTTTCTGCATTTATCCATTTATCGGCGATGATACCTGTTATGGTTGGCATAAATAGGGATGCAATACCCATGGTAGAAAAAATGATCCCAAAATCTGCACCGTCCCATTGTTTGGTTCCAAACCAGTAATTTGCAATCGTAATTAACCAGGCAGCCCATACAAAGAATTGCATGAAACTCATTATAGTTAAGCGAAACTTAACGTTCATAATAATAGTTTAGTTTGATTTATTGAAAGTAAAAGCTGAATATAGAACTATTTTGAATGATAATCCAAAATGAGCTTAAATTATTTTAAACAATGTAGCTCATTTTGGTATTTAGCTTTTTATTTATTGATTTTTTAGGAAAATCTGATGGGATATTGATCTGTTGGATATTTTTAAAGAAAAATTAAGATTTTCCGCGTTTATTAAGTTCATCGCGTAACCTTGCGGCTTTCTCGTAAGCTTCTTCTGCTATGGCTTCCTGTAGTTTTTGCTGAAGTTCTTCCAGCGTAAGATCGCCAAAGCCTGGTTGTTTGCCAGCACTTGGCAAGCTGTCTGCTTCGGGTTCTTTTGTTAACGAATCCATATTTTCGAGGAAAAGAAAATCATTTCCTTCGATTACGATCCCCGCAGAAGCAAGTATAAATTCGTAGGTATAGATCATGGCATTAAACCTCACGGCCAAAGCAATAGCATCAGAGGTACGGGCATCAACCTCATGGGTGTTTTTGCCATCGCTGCAGATCAGCTTTGCATAAAAAACACCATCAACCAGGTTGTAAATAATCACTTCCTGGATGTTGATATGAAAAGTATCAGCCATCGACTTAAACAGATCATGTGTTAATGGCCTACTAGGAGTCATTTTCTCAATTTCTATGGCAATGGCCTGTGCTTCAAAAGCACCAATAATTATTGGCAAACGACGGCGACCATTTACTTCTCCTAAAACAAGGGCATAAGCACCAGATTGAGTCTGGCTGTAAGATAAACCTACAATATCTAATTTTACTTTTTTCATATTAATGGTAAGACCTTACAGGTTTTTAAAACCTGTAAGGTCTATAAGAAATTATCCCTTATGTGCTTTTAATGCTTCAATTAATTTTGGTACCACTTCAAAAGCATCGCCAACAATGCCATAATCAGCCACTTTAAAGAAAGGTGCTTCAGGATCTTTGTTGATTACTACAATAACTTTAGATGAGCTTACACCTGCCAAATGCTGGATGGCACCAGAAATACCGATTGCAATGTATAAGTTCGGACTGATGGCAATACCGGTTTGACCAACGTGCTCTGAGTGAGGTCTCCAGTCTGCATCAGAAACTGGTTTAGAACAAGCCGTAGCTGCGCCCAATAAAGCGGCAAGCTCTTCAATCATTCCCCAGTTTTCTGGTCCTTTTAAACCTCTGCCTGCTGATACTACCAGCTCTGCATCCGGTAACGAAACTTTATCAGTAGCCCTTACAATATCTTTAATTAAAGTACCTAAGTCTGATTGTTTAATATCTGCAGCAAAGGTTTCTATAACGGCATCAGTTGCATTTTCTTTAACACCAAAAGCATTTGGATTTAAAGCAATTACTTTGTTAGCAGAAGTTAATTCGGTAATGGCAAATGCTTTACCAGAGAAAGCTGTTTTCTTTACCGCAAATTTACCATCATTACTAGGTAATTCAACAGCTCCGTCAGCCAAACCTGCTTTAAGTTTTACTGCAATACGCGGCGCCAAACCTTTTCCTGAGAATGAGTTAGATAAAACAACGATATCAGCACCTTCTTTTTCGGCTGCAGCAGCAATAACGCTGGCATAAGCCTGGTTTACGAAAGTTTTTAACTGATCGGCGCTTACATTTAGCACTTTAGACGCGCCATATTTGCCTAATTCCTTTAATTCACTTTCTGCAACATCACCAATAGAAATAGCGGTTAACTGAGTTGATTGTTGATCGGCAATGGCTTTGGCATAAGAAACGGCTTCAAAAACAGATTTCTTGAATTTACCCTCAGCTTGCTCTACATATACTAATACTGACATATATTTATCTCTAAATCCCCTGAAAGGGGAATTTTATTTATAATGAAATTGATACTATTAATTATCTCTTTATTTAACAACTGAAAACTTCTAACTGCCAACTATATCACCTTAGCTTCGCTATGTAACAAGCTGATCAACTGTTCTGTTTGATCGGCTGGAATTAACTTTACCGTACCACGTGGAGCAGGAGTTTCATATTTCGTTACTTTACTTACTTCTTCAATAGCAACCGCGTCAACCACTGTTAATGGTTTTGTTCTGGCACTCATGATACCACGCATGTTCGGTATTTTTGGCTCGGCCACACCTTCTGCACAGCTTGCCACAAATTTGCCAGAAACGGTTAATACTTCTTTACCGCCTTCAATTTCTCTTTCAATAGTTGCGGTATCGCCTTCGAAAGTTAATTTTTTAATGATTGATACCGATGGAATATCTAAAAATTCGCCAACCATAGCTGCAACCTGGTTACCGTTATAATCAATAGATTCGCGGCCGGTTAAAATGATGTCAAAATCTTTATCTTTAGCATATTCAGCAATCTGTTTAGCAACAAAATAAGCATCTCTGGGAGCTGCATTTACCCTAACGGCATCATCTGCACCAATTGCCAGCGCTTTTCTAATGGTTGGATCGTTGGCTGCTTCGCCTACGTTAATTACGGTTACTGTTCCTTTACCGCCTTCGGTTAGCTCGATGGCTCTTGATAAAGCAATTTCATCATAAGGATTAACAATATATTGCACTCCCGACGTATTGAATTCGGTATTATCATTAGTAAAAGTTATTTTTGTCGTCGTGTCTGGCACGTTACTGATACAAACTAATATTTTCATATGTTAATAGTGGTTTTTATTTAATGAACGATCCAGGACTATAATTGTTCGCTGTTAATCGATTCATATATGATATCATTATTATATAAGGTCTTTCTGCAAATTTAATTAAAAAAGCAAGGAAATAAAATGTCATCTACCCGTTTAAGTAAGTTATTGGAATTTTTAGAAAGCGATGCTAACGATCCGTTTATACTATATGCCTTAGCCACAGAGTATAACAATCTAAATGATAAAGAAAAGGCTTATTCTTTTTACCTTCAGTTAACCGATAAACATCCTGATTATGTAGGAACTTATTATCATTTAGGTAAATTACTGGAAAAAGACGGGCAAAAAGAGAAAGCGATCGAAACCTACCAGAAAGGAATGCAAGTGGCCCGGAATAAACGGGATATGCATGCCTTCTCTGAATTACAAGGTGCCTACAACTCGGCTGCCGGATTAGATTATGAAGATGATTAAGCACATTTCCAGTTGTCAATTTTCAGTTAACAGTTATTAGTTTTTGAATTAATGCAAACCAAACCCATCGCTGCTAAAAGACAGTGGCTGTTTATCCGAAATGTAATTTTTTTTACCTTCACTTCTTTTGGTGGCGCACAGGCACACCTGGCATTGTTGCTAAAGTATTTTGTTCAAAGTACGAAGTTTATCTCCGAAGAAGAGCTGTTAGAACTAAATGCACTGGCTCAGGTTTTACCAGGACCGGCATCTACACAAACACTGGTAGGGATTGCCTGGAAAGTTGGTAAGCTAAAATTGGCTATTATTACCTTTTTGATCTGGATTTTGCCTACGGCGGCAATTATGACTTTTGCAGCCATTAGTTATGCCTTATTGGATCAAAAACAAAAATTTAACGATATTTTAGAATATATCCAGCCCATAGCTTTAGGCATTGTGGCTTACGGAGCATGGAAACTGGGTAAAAAGGTGTTATCCTCACAGGTTTCTATCTTTTTAGCCATTGCTTCGGTAATTGCTACGCTGGTTTTAAGGAATGCATATGTATTTCCACTATCTATTTTAATCGGTGGAATGATTTCTTCAGCCATCGAAACTCCAAAAGAAGAAACAGAACTGAGGGTTAAGCTTTTTTCGAACATTAACCCCAAAAAGATGATCTACTTTTTAGGTGCTTTGCTGTTATTTGCATTGGTTGGTGCCATTATCAATAGAACATCACCTTTTAGTTTACCCATCCGTTTACTCGAAAATTTTTACCGTAACGGAATATTGGTGTTTGGAGGAGGGCAGGTGCTTGTTCCATTGATGTTTACCGAGTTTGTAGAGATGAAACATTATTTGCCTTCATCAGGATTTCTATCGGGTTTTGCCCTTCAGCAAGCCTTACCCGGACCTACATTTTCTTTTACGAGTTATCTTGGGGCTCTGAGCATGAAAAATTTTGGGTATGGCATGTGGGGACAGATTTTAGGTGGATTAATTGGCGTAATCGGTATCAATTTGCCTGGATTGATCCTGGTTTTGTTTATTGTACCTTTTTGGGATGACCTGAAAAAGATTTCGAGGATCCGTCATAGCCTATCAGGAATCAACGCAGTAAGTGTAGGTTTCATTATTGCTGCATTTGTACTGCTATTAATTCCAATGGGATTTAACTGGCTCTTTTTGGGTATTATGGTGGCTACATTTTTACTACTCAACTTTACGAAAGTAAGTCCGCCAGTTATTGTACTGGCCGGAATCCTGCTTGCTTATATTTTTTAGTATTCTTAAACGCTGTTTTCTAATAAAGAAGATTTAGTTATATCTTCGGCAAAATTTAAAATCAGATAAATTATGAGGAAACTATTAACGCTTCTATTATTAAGCGGGCTAGGGGTAACTACCCAGGCCCAGGAAAAAAACAGTTTTGAAGTAGGATTGCACGTCGGCTATAATGCAGCTACTGTTACAACGAGTACGCAGACCAATAGCGATTTCAGAAGTGGCTTTAACGTAACTGCTGTAGGGGATTATTTTTTTTCAGACAGGTGGAGCATTAAAGCTAAAATTGGTTATGACCAAAAAGGATGGGACAATGGCTATTTAACCAATCTGGATAACGGGCAGAGTTTTGTAACCAATTACGAGATTAATTACTTAACCATTCCTGTAATGGCCAACTGGCATTTTGGAAAGAAAAGAAACTGGTACTTAAACTTTGGGCCATATTTTGGTATTTTGTTAGATGCGAAAGAATCAAAGTTCAGTACAGATTTAAAAGATTTTGTGCACAACCGGGATATTGGTTTCGATTTGGGGATTGGGGTAAAATTACCGATAACCAGTAAGGTAAAGGTATTGTTAGAAGCTGACGGTCAATCGGGTATTACTGATCTGTTTAAACAAAACCAAGGTTACCGCATCAGAACAGGAAGATCAAGTTTAAATGCGGGGTTCCTTTTTAGCTTGTAGAATTTCATTAAATAAAAAATGCCTCAGATGAAAGTGGACTGCCCCCAAAAGTTTAGACAAACTTAATAATTAATTATTTAGGATTTGAGCTCGGTATTCAACCGGGCTCATTCCTTTTAGATTCAACCTAATCCTATTGTTGTTATAGTAATCGATGTACTCATCAATATCATTCTTTAACTCCTCTACTGACAAGTA
>NZ_AYMG01000020.1 GCF_000633455.1 Pedobacter jeongneungensis
GTCATTTCGACTGTAGCGTGCAGATTTTTCATCGGCAGCGAAATGGAGAAATCTTTGAACCTGGTTTAGTAGCATTTTTAAAAGATTTCTCGACTTTGCTGCGCTGCGCTCGAAATGACGAAACTAGTGTAAACTCCACTCGAAGAAGAATTAATAGAGCGATCGTCATTTCGACTGTAGCATGCCGATTTTTCATCGGCAGCAGAATGGAGAAATCTTTGAACCGGGTTTATTAGCATTTTTAACAGATTTCTCGACTTCGCTGCGCTCCGCTCGAAATGACGGAACAGTGCTGGTTTGACTTACTACCTCGTTAACACCGCCAATTTATGCTTAAACAATTCAATTGTTCTGCCCCAGGCTAATTTTGCAGCAGTTTCATTATACCTGGTAGGAGAGGTATTGTTATTAAACGCATGGTTTACGCCATCGTAGATGTAAATTTTATAATCGATCTTGTTTTCCTTTAAAGCCTGCTCGTACGCTGGTATTCCGGCGTTAATCCGTTCATCCAAACCGCCATAATGTAGCATTACACTGGCTTTAATTTTTAGCACATCGGCAGCATTAGGTTGTGCACCATAATAAGCAACCGCGGCTTGTAGTTTCGGGTCGTTAACAGCCAGTTTATTGGCCATTCCACCGCCCCAGCAAAAACCTACACAACCTACTTTTCCGTTCCCATCTTTACGATTGCGTAGATAATCCAACCCTTTTAAATAATTCTGCAGGTTTTTCTCAGGATCCAATTTGCCGATCAGTTCGCGACCTTTATCTTCATCGGCAGGCGTTCCGCCAAGGGGCGAAAGTGCATCAACACCCAGTGCAATAAAACCTTCGGCAGCAACGCGTTTGGTTACATCAATAATATGCGGATTTAATCCACGGTTTTCATGGATAACCAATACACTGCCCAAATTCTTTTTGCCTTTTGGTTTTGCAATTACTGCTTTTATTTCGCCATCAGCACCCGGATAGGTAATGTTTTCAACCTCAATATCCTCACTGCTAAAATCGGCCGCTGCCGCATAATTGTTTTCGAGCATGGGTAAAATGGTCATGGCCAATGCTGTGCTGCCAGCCAATACAGCCAGCTTTTTCACAAAATCTTTTCTACCGATCTGGCTATGGGTGTACTCATCGTACAGGTTGATTATTTTCTGGTCCATCTTATTGATTTTGATTTAATTACAAGATAAAAAAGGGTGTTGAGATTTAACCTAGCGTTACCTAAAAGTTACAATACAGTTCTTCCCATTTTTTAATTAGCTCAACACGGTGTTTGGTATATCGGGGTGTTAAAAAAGCATTCGACCAGTCATCGTAATTATCGTAAAAGAATTTAAGGAAGAAAATATGAAAGGTAATACCCAGATAAGGAATGGCCTTTAATTCATCATCGGTTAATGGTCTTACTTTCTGGTAAGCCTTTAAAAAAGTATCAAAGTCCTTTTCTGCCTGCTCTTTAGTGATCAGGTTATTGAGCTGGTGGAAGAAATAATGATTCAGGAAAGTCATTAAATCATTAATCAGGTAACCTTCACCTGCAAAATCGAAATCGAAAAAAGTAATTTTTCCCCTTTCATCAAAGTGGAAGTTTTTCGGAAAGAAATCGTAATGGCAATAACCATAACTGAATTTAGAGGTGTCAAAATCTTCGAACTTCTTAACTACTTTATCTGCGATATTAGTCAGGTATTCGAATTCCTCTTGCATTTCAGCAAAATGAGGTTTTAAATCTCGCAAAGGTTCAAATAAGGTGGTTTCTAAGTTGAATACCGGTCTTGGATGGTTCAGTTTTATTAATGAGGTGGTTTGATGCAATTTGGCGATATCATGTCCTAACTGATTAAGGTGATGATCCTCGAGGTCTAAAATCACTTTCCCTTCGGCATAAGAAAACAATATGCCATTTCTTAAGCCCTCAATGGCATTAAACTGTTGGATCTGTTTTCCTTCCACATCAGCTATCGGATAAGAAACTGAATTTCCATTTGCTTTTAAAATGTTGAGCAATTCTACCTCGCCCTCAATTTCGTTCCGTTTTCGGTGTGCATCGCGGTAAATCTTGAAAATGTATTTCTGGCTGTCGTTTTCGAGAATATAGGTATCACTTACGTTTCTAATGAGTAATCGGCAAGTTGTAGATGGATCTAACTGGTAAGCTTCAATTAAATGAGTTTTTAAAGCAGCGGCTGATAAGGTAGAGTATTGTGCTGGGAAAATGTTCTGCATGATGTTGGCTTTGGCGTTTTCAAATATAAATTTTCAAAACGACATCTTAGCCGTTAATTAAGACTATCTTACTCATCTTAGGCACGTTGTTTTAGGATTAACTTAATCTGTTGGAAAAAAAATTTGATTGCCTGATCGATAGTTTTATCGAAGATAAAGTTGGGATTGCAGAGGATTTTTTAAGTGTCTCTTTAGCTGCTCACCTTAAAGATAACCTGATTGCTTTATTTGAAAATAAAAAACTCTTAAATGCGGGGGTGGGGAATGATATGGTTATTAATCAGGATAAACTGATCAGGAGCGATGTGATTTATTGGTTAGACAGAAAGCATGAGGATGAGTATGAAAATGATTTTTTTGATCTGATGGACGAATTTGTGATTTATTTGAACCGTACCTGTTATACGGGGATTACAGGTTACGAATTTCACTATACCCTTTACGAACCGGGTACTTTTTATAAAAAGCATATCGATCAGTTCCAAAACAATGGAAGCAGGCAATATTCAATGATTATGTATTTAAATGTCGGTTGGAAAGTGGAAGATGGCGGAGAGTTGCGCATTTATCATGCTAATGAAACGCAGAATATCCCACCCAATAACGGCAAAAGCGTTTTCTTTAAAAGTTCTGATCTGGCACACGAGGTGCTGCTCACCAATACAAAGCGGATGAGCATTACGGGTTGGTTAAAAATCGGCTAATGGCTGATCTTCAATATTGAGGAGTTGTTTAATAATGCCTTTAAAGTTTTTACCAATAGGTACCTCCTGACCGTTTTTAAGCACAATAGTATTGCCCTCAAGATAATCGACGTATTTTTTATTGAGGATAAAAGATTTGTGGATCCGGATAAAATCGGATGACAGCTGTTCTTCAAAACTGCTCAATGTTCTTGGCGTGAGCAAAAATTCCAGGTCCTTCCAAACTTTTACATAATTACCCAGGCTCTCCAAAAACTGTATTTCTTCAATTTTGATCAAAATATGCTTTTTATCTACTTTGAGTGAAATCTGTGCTTCGTTTTTGGATATTGTTTTCTCGATATCGGCAGTGCCTAAGTTTTGTTTTTTAAGCTGGTAAAGTTCCATTGCACGGTTAACCGCTTTCAAAAAACGATCGAGCCTGAATGGTTTTAAAAGGTAATCGCAAACAGCCAGGTCGAAACTTTCTAGCGCATATTCTTCATATGCAGAAGTGATGATTACAATTGGTTTATGCTGTAATGTTCTCAAAAAATCAAGTCCATTTAATTTCGGCATTCTGATATCAAGGAAGATCAGGTCCACCTGTTGTTTGCTCAAAAAATCTAATGCTTCTGTAGCACGATAACAATGTCCCGCTATAGTAAGAAAAGGGATATCTTTTGCATATTCGGTTATTACGCCATGTGCGAGTGGTTCATCATCTACAATTAAGCAACGTAAGCTCATGCCAGTTGGAGTTTAAGTTCTGCTTTAAAGATATTACCAATTGTGGTGATATGCAATGTGAAATGGTTAGGATAGAGTAATTCGAGCCTTTTTCTCAAATTATCGAGGCCGATTCCTTTAGTTTTATTTACTTCTTCGGGATCAAATGAGTTTTCGCAGGTGAAAGTGATTGTAGTATCATTGCTTACTAATAAAAGCTTCAATATAGCAGTATCTTCGGCAGGTTCTATACCATGTTTAAAAGCATTTTCAATAAAAACAATGAGCAGGAGTGGTGCGATATCAATCTGATCGTTACCAACCTGTTGATCAAACTCAAAATGCAGGGTTTTCCGTAAACGGATCTGTTGCAATTGGATGTAATCTTCAATATAATCCAGCTCCTGCGAAAGTTTAACCGTTTTTTCTTGTCCTTTGTAAATGGTATAACGCATCAGATCAGATAACTGTAGAATACTTTCTGGTGTTTTCTCCGATTTTTGGAGACTTAATGCATACAGGTTATTCAGCGTATTGAAGAAAAAATGCGGATTAAGCTGTTGCCTTAATAAATCAAGTTCATTTTGTGATTTTTCTTTTTCCAGTGCTAAAATTCTATTGTTCTGTTTTCCCCATTGCAAAGCTAAAACCACAGGCAAACTGATGAGCATAATGGCAAAAGCGCCGAAAGCATTTTCGAGCTCGAATGGATTTTGTACGAATATGCTCCGTCCGAACACCGTATTAATAGGGAGTGAAATTAACAATTGTGCCAATAATGGATAAAGGATGGCAATGGTGGCAGAAAGTGTTAAGAGGTATATTAACAATCCTTTTTCTTTCAGGATTTTAGATGCCAAAAACCGGCTGTTGATGAAGAAAAGCAGGTATCCGCAAAGCTACATGATCAGGAATTGTGAAAAGAAAGCCAGAAAAGTGCCAAAATTGTGAAGCAGCATTTTAGCATCAAACTCAAAACCTACCAGTCGGAACCCTTTTCTTTGATAAATGGGATTTTCTAAACTCGAAACTGCCATAACCGAAATGGTTGCCGCTAATAATATAATGGTAATGAGTACCGCATTCTCCAGGCCGATTTTCTTGATCCATTTAATGTGCTGTACTTTTTTCTGGTAATATTGATTGGCAATTAACATCAGTTCTAGCGTAATTGCTGCCAAAGCTGTTGAAATAAAAACAGTATGGTCAAGCTTCGCAATTTGCAGGTAGAATGCAACATCAGTAAAAAGCGGAAGCAGGATGAAGAAGCAAGTACACCAGTGGGCAATGTATCGATTTCGAATGAGTATGTTTTTTAGTCTGACTTTAAGAAAAGAAAAAACTAGTACAGGGAGCAAACAAAAGCCCAAAGCCAAAATGCAGCTGGCATAGTTAAGCCAAATTTTGCTGGTTAAGTTGTAAGTATTAAATATAGCTATCCACAACAAAAGGCCAAGAAATATGAAAAAGTCTTGGTACTTATAATTGTAGTTGAAATTTTTTGTACTGGGCATTTTGTTAAATAGGATATATTATTTAAAAGATGTCATCCTGAGTGGAGTTGAAGGACAATCTTTTTTAATTGATTTAATTGTGTGGGGCTTCGACTCCGTCGCCGTAGTCTGTGTCCCCACAGACCACTTTTTCCCATCGCCATGGTTCGTGTCTCCACGAACCATTTTTATTGTTTTAAAATTAAGAAACTTTGCAGGTTGCTTAAAATATAGATGATGAAAGGCCTGTTTTTCATGACGAAAGGAATATCAGGTTATTTTTTCCTTTCATCATCATTTCAGCTTCCTTCGTCACTTAAATTTAACAGATCGGTTTAGCCTGTATAATTTGCGTCCATCTTATATTAGAAAATATGGCACGGCTTAAAATACAGCAACTTACAAAATCTTATCAAAATGGTGTAAAGGCCCTTGATGATATTACGTTGAACATCACCAACGGCATGTTTGGTTTATTGGGCCCAAATGGAGCGGGTAAATCATCGCTCATGCGCACACTCGCTACTTTGCAAATGCCGGATGCGGGACAGATCCATTTTGATGGAAATGATGTACTGCAAAATCCTCAGAAAATGCGGAATAAGTTGGGTTATTTACCACAGGACTTTGGTGTTTATCCTAAAGTTTCAGCTTTTGATCTCTTAAGCCACCTGGCGGTTTTAAAAGGTCTGCAAAATAAGAACGAGAGAAAAGAGCAGGTGCTTTCACTCTTGCAACAAACCAATTTATTTGAAGTAAGGAAAAGATCAGTCAGCACTTTTTCCGGCGGCATGAGGCAGCGATTTGGCATTGCACAGGCACTATTGGGCAATCCACAGCTCATCATTGTCGATGAGCCTACTGCTGGCCTTGATCCGCAGGAGCGTAACCGTTTCCATGATCTTTTAAATGAAATAGGAGAAGATCGGGTAGTAATCTTATCTACCCATATTGTAGAGGATGTGAATGATCTTTGCCCCGAAATGGCAGTGATGGCCAGTGGTAAGCTGATTTTACAAGGCAAACCTGCTGAATTAACCCAAAACTTAAACGGGAAAATCTGGCGGAAGGTAATCGATAAGGTAGATTTAACTTCATATTCGTCTGCATTTAATGTGATCTCTACTAAAATTATTTCAGGTAAATTACATGTATTTGTACTCGCAGATCATATCCCTGCCACTGGTTTCGAAACTGTATACCCTGGTTTGGAAGATGTTTACTTCTCTTCATTATTTAGTTCGATTAATCAAAATGTGGAGGAAAAGTCATGATACTAGATTTACTAAAGTTTGAATTGAAATATCATTTCGGGCAGATTTCTTTCAAAGTGGCAGCGCTTTTGTTTTTTGTACTGGGCTTTTTTTGCGTAGTACAAGGTGGTTTTGGTTCAGAAGAAGTGCATAAGAATTCACCTTACGTAATTACCAATATTATAGCCTTGCTTTCGCTTTTCTCCATTTTTTCGGGAACATTATTTAGTGCTAATGTAGTATTGAGAGATGCGATGTACAGGATGGAAGCTGTTATTTTTACAACCTCAGTTAAAAAAACGCCTTATTTTTCTGTGAGGCTTATAGGCTTACTTATTGCAGTTTTCAGCCTATTTGTACTCGTTACCTTAGGTATTTATACAGGAACCTTTTTTATTGATGCTGATCGTTTAGGACCGTTTCATATTACTTATTTCTTACAGCCACTCCTAATCTTTGCACTGCCAAATGTATTGTTCTCGGCCGGAATTCTATTTTGTACCGCTATATTAACCAAAAGTGTTAGAACGATTTACGTAGCGGGCGTGTTGATCTATATTTTATACATGCTGGCTTCGATATTCGGAAATTCTCCCTTGCTGGCCACTTCCACAATGAAAGCAAGTAGCCCGGATATTTTGCCTTTATTGCTTGATCCTTTTGCCCTTGCTTCGTTTTTTGGAGAAACCAGAACCTGGACGGATGTGCAACGCAATCAGCAATTATTCTCTTTACAGGGTGCGTTTTTGTTTAACAGGTTGCTGTGGATTGGGATAACCGCTTTAATTACATTTGTCACTTACCGGTTATTCCATTTTCGGTTGGAACACCAGCGTCGGGTAAAGTTAAAAACGGTTAAATCAGAACATGTTGATTTTATTCCATATCGTGTATTTAGGGTTTGGCCGAATGGTTTCCGGTATGATTTCAATACCTTCAAAGCCCGGTTTAAATTTGAAATGATATTTCTCTTTAAGAATATCCCCATTATGGTGATGCTTTTACTCTGGGTGTTTTTGTATGGTGTAGAATTAAAAGATCAATTGTTCAGTGGGGTTTACGGTATCCATAGTTGTCCCGCAACCGGTATTATTATCGAAGAAATGCGTTCGATGAAATTCGGACTGATCCTGATTTTATTTTATGCTGCAGAAACCATGAGCAGGGAAAAATCGGTAAATATTCACTCGTTAATTTATAGCACTCCTGTACAAAATTCAGCATTATGGATGGCCAAGACTTTGAGTCTTTTTACATTGGTTTTTATCCTCGTTACGTTAAATATTGTTATCGGTATTCTTTTACAGGTTAGCCACGGTTATTTCCACATCGAATTGCCTTTGTATTTAACATTATACTATTACAGTGCCTTCCCGATGTTGCTTTTTGTAGTGCTCATTATTTTTATTCAGAATTTAAGCACGAATAAATACCTCGGCATGGTATTAAGTATGGTTGTTGTTTTTCTGATTTCTTATGCGGAAAGGTTTGGGGTCTCGCATTATCTCTTCCGCTTTGCAACCGTTCCAGATCTGCTTCACTCTTATTTCAACGGTTTTGGTTATTACGCCAATGCATTTAATTGGTATATGCTGTATTGGACTGCCTTTGCTGCAATTATTGCTGTTTTAACTATTGGAATGTGGCAGCGCAGTATCGAAGTAAAGGTTCTTGAAAGATTTAGGTTAATTGCTAAAAGCCTGAAGCAGTATAAATGGATTGTTGCTTTTGCATTGTTGACCTGGGTTTCCTGCGGCACCTTTATTTACCATCAAACCAATATTATCGGAAAGTATCAAAATAAAGAAGCACAATTAGCATGGAGACTGGGTTACGAAAAGAGATATAAATCAATGGCAGCTTTGCCACAACCGATAATAAAATCGGTTAAAACCATTGTCGATCTGTATCCAGGTGAAGGCCAATATACCGTTAAAGGTACTTATCTGTTAAAAAATGAAACAACTTTACCCATTTCTAAAATATGGATTTCAGTCAACCCCGCTGTAAACTCATTTTCAGTTGACGTAGCTGGAGGTGACAAAAGCGAAATAGATGAGCGCTATAATCAGCAGTTTATTACACTGAAAACTTCCTTGAAACCGAACGAGGAACTAAAAATGAATTTTTCCTTTGAAATTATCCGCTCTGGATTTACCACTTTTGATAGTGAAAATTCTATCGTTAAAAATGGAACTTATATCGAACTGGAAAAATTTGTTCCCCAATTGGGTTATAGCTATAATTTTGAAAGCGATGATAAACAAGAACGAAAAAAAGCAGGCTTAGCTGAAATTGCCAATAAACCAGATTATGGAAATACTTACGAACTGATTGATTTAGAAACCATCATTTCAACTGAAGCAGATCAAAGGGTAATCACAGTTGGCGAATTAGAAAAAGAATGGACGGCCAGTAACCGTAGATATTTTAAATACAAAACGGCTCAACCGATAAATTTCATGTTTGCCTTAAGCAGTGCAAAATATGCGTTTAAAAAAGAAAAGTATGGGGAAATAGATTTGAGTATTTATTATCAACCCGGGCAAGAATATAACCTGAAAAGCATGTTTAAGGGTGTTAAGGATGCTATAGATTATGGCTGTAAAAAATTTGCGAAATATCCGCTTAAGCACTTAACCATCGCCGAAATTCCACAATATAAAGGTGCGGCAACAGCTTATCCGGGTGTGGTTTTTAGCGCCGAGAACATTAATTTTCTTGGTAATTATAGCCAGAACGGCACTATTGATCAAAGTTACGCCATTGCCGCACACGAAACGGCTCACCAGTGGTGGGCAAATATATTGGCTCCTGTTGATGGGGAGGGTTACGCCATGCTTACCGAGTCGCTTGCTAAATACACTGAAAATGTGCTGATTGAAAAAACGTTTGGTAAAATGTATTTGCGGAAATACCTCGCTTATGATAATAACCTCTATTTTTTAAACCGGAACAACAGCGAAAAAGAATTGCCACTGGCCAAAACTTTAGATCAGTCTTATGTGCATTACCAAAAGGGTGGATTGATGATGTATGCGGTGAAAGAAATGATAGGGGAGCAGCAATTTAATGCGGTATTGCATCAGTTTATTGTTGAACACGAAAATCCAAAACCGAAGGCCAAAGCCGCTGACTTAGTTAATGCACTTTTAAATCAGGCTTCGTCTGAACAAAAGAAATTTATAAACGATTGTTTTAATGACGTGGTGACTTACAATCTGGGGATCAAATTACTTAGGTACACTGCCTTGAAGAACGGGAAATATAAAATTGATGTAGTGGTTTCTGCAGATAGATTTAGCGATGGTGCTAAACAAAAGCCTGATCTGGAATTAGATTTAGCCTGTTTCGATGAATTGGAAAGTGATTGGGATGCTAATACAAAACCTGCTTATTTTAAGAAATACCACATCAGCCAGAATAAGACTAAATTTTCTATTGTGGTCGATCGTAAACCTAAAACGTTAGCCATTGATCCTTATGGGTATTTATTGGATGCTGATGGAAGTGATCATGTTGTGGATGTGAAATAAAAGTATTTCATATTAAATTAGATTTAGTTTGTCATGTTGAGCTTGTCGAAACACCTATAAAAGTCCTTCGACAGGCTCAGGATGACATTTATCTTAATAGATTACAAGAAATCCATTCTAATTGTAGCGTCTCACTACGAATGCGATTATTTTTATAGGGTCTTAGCGAGACGCTAAGACCAGATTGCGTCTAAATTATGATTACTCAATTTGCCCTAAACCCCTTTGGGGTGCACTGCGTCTGGCGTTTAAAAAATATATTAAAGTTAGCCGGATATTCAAAACCCAGACAGTATGCAATCTGTGCAATATTCCATTCGGTGTGCTTTAATAATGCTACCGCTTCAGTCGCTATTCTTCTTGAAATATGCTCTGAAGTGGTTTTTCCCGTTACTTCTTTTACAGCGTGGTTGAGGTGATTTACATGTACCAGTAACCTGCAGGCAAAGTCGTGGGCTGTTTTTAATTCTAAAATGTGTTCAGTAGAACCAATAGGGAATTGCCTTTCCAACAGTTCGAGAAACAATGCGGTTAAACGCGCCGATGCATTGTTCTGTTTAAATAAAATATCCTGTGGTTTTACCTTTAATGCTTCGTGAACGATCAGTTGCACATAATTCCTTAACAGATCGTATTTATGGATATAATCGCCATCCATTTCTTTCATCATTTTGCAAAAGATATCCCTTAAGGTTACTTCCTGATCCTCATCAATATGAATTACCGGACTATCGTTTATGCGCCACAATAACGAATCGCGAAGGGTTTCGTTGCGGTTATGTATAAAATTCTCGGTAAATAGACAGAAAAAACCTGCAGGCTTAGGCGAAGTACTTTCCCAGGAATATGGAATATTCGGGTTGGTAAACAATAGCGCCCTACCTTTAATTTCTATGTCAGCATCGGCATAATGCAAAATTCCATTGCCAATAATCAGCGAAATTTTATAAAAATCCCTGCGGCTAAAAGCAGAGGGGATGTTGGTGCAAACCACGCTTCTGTTAAAAACATTAAAATGCCCAATATCATTAATCATCCCTAAGCTTGGCGTAGGGATCTCTGGCCTTGTAATTTTCAGCCTATTATAAAAATCCTCTAAAGTTTCCTTTTTTTGAAGCGTAGAAAGCTCTTGGTTTTTTGATAACATAATTAATCCTTAGTAACGTAAAGTTATGGTTTAATCACCATTCCTTCATGCATTTCCTCCGTAGGTTCTGCCACTAATTTGTCACCTTCTGCCAACTCTCCGAAAACTTCAACTTTATCTTCAGTTTCCCTGCCTTTTTTTACAGCTACTTTAACAGCTTTGTTATCAGCTACTTTTAATACAAATAATCCTTCGCTGGTATCTAATAATGCTTTTTTAGAGATGATGAAAGTACTGGCATTGGCCGGAAGCGGGATATTCAGTTCGGCTACCATACCTGGCAATAAAATTTTTGAAGCGTTTGGAACATCCATTTCCACGCGTTCTGAACGTAAGCGAACATCTAAAGCGCCCGATAAACGTTTGGCTTTTGCTTTAAAAGTTTGATTAGGCAATGATTTAACAGTGAAACTGATTTCGTCGCCAGCTTTTAAATAGCCGGTGTAAACCTCTGGAATGGAAACGGCCAAGCGAAGGTTTTTTTGATCCTGCAGCGTAAATAAAGGCAGATCAGAACCTTTTCCTGTTGGACCAACATAAGCACCTAAATTTACATTTCTGGCAGAGATAATCCCGCTGAACGGTGCCCTGATGGTTAAATAATCCTGAACCGAACCTACTTCTTTATAAGCAGCTTTTGCAGCTTCGAGTTGTGCCAGATCGGAGTTCTTTTTGGCCATCGCCTGGTCAAGGTCGTTGGTAGAAATGGTGCCGGGGGTTTTACTGGTTTCGTATAAACGGTTATAATTGGCTTTGCTGGCGGTGTAAATCGCTTCCTGTGCTTTAATCCTAGATTGTGTTGCAGCCAGTTGCGAAGTCATTTCCGGTGCTTCCAAAGTCATTAATAACTGGCCTTTGCTCACTTCTGATCCAATATCAACTTTTAACGATTTAACAAAACTGCTTACTTTAGCATATAAATCAACTTGTTGATAGGCAATTAGTTCGCCTGGCAAGTTGAGTTGGGTTGATAACTTTTCTTTTTTAAGATCAAAGGTTGCTATGGCTGCTTCTTTTTCTTTTTTTGCCGGAGCTTTTGATTCTGTATGCCCACAGCCATATATAGCCGTTAGCATTAAAAAACCGGTACTTAATAATCCTGTTGAAAATATCTTTGTATTCATTTGTGATGATGATTTTATTCGTTTTCTTCTAAACCTTTAATGTAGTGGATGCTATCTGTATCTTCCGGATCAAGCGACATCGAGTTGGTCGTCTGTTTTCCCTGAACCCATGCAAATACCAATGGCAATATAATCAATACAGCGAATGTGGAAGCCAATAAACCTCCAATTACTGCCCTACCCAGTGGCGAAACAGCCCCGCCACCTTCGCCATGACCGATGGCCATTGGTAACATACCTGCAATCATGGCAATACTGGTCATAATAATCGGGCGTAAACGTAAAGCCGCTGCCTCACGTGCCGATTCGAGTGCATTGCCATTGTGCTTCCTCAATTGTTCTGCATTGGTAATGAGTAACACCGCATTGGCTATAGATACCCCAACGGACATGATAATCCCCATATACGATTGAAGGTTTAAGGTTGATCCAGTTAGGGTTAATAATAATAAAGATCCCAGAATTACTGCAGGCACCGTTGCTAAAATAACCAATGGAACTTTAAACGACTGGAAGTTTGCGGCCAGCATCAGGAATATTACCACAATGGCAACTAATAATCCCGATTGCAAACTATCTAAGGTATCACCTAATACTTTGCTCATTCCGATTGCGGTAACATTTAATCCCCTTGGTAATTCGCCCAGATCTTTAATTGCTTTTTGCATATCTTTTGATGCAGTTCCCAAATCGGTATGGTAAAGGTTTGCAGTTACCGATAGGAAAGGCATAGCCCCAATGTTATCATTTTCACCGGCGGTAGTATCTGGGGTGATTTTTGCCACGTCGCTCAGTACAGGCCGTGCAGAATTTTTTAATAAAGGAATTTCTCCGATATCATCTTTACTGGTCATCTGGTTAAGTGGTACCTGAACCTGCACATTGTATGGCAAAGCTGCTTTTTCATCCAGCCAGATATTTTTATCAGTATAACGCGATGATGAGGTGGAAGCAATCAACGATCTCGAAATATCAGCCATATCTACACCAATTTGCGCAGCGCGGGTTCTGTCGATATCAATGTTCAAAGATGGATATTTAATGGGCTGGGCAATCTGAACGTCCCTCATATAGGGGATTTCTTTTAATTCAGCCAGTATTTTATTGGCGTATTTTTCGTTCAGTTTTTTGTTTTTACCAGCAATGCGGATCTCAACCGGGGTAGGAGATCCCTGGCTCAATACTTTATCTGTTAATTCTATAGGCTCGAAAGAAAGTTTAACATCAGGCAAAAGGTTTTTGATTTTTTCCCTGAACTGATCCTTGAAATCGTCCATATCTTCTTCAAAATCTTTTAAACTTACCTGAAAAACAGCTTCATGCGGACCGGCCATGAATTGGTAGATCGGATTTACCGAAAACTGTGCCGGGTGCTGACCAACATAAACGGAAGAAATGCCTACATGCTCTTCGCCAACCATTTTTTTCAATTCTGCCAAAACAACATTTGCTTTTTCTTCGGTACGCTCTAAACGTGTTCCATCAGGAGCGCGTAAACGCAACTGGAATTGGCTTGAATTTACCCTTGGTAAAACATCACGGCCAATGTTGACCAATAACAGGGCTGCAGAGCCAATAATTACCACCAGATAAATTAGTACGACAGATTTTTTGTAAGGGAGTATGCGGTCTAGAAAACGCATAAAACGGTTTCTGAATTTATCAAAAAAGCCAATTTTGCCATCTCCGCTAAAATCTTCCCGTTCAACCAGAACCCTTTTTTGGTTGAGGGTATCTTTTTCCGATTCGAGTGTAATTCCGGTTGCTTTAAAATCTGCCTCATCCTGTGTAATGCCGGGATGGTGTTCAGCTCCTTTTTTAGGATGCGCCACCATCAGCCAGTTGGCCATAATCGGCACAAAAGTTTGCGATAATAAAAACGATACCACCATCGAAAAGCCGATTGCGAGTGCCAATGGTAAAAATAATGCACCCGGAATACCAGTCATGGTAAAAGCAGGGGCAAATACGGCAAGGATACAGAACAGGATCAGCAATTTCGGGAAAGCGATTTCCTTACAGGCATCCCAGATCGCCAGGGCCTTGGGTTTCCCCATATCAAAATGCTGGTGGATGTTTTCTATCGTTACAGTCGATTCATCCACCAAAATACCGATGGCCAGAGCCAATCCGCTCAAAGTCATGATGTTGATCGTTTGTCCAAATAGTTTCAGGAACAAAACGCCTGCAATAATAGAAGTTGGAATGGTGAGGATTACAATCAAGGCTGCGCGTTTATCACCAAGGAAAAGTAAAACCATTAATCCTGTTAATATGGCACCAATAGCACCTTCACTGATTAAACTTTTTACCGCATTAATTACATAAACAGACTGGTCAAACTCGTAAGAAAGTTTAACATCTTCTGGTAATGAACTTTGGATATTCGGCAGGTTTTTCTTTAAATTTTTCACCACATCCCAGGTAGAAGCATCTCCTGATTTGGCGATACTTAAATACACCGAGCGTTTACCGTTGATTAAAGCATAACCTGCAACCAAATCGGCCCCATCTTTAACCGTAGCCACGTCGCGGAGCTGTAAATTCTGTACACTGCCTTTAAACAAAGGAATGTTTTCAAAATCCTTTACTTTTTTAATGGTGTAATTGGTTGGCGTAAGGTAGTTTTTATCACCAATCCTCACGTTTCCTGAAGGTGCAGTCTGGTTATTTAACCTGATGGCTTCCACTACCTGATCTACCGTTAAATTGTGCGAGCGGAGTAAAGATGGATTTACGTTAATTTCTATCGTTCTGGGGCTACCACCAAAAGGTGCCGGAGAGAGCAAACCCGGGATAGCAGAGAAACTTGGGCGAACATAGGTATTGGCCAGATCCTGCAATTCGTTGTTGGTGCGTATCGGGCTGCTCAATACCAATTGACCAACCGGTAGCGAAGAAGCATCGAAACGAATGACGAATGGAGGTTGCGAGCCCGGCGGGAAAATGGCCTGTGCCCTGGTAGACAGCGCACTGAGCTCGGCCGCGGCCTGGGCCATGTTGGTGCCCTCGTAATAGGTTAATTTCATCAGCATTAAACCCTGTATGTTTTTGGTTTCGATACTTTTGATACCGTTTGCAAAAAGCAGGATGTTAACGTATTGTTTACCAAAATAAGCCTCCATCTGATCGGGAGTATAACCGCCAAAAGGGTGGGCAATATAAATTACCGGAAGGTTCATCTGCGGCAGGATATCAACCTTGATCTGGTTGATGGCCCCTATACCGAAAAAGAACAGTCCAGCTACTAAAACTAAGATGGATATGGGTTTGCGGAGTGCGAAACGTATTAAATTCATTTATATAGCCAGATTAAAATTCGTTGATAAATATATCGTAATTGCCAAGAGCGGCCGATTTTAACAGTAAAGCCTGCCAAACATTGGTAAAGGCAATATCCCGATCCGTTTCAGCCCTGTTTAGCGTGAAAAGCGCCTGGGTAAGATCAACCAGCGTAGTCAATCCGTTTTTGTAAAGGGTGTTTTTTTGTAAATAGGCATCAGATGCGGCTTTTACCTGGATAGGTGCTTCCCTATAATTGGCCAATGCATTGTTCAGTTTGGTTTCGGCAAGTGCCAGTTGCGCCCTTAATTGCTGATCGACCAGATTGTATTCTTCTTTTAAACCCTGGCTAATGTATTCTTGTGCACGTACTTGCGGACGGTTTTTTAATAAAGTGGATAAATTCCAGGTCATTCCTATGCCAATCAAATAGTTTCCACGGGTGGGATTGATACCATCCGCATAACTGGTAGAATATGCACTTTGATCTAAGGCATAACCTGAGCTAAATCCCGATCCCCGTCCCTGCATTACGCCAAAGAAAGTAAAGGTTGGATAGTAGAGTTTTTTGAAATAGTTAACCTGCTGATCACTTACATCAACCCGGTTTTGATAAAACTTTAAAAGCGGATGTGAACTTTTAACCGCGGTATCTTGCAGCAGATTGCCTGGGATACGGGTGATAGAAGCCGTATCCAAATCGTAGGAAGTAGCCGTTAAGCCCATTAAAACCCCTAAACGGTTAGCTTGTTCCTGCTCTAAATCTTTTGCCTTTGTTAAGGCAATTTTTGCATTCGAAACTTCTGCTTTTGCAAATGAAGAATCTACCCCTGCAATTAATCCGTTTTTAGCCCTGATGATGGCTGTATTTTGAAAAGTGACAGCACGGTCGAGATTTTTCTGCTGAGACCTGGTTAACCTTTGAGCAGCCAATAAGTTTAAATATGCGCCTGAAACGCGGATTTCCTGCTGGAATTTTTCCTGTTCCAGATCATTTTTATCCCTCTGGTAAGCCGCATTGGCCACTTTTATGCGGTCTCTGATTCTTCCGAAAGTGAAGAAATCCCAGTTTACATTAGCTAAATACAAACCGCCAAATGCAGCATTCCAGTTTTGTTTGTCTAAAGATGGACCGGATGAAGCTGTTCCTAAACCTCCTAAGCCATATTGCGGACCATTTTGTCCGTTAATGGTTCCATAATCCTGTTGAGCACTTAAACTGAAATTTGGCAGGTACTCTCTTTTGGCCTGTTGTACGGAAGATTTTGAGGCATTTGCATAATTATCTTTTGCCTTAATGGTGCCGTAATTGGTAATTGCAGTGTTAACAGCTTGTTTAAGGCTGAGTGTTTGGGCACTAACACCGATGGAATTGATAAATAATAATAGCGGGAAATAAAATAAAGATGTACGAGACATAGTGTATAATTTACACGGCAAATGTAAATTATGGCGGCAATATCAAAGTATTCAGTTCAAATCAAAAATTATGCGAATCAAATAATAATCGAAATGTTACTTAATGACCAATGAAAACACCCTTTGAACCAATTTTTAGTGGTAATTTTTGATACATGTATTAAAATAAGACAAAAGGATTACAAAGCTAAGCTACTTCAAATTAAAAAACTCGTCATTGCGAGGAAGCTTTTTCAGCTGACGAAGCAATCTTACAACATTCGCTACAGCGTGCGCATTAAGATTGCTTCGTCGTTCCTCCTCGCAATGACGAGTTTTCTATTTACCCCTCTTCTGTATATTTTTTGAAATTATCCAGAATAGCCTGCCATCCGCCACGCTGCATTTCGATCGGATTGGTAGATTCCGGATCAAAAGTTTCAATTACCCTGGTCTGTTCGCTTAAAGGCTCGAAAATGATGCTTACTTTTCTGCCGTCTTCTAAACTGTATTCAATTTTTTTATTGGTATCAACTGTGGTATAAGTTCCGCCAAAATCAAAGCTCATGCTGCCATCTTTTGCGGCCATGGTGCTTTTAAATTTACCACCAACTTTTAAATCGTTTTCCGAATAAGGGGTATGCCAGTCCGGAGAAGCAAAACTCCATTTGGTAATGTGATCCGGATTGTTCCAGAATTCCCAAACTTTTTCTACTGGTGCATTTACTGTTGTTTCTACTGTGATTGCTGTGGTGTTTTCCATTTTCTTAGTTGTTTTAAATTGTATGGTAAAGTTATACGAACTTTTACAGCCCCGAAAGTGTAAATGCGACAAAAGTGGGGGTGAAATACCACTATTGCTATCTAACTTTTTAATTAACCACAGCTAAAAAGGATAAACACAGATGGAAATATTCGCATTTATTTTAATGCCAGCACTTTTTTAAACCGAAAGATAAAATGTTTGCTTCTTTTAGTGTACTTCAGTATAAATAAAGGTTACCGTATCTTTTGATGCCAGTCCACTCATATTGCCACCCGTGTAAACTACTTTGTAACTCGATCCTTTTTTCAGGTCGTAGGCTTTAAGCAGATCTGCATTTGCAACGAGGCTGTCTCCGGCATTTACTTTCGAATAACTAGATGCAGGTGGCGGCATTACCCTTTTTGCCATTGCACCCTTGTACTGTGCTTCTTCTCCTTTTTCATCGGTGATGCTTAAATAACTGCTCATTAAGGGTTCAAACGGTGTATGCCAGATACAGAAACTTTTAACAGTATCGCTGTTATTGTATACCACAAACCTTAACAATAATGGATCGCCGGGAGCAACATTACCATTAATTTTTATTTTGGCTTCAAGCGAATCGTTTTTACTTGATGTAGTGGATTGTGCTGTGCTTTCGCTCTTGCTGCTTGCTGTATTTCTTGTGGCTTCGCTACAGGCTGAAAATAAAACCAGAAGTGCAGGGATAATTAATTTGATGTTTTTCATGAACTGTTTTTGTTATATAAGCAAATAAGGAGGGATATTGTTTGCTTTAAACTAAATCGATTAAGTATGATAATATAAGTTAATTGATTCACATCTTACAAGGCTGCGGTTCAATCGGTCTGGATTAGAAATCCAGACCAATAGTTAATTACTATTTACCAGGAAATAAGCAATGCGGCAGGTATATCCTGTAGATTTTGGATGATGATATTCGCTGGTGCGTACGCTCAGTTTGTGTTCGCCACCACCTAACTGGTCGCCCAATAATAAATACCAGGGTAAATGCAAACTTGCGCTCCATTGGGTATACAGATCGATTGTTTTTTCTTCTCCGCCATCAATCCGGTAATGCAGCATACCTGCATCAGGACCTGATAAAATGGCAATACCCACAGCATTGCCCTTAAAAACTAAGTCGAAGCCACTGTTTCGCGTACTGCTTTCCAGTACAGGTATATTTACAAAACCAGGTCTGGTTTCTAAACCATCGCTTGGTTTCCAGTTTTTGTTGATGCTAAAAGTATTGAGGTTTTCTGCAGAGTTAACATTTATATATTGACCTTTGGTATAGGCAAATTTATCGATGATTTTAGGCAGGCCAGCATTTGCTTTTCTATTGGTGTTTTTCTGATTTTCTTCCAGATAAGTTTTAATTGTATTAAAATAAAGCTGCTGACCAAAAGGTGCCGGATGGAGATCTTTAAAATCGGTAGCCCAGGTAAATTCTTTATTGGCAATACGTTTATCCACCTCTAAAGCCAGATTAATAAATGGCAAATGGTAATATTCGGCTAAATCGCTGTGTACTTTTACCTCAACTGGTGTTTTACCCTTGTCGAAATCATTGTTCTTATCTTCATCGGCAAAAGCCATCAATACGATATTGGTTTTCTGATTCTTGCTTAGCGTATGCCTGATAATACCCTCTAAAGCCCGGCGTTGTGTTTGTTCGGCGGTTTTGTTTACATGATCATTAACGGCCGATTCTACAAATAATAAATCTATTTTCCCACTGTCGAGTACATCACGCTGCAAGCGGAAAGCATGTGGCAAACTGCCCAATGATGGGATGCCCGCATTAATGAACTTAAATTTGGTTTGCGGATAAGTTTTAGTCAAATAATTGCACACTAGTCCACGCCAGCCTTCCATATTAGTGATCGATCCACCTAAAAATGCGACCGTTAAAGGTTCGCTTTTTTCGAGTTTTTCGGCAAAAGTGGTACTATAGCCATTAAAAGTAATAAATGAGGCAGATTGAAGTTTGTTTTGGGCAAAACTTTTAGAAATTAGTGCTGTTACCAGTAATGTGAAGCACAGAAAAGAGGTTAGTTTCATATTGATCAGAATAAACCAAAAGTAGTAAAATTAACTTTGATCGGTACAGCTGGTAATAATTTTGGTTTTACTATGTAATTGTCCGTGGATTATCTGTATTTGGTTATCACCCTGATGGATAATTTATTGTATAATAATCGATAAAAATGGCGTATTCAGTTAATTATTTTCTGCCATCTGCTTAGTCTTGCCTCGGCTCGCCGCCGCCGAAGGGCTCTTTCTTTTTGGCATCAAAAAGAAACAAAAAATGCCGGCTGAAAATTTTTCTTTCAAAGCCAGTAGGGTGACAGTGGCAGTGGAGCCCGAAAAATTTGTTAGGCCGGATTTAAGTAGAACGGAGATGTGGTGCTTTGGCTTAGCTGGAAGGGAAATGCATAGTTCATCAAATTGCTCATTAATAAATAATTACAAAATAACGTCATGGTAGCGGAGTCGAAGGGTAATTAGTGGTATTAAAGGATTAGTAGAGCGGTTTAGTGCTGTAATCAAAATAAATAATTGATAGGGGAGCTTCAAATAAAAAACTTCAAACCATTAAAATTATTATTTTTTCATCCATTTGATTAGCTTAAACGTATGTAGGGATAAATCCTTAAATAAAAATGATGAAAACAAATATCGTAGCAGCTATGGTAGTTCTTTTAGGCCTGATCGGAATAGGAACTCATGCGCAGGAATCGAAACCTAAAGGTAAAAACCCACAGCTGGAAGTTGGGAGCAAAATCCCCGATTTTACCCTTAAAGATGATAATGGAAAAGATTTTAAAGTGAGTAACTACATTGGAAAGAAAAAGCTGGTGATCTATTTTTATCCAAAAGATGAAAGCAGTGTTTGTACCAAAGAGGCCTGCGCATTTAGAGATAGTTACGAGGAGTTTAAATCAACCGATGCGATGATTATCGGCATAAATTCTGGTACGGTGCAAAGCCATGCTGATTTTAAGAAACACCATAATCTGCCTTTTACACTATTGAGCGACCCAGATAATAAAGTTTTAAAAATGTTTGGCGTTAAAGACGTGATGTTTTTAACCGGAAGAGAAACTTTTTTGATAGATCTGGATGGGAAAGTGGTGTTTAAATTTAAAGGAATGTTAAAAGGAGATGAGCATGCCAGCAGCGTTTTGGCTTTCCTGAAAAAGAAGTAATTTTTTCCGATTAATTTGAAGCCCGTCACTTTTGGCGGGCTTTTCTTTTTCTGAATTTTTTAATGATAAATGGGAGAGCAATTTGGTACTGCTATCATTGTTTCTCCCCGCTTTCCGTTTTGCTTCGCGCCCACTTCATCCGATAGCTATCGGATCAGGCTAGGTGGCCCAGCCTGTCATACGATTATAGGTTGGGTGTTTAAGCATGAGTGAGATGTTTTTTGGGCGAATTATATATTTATGCAGCAACCTTTATTCAATAAACCCGGTAGTAGCGGTTCCGGTTCTTCATCGGAATTAGCGAATAACGGGACTACAGTTACCGAAGTACTACTAAACACTCATTTCCAAAAAATAGAAAGAATATGAAATTAGCTCGTTGCCAATTTTTTCTTTCTCCTAAACCTTTTCATCTGTCCCATGTGTTCTGTGGGTATATTATCGCCCAGCAATTTACCCCAGGGTTTAAGGCCATCTATCCGGTCGAAAATGATTTTCAATACCGCAATAAAAGGGATGGATAGGAACATACCCGGTATGCCCCAAAGTGCAGCACCCATTAATACAATTACGATAGAAATTAAGGCGTTAATCTGCACCTTGCTCGAAACAATACGCGGTACAAGGATGTTATTGTCGATAAACTGGATTAAAGCGTATGCTGCTATAATTAATAATTGAGTCGTAAAGCCATCTTTGGTTAGGGTGGCCATTAATACCGGCAATGCAATGGCAATAATACCTCCAATATAAGGGAGCAGGTTTAATATGGCACCGATAACGCCAATTAGAATTGCATTTTGTACACCGAGAATTAATAAGGCAGCAGAGTTCATTACCGCCACGATAGAGGTTTCGATCAATAAACCAATGATATAACTTTGGATGGCCGCTTTCGTTTCGCCCAGAATCTCTGCAACTTTTTGTTTGTTTTCTTCTGAAAATACTTCGTAAATGAAATTAAGGATCAGCGTTTTATATAACAAAATTAAAAAGGTATATACCGGAATCAGGAAAACCACACTTAAAACACCCATCAAACCACTAAGTGTTTGACCGATCAGGGCTTTACTGCCATTTGCGGCATCATTAACCATTTGCATCTGCTTTTGTGTAGAAATACCAAAGGTGCCTTGTAACCAGCTTCTGATCTGTTCGAGCAACTGCGATAATTTCTGTTTAATGCTATCCAGGTCATCAAAAAAGTGGGCAACCTGTGAAGATAAAAAATAAAGTATTGCTACCACAACCAGTAAGCCAATGAGCATGGAAAGGATGATACTTAATATTTTCGGCATTTTTCTTTCGAAACGGTTGGTAAGCGGATTGAGCAAAATGGCAATTAAGGCAGCAAATGCTAATGGTACCAGGATGTCTCTCAATACGCTCATCATAAATACGATAATTACCAATCCTAAAAGGATTACAGGCGCTTTGATGTAAAATGGGTAGGTTTTATTCATGTTTTGTAGGTTCATCCGTTCAACAACCATAATGTAACAAAATTGTTTTAAAGTTTTAACATCTTTTAAGAGCGCTTGGTAAGGCCTGTATGATGTTTTTTATTTTACTCCATTGAAATGGCAAAAAATGAAGAGTTATTTTATAAATTTAGCATCATATTGCCACACTATATTTTAATTTACCAATGAAGAACCGATTTTTAATTACCCTCTGTTTATTTTTATTTACAAAGATCGTTTATGCTGCCGAAGTAGATACTGCTTTAACCTTTAGTAAATCGATGAAAAAAAACATTAAAGCAGTGGTAATTAAACCCGATAGTTATAAAACAGGAAAAACTTTTCCGGTAATGTATCTGCTTCATGGTGCTGGAGGCAGCTATGCCGAATGGGTTAAAAAAGTACCGGAAATCAAAAACCTGGCAGACCAGTACCAGTTCATTATCGTATGCCCTGATGGGAATGTAACCAGCTGGTATTTTGATAGTCCGGTAGATCCCGAATGGAAGTACGAAACCTATGTTGCCAAAGAACTGGTGGCCTATATAGATGAACATTATAAAACCATTGCGGAGAAAAGGGGAAGGGCCATAACAGGTTTAAGTATGGGTGGACATGGAGCACTTTATTTAGCTTTTAAACATCAGGATGTTTATGGCGCTGCAGGCAGTATGAGCGGCGGGGTGGATATTAAACCTTTTCCGAATGGGTGGAATATTCCGAAAAGATTAGGGCCTGAGGATGAATTTCCTGAGCGCTGGAAACAGCACAGTGTAATTGATCTGATATATCTGATTAAACCTAAATCGCTGGCTATTACCATTGATTGTGGCACAGAAGACTTTTTCTATAAAGTTAATATGCGTTTGCATGATGAGCTGTTATATAATAATATTCCTCACGATTTTACGACAAGACCTGGCGTACACAATTGGGAATATTGGGCAAACGCTATCAAATTTCAGAGTGTGTTTATGAATAATTTCTTTGGACAAAAACCTTAAGCCACCAGTTGGGCGCCCACCTTATTGATCAGGTTATTGATATCGAATGGTTTGGCAATAAAATCATTTGGGTGACAAGTGTGATTGTTCATGTCGCCAAGGGTATGACTGGCTGAGATCATAATCACGGGGATATGATCAGTCGATTTATCTTTTTTGAGCAGGTTACAAAGGTCTCGGCCATCTAGAACACCCAACATTACGTCGAGTAAAATTAAATCTGGTTTAAAATCTGTAATTCGTTGATTCAGTTTACTGGCATCCCATAGTCCATTTACCTGGTACCCTTCTAAACCTAAAATCAGTTCTATAACTTCTAATATCTCCTTATTATCATCAACCACCAATATCTTTTTCATTTCCTTATCCTCTAATTTAGATTAACATATTGTAAATAAATACGTTCTGTATAATTAACAAAGGCATTAACTAAAAGTTTCAGTATTTTAATAATCGTTCACAACCAGATGATTTGAATGCCCTGCGGGCACTATTTAAATCATATCAGCCTGTTGTCGTTAGAATTATACATGTTGAATTTAAATTAATACATGATTTCAGTCTAAAAATTAACTTTTAGATTACATGAAAAATAAATCGTTACCATATTTTTGACCGTTCTCGAAATGTTATTCATAAAACAGGAAACGAAGATTTAAAACCAAAAATGAAATACTTAGTCAAAGAAATCAGTGAAGGAAACTGCGATATCACTTTATTGCCGGAAAACCTGAATGACAGAAATCTTTTAGCCGAAACTACAAAAAGCGTTCAGCAGAATTATCAGGAAACTATCCAGGCGCATTACGAACATGCATTGAAAAATGAAGTTCATGGAAATGCTGCATTTGTTTCCCTAAACAATGAGGAAAGCAATTATCCGAAAAGAGTAAATGTAAATTACCAGATTATCCTAAGCTAAATAGGTGTTTTTTCTGGGCAAGGCTTTCTTTATGGCAAAGAAAGCCTTTTTTGTTTTATGCCATTACTGTGCGAAACCATCAGGTTCGAAATCGAGCGCTATCGAATTCATGCAATAACGTTTATGTGTTGGAGCAGGCCCATCATCGAAAATATGTCCCAGGTGCGAATTACAGCGTCCACATTCTACTTCTATGCGTTCCATGCCTAAACTGTTATCTTCTTTGTAAATGGTGCTTCCCTTGCGGATCGTTTCGAAAAAGCTTGGCCAGCCGCATTCGCTGGCAAACTTAGCGTCCGATTTAAATAAGGCATTGCCACAAACGGCGCAATAATAGGTTCCTTTTTGGTTGGCGTTCCATAATTTTCCTGTAAATGCCCTTTCCGTATTTGCTTCGCGCGCAACTGCATATAAAGCCGGCGATAAAATCTTTTTCCATTCCGAATTTTTAACATTTAGTTTTTTGGTATCTGTTCGGGAGTAATATGGATTTTTTATCAGTGTTTTACTTTCCTGACTGTTGGCATTAAAACCAAAACTTAACAGGAATGATAGTGCAATTAATATTTTCATTGTATGTGTTTTTATATGTAAATAAACGAATAACAAGTCCAAATGGATTTAGTTGTTTGAGAGTCCGGAGTCTTTAGTCTGAAGTCAATTATTCTTAAAAAATTTTTTCGAACAATAACCGATGAGCAATGATCAGTTACCAATAGCCAATGAACCATTGTCTAATAAACCACTGAACCAGTGGCTAATGAACTATTGAACCAACCTATTCTTCTGCAAACAAACGGTTAAAATGATTTTCCAGGTGGTTTCTCATCGCATTGCGGAAAAGTTCAGGTGATCCGTTTTCCAAAATATCAACCAGGCCTTTGTGGGATACAAATTTATGCAGCTGTCCCTGTTTTTTAAGCAGGCCGCTATTGTGCACAAAATCAAATATCGGCAATAGCATGCTCTGGAATTTTCTTAGGGTTTCATTTCCCGTAATATCGTAGAGTTTTCCATGGAAAGCAATCTCGTGTTCGATATTAAAAAGGTGATCCTGCGAAGCTTCGGGTTCATTGTTAACAATGGTCCTCAGTTCTTTAAGGTCCTCATCTGTAATGCGCTGAAAAAGAAAATCGGCCATTCCGATTTCGAGCACCAACCTGATCTCAAAAATTTCTTTGAGGGTTCCCTGATCTAAAATATGTGGATTCATACTTTTAGAAAGGATGCCAAATAAATCTGGACTGGTGATTACTGCTCCTTTTTTCTTTTTCGATTCGATTAACCCCATCATCCGTAATCTCAACATGGCCTCACGTACAACGGTTCTGCTTACGCCAAGGGCTGCACACAGTTCAAGCTCGGTAGGGATGCTGTCTCCAACCTTCAGCTTCCGCTCCTGTAAAAGCTGAACAAGCTTATCTTCTACACGATCTACCAACGAACTGGTATCCACTTGTTTAAAATTACTGATGCTTTCCATTATTATGTATAATTTATTTTTCTGTTGAAATCTGGCTTTAAATAGGTTTCTGAGCAAATATAAAGTTAAGCAACTAAATTTTTGTAGAAATTTAATCGAAACCACTTGCAAATAAATAAAATAAATCGGTACTTAGTATTATTATGTATAACATAATACAAATTGATATAACCAAATTATGAAAGAAATTTACTTTAAACTCATCAGGCATTGTTTACCATTTGTAATGATAATGGTAACAATTCCGGCATTTGCACAGCAAACCGTTACCGGGAAAGTTACAGATGCCTCAGGACAAGGAATCCCAAGTACTACCGTTTTGGTTAAGGGCACTAAAAACGGAACATCAACCAGTCCGGGAGGTACTTATACCATTAAGGTTAATAAAGGCGACGTGTTGGTTTTTAGTTTAATCGGCTACTTGTCGCAAGAAGTAACCATTCAGGATCAGGCTAACGTTAACGTAAAGCTTTTAGAAGATAGCAAAGGTTTAGATGAAGTAGTGGTAGTGGGCTATGGTACACAAAACAGGAGGAGCGTTACCAGTTCTATTTCTAAATTAGATAAAGAAGTATTGGCCAATACGCCACGATCAAACGCCGCTTCAGCTTTGCAGGGTACCGTTCCGGGGCTACAGGTAGTTACTGCATCCGGACAGCCTGGAGCCGCACCTTCAATATTGCTGCGTGGCGGAGCTTCTATCAACAGTCCGGGCGCACCCCTTGTGATTGTTGATGGGGTAATCAGGTCATTAAGCGACATTTCTTCCGAAAACATCGAATCGATCGAAACTTTAAAAGATGCTTCTGCAACAGCCATTTATGGCGCCAGGGCAAACAATGGGGTAATATTGGTAACCACTAAAACCGGCAAAGCAGGCAGTTCGCAGATCGCCTATAAATTTACAGGAGGTTATAACCAGGAGCGCAAAGGATACCAATATATGGGCGCCGGCGATTATATCTACTATACCCGTTTGGGTTATTTAAATGCGGGCAGAACATTGGCCCAGGCAAATGGCTCGAGGGGTTTGGGCTTGTCGACAAATGCGGCAGATCTGGCCAGTTTTGATATCAGGACCTACATACCTGGTACTACGGTTTTGCCAAGTGGCTGGCAGCTGGTTAACGATCCGTACGGTGGACAAATCATGTATAAAGATCATGGTGGAGAAGTGGAGGACTTAGTTTTTCAGAATACCTATACTAAAGATCATTATGTGAGTGCAAGCGGCGGAAATGAAAAGGGGAAATATTTTGCAGCCTTCGATGCCTATAATGAGGATGGTGTAATTGTAGGTTCGAAATACAAAAGGTACACTGGCGACATTAACGGATCCTATAAAATTAAGCCGAATGTCGAAATCAGCTCAGGCGTAACCTTATCAACATCTTCTCAACTGGGCACCATAGGTGGTGAGGTAAATACTTTATACAGAAGCTTAGCCATCTGGCCAACTTTTAACCCCTGGATTGATGAAGCAAAAATGGTAGCTAATCCCGGCAACAGCAGCAGCGATGGTAATCCTTTATATTGGTTAGGCAGGTTAGACCGCTCGAATGAAGTAAACAGGGTTGTAGCCAATGCTGCCGTAAAATGGGATATTATTCCAGGTCTTTATTTCAAAGCCACGGGTAACGCCTACCTGTTTGAAACATTGGATCAATCTTTCCAAAAATCAACCCAGACTTATGCGCAGATTTTTGCCAATTCGGGTAGCAGTACCACGAGGAACTCAACAAGTAGTTTTGGCAGGGATTTTCAAACACAATACAACGGAATTTTAAATTATACCAAATCTTTCGGAAAACACAATTTTAACCTGATGGGCGGTGGCGAATATTTTGATGTAAAATCTTATGCTTCCCAGGTTTTGGGGCAAAATGCACCAACAGATGATATTCCGACCGCAAATGCCTCTACAACATTCGCTGCGGGATCTAATTACACAACCAGAACAGAATATAAGATTTTATCAGCTTTTAGCCGCTTTGCTTACGATTTCGATCAGAAATACCTGTTTACGGCTGTGTTTAGGCTTGATGGTGCATCTAGTTTGGCCAGCGAAAATAGAAATGGTTTCTTTCCCGGGATTTCTGCAGGCTGGAACGTGCACCGCGAAGAATTTTTTAAGGATTCTAAAATCAGTCAGGTTATTTCGAGCCTGAAACCAAGGATCAGCTATGGTCAGAATGGAAATATTGCAGGTTTGGGCCGGTACGAAACGCAAGGTGTTTACAGCTTACAGGGAAATTATAATGGAAGTGCAGGTTTTTTGAACACCGGGATCATTAATAAGGATTTAAGATGGGAAAAAAGTAAAACCACAGATCTGGGTTTAGACATGGGTTTATTAAACGACCGCATTACTGTTATATTTGATTATTACGACCGTAAAACGAGTGATCTGTTAACCAATCTTGACCTGCCGAGTTATACCGGATTTTCAAGTTTCAGAACCAATTTAGGCACATTTCAGAACAAAGGAGTTGAAATTGGAATAGATGCAAAAATCTTAAGCAAAGGCGATTTTAAATTAAATGCAGGTGCCAATGCTTCATTCGTAAAAAACAAAATCCTGAAATTGCCTTTCAACGGAAATGAGAACAACAGACAAGGCGGTTTACAGATTTACGATCCTGCATCAGGTCAGGTGATATGGGTAGGTGGTTTACAGGAAGGCCAGCCCCTTGGCAATATGTACGGTTACCGTCAGGTTTCTATTTTTAAAGATGCCGCCGAGGTTGCTGCAGTTGCCGGCAACAGAACCGATGCTATAGCTGGTGTAACCGGACCCAATTTAGCTCCAGGAGTTAACGGAAGAATTACCCCCGGAGATGTGAACTGGCAGGATGTAAACGGTGATAACATCATCGATTCAAGGGATCAGGTTTATTTGGGTAACATTTATCCAAAATGGACGGGTGGTTTTAATTTCAATGCCAGTTACAAGGGGTTTGGGTTTTATAACAGATGGGATTTTGCTTTAGGACATACCATTTACAACGATCTTGTGGCCCGTACATTGGGTAACTATCAGGGTACTTTCAACTATATCGATCTACAGGCGCAGGCCTGGTCGCCAACCAACACCGATACCGATATTCCAAAGGTTTATTATGCCGACCAGGTGGCGGGTTCTAAACAAAATTATACCCGTGCCAACAACGGAAATGCCGCATTGAACGGAAACAATTCGCGGTTTTATGAAAAAGGCGATTATTTGTGCCTGAGAGAGGTTACCCTTTCTTACGACCTGCCCAAAGGACTGTTACAGAAATCAAAATTCTTTAACAATGCAAGGATTTATGTAACCGGAAGCAACCTCTTGTACATCACCAAATTTTCAGGTCCATCGCCAGAGCCACCGGTATCGGGAACAACCATTACAGGTATTTATTCAGGAACATATCCAACACCGAGGACATTTATAATGGGACTTCAGGTGGGCTTTTAACAAAAAAACGATCAAAAGATGAAAACGATATTTAGAAATATATTGGTACTGTTAAGCCTGTCTGGCCTGATCTTTACCGGATGTAAAAATGAACTGGACTTAAGTCCGGTGAGTAGTTTAAGCGATGCAAGTTATTGGCAAACTGCCGATCAGTTTGATGCTTTCGTAAATGGCGTATATACCCGTTTTAGGGGGCACAATGCTAATTTTCAATATTTGGGAGAGTTGCGTTCCGATATTTTCGGTACTGATCCCGGTTCTACAGCAACTTTTACAGGCGAGGCAACGCAGGGTTTAGAGCGTATGTGGCTGCAAACACTCGATGCCGATAACGCAGGCGTTAGTGGTTTTGGTGGTTTTTATACCAATATCAACCAGATTAATTTACTGATCCAAAAACTGAATGAAACCAGTATTCTGCCAGATGCAAAAAAGAAAAATTATCTTGGGATGGCCTATGGTTTACGTGCTTTTTATTATTTCCAGATGTATAGAACCTGGGGCAAAACCATTATCCAAACAGCGCCCACAACTTCAGTTGATGTATCCAACCTGGCTAAAGCTGCATCAAGCAAGGCCGATGTAATGGCACTTATTAAAGCAGATATTGAGCTTTCTAATTCAAATTTTGGATCAAGCTATGTTTTTGATGCTAAAAATAAAAAAGGATTTTGGTCAAAAGCAGCTACCCAAATGTTGAAAGCCGAAGTTTACCTGTGGAATGCACACCGGAGCGGAGGGTTAGCCGATGCTACAACAGCTAAAACGGCATTAACCGATATCCAGGCAAATGTTACATTATCATTATTGCCAAATTTTACCGATGTTTTTTCGACCACAAACAAGGATAACAACGAAATTATATTCTCTTCCAAAAATAAATTAGACGAGGCTACATTGGGTTTCATTGGTAATTATGTACCTCAAACAGGTTTAATTGTTAATTTTTACGATTCGGTGGGCAACCGTAAATTTGATGTAGCTACCGATAATTATGGCGGCTTGTTAAGGGCGCCAACCAAAATTGCGACATACCGCAAGTTTAATAACCTCGATCTGCGAAAAAATGTTTCTATTCAGGCCGCCTATACTAAAAATACTGCCGGAACTTATTCAATTGCAGGTGCTTTTCTTAAAAAATATCAGGGCGAGCAAAACGCGGGTAACAGGGTTTATACAAACGATTTTTTGATTTATCGCTATGCAGACCTGTTACTTTTACTGGCTGAGGCAAAGGTGATTTTAGGTGAAAGTCCGGTGGCAGAAATTAACCTGGTTAGGGCGAGGGGATATGGCGCAAATTATAATGCAGCTACTTTGGGTTATCCAAACCAGGCGGTGGATGTAAACGCAAATGAAGCCATTTTAAAAGAACGTTTTCTGGAGTTTGTTGGTGAAGGAAAACGTTGGTACGATTTAAGGCGCATGGGCGATAGTTTCGTTTACGAATATACAAGCATTACCGCGGCAACTTCCTATAAGCTGTTATGGCCTTTAGATCGGAGTACGCTTACCAACAACAGGGCGCTGGTACAAAACCCGGGTTATCCGGTTTTTTAAAGAAATGGAACGTCTTTTCGATTTGATAGCGATCGGATGGAGTGAAGCGGAACGGAGAAATCTTTGAACCTAAAGGTTTCTCCATTAATTCTTAATGCTGAAGTCAGTAGAAATTGGCAACGTTCAGTACTATCTTTTAAATTATACAGAAATACAATATGCAAAACATTAAATTACAAGGACTTATTGCTGCGCCATTTACTCCGTTTCATCAGGATGGTGAATTAAACCTGCAGCTGATTCCGGAATATTATTCATTTTTAAAAAAGAACGGTGTTACAGGTGCTTTTATCTGTGGATCAACCGGAGAAGGGGTTTCGCTTACGCTTGATGAAAAAATGAAAGTAGCCGCAGCATGGGCTGATGCCTGCAAAAGCGATACGCATTTTAAAGTAATGACCTTACTTGGGGGAACCTGCCTGGCTGATTGCAAAGTATTGGCGAAACACGCCTCAGAAATAGGCCTTTATGGCGTTTCATTTACTGCGCCATCTTATTTTAAACCCGCAACTGTTGAGGTTTTGGCCGAAATGTGTGCCGAAATTGCTGCTGTTGTACCCGATATGCCATTTTATTACTATCATATTCCGGTACTAACAGGGGCAAACCACAATATGATCGATTTATTGGAAGCCGTAGATGGTAAAATACCAAATTTCGCAGGCATAAAATACACTCATGAGGATTTTATGGATTTTCTTTCCTGTATGAGTTTCAAAAATAACAAATACGATATGCTTTGGGGTCGCGACGAAAATATACTTTCTGCACTGGTTTTAGATGCAAAAGGTGCTGTAGGAAGTACATTTAATTACCTTGCTCCTTTGTATAATCAATTGATTGAAGCTTTTGAACAAAACGACCTGAAAACTGCCGTTGCATTGCAGCAGAAATCGATCGATTTTATCCGATTATTGGGTAAATATGGTGGAATTGCAACAGGTAAAGCTTATATGAAAATGATCGGGTTAGATTGTGGCGAATTCAGATTACCTGTTAGAAACATGGATGCAGCAGCATTCGTACAATTTAAAACAGATGTTGAAAATTTAGATTTTCAGGCTTTTAAATCGAAAGCTTCTTTAACCACAGATGTACACCGCTAACACGGATTTTATCTCTGTGTATCCTCTTGATCAGGGATTAAATTATGTTTACCTGAAAGGGTGGAGCATGATGAAATTGAAAGCAACAAGTAATGGTTATCTTTATTTGTGCCCAAATTAAATATTAATGAAAAACTTTATTTTATACCTTACTTTCTTGCTTACATCTATCATATCACCAGAATTATTGGCACAGCAACATGTAGAAAATATAACCTGGAGTGTTGCCGCCAAAATACCACCTGCGCCTAAACAAAAAGCAGCTATTGGTTTAGCAGGTGCAATTTCGGGTATTAATCACAATGTTGTACTTATTGCTGGCGGAACAAATTTTCCTGACGGCATGCCTTGGAACGGAGGCAAAAAGAAATATTACAATGATGTTTTTCTATATCTTAAAACTGCAGGTAATCTACGTTTAATGACTACTAAGGAAAACTTGAAATTACCTTTTAATCTGGCTTACGCTGCAGTTTGTAGCACTTCGCATGGAATTGTTGTTGCTGGCGGCGAAAATGAAAACGGACTGAGTAATAAGATATTGATCTTAAATTGGAAAGCTCAACAATTACATGTTAACTTTCTTCCTGATTTGCCAAATGCCTTAAGCAATGCTGCTTTAACCGTAATTGGAGATGTAATCTACCTGGCAGGGGGTGAAGTGGAAAATGGGGCAACCGATCTGTTTTTATCATTAAATTTATCAAAACCGCAGGAGGGATGGAAAAAAATGACCAATCTGCCTCATTCCGTTTCCCATACCGTTTTGCTGCATCCTGAAGATACTCATGAAATTTTCCTCATTGGAGGGCGAAAACGAAACCAGGGTGATACCAGCACCATTTATAATAGTGTATATGCCTTTAATATAGATAAACAAAGCTGGACGGTAAAAAAATCATTGCCTTGTGTTTTATCTGCGGCTGCCGGTATTGCAAACAGAAAAGATCTTTTAATCTTCAGTGGCGATCATGGCCAAACTTTTCATCAGGCAGAAAAACTGATAGCAGCAATCGAACAGGAGCAAGATCCCGTTAAAAAAGAGAACTTAAATCAACAGAAAATTAAACTGCAATCTAATCATCCCGGTTTTAACAGGTCAGTTTTAAAATATGATATTACAAACAACACCTGGCAGACCTTAAAAAACATGATGCCTTATGGTACAGTTACCACCAATGCAGTGGTTTCAGATCATGAGGTGATTATAGCGGGGGGAGAAATTAAAGCAGGAATAAGAACGCCCAATATTTTGGTGGGGAAATTAATGTCTAACAGATGAGAGAGAAAAGATACGCATGGGTGGTAGTTGCACTGCTTTGGTTTGTAGCCTTGTTAAATTACATGGACCGTCAAATGCTTTCAACCATGAAGCCTGCCATGCAGATGGATATTGCCGAACTGCAATCGGCTACCAATTTTGGCTATCTGATGGCTATTTTTCTATGGATTTATGGCTTAATGAGCCCCATATCTGGAATTATTGCCGATAAATTAAACCGGAAATGGCTAATTGTGGGCAGTTTACTGGTTTGGTCGCTGGTTACTTTTTTAATGGGCTACGCTACTACTTTTAATCAGATTTACTGGTTAAGGGCATTAATGGGGGTAAGTGAGGCACTTTATATCCCGGCAGGTTTATCACTAATAGCCGATTACCACAGTTCGAAAACCAGATCGGTAGCCATTGGCATCCACATGACGGGCCTTTACATAGGGCAGGCACTGGGCGGTTTTGGTGCAACCATTGCTTCAAAATTTTCATGGCAGGCTACTTTCCATTCTTTTGGTTTTGTCGGGATTGTTTACGCATTGATTTTGGTATTCTTTCTAAGAGAAAAAAAGAAGGTGCTATTGCAGGAAAAAGAGTCTGTTCAACCAAAACCCTCGCTTTTTAAAGGACTGGCGCTTTTGTTTAGCAATATTTCTTTCTGGATAATCCTCATCTATTTTGCCATCCCTAGTTTACCCGGTTGGGCAACTAAAAATTGGCTTCCCACTTTATTTGCCAATAATTTAGGAATCGATATGGCACAGGCAGGACCAATTTCGACCATTACCATTGCGGCCTCTTCATTTTTAGGAGTAATTTTTGGAGGCATTTTATCCGACAGGTGGGTGCAGAAAAACATTAAAGGGCGTATTTATACCAGCGCCATTGGCCTGGGCTTAACCATTCCGTCTTTATTGCTGATCGGTTTTGGTCATTCTTTGTTCAATATCATAGGAGCGGCCTTTTGTTTCGGTTTTGGCTATGGCATGTTCGATGCCAATAATATGCCTATTCTTTGTCAGTTTGTTCCTTCAAAATACAGGGCTACGGCTTATGGCATAATGAATATGACCGGTGTTTTTGCAGGGGCTTTTATTACCGATTTATTGGGTAAATCAACTGATTCAGGCAGTCTGGGGAAAGATTTCGCCATGTTATCCATCATTGTTTTTATCGCCCTGATGATTCAGCTTTATTTCCTGCGTCCGAAATTTAACGATTTTGAAGATGCTTAAATCAACAGAAAATTATGAGAAAATTTAAAATAAAAGCAGGCTTAGCTTTGCTGCTCCTATTCGCTTCATTTGCATTAAAAGCCTCACCGCCAAAAGGAATCACGATTACAGTCTCATCACCTGTGGTTCCTGTTTTAAAAGGATTGGAAACGAATCCGCTTTTGCGGGTATTGATTTATATCCCGGCTGGTGAAAAAGAAATTTCATTTAATAAGATAGCTGCCAGGCTCAATCCCGCAGGGCTTAAATCTGTAGAAAAAATCGATGTGTATTTTACCGATCAGGAACCGCTTTTTGCAGCTAAAAATAAGTTAACTACCATAAACCCTGCCACTGTAAATATTGGCTTTGAGGTGAACATTAACCTTAAGCCAGGGATGCATTACATTTGGTTTAGTGCTAAGCTTAGAGAGGATGCCGATATCGATTCGAAAATCGAATTTCATGTTAGCCTGGTTGAAGACACAGGTGCAAAAAAATACCTAGTGAAAGAGGAGGGGCAGGGCTACGTAAAAAGATTAGGTGTCGCCGTAAAAAAAGCTGGTGAAAACGGTATCAATACCTTTCGGATTCCCGGGATAACCACTACAGATAAAGGCTCATTAATTGCCGTTTACGATATCCGTTATAAAAATTCAGGAGACCTGCCCGGAAATATTGATGTAGGGATGAGCCGAAGTACTGATGGGGGCAAAAACTGGGCGCCATTGAAAGTGATTATGGACATGGGCGAGCCGAACGAAAACAATGGGGTTGGCGATCCGGCCATACTTTTCGATCCCGTTACTAAAAAGATTTGGGTGGCAGCACTATGGAGTAAAGGAAACAGATCTATTGCAGGATCAAAACCCGGTTTATCAGAAGATGTTACCGGCCAGTTGGTGTTGGTGAGCAGTGATGATGACGGATTAACCTGGTCGGCACCTAAAAGCATCACCAAAAATGTTAAAGATCCTGAATGGAACCTGTTTTTTAATGGGCCGGGTAGCGGTATCGCAATGGCAGATGGTAAACTGGTTTTTGCAGCGCAATACTGGGATGAAAATGCCATGCCTTATTCTACTTTGTTGTACAGTAATGATCATGGTGCAACCTGGAAAACAGAAGACGGGCCAAAGCCAAATACTACAGAAAGTCAGATTATTGAAACCACGCCAGGTGCTTTAATGCTCAACATGCGCGATAACCGCGGCAGTTTTAGAAGTGTAGCCACCACTACAGATCTGGGTAAAACCTGGACAGAGCACCATACCTCTTATAATGCCCTCCAAGATCCGGTTTGTATGGCAAGTTTTATTAAAGCAAATGTATTGGTAAAGGGCAGACAGAAAGAGGTAGTGTTTTTCGGAAATAATAATACACAGTTTAACCGCTATAATTTAACCATAAAAGCCAGTTTGGATCTGGGTGAAAGCTGGAACAGGAAAAATGAACTCCTTATCGATGACAGAAAGTTTTATGGTTATTCTTCCATAACAAAGATTGATGAGAAAACCATAGGTTTCTTTTACGAAGGGTTGAAAGATCTATATTTTGTCCGCATTCCGGTGAGCGAAATTGTTAAATAACCTTCAATGAAAGCTTTTTTAAGACTATCAATCGGGCTGATCTTACTGTTCGGCGCAAATACTTATGCACAAAAAATAAAAATAGCCTGCATCGGAAATTCTGTAACAGCGGGTTATTTGCTGCCAGAACCGAGAAAAGAAGCTTACCCCGCGCAATTGCAACAGCTTTTGGGTGAGCAATATTTGGTGGGTAATTTTGGTCATAGCGGGGCTACATTGCTGAAAAAGGGCCATAATCCATACTATAAAACAAAAGAATTTAGTGAGGTATTAAATTTTCGCCCCGATATTGCGATTATCCACCTTGGTTTAAATGATACCGATCCGCGGAACTGGCCAAATTATAAAGGCGATTTTCAATCGGATTACCAATGGCTGATAGACAGCTTAAAACAGGGAAACCCTAAGCTTAAAATTTATATCTGCAAACTAAGCCCCGTTTTTAGCGGTCATCCGAGGTTTAAATCCGGAACACGGGATTGGTACTGGCAGATTCAGGGTAAAATTGTACAGGTAGCAAAAGCAAATGGATTTGAACTCATCGACCTCAATACAGCATTGAATAACCGTCCTGACTTATTTGCTGATTACTTGCACCCGGATACTACCGGAGCAGCTATAATTGCTAAAACCGTATATGCACATTTAACAGGGAATTTTGGCGGCTTCAAATTACACCCATTGTTCACCGATCACATGGTTTTGCAGCGCGATAAACAAATCCCGGTTTATGGAAGAGCGAATGCCGGAGATCAGGTTGAAGTTGAGTTTAACCACCTTACACTACGAACCACGGCAAATGTTAACGGGAAGTGGAAAGTATTTTTTAAACCAATGAAATTTGGCGGGCCTTATACCCTTAAAGTTAAGGCAGGTAAACAACGTATTTTATTAAATGATGTGATGATTGGCGACGTATGGTTATGTTCCGGTCAATCGAACATGGCTTTCCCATTAAAATCATCGGCAACTGCCGAGGCTACCTTAAGCCATTTAAATAAAAATCTTCCCATCAGGTTATTGAAGTTTAATCCACTTGCCGAAACAGATAACATTACCTGGGACATCAAAACACTGGACGCAGTAAATGCGCTTAATTATTTTTCCGGAAGCTGGGCCAAACCTGAAGAAAACACAGTGGGCGATTTCTCTGCAGTGGCTTATTATTTTGGAGAAAAGTTAGCTCTGAGCGAACAGGTTCCGGTTGGACTTATTCAAATGGCGGTTGGAGGATCAACATTAGAATCGTGGATGGATCGAACAACATTAGAACATGATGATCTCCTGATTGATCTGTTAGCCAACTGGCGTAAATCCGACTTTATCCAGGATTGGGCACGTGACAGGGCAGCGGTAAACCTTAAAAATGCGATTAATCCAAAACAGCGGCACCCTTACGAACCTGCTTACAATAATGAAGCGGGGATCTCAACTTTAACCGAATTTCCGATAAAAGGGGTGATATGGTACCAGGGAGAGAGCAATGCGCAAAATGTGGAGTTATTTAATCATGAATTTCCGCTGTTGGTTAAAAGCTGGCGCAAAAAATGGAATGATAATTTTCCTTTTTATTATGTTCAACTTTCTTCTATTGATCGCCCTTCATGGCCCTGTTTTAGAGATGCGCAACGGAAACTGCAGGCCATTATCCCAAATTCGGGCATGGCGGTAAGTTCCGATCTGGGCGATTCGCTAAATGTTCACCCTGCACATAAAAAAGAAATAGGCGAACGGCTGGCTTTATTAGCCATAAAAAACAATTATCATAGGCAGATTCAAGCCAGTGGTCCCGTAGCGGTGGCAGCCAGAAGGATTGAGCATACCATCATTATTCACTTTGCTCATGCTAAAAAACTGATGGCTGGTTCCGGCTTAGCCGTAAAAGGTTTTGAAGTAGAAGATGAGAAAGGCAATCATTGGCCTGTTAAAGCAGTTATTTTTAACAATACCGTGCATTTAACTGTACCTGCGAAGTTAAAGATCATACAAGTTTTATATGCCTGGCAGCCCTTTACACGTGCCAATTTAATGAACGAGGCCAAACTGCCGGCTTCAACTTTTTCCATTTCTATAAATTAAAAAATATGAGTTATACTGCCGAAGAACTGCAAAATCTTGCTGTATTCTATAAAAACCAGTTATTAAATAACACGGTTCCATTTTGGTTTCCAAGATCAATTGATCAGGAACATGGCGGTTACCTGCTCATGCGAGACCGGGATGGAAGTTTGATCGACGACGATAAAGCGGTGTGGATCCAGGGCCGTGCTGCATGGTTGTTATCAACCCTTTGTAATACAATTGAACATAAAAAAGAATGGTTAGATGGAGCCAAATCTGGTATCGACTTTTTAAATAACCATTGTTTTGACACTGACGGACAGATGTTTTTTCATGTAACCCATGATGGGCAACCGATTCGCAAAAGGCGCTATTATTTTTCTGAAACCTTTGCGGTGATTGCCAATGCTGCTTATGCACAGGCAAGTGGTGATGAAACCGCTGCGGAAAAAGCGAGGTATCTGTTTGGAAAGTGTATCGAATATGCCACAACACCAGGTTTATTACCAGCAAAATTTACTGGTACCAGGCCAGCAAAAGGTATTGGAGTGCCCATGATTATGATGAATACTGCCCAGCAGCTGAGAGAAACCATTGGCGATCCCCGTTGCGATGAATGGATTTCGAAATGGATTGAAGAAATAAAAAACGATTTTGTGAAAGATGATATCCACTGTGTGATGGAACAGGTAGCGCCAGATGGCAGTATAATCGATCATATAGACGGAAGAACTTTAAATCCCGGCCATGCCATAGAAGGTGCCTGGTTTATCTTGCACGAAGCAAAATACCGCAATAACGATCCCGAACTGATTAAACTCGGCTGTAAAATGCTCGATTATATGTGGGAACGTGGCTGGGACAAAGAATATGGCGGGATTTTGTATTTTAAAGATGTGTACAATAAACCGGTGCAGGAATATTGGCAGGATATGAAATTATGGTGGCCGCAGAACGAAACCATAATTGCGACATTACTGGCCTATACGTTAACCGGCGATGAAAAATATGCCCGCTGGCATAAAATGGTTCATGATTATGCTTACGATAAATTTCACGATAAAGAACATGGTGAATGGTTCGGCTACCTGCACCGCGATGGAACCGTCGCACAAACCGCTAAAGGCAACTTATTTAAAGGACCTTTTCATTTGCCAAGGCAAGAGTGGTATTGTGCAAAGTTATTGGAAGAATTGGGTTTTAGTGCAGAATCCTGAGTTGGCAGGTTAGAGTTGATATTGCTTTTAAACAAGTATTTGAATAATCACCAATAAACAATAAACGATGGATAATAACTAATAACTAATAATCAATCAAGCCAATTAACGAATTACTAATGACTAATGAACTAATGACTAATGAACTAATGGCTAATGAACTAACAAACCAGAATCCATATGCTTGTAAATATTTATAATTTATATGCTTGATTTCAGATTGCAGGTTTTTTATGCCGTGGCCAAGCGCCTCAATTTTACCCGTGCGGCGGCTGAACTATTTATTTCACAACCTGCAGTAACCAAACATGTTAAAGAATTGGAGGCACAATATAAAACAACACTTTTTGAGCGTAGCGGAAATAAAAAAATAGAATTAACTGCTGCGGGAAAAGTGCTGCTAGCCTACGTAGAGCAATTAATTTCGGTTTATGCCGAGCTGGAGTACGATATAAACCTGTTGAACAAAGAGCATGGCGGCATATTGAGGATAGGCGCCAGCACAACCGTTGCACAGTATATTTTGCCAAAGGTACTTGCCCTGTTCCATAAAAAATTTGCTTCTGTCAATATTCAGTTGCTTACCGGCAATACAGAAGACATTGAACAAGCCTTGCTGGCTAAAGAGGTCGAAATCGGCATCATAGAAGGTTTTTCGCGTAGTTCGCAGATGAGTTATGAGCCTTATCTGCGTGATGAAATTGTATTGGTAGCCGCCTCAAACAACAACAAAATCAAAAAAGACACTGTAAAGCCGGAAGAACTGCTCAATTATCCATTTCTGTTAAGAGAGCCAGGTTCTGGTACGCGTGAGGTAATCGGTATTGCCCTGGCTAAGCACGGCATCAAACTTGCTGATCTGAAAATGGAAATGCAGTTGGGTGGTACAGAGAGTATTAAAGCCTATTTAAGCCATAGCGATTGTTTAGCTTTTGTTTCGGTATATGCCATATTAAAAGAACTCAGGGATAATGAACTCCGGATTATCGACATTAGAGGAATGGATATCGAAAGGCCTTTTCATTTTATCCGCCAGCACGGGCAACCCTCTTCGCTTGCAGAACTGTTTATTCGGTTTGCTAAAAACCAGAAAATTGATTAATTAAATGAATTTCGATAACTATTAGTTATGGATGATTAATAGTTGTGATAAAAATTTGCGTTTATTGTGATGGATATTTGGATATCGAAAAAATAACAAAATGAATATTCATACCCATGCAGCTTCCTCAGATGACGGACTTATCCTAAAAGTAGGGCCTTCAACCAAAAAGATCATATTTATAATTTGTGCAGCGCTTTGCCTATCACCGTTCATAAGTCCTACAATTGCTTTGCTGCTTGGGTTTATCATTGCGCAGTTTACCGATCATCCTTACCTCGCGCTTAACCACAAAGGCACCAGTTTATTGCTTCAGTTTTCTGTTGTAGGGCTGGGTTTTGGCATGAATGTACATTCAGCACTTCAGGCAGGTAGGGAGGGTATCATTTTTACCATTTTTTCAATTATAGGCACCCTGATTTTAGGTTACTTTATCGGGAAATGGCTTAAGATCGGGAAGAAAACTTCTTACCTCATCTCATCCGGTACGGCAATTTGTGGCGGAAGTGCTATTGCAGCAATTTCACCCGTAATTTTGGCAGAAGAAAAAGAGGTTTCAGTTGCTTTGGGCTGCGTGTTCATTTTCAATGCTTTAGCGCTTTTTATTTTCCCCTTTTTAGGACATTATTTAAACCTTTCGCAAACGCAGTTTGGTTTATGGTGCGCCATTGCCATACACGATACCAGCTCTGTAGTAGGGGCTGCAAGTAAATTTGGAGAAAAAGCACTCGAAGTAACCACAACCGTAAAACTGGCACGTGCATTATGGATTATCCCGGTAGCCTTTCTTTCTACCTTTTTATTTAAAAACCCATCTAAGAAAATCAGTTTTCCTTATTTCATCATCCTGTTTGTTATTGCCATTGTTGCCAATACTTATCTGCCTGTAGTTGCAATATGGAGCCCTTATTTAATTGCCATTGCTAAGGCAGGGCTCACCCTTACACTCTTTTTAATAGGAGCCGGACTTTCACGTAAAATCTTATTAGCGGTAGGTTTCAGACCCCTGCTTCAGGGTTTGTTGCTTTGGACGACGATTTCTGTAGTAGCGCTTTACGCTGTAATACATTTAGGATAGAAATGAAGACAATTACAAAATCTTTGAACCACCAGGTTATCGTTCAAAGATTTTGTTTCTCATTTCCCTGCCAACCATTGCAAATTACAAATAACGATCCTCTTCTGTAATCTCCAGATCATTAATACTGGCATAACGTTTCTGCATCAAGCCATTTTCGTCAAATTCCCACAGCTCGTTGCCATAACTGCGGTGCCATTGGCCAGCGCCATTACGCCATTCATATTCGAACCTCACTGCTATACGGTTTTCGGCAAAGGTCCATAACTCTTTTTTGAGTTTGTAATCCAGTTCATTTGCCCATTTGGTGGCTAAAAAGGCTTTAACTTCTTCGCGGCCATTGATAAACTCATTTCGGTTGCGCCATTCTGTATCAATCGTGTAAGCCAAACATACTTTCTCCGGATCACGGCTGTTCCAGGCATCTTCTGCCATTTGCACTTTCTGTAAAGCAGTTTCATAGGTAAATGGTGGCATTGGAGGTTTTTGTTCCATGGTTTTATTTATTAGAGATAAAAGTAATTTTTATTGCCACAATTGCCTGCTTTAAGTAAACAATTGTGGCATGGTGGATTATTTAGGTAAAGTCGCTAAAAATTTCAGGATCTCATTTCCTATTTCATATCCATGCGATTCTAATGCAAAATGCCCGGTGTTATAAAATTTAACAATTGCATCAGGCACGTCTTTTTTATAAGCTTCTGCTCCTGCAGGTAAAAAGAAAGGATCTTTATTGCCCCAAACGGCTAAGATTTTTGGTTTGTATGTTCTAAAATATTCCTGGAATTTGGGATATAGTGCTACATTGCTTTTATAGTCCTTTAAAAAATCCAGCTGAATCTCTGCCACACCCGGGCGGTCGAGAAAATATTGGTCTAAAGTATACGATTCTGGAGCAATAACAGATGGATCAGTAACTCCGGTAAGATATTGGAATTTAGTTGCATCATGGGTTAAAAATTCCTTTAATGCTGCTCTGTTGGCTGGTGTATCATTTTTCCAATAGCGTTGTATGGGGTTCCAACCTTCGCTTAGACCTTCTTCATAAGCATTTCCATTTTGCGAAATAATTCCTGTGATTTTTTCTGGATTAGCCAAAGCGAGGCGGTATCCGGTAGGTGCTCCATAATCAAAAACATATACCGCGAAACGGTTCAGTTTTAATCCTTCGATAAAACCCTGCATGGTTTTGGCCAGGTTATCAAAAGTATAATCGAATTTAGAACGCTCAGGAAGCTCTGTATAACCAAAGCCTGGCAAATCAGGTGCAATTACATGGTGTTTTTCACTCAGCATCGGGATGAGGTTACGGAACATGTGCGATGAAGTTGGGTAACCGTGAAGCAGTAAAATGGTCGGCGCATTTACAGGACCGGCTTCGCGATAAAAAATACTCAGGCCATTAACACTTATATGGCGATAATGAACATTAGTTGATGATGTAGTTGGATGTGTTGCTGGAGTTGATTGTGCCATAACGTTTAATTTTGTTAACAAAACAGCCAGAATAATGCCGGCTAATTTTAGGTTTTTCATTTATCATTTATTTTTACCAAAACTATATAGTATATTTAATCATTAAAAATGATTTATAATGATATTATAAATCGTAATTTGTGATTTATGAATACCAATGATCTGAATTTGTTCGAGGCAGTTGCCCATTATGGCAGTTTTACCAAAGCAGCCGAAGCCATGTTTACTGTACAATCGAACGTTACTGCCAGGATTAAAAACCTTGAAGAAGAATTCGGTACACCGCTTTTTACAAGAACATCCAGAAAAGTAGCGCTAACGGCAGCAGGGGAGACCTTAATGCGTTATAGCAAGCAGCTTAATCATATTATAGATGAAGCTAAGAGAACAATTGGTAAAAATGACCGCGTTAAAGGACAGGTTAAAATAGGCTTTCTGGAAACAATGATGACACTTGAAGGGCCAAAAATGGTTAATGAACTTGCCGTTAAATTCCCCCATGTCGACCTTGAATTTAGATCCGCCATGCGTCCGAGTTTGTTGAGTGATGTGCTAAATTATAGGTTAGATGCAGCCTTTGTACCCTCGCCGATTGATCATCCAGAACTGGAACAGATCAGGATTAAAGAAGAGGAGATTGTTGTGGTTGCACCGGGCAATTGCAAAAGTTTAGAGGAACTACTCGAAAAGAAACCAATCAGAACCATCGTGTTTGATCAGGGCTGTGTATTTAGGGCAAGGCTCGATTCGTGGCTGGTGAGTAAGGGGGTCGATCAGTATCATAAAACGGTGATGAACTCTATCGAAGGGGTGGTTAATTTTATTGAATCGGGCATTGGTTTTAGTTTCCTGCCCAAAGAAATCATCACTACTTTTTATAGCAGCAAAAAAATCAAAACTTTTGCCCTCCCACGCGAACTTGGATTAATGACCACCTTATTTGTGTACCGGAAAGATGTGCCGCCTTCGCCAGCATTACAGGGGTTTATCAGTCTGTTTGATAAGGATAAAGCTCAGTTATAAATTTGCAAAACTAAATCCCTCAGCTGGTCCTAAAAAAGGTCATCATTTCTGATGGCTTTTTTTAGGATTTTTATGTCCAGAAAATTAAAACGGTATTTCCCTAAATTACCTTGTTAAAGAATCAAAGTAGCTTTTCACAGCAACAAAAAGGTCATCCATCGATTATGCCTTTTAAAATTGACTGTGCATATCGATCTTGAATTATTCTTTTTGTTGAGGAACAAGATTCCTCTCTAATCAAAAAATGAAATTCAAATATTGTAAACGCTAAACCTGAAAACTACCTGATTTATGAAAAAACATTTACTATTAACACTATCATCATTAATAAGCATTTATAGCTTTGGCCAAACCGTAAAAGACGGAAAAGTTGATACCGAGAGCGGTAAAATGTTGAACAAACTCGATTCTGCTAAAAAACAGGAGGGTTGGACAGTACGTGGAACAAATACCTTATTGTTAAATCAGGCCGCATTTTCTAACTGGGTAGCTGGAGGGATCAACTCGGTTGCACTAACAGCCAGAGCTGATTATGAATTTAACCTGAAACGAGGGAAAAACCTTTGGGAAAACCGTCTTTTAGCAGGTTATGGCTTACGCTCTGAGCAGAAAAGCCAAACCACAAAAGTAGAAGATGTTATCGATTTAACTTCAAAATATGGTTACCAGATTAATCAAAGCAATTGGTTTGCTGCTGCTGCACTCAATATAAAAACCCAGTTCAGCAAAGGTTATGATTACAGCAAGCCGGAACAGGGGTATCTGTCTAACTTTTTATCGCCTGGTTATTTAACATTTGGTTTTGGCGTTGATTATATACCAAATGATAATTTCCAGATCAGTATCCATCCGCTTACTTCACGTTTAACTTTTGTGAAGGATGATGCCGTTTTCGATCCAAACAGAGATGGTGTGCCAACAGAAGCTTTTGGTGTTGAGCCGGGCAAACATTTTGTTTATCAATTTGGTGCTTATGTAGGTGGAAGATACAAAGCTAAACTGATGGAAAATATCCTTTTAGATAACCGTTTAGGTGTTTTTAGTAATTACCTGAAAGATCCGCAGAATTTAGTGGTGGCCTATTCTGCCATTCTTGATATGAAAGTAAACCGCTATATTTCTACACAAATTACCGCAGATTTATTTTATGATAATAATCAAATTGGTAAGCTGCAGCTTAAAGAAACTTTGGGTGTAGGCTTAACTTATAAATTTGGGAAATATTAAAGGATAAAGGGGAGATTGATTCTAATTTCTATCTGGAAGTACAACTCCAGGTGCATCTGTTAAAATTCGTAATGCAATAAAAAAGCCATCATTTCTGATGGCTTTTTTTATCGATTTTTTTGATGTACTCGGGGCGGGAATCGAACTGTGTCCTTAAGTGGTTGATTTACAAAGATATCTTTGTGTTCAAAACGTTGGAAGCACGGATGACGCACTAGAGCCTCATATGGTCAGGATATCAAATTACTTGTTACTAAAAAGCCTGCAATACTTAAATTATTGATTCAAGTCACTACAATCCTTATCAATTCAAAGTTACGAATTCCTAGCTTAATATACGCGACCGATATTTAAATTTTGTCGATATATGAAAAGGTCATTGAAAACGTTAGTGTACACCTCCACCTATTATTTGATATGGCATGTAGTATTCCGAGATCGTTGCAAGGAAAGGTATGATCCGGACTGACCAGAAAAGAATTATAAAATTAGTAATAGATTATAGGTCTGGAATACCAACTTATTGTTTGTAATAAATTGACAAAAGTTGTATTTTACACAAAAAAAGATATGGCACATATATTATTGGATCGCGCAGTACCCTATACTAGGGACCACGATATTAGCGTTCCGGAAGGCTTTGTTTTCAGCCGTTCATTAGGAGCATGGTACTCAACAGTCGATGGTACCCACCTCGTCGAAAGGCCGGGGTATCCTGGTGGTGGAACGAAGAAGAACGATATTGAGACTGGGGAAGACCAAAAGGGCCAATGATCAATCCGCTCGTACTGATTATATCCACTACTTTAGATTTTGCCACTGACAGAATTGCCATTCTCCTTTATAAAAAAAACATCCCGTTTCTAAGGCTTAATCGTGATGAATTTGACAAGTACCACATCGAACTTGATCCAATATCTTCTATCATGAATGTCAGTATTGAGGGCCTAAATTATAGGGTGGAAAATTCTGCAGTATTAGCAATTTACTACAGGGCACCAACTTTCCTTCGGGACATATATCAGGAAGGACTTAATGAAGAGCAGCAGCTTTTTCGCACGCAATGGGCGGCTTTCATGCGCGGTTTGATCATCTTCGATCTAGCCCGATGGTTTAATCATCCCGTAGATACCTATAGGGCAGAGAACAAAGCGTACCAGTTGCGCATTGCCAATAAATTGGGTTTCGCTGTCCCTATATCAAAAATTACAAATTCAACTCTTGCGGAATATGGCGCAAATACTGTGGCTGTAAAATCCATTGATACAGCCATTGTTGGAAATTCATCCTACGAGAAGTTTGTCTATACACAAATATACGACTTAAATGAGCTGCCGCGTGAGCATTTTAGTTCTCCTTTTTTCATACAACAAGCCCTAGTTCCTAAAACGGATATCCGGGTAACAATAGTTGGAGATTGGCTACTCGCTGTGTCGATAACTGCGGAGGAAAGAATTGGTGGTGATTGGCGCAAACACGGCTTACCATTGACGTACAAAGTGATTGATCTCCCTATTGATACCTTAACTCGTTGCAGGGAATATGTGCGTTTTTTCAACCTTCCATATTGCGCGATGGACCTGGTTTTCTTTGACGACAATTATTATTTCATTGAGATCAATCCAACTGGAGAGTGGTCTTTCATTCAGGAAAATACCGCTCAAGAGATAGATTTAGTAATTACCAAAGCACTTATCCAAAATGATTAGCGAATTCCTTAAGCAACAATGTGTTCCTGGATGGTATGCTGATCATGCCAATCGAAAGTTAGACCGCTTAATTGTGGTCAATTCGAAGAAAAAGATATTAGGACTTTTAAAACCTTCAGATGATAAGGCTTTTGAAAGGCTTAAACTTGATTTCGCTAAACAGACAGAAAGAAAAAAAAACTTAGAAGATAAAGCGAAGAGCATATTGGGCACAATCTCAATTTCTATTACTGCAATTACCTTTAGTCTCGGATTTCAGGGACTTAAAAGTGGTTTTAGTTATACTGGCATTATACTGATTCTAAGTGTGATTAATTTCGTAGCAGCAACAATCAGGGCAATACAAGGGTTGAACTTAAGGGCTTTTTACACTTATGAAACAGGTATCACGATAACGAGGTACCACATCCACTATGAGCAAAATGAGCAAGATGCCGACTTTGAAAAGTTGATTCGCTTCAAAGTTCTTAACGATCTTATCCTTAGTAAGATTGCTAATAGTACATACGCAGCCTATATTTTAGTAAGGAATGGTATTATTCTTTTTGGGTTGTTCTTTTTCCTTGAACTTTTTTCACGTTGGGGCCTTATTCCAACTTAGCCACGATATTATAAAATTTGTGTGGTCCGGAATTTATTTTTAGCTACGTTTTAGAGCCCCGAATTAGTGCCTCAAAGATTAAATAACTCACTAATAATAGAATTAATTTCCGAAGACTTATTGTTATTTTTTAAATTTTCGTATATACTATTTTCTTTAAGCTTGTTCCTGACATATTCTTTATGATAGTCACTATCTAAATAAATTCCAAGATTAAGGCACTCGCTTACGTAATTTATTTCTTCGCAAATTCTCTCCATTTCGGCTTTTAAAAAAACTTGAAAAAAATCAGTTGGTGGCGGATTAAAAGTTGGCGCTAGGCCTTTTGCAAACTCGTTTTTCAACAATTACAAAATTTCAGATTGGTTTTTTTGGCCGTCTATTGAATTACCCCCGAGACAGGTCTTTCCTGATTGAAGAGGTGCCGCAGGAATGGGGCGACGCTTATCAAGTATGGCTGCAGGGTAATGATATTAGAGATTTTCTGGTGCGCAAAGCCAGCATCGAAGATCTCTTCCACGGTGGAAAGATATATAGAAATCGACAGGAGGCTAACGTATGGGTAAATTTCAGAGCACTCGAGGAGAGTAAACTAAAATCGTTCGCATCGGTAGTCGCGCGGAAAAAGCGGTAACAGATAAGCACAAGTTAGCATTATTAGCTTATTATGGGCTGTGCTGGCAGGGCTTTTAACTATTATTTTGGTTGGGATTATAGGGTTCTCTATAAGTCTGGAAAGAAAATCTATTCGCATCAACTTTTTGAAAACAATGCGTATCCTAGTAGGTATTGCAGCGCTGTTATACTTATATATGTTGGCTTTATACGGTAAGGCTAATGCTCTACAACCCTGAAATAATAAACCTTATTTTCTTCACAGAATTCATTAAGATTTTCCAGCTCTGAAATGATACCCGGAGGCAACAAGATGGAAAATATTAGGTAAGTAGTAATTACTAGAATTGAATGTCTGTTTTTTTTACTTATTTTTATTTTTTTGTGTTGACCATTATTTGACTACCAATATGTTAATTTCAGAAATCCATCAAAATGTCTTTGACTTTTTAATGGAAGAACACCGGACAAGAAAAGATTTCTTCTTTTTGACACGCCAACTGAACCGGAATGCAAGGCTAGAAAAAGGCTATTGGCTACTTGGAGGGGATAACTACGTTTGTGTTTCATTTTGGATGGGTAGGGATGATGCCACAAAATCGCCAAGGACATCCTTTATAATTCGATTAGATGGGACATCCTATCTTGAAATAAATTCGAAATCTTCAGATAAGCCGTTTTTTACCTCAGACTTTTTCGAAAAATTAGGATTTACCCAGCTTTCTTCCGATCAAATTAATCAAAAAGTCTATAAAAGCTTTGGAGAAGATTATATGAATTCTCTAAAATCCTTTATTGATGGTGACAAAAGCATTATTGATGAGTTCGTGCAGCAAAAGGTACTCTCAATGCCTGATGAAATGCTTTCCAAACGCGGGATCGACTTCATTTGGCCAGGCAGTTTCGAGAAGCAACTTAGGATCATTGGCAAGTATCAAAAAATACATGAAGAAAAGGAGCGAAAAACAGGGTACGTGAGAAGTTTCAATATCAGAAAATTTGGTAGGATTGCAAATCTAAAAATGAAAGATATTCCACAAGGATGTAGATGGGTATTCCTCACGGGTGAAAATGGGTCAGGTAAAACGTCAATTTTACGGGCGTTGGCTGCTGCTATAGTCAGTAATAATGATGACGGAAATGAAGCAGCCGAAAATTATAGGGACTTTAATGTACAGCTCGGCCTTGAAACAGCAACCGGTATAGTACGTAAAACCGTCAAAGGGGTAGACGACTTTCACGACAAGGCCAAACTAACAAAGGGATTTGCTGCATATGGTCCTGTAAGATTATTGAGCCAAGGAAGTTTAAACGGAAGTCTGATGGGTTTCGACAAAGACCGCATTAGTCAAAGAGCAACATTCGGCCTTTTCAATCCGATTGGTATACTCAGGGATTTGAGCGACGATTTTGTGTTTAAGGTAAGACCTAAGTATCACGAAATGACCCTGAATGATTTTCTTGAGAATATTGAAAGGAATCTTGAGATAATACTGCCCAATATAGATAAGGTAAATATCGTTGACTCTGAATCCGGGCGTAGTATTCAATATCACCAGCGAGGAATCAACCCTAAAAATACACAAGAGCCTGTTGGTTTCGATCAGCTGCCATCTGGCACCAGAAATTTTGCAGCCCTAATACTTGACTTATTGCTTCGTTTTACTGAACAGCAAGAGGTATCAGATATTTCGGACTTTGTTGGAACTGTACTGATTGACGAAATTGATCTTCATTTACATCCAAAGATGCAAAAAGAGATTATTGTACAATTAGCCGAAACTTTCCCCAATATACAGTTCATCGTGACAACTCATAGTCCAATACCAATGCTGGGTGCACCACCAAATTCGACATTTATTAATGTTTATAAAGACGAAGAAAATAATATTAACGCGACGAAATTGGAAATAGATATCGCTAATCTGCTTCCTAATTCAATTCTGACCTCACCAATTTTCAACTTTGGTGAATTGATAAATGAAAATCATGATAGGGCGGAGCGACTAATGACAGAAGATGATTACGATGATGCAGTCTTTTACAGGATACTTGAAAGGAAACTGAGGGAACATAATATAAATCCGAATAGATGATCCATTTGCCAATCAAAGACAGGGATCTGCCACCGGCAAGGTTATCGGTACCCGGTGCGCTGCGACAGATTTGCAGAGCAATAGAAGCTTTAGATGGAGAGGTTTACAATGCCAGCTATTATCCGCATAATGAGGTTGTAGGTTTATTGCGCGCTTATTCTATACACAAAGTAGAGTTAGAGCCAGGTGACAGGCCTAAATGTAATTATTGCGAATCACAGATCGAGCACGCGGTAACTTTACAGGTGGAGCATTATCGGCCTAAAGCAAAAGTGGAGGCTGGAGAAAATGATCATATCGAATTGCCAGGATATTATTGGTTAGGCCTTGAATGGACGAACCTATTGTTGGCATGCCCCAAGTGCAACGGAAAAGATGCAAAAGGCAGCAAATTTCCAATACGGGGCAACAGAGCCCCAGCCCACAGTCCGGTCGAACAACACAATAATAATAATGTGCTGGTCAGAGTAAATTGTTATGCAGATGTTGGCCCATTGCAGCAGGAACAGGCTATCCTGCTTAATCCAGAAATTGACCATCCAGAACTGTATCTCACCTTTGACCTTCTTGGTAACATTGAGGGGTTCGGGAATGACGCGGATCGGGGAGAAATCAGCAAGGATACTTACCGGCTGAACAGAGATGAGCTTGTTGTCTGTCGCCAGAAAGTTTGGAATGATTTAAAAAATGAAATCAATCTATGTATCGCCGGGCATCGGATGCTGGAATTGAATGAGCAGGCCCTTAGATACTGTTTTCGGAACATCGCAAACAAATTATTGATAAGGAAATTGCCAACAGAAGAATACACACTTTGGGGACGGTTTATTAATGATAACCTGGCAGATTTTTTACAGGAAATAGATAACTTCTACGCTGATATTTTTAGGGAAGTATACAATGGGTTGTTGGTTGTAAATCCTTAGTTAGAAACATCAGCCAATCGGGGAAGAATTGTAAAATGAGAATTAGTTGACAGAAAAACCGAGGAAAATGCCGATCCCTCGTAAAGTTAAAAGAACTGCAAGTCTACACAGAAACCGACGCTTTTGCAGCACACATAATTTTGCCCAACTTTATCCAAATCCCACCCACCAACCAAAAGATAAATGGTTGATAATTTAGAGGCAACTTTAGAGAGAAAAGAACTTGAAAAAATTAACTTTGCCAATCGGAAAATTGAAGTAGTAAAATGACAACTAAAATAGAAACGAAACAGTTTCAATATGAAATACAAGCCTATCAAGAGGACTGCGTAAATAACATTATCAGTCTTTTTGAAAGCCTTCGCCAAAAAGCAAATTTTGGTGATGTATTAACGGCACACCATAAAAAAAATAAATACAATTTTCCTGTTCAAGACAACAAAAACATTGACATAATGATGGAAACGGGAACGGGTAAAACCTTCACGTTTATCAAATCTATTTTTGAACTGAGCAAAAACTTTGGTTACAAGAAATTTATTGTTCTTATTCCGACCGTTCCAATCCGTGAAGGAACAAAAACAAACTTAGAAGACACTAAGGATTATTTTAAGAGCTTTTATGCCAATGAAAGAGAAAAGGAAATTGAAACCTTCGTTTACGAAGGCGGAAATATTTCTACGGTAAAGCAATTTATAGGCACTTCGCATTTATCGGTTTTGGTAATGACACCAAGCTCGTTTCACAGAAATGACAATATTCTGAATCGACCGTTAGAACGAGAAATGAACGCACCTGAATTATTTGTAAATAATCAGGAACCGCCAAAATCGTATTTGGAATGTTTGAAACGCTTAAATCCAATCGTGATAATGGACGAGCCTCACCGTTTCGAAGGCAATGCCTTTAAAACCTATTTTGAAGGTTTTGATAACTTCTATTTGCGTTTTGGTGCAACATTTCCAAAGAAGACAGGCAGTTTGCCTTTATCAAACGTGGCGTATGTATTAGATAGCATTTCTTCTTTCCGACAAAACTTAGTAAAGAAAATTGTGGTTTACACGCAAGACGTAATTGAAAATACAGATACACTCATTGGAATTGAAAAAGCTGGAACAGTTAATAAAGCCTTTGTTAGCACATTAACAAACGGAATTATTGCGAGACGGGAATTAGGCGTTGGGGCAGTTTTCAACAGTAAAAGCATAAAGAAAATAAACAAAGACAATATTGTTTTAGCGGACGACACCATTGAGAAAGTTGATTATTCATTGTCGGACGAATCATTACGGGCAATGATTAAAGAAACAATCAAAATACATTTTGAGAAAGAAAAAACATTGTTTGAGCAAGGCGTAAAAGCACTCACTTTGTTTTTTATGGAAGCTGACACCAGTTTGTTTCGTGGCGAAAATCCAAAAGTCAAAAACATATTTGAAGAAGAATACAAAAAGCAATACACCGAAATTGTAAGTAAACTTGACCAAACAAGCGATTACTATAAATTCTTACAAAATGATTTTGACAGCGACAACACTTTACAGGTTCACAAGGGATATTTCTCGGGCGACAAAGGCAACGCTGACGAAAAAGTAAAAGCAGGAGTTGATGAAATACTGAAAGACAAAAAGAAATTACTTTCGTTTGAAAGTCCTTCACGTTTCATTTTTTCAATTTGGGCGTTGCAAGAAGGTTGGGACAACCCGAATGTTTTTACCATTTGCAAACTTTCCAATCAAGGAAGCGAAATTTCCAAAATGCAACAAATTGGGCGTGGTTTACGCATTTGTGTAAATCAAAACCTACAACGATACACGCTGAAAAACCTCAATGACGACCAAGAAGAATTTTGGAAGATCAACAACCTTGACGTGGTTGTTTCAAGCAAAGAACAAGGTTTTGTTGAGGCAATTCAAAATGAAATTTTAAGTAACTCTTTCCTGATTTCTGAAACATTTACAGAGCAGGAACTGATTAAAACACTTAAAGAAAAATCCGGTTTTGATGATGATACGATAGTTACGTTGGTTGATGATGTGTTGAAGGACAAGAAAATGATTGTCCGCAAGGCAATTGTTGATGGACAAAAGATTTATGAAAAATCGCCTGACTTCTCTTTGATTTTGAAAGAACAAAATTTGCCCGAAGAACAAGTAAAAGCAATTGAAAGCTTGTTTGCAACTGACACAAACACGTATGTTCAGAAAGCCGAGAAGCAAAAAGAGAAAAAGAAAGTTTTCATAAAGGCAACACACCTGCAAGAGTTCCAAAATTTATGGAACGCTATCAATAAAAATGCTTTTTATGTTATAGAAACTTTGACCGAAGAACAAGAAAGCCAATTGATACAAAACATTAAAACGCAAATAGAAGTCGTAAACATTGAGGAAATTTTGTTGCAGACTATTCGTGCAGAACTAAACGTGAACAAGATTGGTAAGCATGGAGCAATTACAGAAAAGCTAACCGACACAGTTTCATATAAAAGCAAAGTTGATTACTTAGAATTGGTTCGCACTTTGTCCAACAACACCAAAACACCTATTTCATTTGTGGTTAAGGTTTTCAATGCCTTGAGTGATGATTTCAAAACTAAAATGCTTTGTAACAATCCTGAACAGGCACAAAGAGAAATTTCCGAAATAATCAATAAGAACTTAGTTGCAATGCTTAAAACAAACATTAAATATGACGGAATTAACGGAACAGGTTTGCCAAATGTATTCAAAACCGAAAAAGGAAAAACATATTTAGACACAGGAAGCGTTGGCAAATTTCAAAAAGAAATTGCAGGCGATTTTTCTTTGAAAACCAAATGGGTATTTGAAGAAGTAATTGAATACGACAGTGATTTTGAATTGGAAATTGTGGAACAAGACCCCGACATTGACAGTATTGAAATTTTCGGCAAACTTCCACGCCTGAAAATCAAAACACCGTTAGGCGATTACAACCCCGACTTTTGCTATGCTATCAAAAGCAACGAAGGCAACAAAATATTCCTTGTAGTGGAAGCAAAAGGTTATAAATCGTCAACAGCAATACCCGTAGATGAAAAAGGAAAAATTGACTTTGCCAAAAAGTATTTTGAGGCATTAGGTGAACACTACAAAGACCAAAACATTAAAATTTCATTTAAAGAACGTATCAATAAAACGCAATTAGCGGCATTGATAAACAACGCATAAGACAATGGCAGAACAAGATTTTATAAATGCAGGATTCAAAGTTGTTGGCACAGAAAACAGCGAAAACAAATTGTTGAGTTTTCTGAAAGAGAATTATCCAAACGTAATTCGTGACGCCGAAATAAACATTGAAGAGCTGAAAACCGTTTTGGGATTACCAATTGACGAAAAAGTAAACGGTTACGGTTTAAATTTTGTTGGCAGAAACTTTGCCAGAGCTAAATATACTCAAAAAACAGAAAAGGAATTACGTCTCAATACCACTTTAAGCAAAGGAATTGATACGACACAAAATTTGGTACTTAAAGGTGATAATCTAGACAGCCTAAAAATTCTGAAAAACTATTACAGCGGACAAATCAACTGTATCTATATTGACCCACCTTACAATACTACAAGTGAAGAATTTGTATATCCAGATAAGTTCGACAAAGAAGAAGCTGAAGTATTGGGTTTGGCAAACCTAAATGAAAGTGATTTTGCACGTATGGACTTTAGCTTTAAAACTAAGAAAAGTCACAACGGTTGGTTGGCTTTTATGTATCCTCGCCTTTTGTTAGCAAGAGATTTATTGAGTGAGGATGGAGTAATATTCATAAGCATAGATGAAAATGAACAAGCAAACCTAAAGCTCCTCTGTGACAATGATATCTTTGGCGAAGAGAATTTTTTAACTTCATTCACAAGAGTAACAAAAAAAGGAGGTAAGTCCTCAGACGCAACAGCAAAGAACCATGATTACGTTTTGGCTTATGTGAAAAATATTAACCACGCAAAGCTACAAGGTGTTTCACATAATGATGATGGATATTCTAATCAAGATGAACATTTTGAAGAAAGAGGGTTTTACAAAATCAATCAAACTCTTGACTATGACAGTTTGAGCTATGTTAAATCACTTGATTATCCTATAGAAATTGACGGAGAAACTTTTTATCCAGGCGGCGATAAAGATATTTGGGAATCAAGGCAAAGCGGCAATTACGGTAGAGCTGATTGGGCTTGGAGATGGAGCAAAGATCTATATGAGTTTGGCTTACGAAATGGATTCATTGAAGTTAAAAGGGGGGGTAATCGCCCTCGTATTTATACTAAAACTTACCAAAACGTAAAAATAACCAAAGAAGGGAATGTATACAATATTGTTAAAATCGAACGTTCAAAGCCATTATCAACCTTAGAGTTTACGGAGAACAAATATTCAAATGACAATGCTACTAAAGCCATTGATGAAATAATTGGAAAAGGAGTTTTTGAATATACAAAACCGCCTGAATTGATAATTCAGTTATTAAAGCTAATAAATAAAGAAGATTTTATAATTCTTGACTTCTTCGCAGGTTCAGGGACAACAGGACAAGCAATAATGGAACTGAACAAAGATGGAGGCAAGCGAAAATTTATTCTATGCCAAATTGACGAATCTATAGACCCAGTTAAGAAAAAAGATGCTTATGACTTTTGCACTTCAAATAATTTACCACATTTCATTTCAAGTATAACCATTGAACGGATAAAAAGAGCAGGAGAAAAAATTGCTAAAGAAATTAAAGCAGAAAATAATAAACCAGAATTATTGAAGGAAGACAAAAAACAAATTCCCGATGTAGGGTTTAAGGTTTTTGACAGCGTAGAAGCTCCAAAATTGAAAGTGGATGAAAAAGGACAAATTTCAATAACTGAATTTGAAACCGAACCTTTAAGTCGCATTTACAATATGATTTTCAACGTTGGTTTAGACGAACCATCACAAGTTCCCGAAGAAGTAGTAAAAAAATGTATTTACAAAATCGGTAACCACTACTACATAACCAACAGCGAGAAAATAACCATTGATGATTATTCAAACGCTATCAAAAACGGCAAAGTATTTATTGATGGTTGGACTGCGAGTTTGAATGGAACATTGCAGAACTATAAAGAAGATGTGAAAATAGTGTTTTAACTGATAACAACAGGTACAATACATAAACACGTCAACGCAGTTGTATGCACCTTTTATTTTTTGCCGACATACAAATCAACATTAAAAAAATAAAAACTATGTTAGCACTACACCTGCGCAGGAAAAAAATAAAAAAATATCTGCGCAGTTAGGCTGCGCAGATGCAAATTTATCTTTGTAGGAACAGGATTTGATATGGAATACAAAAAGTTTCTCAAAATCACCAAGAAGAAAGACCTAGCAGCATTAGATACCGTTAAAAAAGAAGCGGAATTTTACTTTACCGATCCGGTAAATGGAGCGTCGATGATTAACGACCTTTTACAATTATTCCATAGCTGTTATGACATGGATAGAACCATGTTTCTAACAGAAATATTCTATGAAAACCAGCGTGTATTAAGAAACACCTACGATCATCGCGACCTGATCCTTGAAGATGTAGACAGGCTTTTGAAGGATGCGGCAAAACCAAAAGATAAAAGGTGGCAGATAAGGGTGATCAATGTGTATCGCAGTATAGTAGCCGAACTTTATGATCCGGCACTTGCAATCATTGTTGCTTGTCTGAAGATGCGTGAAGGCAATTTTACAAGTTTTACCAACGCGAACCTGTCGATGTCAGAATCGCAAAAGTGGGATTTTGCAAAGTCCAAATTGCAAAAGCCAGCAATTTTCGCAGGGTATCAACCGCTGATCAGAAATGCTGTATCACATGCCGGTACGCACAGTAAAAGAAGGTTTACATACAGTTGGCAATGATGTTATAGAATGTATTCTTTTAATTATTTAAGTAAGTAGATCACGTTGATAACTTGCTTTTGATGCCAACTAATATTGTATGATATTTGAATAAGAAACTGTAAAACGGAGGTACTAGGGATGCGAACACTGGTTATGGGTGATATTCATGGAGGCTATAAAGCGCTGCGTCAATGCTTGGAAAGATCAGAATTTGATTTTAAAAATGATCGTTTGATACAGCTTGGCGACATCACAGATGGGTACCCCGATGTTTATGAATGTGTCGAAGAACTGTTAAAAATTGAGAACCTTATCGCTGTAAAAGGAAACCACGACGATTGGTTTGCTGAATTTATCAGAAACGAATTTCATCCCTATTACTGGACTTATGGTGGGAAAGGAACGCTTGTATCCTACCTGAATAATTGTGGCAAAACAGGCCGATTCTTCGCCACCGGTAGCGGTTATAAAACAGCACTGGTTGCTGACGACATCCCCCAAACCCATAAAGACTTATTCCGCGACCAGATACTCTACTATATTGACGATAAAAAACGGTGTTTTCTACATGCAGGTTTTAAACGTGATTCCCCATTCAAAAGCCAAACAATTGCCGAATATTGTTGGGACAGGCAGCTTTGGAATGATGCCCTTAAGTACAGTTCTGATGCCGAACTGAAAAAGGAATTTCACATAAAAACAAAATTTAAGGAAATATATATTGGTCATACCCGGACGCCCAAGGATAAACCTCTGAAACTTTTTAATATTGTCAACATGGACACCGGTGCAGGACATAATGGGAAATTGACAATTATGGATATAGACAAAAAGGTATTCTGGCAATCCGATCCGCTGAGTGAGCTGTATCCGGAAAATTTTCCAGATGAATAATCAGTCAATTCCGGTGACCAGCCCTTTAAATAATCCATCCTGATAGTATTTCTCCCAATTATTGAAGCAAGGGCCCTATTCATGATTTCTGCATTTCTGACTGCCATAAATAAACAATAAAGGTTGTCACACCTTGTCAATTACTTAAATCTTATCACGGTAGGTTTGGCTTAATTATCATTTATAAAGTAATTAAGTCATTATGAAAAAGGTTAGCAGTATTATTCGACAATTATCCTTATCAAGATTTGGAATCATTTATTCTTACCAATGCATCTGTAAAAGAATGCAGGGCTATCTGAATGTTATTATTTTTCATTTACACATTGGTATAACTTTTGTTCTTTTTGAAAGGCCAGTATAAACCATCTAAATGCTATGAAAAGAAAAACTTTATGGATCGCTGCTGCAAGTATTGTTGCTTTAATCCTCTTCGGAGCGCTTTATTATTTCTACCTTGATCCCAATAAATTTAATCATCATTACAATGCTGATAGTGAAAATAACTACCCTGATACTTTAAGGGAGGTTGACGTTTTTACTGGGGATAAAGCCTACGTATTGAAAGGAAAACTATTGGACAAAAACTACAAAGAACAATTTGACAGATTGCCGGACACCCTAGCTGAAATTCAATTTGGTGGTGTTCTTTATTGTGCGAACTGCGATTTACACAATGAACTGGAAGATAATGGCGAGGTTGCCGTGGCGGCAAATAGCATAGCCAAACCCTATAACCGTGAGCTATCTACATACTCTTTGTATTCGAGTGCAAGAAATCAAAAACAACTAAGCCAGGAGAAAAAATACATTTCGGAGTATAATAGATTTTTTGCTGCTTTTCTTGACTTAGCAGAGCTGGGAAAAGCTGAGTTTCCGAAATTGACTTCTTCGTCGATTTTGGAAAAGCAATCTTTTGATGATAAATACAAAAACTATTTTGGAGCGGTTTATACAAGGAGTATTCCGTCAAAATACAAAGAAAAAATTGTTGATTTCCTAAATAGCAGCGAGGGGCAGAATTTTGAATTTATAACTTCTGATCAACGCGTACATAGCGAATTAGTGCATTTCGGAAGCTTTACAGGAAAAGGTAAGCATGAGCTTACTTTGGTATTGGGAACTAAACCAGGTTACCAGGGAAATCACAAAGAGAAATTGTTAGTCTTTGCCGAAAACAGGAATGGGGAAGTCTACCAGATCTATACCGAGGACTTTTACGATAAGGTATTGCTGGAAACAGTGTATCATGATCCGGAAGAAAGGTGGGACGATCATGTGTACATGGGCGGAGAGGAGAAGGAGTTGCCTCCGTACGAATCCATCAGGATAAAAGTCCCAAATGAACCTGATCTGGTATATGCTTATAACGTCGAGTTTGATAAAATGAACAGATTTGTTCAGGTCCCAAAATCTCAAATTAACCGGGAAGAGGATGAGGAATAAAAATTGGATATTGGTTTTGCTCCTGGTAAGTATAACGGTTTGTGCCTGCCATCAGGCTAAGGAAAGAAATCAAATTAGGCTGCAGCCGCTAAGCCCGTACAATTTTGTTTTTAAGGTTTCCGATTCAGTCAAAAATCGAAATGAATACTATTTCATTTCGGACGCCGGGCCTGCAGATTATAACCTTGCATCAGACTTATTGCCATCGCTTAAGCTTATTTCTAAGGATGATACTTTTAAGGTCCAATCAGTTTATGTATACCGAGCTACTACAATTTTGAATAAGGATTACCAGGGAAATCGTGATGATCTGAAAGGCAACCACGACGATGATCTGTATGTGTATGCCAGATGGACAAATGGGAAAATGGACATATTCTATATTTTGAAAAATGGAAAAGCCATTTATGATGGATTAAAAAGAGAAAGAATTGAAAATCCTTTTGAGTTTGATTAATGCCAAAAGCAGATATGTTTTTAACTAACCTTAAAATATAATGGAACTACCGATTGAGATTCAAGCGGAATTTGATTCGCTTTTTGAGCTGAACGAACATTATTTCGAAGCCGGGAAGTATGATAAATGTATAGAAATCCATGAACAGGCATGGAGCTTATTTCCGCATCCCAAATATGATTATCTGGAAGAGGGTTATGCCTTATTGCAAGGCCTGGTCTATCTGAACCTTAAGGTAGGAAAGATAATGGAGTCGGAAAAGTGGGCAAGGCAGCTTTATCTTTTTGACCAAAGTTCTTTACTGGGTACCACTGAATTTGCGCTTGGCCAGGTGTACTATGAAATGGAAAGGATGGATGAGGCAAAAGAACAGTTGGCTATTGCCATGCTAAAATCAGAAGGGCGGATTTTTGAGAATGAAGATCCAAAATACTTAACCTTGTTGGCAGAATAATGGGCAACAATAAAATCGAAATATCGCTGTTGATTTGTTCAGCTCTTTGCCTGTGTTCATGTGTTTCCAGGTTAGGGCGACCTGAAATTACGGGTGTTATTGTGGACGAGCAACAAACCCCAATCGCCAACTGTAAAGTTGGTGAAACTGTTACAGATCAAAAGGGCCGTTTTAGCTTAAAAGAAATCCGCTATAATAAATTTTTCATTCCAGAAATGTTTATGCTGGAAGCGCCTCCGGTAATCGTAATGGAAATTATCGAAAAGAATGGTTATGAAAAGGATACTATAAATATCTTTCAAACTTTTGGTGGCGGGCAGAAGAAGGGTGCAAAAATGGATGTTGGGAAGATTATTTTGAAAAGTAAGTAACTAAAGAGCCCTAACTTTACAGAAAAAAATGATTTCCGAAAAAGATTTTTGGTCATGGTTTGATGTCAATAAAAACAAGTACTATTTTTTGGAAAGTATAGAAGATGACTCTGTAAAAGAAAATTTATTGAATGAATTTCTACATAAACTTCATGAATATTCAGAGGGATTATATTTTTTAATTGGTGGCGTTCCGGGTACGGCAAAAGAATTAATTATTTCAGCTGAAGGCGATAAATCTTATTTCCCAGACGTCATTAAATTAACATCAACTGCACCTGAAATTGCTAATTGGCAAATTATCGCGTTTAAACCAAGCCAAGGATTGGATTTTGTTACCTCTCATAATGGCGTAGAATTAAATCCTCGGAAAATGTTTTTCTTACCATTGGTTAATGATGATCACGCGAACGACATAGCTTTTGAGAATTGCTGTGCCGAATTTCAAGTCAGTACTGAAGGACGATATACTATTTACCGCATACGAAGTTCTGGACAGTGTTCTAGGCGAAAGAATTAGTGCGGAAATAGATTATGTTGAAGTGACGAAATTTTTCAGTACAAGTGACGCAGAAAATTTGTCACCACTTTCAGAACTGAAAGAATTTGTGTTATGGGCAATAAAAAAGAGGGCATAAAGATATGCCCTCCTGTACCTTAAGTGCATTTTAGCACCTATTCAAATTCATTTGCGATCATAGTTTTAATTAGACCTATCAGATCCATTTCTAAATTTTCGAAATCCACACCATTTTTAGAATTGGCATTTTCACAAATATAAATCCCTGGATTAGGGAAATCATATTTCTTTGAATAGCAGAAACATACTTCTCCATCTGATCCTATTACCAAATAATCATTGAATATCTGTGGCCGACCTTTAAACAAGGGGCTTTTATCTGGATCATTATTTCTTTCTAATGATTCTACAAATGTCTTCTTTTGAGATTGATCGTATATGCTAAGTATTCGCTTATTGCCAATAATAAGACCATTACATTCCGAGGTGAGGAAAAATTTAAATATTTCAGGCAGCGTCCAATTGCATGTCCGTTCGAAGTTTGCCAGTAGTTGAGCGTCTACCTTTGGTATAAAAGATATATCGCCGCCATATTCCTCATCTAATTCTTTGAGATAATTGTGAAGCGACTGTTTTTGGTAATTCATCTACACAATTTTCATGATTAGAATTAGTGCAATTAAGCAAGATTCAATTGAATAGTTAATGGAAAGAACGCGCAAATGCATGTTCTTTCCATAATTTCAAATATTTATCATGCATTATCTAAAAATTCTAGAAATTCTAGAAATGAATTTCCGCAGAACTCAATAATATCAAATTTGAAGTTCGACATTAGTCCGAATGCATGGTATGTTTTATTTTGTTTGTGCAGAGCATATCCAGTATCAGCAGCATCTTTTCCAAAAAGAAAATACTCTGGAATTTGTTCCATTAACAAGTGGTACTCTTGATTTATTTTTAGAAGTTGTTCAACTGGGAATAATTCCAGCCAACTATTGTCACCGATCTCACCTTCTCCTCCATTGAATTCTTGCATTACTGCAACGTAATCCTTTGGTAAATCAGTTCCAAGAGCTTCTTCAACATTGACGAATTGTTGCTTTAAAGCTCCCGGCTCTATTCGTGAAAAATTTTTGAGAATTATTATTTCTTTTTCTATCATGGCGTTTTTTCTATACTCCTTTGAATGTTATTCCAAAAAGGCGTAACTTTTTGACGATGGAAAGATTTATCCAAAAGTACTTTATTTTGTATATCATTTGGACTGCCTCCAAATTTAACTGGAATCAATTCATGTATATCGATTTCCTTTCCTTTTAATTCCAATTCCAAGCTAAGCTTTCGATTTGCTGAATTTGCTGCATTTCTTGCATTTAAATAATCCTGTCCATATAATAAATTAAAAGGTCCACGAGGTTTTGCTAAATCTTTGGGATAACCCTGCCAATTCCATATTGAAAATGTACCATCAGCATACTTAATGAGTTCAAAGCTGCTTTGTGGCTTTATATAAGCACTTTCAGCAAATGTAAGATCAGAGGTTAAAATTCTATTTTCAAGCTGAGCTGCTGATCCACCCGGTAGTGATGTACGACCAATCATTTCAATCGGCGTTGCCAATATCGTCATCCCTTCAAGTGTGCTAATGAAGTCTTTGCTTAAATATATAATTTCATCTTGTGGTGACTTAGCAGGCTTGTAAGCACGCTTACCCATCTCAGAGTTAGCTGGTGCTATGTACCTGCCAGCGTTCACAAACATTGTTATTAAACCGGCAATACCAACAGCAAGTCTACTTGGTGGTTCATCTTTACCATCGCCATCGCCGCCTGCAACATCTCCAAAAGGATCTGTTTTTAAAACGGGATTATTTAACATCGAGGCGTATGGGCTAATCGCATACGTTATTTCAGATTTCGGATCAATTTGCTTAAATCTTCCAATCTGCGGATCTAGATTTCTATATACAGTTTCGTAAGTTTCAAGACCGAATGATTTTTCTAAATAAATTCCTTGATATTTATTTTTATTCTCTACAGCAGTGCTACTTAGGTTTGAATTTGTTAGCGTTAATCCAAAAGGATAATAATGATTTTCCTCTAAGACTTCGCTGTGATAATGACCGACTGATAGATTGTCGAACCATACATCTTTACCTATACTTTGATTATCTACATAAATAATAACGAAACCGCTGCTTAATGAAGTACAACAAATTACTTGACCACCATTAGCTTGCACGACGGAACCTGGGATTAATGGGATAAAGCCTCCGCCAAGTGGTATCTGGGGTACTTGAGTAACACTGTTCGCTCCGGGAACTAATTCCATCTTATCGTTAAAAAATAAGATGTTCAAATGGGCTTTGGGAGCATTAGTGTTGTTATTTGCTTCTGTCAAATTTTCTATCTGACCAGCCAAAGATGGATTGTTAAGCGCTTTAGTAATATCTTTAACGTTAGAAGGAAGTTCAGACGTTGGAATCCCAGCATAATTGCTGCCACCCAGAAGCGTACTAAGTAATGACTCAACAATAGGCTTACTTCCAGTTTCATCTGATTGAATGTAATCTCCATCATAAAATGCATCTGCACTCACCGTAAAATGATCCCCCGGCATAGTCTTTAACATTACTGCTGGACCTATTCTTTTATTTGGGTCGTTTCCATTTAACCTTGCAGCCATTTGATCCTTCGGATCTAAACTGCCAGGTTTTCCATCCCTAACATTAGGAATGTTATCAAAAACAAGGTTCTCAATATTTGCCAATCCAACTTCATGTGATGCAAAATAATTGGCCGACATCGGATGGGAGGTAACGGTACTTCTTATATTTCCTAAATGATCTTTTACGTAGTAATCGTAGATGAATTTTGTCTGATGTTGGGTTGAATCGTTTGCATACGGCCTAGAACGACCTTCCTCATTATTTATATATTGCAGTTGATCATTTTTGTAGACAAAATCACCTAAATAATCAAATTTATCTACGTTTAAGCCATTGATTATTTTCTTGCTTAATAAATTTCCATTAGCATCAAAAGTGTAAAAAATAGAACCTTGATTTTCCACCTCAACTATTGCGGGTAAATCTAAATTACCATAGACATAAGAACTCTTTTTGTTATAATCTTTAATAAGATTGCCATTGGTATCATATAAATATTCTTCAGCAAGATCAGCGCTATCTTTAAAATCAGGCAAAGAGAATGTAACTCCCGATTGAACATTATCATGAACTTTCACAAGCCTATTCGATCCACTTTTATATGAGTAAGACAAGATATCAATGTCAATTGGGCTTTGGCTAATGAAAGGATTCATACCTCGCTGGGACATAGTTTTAATATTGCCATTTTGATCATAGGTAATGTCACTTACAGAATAATCATGATCATTTTTTTTCCAGGCACCATTTGACTCTTCTCTAAATTCAGCATGTACTAACCGTTGGACATCATCATAGGAATAACCATAGGCTTTTTCCAAACCATCTTTTCCACTCCAAATTACCCCCGCTATATTGCCATTTAAATACTTGCGATGAAATCCTTTATCGTAAAAGATTTTTTCTTCAAAGCAGTGAGGATTTGTAGCGCTATAATTCTCATAATTAATATGGCTGATAAAACCTCGTATATTGAAATCATTGGTTACCGACCCGCAGGTATAATATTTCTTAACTACCCTGCCTAAATGGTCATACCCATAGTTAACCAGTTGATAGTTGATTCCATTATTTATTTTTTGAGTGATGCTTTTAACTTGATCACTTCCACCACCAATTTGAATATTACGATCATATGTTTTTTCAAGTGTTATAACAGGAAGAATGTCCTGTGCATTTGATACTGCTATTGCACCTGGATTATTATGCTTAATTATGGTTTTCCATAGCATTCCCTGAAAATAATACACATAAGAATTTATGTCTAATCCATCCTTGAAATTTTTTTTTTGCTTTTGTATAATTCTTCCTTTATCATCGTAAAATACCGCAGACTTTATCCATTTATTATCATTGGGGTCTTCGGGATTTATTATGCGAACCTTGTTACCTGTAGATAAGCTTCGGGTCTGAAAGGATCGAATTGGTGTAACCAAAAAGGATTGATTGACAGCAGGAAATTGTGAATAATCGAAATTAAATTCAGATAACTGACTATAATTATCATAATAATTGTATGACAGTATTTTGCAGCTATCAATTAATAATGGATAGGATTCCCAAAGGCGATAATTACTTGTATAGTAATCGATCTTATTCGCGTTATTAGTGGAAATAGTATCAGCCGCCCTCATTGCCATTTGAATTCTATTCTCATTTCGAGTAAGTAGTCCTGTGAATAAGATTCTGTCTAAAGCATCGTAAACATTAAATTCCCATTGTAATTTACTTCGCTGACTTCCATTTTGCCTATAGATGAGGCGATCCCTTTTATCATAAACAAAATATTCAACCTCTTTTCCAGGAACCTTTTTTTCAATTAGATGATTTTTTATATCATAGTAAAAGGAATAACATAAATCCTTTACATTAGTGAGGTCATTTATCGGATTAGCTTGAACCATTGCTTCTGGGGTGATGACCCACCTTTTCCTATCCATTTCATCATAAACATAGTAAAGCAGTGAGGCACCGTTCGAAGTAGTATCAGATTGATGGGTATCGAATTCAAAGGATTTAATTAGAATCAATTTTCCATCTTTATCTTTAAATTCTAATGAAGACTTTCCATCCTCATCGGTTGTTTTAGTGACATTTATTTCTCCTGGAACATAATACCCAATTAATACCGGAACTGAATTTGCATTCTCGGCAATACCCCATTTAATAACTTCATTAATGCAATTTAGACGTCTCTCATAAGTAACCCCTTTATTAGAACCAACCCAGGAGTTCCCAGGATGAAGGAATTTATTGGTGCACATTAAGGGAGAATTATCATATTCGATTTTACTATAGGGATTTTCATCTGGGCCATTTTGATCATAGAACTGTCGCATCCTTGCATTAATGTTGAGCTTAGCTAAACCATTGGATAAAGAAGAAGGAATTGCCAGAGGTAAATATTTATAGGACTCGCGTCCGAACATATCATAAACAAAGGGTTGCACAATATCTAAGCTGTTAGGATGGGCCCGCTTTAAGATTTTTTGGTAAGGCCGGCCTATGCCATCGTAATATTCTGTTTGCTGACGGCAGTAAATACTTCCTGGCGCAGTTAGATAATTGGTTGCAATGTCAGGCTGTTCTTTTCTAATATAATTAAATCGTGTCACTCCTGTCAAATCATTTAAATCTGGGTACGGAACAGGCGCAGGATTACTGGCTGGAGGCGGTTCAGGTATATTCATTTCCGGATCTTGGATTTGTGCATTAGCCAAATTGATCGCAGAAAATAGGTAAAAGCATACGAGTTTAATAGTTATATTTTTCATATTATTAATCTTGAATTTTATAAGTGAATTTATTCAATATTGAGCCCTGCCTATCCTTCGTCAATATAAGCTGACCTTTACCATTATACTCATATCGCGTTACGTTTCCTTTTTCATCGCATTCTGAAGTAATTCCAAGAGATGGCTTAAAAGTTCGCGTTGTCATAACGGATTCAACAGGGTAAAGCCGGAGTTCATCAATCCTAGTATTCGCTCCAGGAAAAGAAATTGAAATATTTTGTGTATTACCAACTATGCACTCATAGTAGAGGTAGTTATTGACCATACCTTGATTGACATAACTTATTTGATTCGTCACAGTTGGAGAGGAGGGGCCTTGGTAATAAAAACTAACTACATATTTTTTTGTGGGATTTAAATTATTATTGGAAATAATTGCTCCTGCAGCAAGATTATATACATAACTTCCAGTTGGTGCATATTGATCCGGAATGATGTCGCTACCTATTACACCAGAGTAAATCCAGTTTCCTTTTTCCTTATCATCCTCAAAGCTTGAATATGCAATATTGCTGAATTCAGAGTTTTTTACATTTGCAAAGAGATATTTTCCGCTGTAACCCCATACATAACTTGAAATTTCATCCTGATCGTTTTTCGTTTGCACCGGATTTAAATAAGCGTCAAATATTTTGTTTTCAATATAATTTTTGTAAACAGCGTCTTTACCGTTTGTAGTTTTAACATAAGAATATAAGTCAGCTCCAAGATTTCTGTTGGATATTTTGAAAGATGATAAAACTACGGGTGTTTGAATATTTAAAGGGTATTTTTTAGTCAATGCAGATGGTACATTTAACGAATACTCATTAAAAGATCCTTGAGTAATAACATACTCTGTTCCACGTTTTTTAATATTTAGTTGTTCTATCGGTTTATGGTCGATGTGTTTAGCAATCATAGTAGATATATAATCATTATTGCCTATGTAGTCCAATGGATAGAGGTTTAGCAGCATGTTCTCAGATACATCATCCTTATTGGTGCGAATTATAGTGGGTAAAAGATGATTTTCATTTTGATATTGAAAATCAGTAGTGGTTATGCTCGGACTGCCGTAATCCAAAAATGATGTCGATTTTATAGAGTCTAATGCGGTCCATGATGATCGATATGAAAACTGTTTGACATTGCCTTTAATATCCAATTGCTGACCATTTCCACCCGGTTCGCCATTGTCAACAGACTTCACGCCGTATCCTATTCTCTCTTTAAAGTTTTTATGAACAGAAAACCATTTTTTTTCAAATTGGACAGGGATTAAATTGCTGCCATTTTTTTTAAATCTATTGGTTTCAATCTCCCTGGAAATTTGACCACTTGTTAAAGAATAAGGTGCATCAAACCAGTCGTTGAAGTCATTAGGAACATTTACATTATTTGTATAAACTAGAGTAGGTTTTTGAGGAATTTTAATGTCAAATATATGTTCTGTTATGCCACCTTCACCATTTGCTCCTTCATATTCAAGAACGCTTTTGTATAGATAACTCGACGGCATGTAAGAGTATAAATCATATTGACTATAATTGCTTTTTAGAGTTGTGCGACAAACTTTATATGTAAAAGCAAAAGAGGAATAGGGGCAAATATTACGGAAGTAATAATTCTCGTCAGTAGAAATTTGATTTAAGGCAATTCCAGAAGATACACCAGGATTGTTTTTATATTCGTAAAGGTATTTCTTAATGGTTGACTGGTTTGATACTGGATCGTAAGTAGTAACTTGTTCTACCTTGGCAGCTCCATAATAAGAAGTTGTGGTTTGCGGAACCGGAGCATAGTACTGAAAGTATGCCTTTCCCTCTACATCTGCGCCATAAGGTGTGAGATAAAAAGTAAGGGTATCACCCGGATCGGCTGATGCAGTTGCTTCCAATGTTTGCCCGCATTCGACAATGGCTCCGGGCGCCATTGCCCAAGGTGAAAACAAGCAGTAACTGTGTGTTCTTTTATTGTAAATATTTGCCACAACCTTATTGTAATTGGTCGTTGGACTTCCGGCACCATGCCATATAGCTTCTGTGTATACGCGAAATCCTTGAGCATTACTGGGAACTACAAAATCAAAGGTATAATCAACGGGGCTGTGATCACCGGTACCATAGCCCGTCAAATATTTAGCGAGTAACAGGGTCAGGACATTTTGGGTTGATGTTGACTGAGAGCATCCATAGGATATATCATCTTTTCCACCAGTTGGATATTTTATACTTGTTAGCATTCCGGTTTTGGCTTGTTGGCAGTCAACGGCGCGGCTTGCCGTGTTGTTATTGAAGTAGCCATAAAAATCCATTTTATCGATCGCAGTCCTTGCCGGGAGGTTAGTTAAATTATTATAACCAAAAAAGAAAGAGTCACAATTGCCTCCTTGATTATCACAAATCATCAGATTTTGTAGTACCGGCCTGTTGGAGGATGCAGGCATCTGGTAATTAAATTTAATTTCCTTCAGGCTTTGATTAAAAATGAGGTCCTTAATCTTAAGTGTTTTGATCAATTGCGTTCCGACAAGGTCTGGGTTGTTTATATGCTCCACATCTACCTGTAACGAATTATTTATAGTTATTTTTTTCAGATCATAACCATAAACATTTCTTGTTTGATTCATCATAATTGTAGGACTGATACAATCACATATCTGACCTCCGATATTTGGCCCTTGAGATTCTGTCGTTTGGCTGATTAATTCCTTCGTTTGCCCGCTGATAGTGGTATATTGATTGGTTACATAGTCAAAAGAAACAGTATCTCGCTGTGGCGTTATGACTTTTGTAATATAAAAGGCAGTCCGGAAATTATTGGAGGGATTCCAATTAGAAAGTTGACCATTATATGTTTGAGCATTATTTGAAGTCTGGGTATTTTCCGTTGCAGCTGTGCCGCCGAAGAGGAATATGTTGCCGAACTGATCTGTAATTTTGAAGGTCCAGGGAGCTGTAGCATAGCTCCAATCTGTTTCAATTTTTAAATCTTCCTGGTCAATAATATAAACCATACCGGAATCAAGAAAAAATTGACCGGTATGTCCAAAGAAATTAAAGGAAAATAAATCTGGCTGAATATCATAAAACGGTGTAGATTGACCGTAAAATATTACTCTTTTTAAAGGGTTATCCATGTACCATTGGATATTTCGCTCTGCCTGAGTGGATGTGGTAAGAGGAGCTGCAAGATCCTGAGAAAGCTCGTCAGGCTCATCATTGACATTTCTGGTAATAACCCCGCCAGCAAATAAGGACCAACCTAAGCCTGACACGCCTGCTAATTCTTCAACTTTTATTCCGTTCGTATTGTAATTAAGGGACAAATCAAGGGAGATGTTGTTATTTACCTCTTTATTATATAGAGGGATGGTATAATTAGGGGCACCAGTAGAAAGATTAACCGGTAGCCCTCCGTACTTACCCATAGCTGAGGCTTGGGGAGAAGGGGGAATCGTAGTAAAGGAGAATGGTGTTACCTGTGTTGATGGGGATTGCCCATGTGCAACAGTTCGTAATAACATTACAACCAATAACATTTTCAAGTTCATTTTATGCTTCATAAATAATGGATTAAGACTTTAAAATTACAAGGACACTACGCCTATATGTGGCGCATAACTAATTACTTTGACTTCCAAATCGGATTATAAATGGCGTTCGCAATTCTTCATGCTGCCACAAAAAATTATACCCCACCAAAAAAATCCCGTTCCATTTACTGTTGATCCGATAGCGTTTCATGATGCCGATGTAAGCTGCCTGTTGCTGGCCGCCCAAGGCTTCTTTGATCGCGTTGTCCGTGGTTTGTGGTTGCGTAGCCGGATTGTTTTGCTGCCCGCGCAGGTAAGGCCGGTTACAGGGCCTGAAGCTGCGCTCATACCCCGCCGGCAGGCTGAAGCCGTAGATGGCTTTCCAGTCGGCGAAGGCACGGGCGCTCAGGCCTTCGTAGGTGAATTTTATGTTCTGCCAGTTCTGACCAAGACCGGCACTTAAGGCAATGCCGATTCCGTAGCTCAGGCGGGTACTGTACTTGAAGGCTACCGAAGCGCCGAGCTCCAGCATGGCCGGGCGCAGGCCGTCGGGTGTGGCGCGGGTGGTCTGGAAGTTGTAGGCGGGTTCCAGTCTTTGCCAGAAGGGTTTGCCCCGTTCGGGATTCTTTTTGAAAGCGGGTTTTTCGATATGTTTTAATTTGTCTTTGGCTTGTTTGGCTTCATTCAACGTTTGTTTGGCTTTTTTGATGCCGGCTTTGGTTTCCTTTACTGTGCCGGTGATGCCGTTCAGCTTATCGCTGTAGTCCTGCACCTGGGCGGCCATCTGCTGCTGTACTGCGCCAAGGTTATTGCCCAGCTTTTGCTGCAGCATATTGTTCACCTGTCTTTTGGTCTGGTAGCCCATACGCTGCAGGTCTTCAGCGGTGGCGTTGTTGTCCAGGCCGCCAAAGGCATTGTTATCCGTACGCAGGTATTGGTCAAAACCTTCGGTACCCTGGAGGTATTCCATGGCTTTTTCCTCGGCTTCGTCGGGATCATCGGCCAGCTGTTTCCAGGCTTTCATTTTCTCCTGGGCATAGTATACGCTCTTCTGTATGTTTTGCAGACCACTTATATTTTGTGCGCCGGCCAGCCGTTCCAGGCTGCCGGTGCGCTGCCGGATCAGCTCATCTATGTTTTGCTGCCCGTTCAGCTTTTGTTGCAGGCTGTTGAGCTCTTTGGTATAAGGCGTATTGATCCCGGCTTTGCCGGCCAGGCCCGAAGCGCTGTTTAATTTGCTGCTTTGATTCTGTATGAACTTCTGTACGCCTTTGAAGCTATCGACCAGGCTGTTCTTTTTAAAGGCCAGCTGCTGCAGCCTGCCGGTATCCTTGGACAGGGTAGCTATGGAATCATAGCTCAGATTTTGCTGCATATACTGACGGTACAAAGCCGAATCTTTTGCAGCCAGTTGCCGGGCGATCTTCGCTTCTTTACGTTTCAGCTTTTTAACCAGGCGGTGCTGGATCTTTTCCGTACGGTTCAGGTATTTGTCCAAAGCATGGATCCGGCTGCCGAGGTATAACTCCGCCTGGTTAATACTTTCTTCCTGTTCCTGGGCCAATACAGAATTAGCAAAACCTAAGAAAAAAAGGATGAAAAGAAAGAAGATAGATAATATAATAAGGTATTTTTTCAAAGGATGTGATAATTCTATCGCATTACCGGGATGGTAATATCGATAAATAATAGAATTGCGTTTAAGGAATTTATGCTGAAACCGGATTTATAACTCAATGCCACCCGACATTGAAATCAGTACAAAGGTTTGTAAATTTTAAGTTAAGGGCTGAAGGATTTTCCCCTGAATTTGGAAGGGGAAATTTCCCCTTAACTCACCCACTAAAATTTGCAATTGCTATTAGCGAATTATTGCTAGATCATTTGAAGGTTAAGAAATCCCCCCTCAAATGAGAGGGAGGAATTTCCGCACTTAACCAAACACAAGCCCCTATACACCATAATTCAGCCATGAATTGAGTGTAAAAATGGGATCGTAATACGAGATAAACTACAGGTAAAAACCTTACAATAACCCAGGTTGCATCTTGTTATATTTGCATAACACCATGTTCTTTAGCTTAATAAGGTTTCAGAATTGTAAATCATTGCTTTGGCTTATATTTGCAAAATAACCGTAACATCCTGCGCTAAAATCTGAAACAAAACGTAACCGATTGAGCCCGATTTTGAGCGATAATTACAAAAACCTTAACATATTATTTATGGAAGGAATCATTAATAAGGCAACACACCTTGGCTATAAAGTTGAAAGAATAAGGCGAATGAAATCCATTAGCCAGGAAACTTTAGCCAGCTCATTAGGGATGACAAGACAAAACTTATCGAGATTAGAGCACGCCGAGGTTATAGACGATGATAAGCTGGAGCAGATTGCCCAGCAACTGGGGGTTAGCAAGGAGGATATAAAGAACTTCAATGAGGATGCTATGTTTAATAACTTTGTACATAACAATGAAACGGTTTCTGTCTTTAATCATATTTCCAACTATCAATTATATCCAAGTGAAAAAATAAACGAGTTGGTGGACACACTGATAAAAAGCATGCAGGAAAAGACCGAATTATACGAAGCCCTCCTAAAAAGCGAAAGGGAAAAGAATGAAATTTTAAAGAAACAGTTGATGGAAAAGGGTTAATTCTGAAAGCACTCTAAATAACTATCCGTAAAATAATGGCCTCCAATTGGAGGCCATTATTCATTTAATTCTTTTTGATAACCAGGTGCTTTAAAGAAGGATCATTGAGCATCCGCCTAATCTCATTATTGGCAATTTCCTGTACATCATTTTTCACCTGATGGTAATTGCGCAGGACCATTTCCTGGTTCACCTGCCGGATAACCGGAATGGGCTGATAAGCATCTTCTTCCTTTTTAATAGCGTCAAAATTTGCGATCACTTCACAGTCAAATGCCTTAAGCTCTATCTTTTGATGTGGCAGATCGGAGAGGATTCCGGCAAACTGGCCAGAAGAAAGTTTGGCAATTTTGGAAGGAGGAACTGCCGCTTCCAGTTGCTTACTCTTGCTTATGGAGGTACCGCTATCACTTATAGAAAGGCTTTCACGCTCCTGCATGATCTTACCGATCTGTTCGGAGAGCTGTCTGGCGCTATCACCGGTTTCCTGCCCGGCGAAGATATTGCCCGCAATGGACATGATGACATCCGCCTGCTCTTTACCATATTCTTTACGCAGCTGATTGATCGACTGAACCCCCATCAGGCAGCAGATCCGGTTACTCCTCCCGGTTGAAATCGTGGGCACCAGGTCAACGAAAATGGTCGGGTATTCATCAAAGATCAACATGCTTTTCAGCTTATCCTTCTTGTTGATCACCTTTAATAGGCGATTTGCAAACAGAGCAAGCACAGCTCCATATATCTGTTGTTTTTGGGGGTTGTTGCCGATGCAAAGCACCTTTGGGTTTTCGGGATCATTAATCTCCAGGTTGAAATCACTCCCAGTCAGTACGTAATAAAGCTGGGGGGAAGCCAGCCTTGCCAGCGCGATTTTGGCGGAGGCTATCTGACCTTCGAGCTGCTCCATCACGTCATTGAGATAAGCATTTACAAAGGGATTGATCAGAACCTCGATCTCTTTTTCCAACCTCAAAATGGTGAAGAGTTTATCGTAATCCAGCTGGATCAGCTCGATCACATGGGGAAGCGTGCAATAAGCACCATCCTGATACTTTCTCAAAAACCAGATGATCGCAGTAACAAAATTCAGGGCACTTTCGACAAAAAAATCCCCTTGTTTGGTCTGCCAGATTTTGTTAAGCCCAAGAAGAATCGTACGTGAGGATTCCGACGCATCGGTAATGTCTGCCATACTATTCGGCTCCAATGGGTTGCCACGATGGGAACGTGAAGGGTCTTCAAAATTGATGAACAGGCACTCCGGCTTCCCACTATACTTATGCTTGTTCTTTAAAAAATGATTGTAGGCGATAATGGAGAGGTCGGGGAATTTAAAATCGTAAACCAGCATGGTAAACGGATCTTTTTCCTTTCCCAGCGCCTGCGCTATAAACTGCCGGATCAAAAACGCGGTCTTACCGGCACCTGCAGATCCGGAGATTAAAACGCTACGATACACCGCAATACAATTTAGCCAGCCCTTGCGCCACTTGTTTTTTAAGCGGTACTTCATCGGGATGTTAACCGAGTTCTCATTGACCAGAAGCCGCTCTTCCTGGGGAAAGGTTTCATTCTCCAGGTTGAAAATGTCCTTATTATTAAAGCTGCTTTTTAATATCCTGGAGCATAATGTTCCGCCAGATAAAGTGAGCAAGTAGCCAACTGAAAGTATGCCCATGTAGGTCATTGCCTGCACTGAATAGTCCATCTTCGGCAACAAGGATAGGTAGGAGAAAATGTAAATAGCCAGACCTGAAAGGAGGTATGCAAATGCAGTTTTATAACCAAGTTTCTCGTCCTTTTTTCCCTTAGCACCCAATAGGGAAATAGCCAAGAATCCCAGGGCGATGAGTTTGGACTTATGGAAGCAGGTGAGCAATCCCGTGTTTCGGATGTTGCCTAATATGCGGTCTGTAAAAATGGTTGTGAGCTGCCACTCCTTAAAGGCAGCATATAAAAAATAGTAACAATGAATAAATAGAATGATGATGCTTATAAGCCTTGTCATGTCGAGAATCTTCCTGAGCGCCTGTTCGTTTTCACCTGTCTGCATGATGTTTATAGATTTGAATTGTTTATGGATTTTCGTTTTTTTCTTCTTTTTTTCTTTCCGCTGAGTTCATATGGAGTGGAGCCGGAATTGGCGTCGTGCTGGGCCAGTTCTTCCAGCAATTGTCCGGCGATGGAATTGTCCGGGGCATAGTCTGGCCCGGAAAACTGAGGAGGTAAGGAGGAATGATTAGCAGCGGTACTGCCTTTTTCAGGCGCATGCTGCCGGGGATTTTGGAGGATAATTCTTTCCTGACCGGTACTTACACCTGCCGGTTCGAACCGGTCAAGTATACCTTTTGTGCCATAGGCTTTGCCCAGGTCACTTCCCTTAAATACACTTTTGGAATTGTGGTCGACATAGGTAAGGCCAAAGACCGTACCGTCTTTTGTCTTCCTGATAATGGTATCTATACCGCCCTGTTCAAGAACCTGTATCAACCTATTGAGGCTGGTGGTTTTAGGCGATAACAAGGCAAGGTCTATTGCGGTCCTTAAGGCTTTTTTACCGGATTGCTTAGCTTTATCGTTAGCGATAAATATTGGAGCGAGGTTCTTTAGCGTAGGCTTATTATAGAAATCGCTGGCCTTTATCGGTACCCCAAGCAGACTACCATCCTTATCAAGAATACGGTAGGTGAGGCCGCCATTTTTATATACATGGGATTCCGTTGAGCCCTGATCGGCTATGACATTATAGAGTTTAAGCACTGCATTCAGTTCGGGAAGCGAGCTGAATTTATAAGCTTTGAGTACAGAGGTGAGTATGCTGGAGATAGCCCTTTTCGTTTCCGATTTGCCATATTCCGCCCTTATATTTACCGGCTCTATATCATTGGCTTTCCGTTTGGGACTGTCCTCAGCCTTAACCAAATTGAAATCAATTTCGATTTCTTTCCGGGCACGTTCTGAATAGATCTTGCCCAAATTGTGCAGGCTGATCGGAGAGCCGTCATTGCGGATATTGGTGGTGACAATATGGAGGTGTGGATGCCCGGCATCCCTATGCTCATAAAGAAGATAAGGTTGTCCGGCAAAGCCAAGCTTATCCAGATAAGCTGCCGTAATCTCCTTTAATCTATCCTGGGAATGGTGCTCAGAAGGATCAAAATTCAGCGAAATATGAACGCAGTTTACCTTTACACTTTCGCGTTTGGAGGCCTGTTGCTTTAGCCTGCCCAGCTTCTGATTAAAAGATAATTTATCGGCCTCTTTTAAGTAGTAAGCTGCTTCAAAACATGTGGCAGCACCTTCTTTTACCTTGTTCTCATTGTAGTTCAGCACCTGCCTGAAGGAACTGCCCAGGTGGATTACCGAAACCATTCGTCATTAATTTTATCCAGGTGACGGGTAATGGCATCCACACTTTTCTGGAAGGTTCTTTTGCCCAGTTCCCAGGATATCAACCACTGCTCCAGCTCACCGCCCTGGTTCAGGCTATGCAGTTTTTTCACTGCCTGGTTCAGGTTATTACCGGCAGCTTTAAGTTCCATTTTGAGCTGGGCCAGGACGGTTACAAAGTCATCCAGGGATTCGTTTCTGATCTTGCCGATATGGGGTTTGCCCAGGATGATTTTGCGGACATAATCACTTAATTTTCGGCTGGTGGTCTTTGAAAAAGTTTTTAAAATGGCATGGTGCTCCGCTGTTGTCAGGCGCACCTGCAGCAGCTTAATGCGGTTGTTTTTTTGATCTTCCATCACGTTATCGTTTTCACTTCAAAAAAGTATTGCTATCGAATAGAGCCTGCCCACGACTCCGGAGAAAAAGGGCAGCCAGAGCCGGTTGTATTACAACCGTACATCTGGCCGATGACGGGGCTCACAGGTCATCGGTCCTTCTTTTTTATTTAGAAGGCTATTTTGTGATCCCGGGGAATTGATATGATCATGGTGGCTTTTCAGGCATATCTTTCAATCCGTCTGGAAACCGATGACCCTTGCATAAGAAATCATTCAGGTCTTCAAAGCCGGTATATAGAAAGGAGCGGTCCTGGAATTTTGAATTTCGTTCAATTGCTGAGCTGGTGCAGTTCTTGCCTGCAGGATTATTATCGAGGTAAAGATGGACTTCATCATAATGGAGTATCTCTTCCGTAGCACCCTCGAAAAAGGCGAGGCTGTTAAGCACCAGGAAATCGTTATTACTGACTGTGGTTGGTTGAAGGGACAGAAAGGACAGGAAGTCGAAAAATCCTTCAAAAACGCTTAGCCGGACGTTGCCAGTTTTAAACCAGGTTACTGTCTTTGGGGAATTGCTGCCTTTGAAGAATTTATTGCGTAGCTCGTAACCGCCAAGTTTATTGACAAAGCCAATTGCAAAATATTTTTTATTACCAATATCAAAGTCGACTTCATTGCAATATTGGAAGGCTAAACTATGAGCTATTTTCCGAGAGGATATATAGTGGAGGAGCGCAGGGTGTGAAAGCGGCTTTGTGTTGCTTATTTTTATCCTGGTATCCGGGATTGTCGCAATCGCTAAATCTGGACCAGGGAATGAAGTAGATCCATTAGATAAGCCCGATAAAAAATCGCTGACGGAACACCGGAAGTAAAGGGTGCCGAAATCAATCAGGTTACCACCCTGCCCCAGTCCGAAATCATACCATCGGTTAAGCTTCCGGTCAATTTTAAAAGAGGCCGTTTTCTCAATTCTAAGTGGAGATAGGTACCAGTAACTGTTTCCTCTTATTTTTTGTGGCAGAATACCCAATGATTCCAGGTAAATCACGATATCCCTATCTCTGGCTGCCTCACAGGATACCTTATGCATTTTTTTGTCCATCATCCTCAAAATCCTTTCAACTAAAATCAATGCGTGTAGGACAAAAATATCAGGCTGGTGGCGTATTACAGCGACATGCTAAAATTCTACGGAGGTAAAAACAGGATGATGCATTTACATTTGTGCCGTGATCAATAGTGATTAGGATTTAAAAAAAAGCAAGATGAACACAAACGAGATTTCAAGGGTTTATGATACCCTGTTGAGCGTACCGAGTATGGACGAGATGATTAAGCTGGATAAGCGGATCAGCAGAAAAATAGTGCTACTCCTGAGCCATGTGATTGAAGGAGGATTGAAGTCGAAAGATGGCAGCATCTCCCAGCTGCTCTCCGTGCTGCCCAAAGAGGCTGTTTCTGAAATCCAGGATTTTGCGGAAGATTGTCTTAGCAAAGCCGGGCTAAAGGAAGTCAAGCTCAAACTGGAGCAGCTTTCCGCTTAGCTAAGATCCACAGGAAAAGTAATGGGCATAGGGTTTACACCTCGTGCCCATTTTGCGTTTTGGTGGGGTAAAAAACTACAAGGTTGAAAAGGGTTGTAAAATGAGCTTAGGAGTTATCTGCTCTTTTGAAAAAATAAAATTCAAAAGCGTATGAAAACAAAATTAAAAATGAGCGGATTGATCATCGTGTTCGCAGTCCTTATTGGCTGTACAAAAGAAAAAAACCAGGGTCGGCAAAATGATCCTTTAGTTACTGATGTGAAACCCGATCTTATAAACACTTATAGTGGGCCTGCGGCAAATAACCGGAACCCATATGACAGCATCGGCATTGAGCACAATAAACTCCTTGATTCTTTACGGAATTATGTAGCCGTCAATAACGATACCACCCATGCAGGCGCGGTAAAGTACCTGCAACAATATTTCCTGAAGCATAAAGGGATCAGGGTTTACCCGGTAATGGAGAAAGAAACCGGGATAGCAATTATCCAGGACTACCATAAATTCATGCAGCAGCCGGGTTTTTCAGTGGAAGCGCAAAAGTATATCCTGGAAATGATGACCGTACTCGATGGCATAAGAGATATGGAACATTTTGAAGCCTACCGGGATAAACTGATCAGTATAGAAAATTCGGTATTGATTTCCCGGTTGGATATTAAAGAAGCCAAATACATCCTGGCTACCGCTTCTGTCCTTCGTCATTCGGGATATTACTGGATGAAGGTTTTTTCTTCCGGTATGAAACCCAAAAGGGGAATATTGGGGATCTTGAGGAAAATAGCAGGCGTGATAACGGCTATTGCTGCAGATGCAACGGTAGTGGGATGGCATTTGGTCAAAAACTCGCCTTACGATGTACTGATAGAGGAAACGGTTACCTGGAGTGAGGTATGCGGTTATTACACCGGGTGGTACCCTGATGGATTGTGATAAATATAATACCATCAACAAACGCGCAGCCGCCAACCCCGATTCCGAAAGGAATAATTAGCAGAGGGGTTGGCGGCTGCTCCTTCTCCGGCCGCACCTATGACCGAAATTATAGGAGCTGGACGAATTTTAAGCTCCGTTAGGTCACTTTCAAGGGTGCTGACGTGAAATCCTTTAGGTTGGTGAAAAAGCCCCTGTTTTCGGTCATTCCTGTACTGAAAATCTGCCAAAGCAATGATGCACCCAATATGGCAATATGGGGATTGATAAATAAATCCTGTTTTTGCAATGCCTCCGCTGTAGAGCAGCTTGGTTCATTTTGATCATCGGTTACTTCCAATAAATTTCTAAATTCATCTGTGATGAACGGTAAAACGGATACGGGCTTATATCGTTTTGTTGGTGGCTGTTTTATCTCAGGGATGGTTCCCAATACTACCTGCCCGGTACTTTGAGAATTTCCGGTGTCCAACCAATACAACGGTGCGTCCCGGTGGATAGCGGTTCTTTTTCGGAAGCAGGAAAGTATATCCGCAATTTCAAACCGGGCTTTTGCCGTATCCACGCAGGATATATACAGGTTGGCCTGTATTTCAGGACAGCCATGCATATTTTTTTCGAACCGTTCTGTTTTCGCTTTCCAGTTAAAGCCGAAAAAGCGGTTGATTTTATTGACCAGCGCAACGGATTTCGGAAGACCGATCTCGGATTCTGCAAAAAGCTGCCTGCCTATGTTGGGCTGCGTTACTACGTCATCATCCCAAAGGTTTACCTGTAGGCCTGGGTGGCCTATATGATTTAAAGAATAATTCATTTTTGCAAGGGCTGTCAGCATGTGGCTTCCGGTACCACCACCGCCGATCAGGTTAACCGTTACCGGGTTTGTCGGATTGATCAGGAAATTATGGGTAAAGTGTATTGGTGTTTTAACAGCTTTCATAACAGGTCTTTTATTTTTAGTGGAGTAGCAATCAGATTTTCTACCGGGAATGCCTTCCCGGTTTTATAAAGTGCCTGCCAAAGTTGGACGATATTGCCTTTCACCGGAACGTGGCCGTGCATGGTATGGCTAAAATAAGAGTTGTAAAAATAGGCCTGCCACCGCTCCATAAAATCTTCCAGGCAGCAGTCTTCTTCGATTCTGATTTCAACTGTTCCCATACATACCTTTCCGCTTTCATAAACATTAAAGAAAGGGGCATGATATAGCTTTTGGTTGGCGTCCGGTTTTATCTTGTTAGGGGACTTGACCGCATAAACAGAAAGGCCGGATTTGTTGGCCTTCCAGATCATAGCCGGGACAGCAACGCTGCCGCATGGGATACCCAGGGTTTCAATAAACCGTAGGCTAACCTTTTGAGGCGGCGTGTACCAAATGGCAAAGCCTTCTATTGCAGTAGAGGTATAGAGTAAATTTTCCGGCAAAAGGTTTCGGGACTGCAGGAATGTGTTGCTCAGTTCTGCGGTATTAGCAAGTGATTTTGCCAATGCAATACTTTCGGAAACAGAAAGGGGATGGGCATTTAAGGGTTTGCCGTTTTTTCCGATATCGAACGCTTCAATATAAAAATTGTCAGCGTTTACGGATTCGTAAACTAATAGCGCTTTCTTAGGCTCGTAGACCTGCTCAAAAGTCTGATTAATCTTTATCATCGTTAAGGTCGTATAAAAGGGTTACCAAATCATCCATTAAAAGGAATACCTGTTTTTCAAATTTTAAATTCTCGGGCTTGCGCCCTCCTGGCGTATCATAAATTATATATTCCAAAGGTGCTTCGGTACCGGAATAATTACCTGCGTTATCATTCATGTAATTAACAGTTTCCGCTCCAAGCCATCCGTCATTACTCCAAACAAAGGATATATACTGATCTGCTGACATGATTTCGTCGTATTCGTCGGGCAACTGTATGCGGTTGAACTGATCATAAATCTTCCGGGAGGGGTATTTTTTATAAAGGGCATGGAATTTCCTGGATAGAGAAAGTACCCTTTTGCCCAAAAGGTCTTTTGGCTTATAACAATCCTGCTGCTGTTGCCAATTTTCGTGATGCGATGGGTGACTTAAAATCCGGTGAAAACGTCTTTCGAAATGTTCAGCCGCGTAAAGCGCACTCCTTGCAGTTTGCACGTCTTTTTGCTCCAATTGCTCCTCATCGTTTTCTACCCATTCCCTGAACTGGTCGTAAATGCCGCTAATAAAATCCCCCTTCGTGTAAGAGGGGATTTTAATTTTGGAATAGAGGTAGGCGCAAAGCATAACCAATAACCTGCTTTCCGCTTTTCTTTTTTTGTTCCGCATAATTTTTAGCAGCATATCAAGAGGGATATAGTAAAGGGTGCAGCTACATCCAAACTCCTCAGCGGTAGCAAGGCAAAAAGGATGGCTGCCATTTTCTATAAGCATCAGTTTTTTGTAATAGGATTTTTCTGATATCATTGGTTTTGCCTGCTCAAATGCAGCCTTGATATTGAACGGATACGGGTCATCCGTAAGGGAAATTGGTTTTAGTTTGAAATCCGCTTCCAGGTGCCGGAGGCATTGTATAAAATAGGCTTCCTGCTGCTGCCATTTCCTGCCAATTTTCGGATCACATATAACAGGACAAAAAGTATTGTTTAAAAAAGCATTGGCAAATCTGCTATCGGAACGCTTCTGCATTTTTGCCCGGGTATCTCGGCGGCATTTTTGAGCCTGTTTAAATCTTTTGCGAACTGTCCGACCTTGCTGTATTGTTTCCATAAATCTTCATTGATGTTTTTTGATATAACCCTGAAGGGTTTTTTATTGTGATTTTTCATGGTTAGCCTTTTGTCCCTACGGTTGAGGTAAATTTATACTGCACTTCATCATCATGGATGACCGGGCCTTCGAGTTTGGCAGTAACCAGTTCAGGGTATGTTCTTGTGTAGAAATTCATCACCGCCTGTGGGCTTAGGCTTAGTTCGGGATCGGGAAGTTTAACTTCTTCGTTTTTGACTTTATATAAAAAAATCCGGGGGAGTACTTTTGCTACTATCATGACTTGAAAATTTGGAGATTAAATATTAAAGAGATCAGGGGCGAAATGAACAGATAGTTCTTCCCTGCGCTTACGCAGGAAATCAGCTTCTTTGGGATACTCCAAAGGATCGGGGACTTTCATCCATGCTTCCCTGTATTTTTCCTGTGCTTCCAGTTCCGCTACTTTTTGCATGGCAACATCATATTTACTGGTTGGTTCTGCCTTCTGTTTTGCAGTTCCGGAAGGCTTTTTATTCATCTGTGCCTGCTGGACTGCTGCCCCCTGCTGTTTAAGATAATGTTCCATGCTGTTATATAGCTGGATGGTTCCTGTAAAAGCTGTCCTTATATCTGCGAAGAAAGCATCATCCAATGCAGCTGCGGTATTGGAAAATGTTAGCGGAGGTATGGTTTTTCTTGCATTATCTCCGCAACTGTCGTCGTTGTACAGCACGGATACAATTATTTTTTCTGTCCCGATGGGCTTTACTACGATTACCCATTCTCCGTTACCTTGTATTTCTGCTATTTGTTTAAAGAAATTGGTTTCCATAAAAATTTGATTTTAGATTGTTTATGTTGTTTTCCATAGTTCGGACAGATCGTATCCTGCGTCTTCAAAAAGATGGTCGAGGTATTCCTTAACGATTACCGGGCTATAGTTATCCGATGCGGATAGATTGATAAATTTTGCTTCTGTATTTTCGATCCATTTGCTGACCGCAATTGCATCCCTAGCTTCGTCACTGTTTCCTTCCCCTGAAAGTTTGAAGGAAAATGAGCCGAATTGTAACCAAAAGAAATTCCGGTGTAGCTGTTGCACCGAAATCGGACGCTTCCAGTCGGGTAACTGTTTTAGGCCTTCGGTATTATGATTGATATAATCAGCTTGTTGCTCTAAATGTTCCCAGGTGTTAAATGTAGTTCCGATATTCCCCCCGTATTGAGAAGCAAGTTCCATATTGAGTAACTGGATAAAAATTTCTGTTTTATAGTTCTCCTTTAATTCTACAGTCATATATCGTCCCATAACTATGAGTTTTATGTTTTTAGAAATTGCTATCAGTGGTTGATCCAGTTTGCACCAATAATGATCAGCCCCAGGATCAGGAGTAATCTTCCCAATAGTTTTAACAGTCGCTCAAGCGAGGTAAGCAAAACCTCATGGGTATGGTTTCGGAAAATTTCAACGCCCATTTTATTACGGCGGTTAAAACTTCTGCTGTTCATCCAATGCCTGATAAGGCAACCTGTTAGGATCAGTATAAGGCCTATGAGCTTTGCGGTTGTGATGTGAAATAGTGCTTCCATTTTAATGTTCTTTAAGGGTTAATAATTTTTGTTTCATGTCCTGCCAGTACCTTTGTCTTTGCTGTTCAAATTCCTGTAGGGATTTAATTTCTTCTACCCTGGTATAGCTTAGGAATCTTTCTACCATTGCAAGGGCTGCTTCTATATCAGTGATCTCTATATCCTGTCCTGTTAAATCTGTTATACACATGGTATTTGGTTTTTGTATTTGATGATTATTTTTTTTTCGGCAGGTGCTTCACTTCTGCATTTAAATCTTCGGGAATCTGCGGTGGATAATCTGCAAGGCTGACCTTAATGGATTCTAAGGCTTCGTTGAAGGCAAAGCAAATCCGGTTTACGGAAACCTTATTTACGCTTACCAATTTTTTGCGCTTTTTTTTAAGGTCGAAGTACAGACACCATAATGCAGCTTCGTAATTTCTACCAATTGCTAACGCTATATAATTTTTGTAGATTCTTCCTTTTGCTGTTTCGATTACAACGAAAAAGGTGAAATCATAACAAATGCTCAGTTTTTCCATATCTAATTGAATTTGTAATGATTAATAATTGCTTACCGTAAATGCGCTAACTTTTGGAAGTTGGCAAATACCATGTCTATTTCTGCTTCTGTTTTACATTGGTTGAATTGTGCCATAAGCTTTTCAACGTCCTGGATCGGTATCAAGGGAGAGAGGGTAAATTCATGTACGGTTCCCTTTAGCCGCATCTCCAGACGATAAGGCTTGGTTATTCTTTGCCGGAGTTTCATCGCCTTGATAATCAGGGATTCGTCCTGTGTGTAACTATAACGGGCGATAAGCTGTTGTATCCTCCAGTACCTGCCGAACCTTACTAAAGGGCTTTTGCCCTTTTTCTTCGGCTTAGGTTTTGACCTTCGCCTAAGATCGTCGTGAAACTGTGCAAGGCTATATCCCTGATATTCTGCCTGCATCATAACAAATGCAAATAATGGCATCTGCTTAAACAGTCTACGCGCTTTGCGCATACGCCGGATTTTGAACAGCCTTTCTTCATTGAATTTTCCCTCCCTTCCCATAGCATGTTTTTTTAAATTATTATTTCCTGTAAGTTGACCAAGATGCATCCCTATAGTCCGGCAGTTGTTCAATAATAGCTTTTGACACGTCCCTTATCAGCCGATCTAAGAATAGAATATCTCGTAGGCTTTGGCTGTTTTGCCGTGGGATACAGTTATGGTTAATATTGTAGCGGATGCAATGAAGCCACTTCAAAAATTGGACTGCCGTAGGTGGCGGGGGCGTTATGCCAATAAGAAGCTCAACCCGGTCGGACAGTTGCTGGCTTTCGTTGTATTCATCTTCATAAGAATCCCAGTTTAATTTATGCCAGGATGCAACAAGGTCAATAATCCTTTCATTGGACATATCGCGGCAGCAGGGATAAAAATTTTCATTTACTTTCAGTGCTATACTGGCTTCAAACATTTTTCTCGCTACAGCAAGAAATATGGTTTCTTCTATGATTTGTATGGACATTTTTTTAGTGTTGTGCCTTCCTTGGGGTTGGCGGTTAAGGATTATGGTTTGGGTTTTTTGTTTGCGGAAAGACTTTTTCCATTACGGTCAAACCATTTCTGCAGGGTGGACTTATCCGGGTTATGTACCCCGAATTTGTACCCTCCGTATTTCGACAGGTCAATCATTTTAGTCTTAGACTGGCCGATGTAATCCACTTTGATTTTTCCCTTTTCGATTGCGCTGTATACACTAGGTGGGTATACGCTTTTCCTCTTTGCATATTCCAGGATCGTTACGTGGGATTTGAGCAGGTGATTTTTCATAATTGGTCGTATGGAAAGATTAAGAGAAAAGGGGAATGGCTACCGGGGTGGCCATCCCTGTTGATTTAATTGAATTGGAAAATATCGGCTCCGTCATTTGAAAAATCTGCACATAGATTAAATGCCTTTTGGCTGTACAGCTGAGCGGTGCCACCCATAAGGGTAGATTTTACTTTGGCTTCGTCGTCTTTGTAATTGCGGACGTTTTGGAAATACCCGGTGACCGCATTATAGGCGCCAAAGACAGTACCCTTTGTAGTTTCCATTTGTTGTGTCTCGCTGTTCATGGCATAAGCAAGGACATCATTGCAGGTGTTTTTATATAGGGTGGAAAGTTCATCATCCTTACCTTTGATCAGGTTCGTTAAGGTTTCTTTATTGGGTGCCATGGCCATAAGGATCAGCTTGCGCACCTCGTCATCTGTGATCCTGACCTTTGCCCATTGGTTAAAGATACCTTCCATCTGAACGGACAATTTATTAGATAACCCCATAACCTTGTGTGCTTCTTCAAGACGTTGTTTTGCATTTGCGGTATGCCGGATTTTAATCGTGTGGGAACTTTTACCGAGCGCAGCGTTAAGGGTATTCTGACAAACGATCCTTATGGGGGTAAAGGCTGCAGTAATGCTTCCGCTACCATCATGTGAGGTAGTAAGAAACAGATATTTTTCTATCATATCTTTTTTGCCCACCTGGATTATATCGGGCAGCTTTGCGGTAATGAATATGCGCTCACCCTGACCTAATACGCCTGCGGTTTCATATAGGATACCATCACCACCACCTACAATAGCATCAAAGAAGGCAAATGCATCGGCGTTCTGTACAATCTGGTAATCCTTGCCGACTACACCCAGTATGGCATCATTGTCCCTTCTTTTTGTAGCGTAGTAACCCGGAACTTTTACCTCTGTTTCTTGAATGGTCATACCACCATCATATATGGCAAGACCATCCGTTTTGATATAGAGCGGAGCCTTTACGACCTCGTAATCCAGCCCGGCATGTTTGATCGCTTCGGAACTGGTCGGATAATCCTTTACGATCTGTCCCAGCCCATGCCATGCCTGCTCTTTCACAGAAAAAAATGAATGTCTGCCTGTCTGTTCGTTGAAAAAAATGTTATGTGCCATGATTTTAAAATTGAAATTGATTTAAGATTTTTTTGATTTGGGTTTGGATTAAAAAGGGAGGTCCTCGGAGGTACTTGCGCCAACTGCCGCAACTGCTACATCCTGATTTACCGGGATTGTGTAAGGCTCCCGATCCTTTGCGTAGGCTTTGATTTCAAAATCATCTACATGGAAAATGAGCTGTGCTACTGGATTACCTGCCTGATTGATATATGCCCAAGTACCGATCCGGCCTGTAGCTTCTATCAAAGCTCCTTTTAGCAATTGCTCAACTGCTGAGGGATCGAGCCAATAGGAGCAGTTAAAGAATACCGGCTCTTCACGGTAAGCCTGGCCTTTGGGTTTGTAGCCCTGGTTATGGGCGATACTGAAATTGACCACTTGTTTTTCTGTTTTTGTGGTCTGCAGTTTTGCATCTGCTGTTAACCTGCCTTTGATTTGCATAACGGTTGATTTTAATGATGAAAAAATTGATTGTTTCTCGCTTTTTTCTTTTTCAGCCGCCTGCCCGAAAGAGCATTTTTCAAAAGAAAAAACGGAAAAAAAGAAAGCAATCACTTTCGTGGAGCCAAATGGAGAAAGCCAAAAAATATTTGACTTAATGGGGGGACCCTCTGGGGGGAAACCGTTCATTCAAAAATTTTTTGGCAGCCCTTGTGCGGGTGCTTGGCTACACGAGATTCGCTGCCTTTTTATCCGTTTCGAATGCGAAAAATGTATTTATGGTAGTTGGCTTCAATCTTGTTTTGAAGAGCCGTTATGCGGAAGGGATGTAGAATGGATGTATCACTACGATAATGATCAAAGAATAAATATGGTATGGGGTACCACTATCGGAAAGGAATGATTAATACGCGGGAAATATAGCGGTCATAAATCCTTGTAATGTCCGTTAGGGATGGAAGCGGAATCCCGCAGCATAGCGAGGAATTAGAGCGGAAAGCCCGGGCCGAAGGGAACGGCCAGGTAGAAAAAGGAAAACGGAATACAGCAATGCCGTACACCGTTTAATTAACGCTCTCAACGGCTAATATAAAAATTAAATTGGTAGGTTCATCCTGGGCGAGCTCATCAGGTTATCGGCTAGCGTGGAAGGGGGGGCTAAACAGATCGGAACGGACCATGATATTGAAATGAAGTCTTTTCAGGCAGAAGAGTATCTATTGAGATTAGCCGGTAGATGGTTTAACCAATTTAAACGGAATGCAGCGATGATCTATTCTGTATCAGAATTAATGCTTAGATCAATACAGCAAATTATTTTTGTGCATCCCTCTTAACCCGGCCTATCTTCGTAAGGACCCTTAATTGACCTTAGCCTTCTGTCGCTGTTATCAAAGGCTGAAGTTCAGTTTCGCAAGTATCATCCTCCCTGGTAAGGTGTAAGCCGTATTTGTCTCTGAGAGATCGTTTAGACTGGCTGTACGATAGGTCTTTACATCAAATATATTGTTCAGGCTTATTACCAGATCCAGCTTCGTTTTAGGAAAATTATATCTTGCAGAAGCATCCGTAAAGTTATAGCGGAGGCCTTCCATATCCGATCTCAAAAATGAGTAATAGCTATTGGCTGCTTTTACACTGAAACTGTCGCTGAATTCGTATTCGAGTCCGAGCCTGTATTGTAGCTGGCCGATATTGGGAACGGATACGTTACCTGTTGGTTTTGTTTGATAGCGGGAATACAGAATATTTCCGCTCAATGAAAATTTCTTGTTGATATTACTTTCGGTATTGGCCTCAAAGCGTGACGAATAAAAGCTTATTGGGATAAGCTGTCCGTTTTGTAATTGTCTGGAGGTATTATAGGCCAGATTCGAACTGATCGTTACTGTAGTGTATAAGGGGAATACATATTTGCTTGCCCGCGCATTTAGGCTGTAGGAATCTGAGTTGTTAGGTAGGTGCAGTAAGATGTTCCTTTGATAACTGCCAAAATAGACCTGGGAGCGGATACTACTGTTGTGGTTACGATTATAGGCTGCAAAGAGGCTAAGGAAAAACATGTTTTCTGTTTTGCGGTAGGAATAACCCAGTGAAGTAGCCGTATTCCTTGTATCGGCGAACTGTCCGTCATTGGTATTCAGGTTACGGAAACCCGTGATAATATAGCCCCGGTAGAGATCATTAGGTATACCTAGGTCATTTCTCATGGTATAAGTCAGGGAAAGATCACTTTCCTTACCAACATCGTAGCGCAATGAAACTGAGGGATTGATAAAGTACCGGTCAATTTTATTGCTGTAGCCATAGCCCGGGTCTTTGGCATTTAGGCTTTGAAAAAAAATTGGGACGGCAATATTTACTTTAAGTTTTTTAAGCGTCAGATCAATCGAAGCCTCGGCGTAAACCTTAGCTTTTTTCCAGGACAGGTTGTTTGCCAGGCTGTCGGGGAGTGTTGATAGGCCGGTTGCATCAATTCCGGAAACGAGATCTACATCCTGATAGGTCATGCCCAGCTTATAGGAGTGCGTTACGTTTTTTCCTGCAAATCGTATAGTTGCGTAATTATTGGTGAATTTATCAGCGTTGGTACCGGTTTGCCGAAGCCAGGGGAATGGAGTACCGGAATTAAAAAGATCGGTAAATATGCCGGGATCGTACAAAGCTTTCTGTGTATTGTCGTTGAAGCCAACATAACTGTAGATTTCAAAGATATTGTCCGCCTTTGTGTACCGCATTAAATTTAGTTCATTTGAGATACTGCGGACATTATAATCCTGTCGTGAAGAAAAGGGTGTACTATTGATGATGTCAGAACCAGACAAAGATTTATCATTAGCATACACGAAACTTTCACTCAGGTAATAGCTATCCTTATTGATAAGATAATTCAAATTGGCATTTACAGCATTACGGATGGCAGTAGAAGATTCGCTATTGCCATAATTTACATTTCCGGTAGGCAGGCGAAGCAAAGTGGATGTGGTGTAATCATTTAATTTTCGGTCATGAAGGTAATAGGCATTTAGCCGAAACTGCTCATCCTGCCGTAATTTAATCAGGCTATTGGTATTATACATCTGTGAACTGTTACGGAGATAGCGTTCATTGTCGAGGTCCGGGTTTTTAGTACCGCTGCTTAACAAGGGTTGGGGCGTAACATTATCAATGCGTTTCTGGAAAGATTCGAGGTCATGCTTTTTTAGATCCTCCATCAGATCGATGGAAGTATTATTGGCTTTGATGAGGTTTAAGCCTTTATGTCTCTTTTTAAATAGCATGCCGCTCAGATCAGCAAAATATTTATCCTTGATGCCTCCGCCAATGGTCTCGTTACCAATAAGCTTCAATTTTGCATCCTCTTTCAGGGTCAGGTTTAAGGCCACATTGTTGCTGTAAACTTTATTTTTTAAAAGTTTTACGGGCTGGTGGTTCTGAAAGACCTGGATCTGATCGACAATACCTGGAGGCACCGACCGTGTTGCAATATTGTAGCGGTCATCCAAGACATCGTCACCATCGATGTAGAAATTGGAAATGGCTTTACCATTAAAAGAAATCTTTCCATCTTTGGCTACAATGATGCCCGGTATCCGTTTGAGCACATCACCGATCACTCGGTCGCCTTTGTTTTGAAAAGCGGATGCTTTATAGGAAATCGTATCACCGTTCATGCGGATTCGCGGTATGTTGTTTTTGACCTGTACCGTTTCCAATTGGTGCGGTGAATTGCCAAGCGTTATGTTGTAAACATTCCTTTGCGGCTGAAGCCTCAAGGAAAAAGGTTTGTAGCCGAGGGCCGAAACAAACATTTCCAGGGAATCAGCAATGCCTTTTGAAAGAGAAAAGCTATAAGTGCCGTCATCTCCCGATATCTGGTAGGCAACGATAATGCTCCTTTTTTTGAGGCTGATGTTAGCACCAGAAACCTCCCTGCCTAAGCTATCGGTGATCTTTCCGGAAATGGTCTGCGCCGAAACGGTAAAGGATGTAAACAGAAGAAAAAGCAGCAGGTAAAATCTCATACTATTTTTCCGGCAATTCCATTGGATTGTTGATCGGTGGTTTCCTGACGTATTTACTTGGCGGTACGATTGATTTTATTTCCGGCATAACAGATTTCATATAAGCAATGGGATCGTTAAGGAAGGCTTCATGCATTTTGTTATATTGTTTTTCGTTTGTAGCGATATATCCAACAGGCGGTTCAATATAGGCATCTTTTTTATCGCTTTTTGTAAAACCTGTAAATTCAAAAACAACCTGCTTTTTCCTGTCCGATGCGGCAACGATCAGGCCCGGCAATCCCCTAAGCTTCCATGGGCCTGCATTAAAGGGAAGGTCAGGACAAAACCATGCATCATAGATACGGCCTCCCCAGGTTCCGGTCGCTTTCTGGCATTTGAGGCCGGAAATGGTAGTGGTATCGCTTTTTATACTCCATTTTATTACCGGATACTTGATCTCATAATAATAATCTTTGATCAACGGATCAAGCTGAAAGGCTTTTTTCTGTTTCTGATAAACATAAATCTGAGTTCCCGTACCACTCTGTCCCGGGCTGGAGATCTGTGTCTTTTTCATTTTCTCCATGTTGGCCAGCATAATAGAATCATGGGCCATTTTTGTATAGCTTTTATATGCCGTGGATGTTTTGCCAAGTAGCAGCAACATATTATCCTCAACGGTGCGGGAAAGGTTAATAGTATCACGGATATGGGTAAACTTATAATAGGCTTTTGCAACAACAAGGTCTTTCTCCTGCGCAAAAGAAAGGATTGGGATCAGTACGAACAGGGCAAGAAATGTTTTTTTAATGTGGTTCATGTTTTAAATAGTCAATTCCGGATTCAGTTAATTATTACCAGCAAAAAGCGTAGTTCAGTGCGGTCTGCATAGTTGCCAATGCAGAATTGCTGAGCTCGCTTGTTGTTTTAACGGCAACAACGAAGCCGCAGTCCAACAGGAAGGCCGTCCATGCGATCGGGTCTTCCTGGGTTATTCTTAATTGTTTTGCCTTTGCCTGAACCGTTTTCAGGTCTTTGGACACATCAAATGTTTTGTATTTAACCGGATTATGATTACTTGCCGATGCTACCATACCAACCGAGGTCAATATGATCAGCGCTAATGTTAGAATTGATTTTTTCATGATTTAATAGTTTAGAATTATGTTTTGGAATTGACTATTTGATTTTCAAAACAAAAAGGAGTGCCAGCTCCGATTGTTAGTTAATGGTTATAGTTCGTAGCAAGCGGCCTGGAAAGCAGCCCAGACAGCAACATAGCCAAGAGGGCTGATATCGCGCGCATCGGTTGCGGTCAAGATCCAAAGGCCGCAGGTCGTGGTAAACAGATAAACCCGCGTACCTTCCTCCAGCTTTTTGGTTTTAGTGATCTCTTTAAATACTATAGTGTGGTCAACTGGTTGAACTGATGGTTTGCTTTTAGAAGCGGCAGAGGCAGCGCCGGACAAAGCAAAAATTAGTAATGCAAATGCTAATAGTTTTTTCATGATGTAAGTTTTTAATAAAGGTTAATATAGATTCCGGGCTGGCATCCGTTTTTTTAAAGCAATCTTAAGGTCACTGTTAACTTCTGAACATGCTGATCATAGGCTATTGCAACCTGTTTATCTTTACTATACAGTTCCTTTTTTAAGGTTGTAAGTTTTGGTAGACGCTGACTGAACCATTCTGCATCGGCTTTACCGAGCAGGTCGGTGATCAATTGGTCAATAGGGATGGGTGTTTTAAGGTGGGATAAACTTTCGGCGTTGCTTATAGCAATGATGCTTAGCATCTTCACATTTTCGCCACCCGAAAAAACCTGGATACCACCTTTGCCGTTCCAATTGGAATAGTGATAGGTAAGGCCATTAACAGGTTTCTGTCCTTTAAGGAATAGGTTCGAGGGCGATAGCTTCGTAAGATGACTTATTAAGTTGTTGGTTTTATGAAGGTTTGGTGTAACGGAAGTTTTAGCAGATTGAGCTGAAGCCGGTTTAATAGTTAGGGATAAAGCAAATAACATCAGGCCCAATGCCAGAATCGCAGCCCTGCATTGACTGATAACAAGAGGTGTTAATCCCTTACGTGCATTAACTGGCAAACTGAAAAAATTTTTGCCTGTAGTAGAATTACTATTAAGTAATTGTGTCTGAAAATTGGAGCGTATATTTATCATCAATGCTATAGTTTAAGTAAGTTAGATAATACAAGGATGAATGAATCAAACGTATGTATAAATTTTATATAATACAATAGCATTGAGAAAATATATTTATGCTCACTTGAACTAAATAGAATGGTGATTGCACCATGGAAATAACGCTAGTTATTAGCTAAAGCGAGATCGGAAAAGCTCAAAGATATTTTACTGCTTATGGGCATAATAGAGCCGGTTTCCGTCTGTAATTGAAGATTTGATAATAAAAAACGGAATACAGCAGTGCCGCACCCCGTTTAACTAACGCTCTAGTTGCTAATATAATAATTCTTCATTAATTACTGATGTTCATTTTAATACTGTTGTGGTAGTTTCAACAGGGCAGGAATTTGAGAAAGTTATCTTCGCAATTTTTTTCGATGTTGAAAGCAGATATCCCTTAACTGCGGATGTCTTAAACTTCTATTTCGGTGCGCGCATTTCCTTACGGCCGTTATAAATTAAATTAAACTTTGGGCGATTTCTTTTGTTGAATTAGTAAAATAAAAAATTATCTTATGAGCAATAGCGAAGAACTTAATCCGCCGCGTGATGAACAGCAACCTGGTCATAATACGAATAAGGTATCAGGCGATAACACAGTTAAGAATCCTGATGATTGGACGACAGGAGATGAATCAATGACCGGAGCACAAGGCTCCTATTTAAAAACCCTCTCTGACGAGGCAGGTGAAGAGTTCGATGATACGCTGACAAAATCTGAGGCTTCAAAGCGTATAGACGAACTCCAGCACAAAACAGGCAGAGGATTAGATACTCCAAACAAATAATAAAGCAAAACCGGATGCAGATAAATTGCTCCGGTTTTTTTTGCGTATGATACTAGGTCTCTATTTAAAATTGATTTTTGGTTATTATAAGAGTCTATTTTGCCTGTATATCAGAAAGACTGTCGATCGCCCGGAAGCATTGGCCCTATGAAAACCCTCAAGAAACAAAACTTTCCTTCGAAGATCTGTCCTGTCTGCAACAGACCCTTCTTGTGGCGGAAGAAATGGAGCAAGGGTTGGGATCAGGTAATTTATTGCAGCCATAGATGCAAAAGTGAAAAGCATGAAAAAAAAGTATAAACGGTTAAAGCTACTCTTGGGCGATCAGCTCAACCTACAACATTCATGGTTTACCACCATTGACCCGGATACGCTTTATGTAATGATGGAAGTAAGAAGTGAAACAGATTACGTTTGGCACCATATTCAAAAGGTATGTGCTTTTTTCTTAGCGATGGAACAGTTTGCGGAAGAACGGATCGAAGAAGGCCATGATTTTATTTACCTTAAGCTTGATGACAGTGAAAATAAACAGAGTTTTCCTCTTAATTGTGCAGCGCTTATACAACGCCATAGCATCGAAGAATTCCAATATCAAATGCCGGATGAATACAGGCTGGATATTGAGTTGAAAGCCTTTTGTGAAAAATTGCAAATCCCTAGTCAGTCTTTTGACACAGAACACTTTTATACCACACGTGAAGAGCTTGGGGTCTTTTTTCAGGATAAGAAAGGCTTACTGATGGAAACCTTTTACAGGGAGATGCGCAGAAAGCACAATGTGCTTGTTAATGGTGATGGGCCGGAACAGGGCAGATGGAATTTCGATGAGGAAAACCGGAAAAAACTTCCTAAAAATCATAATCCCGACCAGCCATATTTGTTCAATAATGATATGCGCAAGATACACGAGCGCGTTAAACAGGCAGGTATCAAAACCATAGGTACGATTGATCCGCAGAACTTTTATTGGCCGGTGACCAGAACCCAATCACTAGAACTGCTAAACCATTTCCTGGAAAATTGCTTACCACTTTTCGGGACCTTTCAGGATGCAATGCATAGCGATGAATGGTCTTTGTACCACTCACGACTTTCCTTTAGCATGAATACAAAAATGTTGTCGCCCAAAGAAGTTATTAGTGGTGCGATTCAGGCGTGGATCAGCAATCCAACCAGTATCGCTATCAATCAGGTTGAAGGCTTTATCCGGCAGATACTTGGCTGGAGGGAATACATGCGCGGCATTTATTGGCTTAAAATGCCGGATTTTGAAAGCATGAATTATTTCGGTTATGAAAGGAAGCTGCCAGATTGGTACTGGACCGGACAAACGAAGATGAGGTGCCTAAAGTACAGTATCACCCAATCGCTAAACCATGCCTACGCACATCACATTCAACGGCTGATGATTACAGGAAATTTTGCACTGCTGGCCGGAATTAATCCAGCGGAAGTTGATTTCTGGTACCTGGGCATTTATATAGATGCGATCCAATGGGTGGAGATCACCAATACCCGCGGCATGAGCCAATATGCAGATGGAGGTATGACCGGATCAAAACCTTATACCGCGAGCGCCAATTATATCCACAAGATGAGCAACTACTGCGAAGGCTGCTACTATGACCGGAAAGAGAAAACAGGTCCTAAATCCTGTCCCTTTAACAGTCTCTATTGGGATTTCCATGACCGGCACCGGGATGAGCTGGAAAAAAATCCCAGGCTCAGTTTGGTGTACCGTGCCTGGGATAAAATGGATAATGATATGCGAGAAGAGATCTTGTTGAGAGCAGATGACTGCCTTAAAGATTTGAACGCTCTTTAAGGTTTAAAACATACTTAGATGTTTAAGCCAATAGTGCCTCAACCGAATCAACCATATCATAGATATCGAACGGCTTTGCGATAAATTTGTTCGCCCCGGCTTCAGTAGCAATCTGTGCACCATCCCTGCTGGCGGATATAATTATTACAGGTATATCCTGTGTTTCAGGTGTACGGCGGATCATCTGAAGGATTTGATCTCCTGATAGCACGGGCATCCACAGATCAAGGATAATCAAGTCTGGTTTTTCGGAATCAATAATTGCACGTGCATTTAAGCTGTTAGTTTCGGTAATTACCCGGTGACCTGTTTCTTCCAGGACCATTTCCAGGACATCGATAATGCCCCGGTCATCATCACAGATCAATATTTTTTTAGCGCCCATTATCCTGAACCTTATTTTTTGGAAGTGTGAAACTAAAAGTTGACCCTTTTCCCTTTTCACTATCTACCCATAGTGTACCATTGTGATTCTGTATGATCTGATCGCAGATATAAAGACCGATACCCATTCCGGAAAACCGCTTTTGGACTTCGCTGCTCCGGTAAAAACGTTCGAATGCCCTTTTTTTATCTTCAGCATTCATGCCCAGGCCGAAATCGCGGACAGATACTTTAACAAAATCACTTACACTGGAGACGCTCACCTCAACATTAAGGGATTCAGGAGCATATTTGATAGCGTTAGACAACAAATTATTAAGTACCTGTACGATGTGGGATTCATCAGCGTGGACGGTTGACTCGGAGCGGCCCTGGAGCAAAATTTTATGTCTGGGTGCAGAGGTCCCGATACCTTCGATAACTTCCAATACCATTTTATCAAAATCAAAATCAGCTTTGTGAAGGGTAATATTTCCGGTCTGTATTTTGGAAACATCAAGTAATTCTGAGATGAGGTTATTTAGCCTTTCGACATAGGCAGATATTTTACCGAGGGTGGCCGTAAACTTCTCAGACGCCTGTTCCGGTATGCTCCGTTCCAGGATCTGCATATAGCCCTTGATTGTAGTTAGAGGGGTTTTCAGCTCATGACTGGCAATGGAAAGAAAATCATCCTTTCGGCGCTCAATTTCCCGGCGGTCTGTAATATCTTCTATGGCTAGCAGAATCTGATCCTTGAATTGACCTTCGAGCTCAATCCGGTAGGCATTGAGTAACATGAGTTTCTTACCAATATGCGGAAAGTCATGTTCAACCTCGAAATCTACTACAGGATTACTTGTCGGCAATATCTCCAGCAACAAATCCCGCAACCTGGCTATGTCCCACTGATTGTTACCCAGCGCATAAAGGTTAACCCCTACGGTTTCTTCGGCGTTGACTTTAAACGTTTTGAGAAAGTGTTGATTTGCACTTAGGACTTTGAAATCCGGATCTAAAACCAGTAAACCCTCCCTGACGGTTTCAATAATACTTGTCAAAAAGGCTTCACTATCGCGAAGTGCCATAGTTCGATCCTCAACGCGCTGCTCCATTATCGCCTTCTGTTGCCGAAGATCCTGTTCTACAGCTTTCCTTTTGGAAACATCGTTTTGAACGCCAATAAAGTGGGTGATATTTCCATCAGGATCTTTGACCGGTGCCATGTAAAGTTCATTCCAGAATAAGTCTCCGTTTTTGCGATAATTCCTGATTTCCACAAAGCAGTCCTTGCCATTTTTGATACTTTCCCTAAGCTGATCCCGCTCTTTCTGGCTCCGGTCATCAGCCTGAAGGAACCTGCAGTTATGGCCGATAATTTCATTTCGGGGGTATCCGCTAATTGCCTCGAAGGCAGCATTGCAATAAACAATGGGATTGTCTTCCAAGCTGTTATCTGTTATAACAATCCCTGATACTGACGAATCAAGCGCCTTGACCAGGAGTTTAAAGTTATCGGTCATTGAGCTGCTTAACAGTTCAAATTTGCCGTTATCTGAAGTATCCAAAAAATTACAGTTTATATTAGTTATAGTCTTATACGTAAGAATACGGTAAAACCAATAGTTATCAAATATCAATTCGTTTAACAATTAAATATCTTTAAAGTTTTGTCACTTCCTGAAATTGCTGGTAAATAGTGATAGACCCTGCAATTTATGGCGCATATAACTGGCATCTGTCAATTTCTTATTAAAGTATGGGAAACCATCCTTGCTGCACGTTGTTATAAAAAAGTAGATCAGACAAACAATTATGAGCGCTGTAACTAAACCGTCTTACCTCAATTTTGATAAGGGCAGCTATGCCTGGAGGCCGGACATCAACTACCGCGAGCATCCGGAAATGTATCGTGTTGGCAAAGGAGAACAAGGTGTACTGACCTGCGAACCGTATAAAACAGAAATCGGCATGTACTGGCGGTTTAAAACCCCTGAAATTGCAACCGAAAGTGGTGAAAAGATCTACGAAATGTTTTTAGACTATCTTGGATCCGATGATTTTGTCGGGGCAGATATGGCGAGGAAATATCTGCAGATGGGTTTTACACGGGCAAGGAGATATGCTAATTATAAAGGGGGCCAAAAATATGACACCAAAAACAGTTACCTACTTCTTGAACGTGGAACCGGAACCGAACAAAAGGCCGAATCAGCTAAGATATTTTATCGCCTGTATAAAATGGCTGAAGCAATGCCAAAGTATCAACAAATGAAAAAGCTTTGGAAAGCAGAAAAAGGTTGATGTATAGTATTGTCCGAGACCAGCGACGATTTCAATAGCATCCTGGAATTTAGTTAACCATTTCCAACTCCGACACTAAAATTTTCAAATCTACCATTATGAGGCAATTATTGTATTATTATAGATAGTGAGTAGGTTAATGTTTCTAATATCCAATTACCTAAATGTGCTATCTAAATGCATGCAGGATTGAGGATAGCGGAGAATGGGTAATATTGTCGGCGGATATGACTGAATCCAAAATGACGCAACGAAATCATTAGTTCAGTTAAAGTCCGATAGCGTCTGTCAGGCATATTGATAAACTGTAAAACATTATTCCGGATTTACGTGTTTTCACAACGCATATTATCTGAGGCCCTAAATCTCCACAATGATCAATCGTAAAATTCTTATTTCCGGTGCCAGTATTGCCGGATTGACTGCTGCATACTGGCTGGAACATTATGGGTTCGCAGTAACTGTAGTCGAACGCAATCAGGAACTGAGGCTTGGTGGACAAAATATTGATGTAAAAGGTCCTGCGTGGGAAATTATCAAAAAAATGCAGTTGGAAGAAAAGATCAGGAAAGCAAATACAACTGAAGTAGGGATTCGATTTGTAGACATCAATGATCTGACTGTAGCTGAATTTCCCAAGGATGATGCCTTGAGCATGACCCAGGAGCTCGAGATTTTAAGGGGAGACCTGGTTAAAATACTCTATGATAAGGTAAAGAATAAAGCAACCATTAGGTTTGGCAACTATATTCAGGTAATTGAGGACAGAGGCGACCGTGTAGCGGTTAATTTTGCAGACGATCTATCAGAAACATTTGACGCAGTCATCATCGCCGAGGGAATTGGTTCTTCCACACGACGGAAGGTTTTTGGAAATGAAGTGCAGTTTCGATACCTCGGGCTTTACACATCCTACTTCACAGCCACCAAGACGGATACGGATAGCAACTGGGCACGCTGGTGCAATGCCAAAGGAGGAATTGTTTTTCTGCTCCGGCCTGACAATTACGGTACGACACGGGCCTGTATCAATTTTCGTTCCCCCGAAATGGGTTACGAAAAACTGCCTTCAGATCAACAAAAAAATCTGCTTATCAAAAAAATCCAATATTCTGGCTGGGAGGGTCCACGGCTGATCCAGGAAATAATGAATAGTGATGATCTGTATCTCGAACGTTTAAGCCAGGTATTAGCACCGCGGTGGCACAAGGGGCGGGTTGCGATGATAGGAGATGCGGCCTATTGTGTCACGCCTATAGGTGGGAAAGGTACCGACCTGGCCATATCAGGAGCTTATATAATCGCAGGAGAACTTTGCCGGGCAGAACATAATGAAGCATTCGTCGCTTATGAAAAAAGGCTTCGTCCATTTGTGGCAAAAGTTCAGAAACTCCCGCCCGGCGTACCCCGCCTGGTGTATCCCAAAACGACATGGGGTGTGGCGGTGCTCAATTCTTTGTTTAGGGTAGTTGGTAGCAGACCAGCCAAAATGGTTATGGGACTTTTTAGCAACAATAAAAAACATCCGGAAAGTGAGCTGCATTTACCGGACTATAACGTATAGTTAATGGGATAAAGCCGCTCTTGATTCCAATGCGACGTTGTCATCCATTAGTTTATATAATTTAACTATAGACTAAACCTTAAAATAACGATTTCTGTCGAACTGAAATATGAAAACATTAAATGGGCAACCAAATTACTATCTGGCGATTCTATTGAACCTGACAGAAGAAGAGGTTGATGCTTTAATATATACCGGGCTACATGACATCAAAAATGAGCAAAATGAAACAATAGGATTTTATATTCAGATCAGCACAAATAACCATCCTGCATTATTAGCAAAATTAAGGTTGGAGCGGGGAAATTTAATCTATTTTAGGTTCGCCCAGGTACAATCTGTGCTGGCAGATGCGGTTAACTATTTAACGCAGCTTGCAACCAGATCGAATGATTAATTAAGTTTTGACGTTTATCGGTAAGCTTAATCAAACAACATTTTATCGTACGTTCTCCATACTAATTTTAATAAGGCATTTTATATTGACAGCGAGCGTGATATTTTTTTTCGAGTTCATAGCCCCGGCATCAATCTGACTTAAAACAATTTCAACCTATTCTAGGTTAATAGCACTCAGCACTTGATTTTATAAGGTGTTAACCGATAAATTCCAGGTAAAAAATCGTTCCTTTCCCGGGTTCGCTTTCCAGCCGGATGGAACCTTCATGACGTTCCATAATTCTTTTTACAATTGCCAGGCCAACACCTGTACCACTTATAGCTTTGACTTCTGAGGACCGTTCAAAAAGCTCGAATACTTTGCCATGCTCAAGCTCATCTATACCCATACCATTGTCAATAATACTATATTGAACCCCCTCGCCTTTGATCTCACCGGTAACGGTGACTGTAGCATTTTCATTTTCCTGAGAATACTTAACCGCATTTTCCATCAGGTTACTGAACACCTGGCGGATCATCAGCCGGTCTCCCTGGATGCTGGGCGTAGGGCCAAAGTTTATTTCCAGATTGCTACCGGGATAGCTCAGCAACAGATCTGCTCTGATTTCTTCCAGGATAGGCAATAACTCTATATGCTGCATAGAAAGTGCAGACTGGCCGGCACGGGAATAATCCAGAATTTCGTCGATCATCCTGCGCATACGCTCTGCACTGCTGTGGATCTTATCGGCCATCTTACCTGCCTGACCAATACTTTTTGCACCCATGATCAACTGCGCATAACTTTTAATAACAGTTATCGGATTCTTAAGATCATGGGAAACGGTATAGGCAAAAGTATCCAGTTCTGCATAAGCATCCCGCAAGCGCAGATTCAATGCCCTGAGCTCGGTTGCCTTTCTTCCGATAGCATAATTGATCTCATCTCTGAGGAGGAGTGCAATTCTGCGTTCATGAGGTAGCCACTTTAAAGATCTGCCCCTCACTTCTTCGATCCAAAGCTCAAATGAATTGCGTGGGGAAATAACCTCCATCGGGTCGATAGATACCGATTTTTGATGAGGGTTACCGGCCCAGTTGACGGTCTTTATTTTCTCCGGGCGGAACCATATCAAAAATTCAGGAAGATCTTTTGCAAGCCTGCAAACCATGACGCCTGCTGCCTGGGCAGCAACTTCCTTCGAAGCAGGGTAAATTGCCGCAAGGTCATCGGTATCGAAAATGTCATCTTTCATGTTCTCGGACAGCCAGGCAAAAAATGGCTCCAGGAATTCCCGGGCGGGTACTTCGCCGCAAACGCTCAGCTCGTTATCAAAAAGCATTGCAGCTCCGCTACAACTGACTGCATCCCCAATATTAATCTGCGTATCGAATAGCGCTTCATTTACATCACTGCCTTTGAGCAGGTTGCTGGAAAGAGCAGCTATAGCAGACTGCTGCTGGTTGAGCAGGTGCTGTTCCTGTTGTTGTTCCTGGTAACTGATGGCCGAACTAAGGATCTGCCCGATCAGCTTTGCCGACCTGCGCTGGTTAAAGTTGATAAACCTTGGCGTATAATTGTGGCAGGCAATCAGACCCCATAATTCCCCCTTATGAACCAGTGACACACTGAAGCTTGACGCTACACCCATGTTTTTTAAGTATTGGATGTGAATAGGCGAAACTGCCCGCAGTGGGCTATGGGTAAGGTCAAGGGGAGCCGTAAGCTTTGTCCGTACCGGGGATGGTGCAGAATCAACATCGCTGATGAGCCTCGTCAAGTTGATCCGATACAGATCTCTGGCCTGCCTGGGAATATCTGATGCGGGATAGTGCAGACCAACCCAGGAGTCCAGGCCTGGATCACAGGCTTCCGCTACGACCTCGCCATCCCCATCCTGGTCGAACCTGTAAATCATGACCCTGTCGTAAGCGATCAACTCCCTGATCTTCAAAGATGCATTTTTAAGGATTTCCCCAAGGTTGCGGTCGCCAAGTATCTGAGAAAGGGACTGGCCAACAATGTCCTGCAGATCAGGCTCCAGATCGGAGCGTTGCGGCTCGAAATCCAGCAGGAAAAATTCCCCGGAATTATGAACGATCAGGTTCCAGTCCTGTGAACCGAAGTTCAGGGGATAGGCATTATCCATTGAAGAACCGGAAGCAAGGTCCATAAGGCCGCCTAAAAAGCCGGACTCATCATCTTTGCCGAAAAGATGGTTGAAATCGTCAAAGATATGACCTAACAGTTCATAGCTGGTCATATTGATATGATCGACGACATTTTCACTACAATGCGTTATCATATGATCCTTATCGACAACAATCAGAAATCCATGACGCTGGATATTGCCGGGTATATGTATGGGTTCTTTGTCACAATTGGTAAGGTCCGCTGTGTTCATTTAATTTTTTCTATCTTGATAAATTGGAGCTGTTGGATAATTTTCGATAAGGGAACCTAACCATTATCAAGTTTACTTTGAATTGCTTTTACGTCCCGTTTCAGATCAGATAGGCTCTTGCTGATCTCACCGAGATCTGAAGCCTTTTTGGGGACAATCCTGGAGTGGAAACTGTAATATTGCCAGATTTCCAGTACATCGGAAAGCTTGACCTTATAAGGTTCGTAAGCTGTGTTGAGCGATTCCAGTAATACTTCATCGCCTTCAATAGTTATTTGCTTGAAGACAAGTTCCTGGTCGCCATGCAAGGCAACGATACCCAGCGTGGCAGGCTTTAACGACCGCCAGTCCTGGACATAGAAAGCAATGATGTCGCTGCCCTCAGGTATAGGAAGCATGGAATCACCTTCAGTAGGAAACATACGGAAGGTCTTGCCGTCAGGAAGCACGGGAAAATTGAACTTCGGAAGTCCTGCGATATATTCCGGGTCGTTAAAGCCTGTGGGATAACCTGCTTTAGCTTTGACCGGTACATAGGCAATGTTTTCCCTGTTATCCGAATCGGTCGAGATATGCAGAATGCGCAGATTCCTACCGGTGGTGAATCCATCATTTCCGGATTCAAGCTGTTTTACCGCCTGTTCCGACATTGCAGTGAGGTCAATCTTTACCAGGTTATCTACGCTGATATTGAAATAACCTGCGATATTTATAAAATCCTCAGGCGGCGGGGCTTTGATATGGCCACGCTCCAGTGCGTTTATTTTCGAACGGGTGAGGTTAAGAACGTTGGCTAGCTCTTGTTGGCTCAGTTTCTTACGCTGCCTGAGCAATCGAAGGTTAGCAGCTAGAAAAACTTTGGGTTCCTGCATATTGTATGATACTATACCGGTCATTCTATAGGTACAGTGGGTGCCAAAACTACAAATAATTTTATTCAAATCCGACAAATATTATCTGATCTATTTGTGATTTATGAAGAAATAGACACTTCTCGGATCAGGTTTTACTCTTGTCAAATAAGATAATTTTAATGCGCACCGGACCTTTAATATGGTCTACGTCAACAGGTATTCCCTTTTGTGTCATCACTACTTTACCCTGCTTATGCAGATCGATTGCCACATCACGTACTTCCTTCATGTGGTTACGCCAATCCCCGGGAAATAGCATGCGCGCAATTTCAGATGGACAAGTAGTTTTTTCAGGTCCGCGTTGGATAGCGGTTGATAAAATGGTTGAAGCAATGTTTTTCGGATCCTGCATATTTTCCTGAAAATAACATAAATGGGCCATTATTTAAAGTTTCTGGAAGGAAAAAGTTCTGTTTGCACCGCTTTTCGTACCTGTGTCTTTTTATTTTCAGCAGGGAATACTTCACCGTTATTTTCATCGCCACGCGATAAGGTAAGTAGCGGTGGTGTTTCTACTTCCGTGGTCAGACCTTTTAAAAGTGACGACAGATCGTGGCAATGCTTTACAATTACATGCGTTACCTCGCCCTCCCGCTGCAACTTGCCCTCTACCATTAGTAAAGTGGAATACAGGATTTCCTTTCGGTAGCGTTCAAACAGGTTTTTGAATACGACGAGGTTTGCATTTCCACTTTCATCTTCAATGGTAATGAAACACACGCCGCCTGCAGTTCCCGGCCTTTGGCGGACCATGACCAGACCTGCTACTTTGACCAATGTGCCATCGGGCCATAATTCCAGTTCTTTGGTTGAAAGTATGCCGCGTTCAAATAAAGGCCGGCGGACGAAACTTACAGGATGGGCTTTTATAGATAAGGCCGTACTTTTATAATCCTGCATCACATGCTCGGACGGTGACATCGCAGGTAATTGAATAGCACTTTCCTGTTCGTCCGGTTGATAATGTCCCGTGAACAAACCTGATGGACGGTCTGCAAGTGCGGATACGTGCCACAATGCCTGGCGCCGGTCCATACCCAAAGAACGGAAAGCGTCCGCATCCGCTAGCCTTTCCAGCGTTGCCAGGCTTATACCTTGATCACACAAAGTATGGATATGCTTGTATCCCTGTTTTCTGCCTGCAACCAGTTTGGCTATATCATCTTCCCGAATGCCTTTGATCTGCCGGAACCCCATACGGATTGCCCGGTATTTCCCTTCCTGCTGCTTCAGGCTATGATCCCAGTTAGAGCAATTGATATCGATTTCCCTTACAGGAACGTTGTGTTTAATGGCATCGCTGATGATCTGGGAGGGCTGATAAAACCCCATTGGCATGCTGTTGAGTAATGCCGTGGCAAAAACATCCGGGTAATGGCATTTAAGCCAGCAGGAAACATACACCAACAAGGCAAAGCTTGCCGCGTGGCTTTCCGGAAAACCATAACTACCAAACCCTTCCAACTGCTTAAATACCCTTTCGGCGAAGTCCTGTGGATATCCACGGGCTGTCATGCCACTTACCAGTTTGTCATGAAAGCGGCTGACCAGGCCTTTGGCTTTAAAGGTGGCCATGCTGCGCCTAAGCTCATCAGCTTCAGCGGGAGTGAAGCCTGCGGCAACGATAGCTATTTTCATAGCCTGCTCCTGAAAAAGGGGGACACCCAGCGTACGGCCCAGGATCTCTTCGAGTTCCTTTGACGGATATACAACTTCTTCTTCGCCGTTTCGCCTGCGCAGGTAGGGGTGAACCATATCACCCTGTATCGGCCCGGGACGCACAATGGCTACCTCTATAACCAGGTCATAAAAATTCTTGGGTTTCAGCCTCGGCAGCATCGACATCTGCGCCCGGCTCTCAATCTGGAAAACGCCCAGGGTATCGGCACGCTGGATCATTTCATAGACCTTCGGATCATCCTGCGGAATATTGGCCAGGGTAAGGTTAAGACCATAATGCATTTTCGCAAGATCGAACGCCTTGCGGATACAGGTCAGCATCCCCAGCGCCAGTACGTCGATCTTCATGAAGCCCAGGGCGTCTATGTCGTCCTTGTTCCATTCTATGCAGGTCCGGTCTTCCATGCGTGCATTCATGGTGGGGCAAAGATCGCTTAGCTTGCCCCTGGTGATCACAAAGCCGCCTGTATGCTGGCCGAGCTGACGGGGAAAGCCCATATATTGCCGGGTAAGGTCCAGCACCTTGATCAGGTGCGGATCACCGGGATTAAAGCCGTTATCGGAAATGATCTTACCCTCGAACCATTCATCGGTAAACTCCCATATGGATTTGGATAGGCGGTTAATTGCATCTGTGGATAGTCCCATGGCCTTGGCTACGTCGCGCACTGCCCCTTTTTGATGTACCTGGGTTACTGTAGCTACAATGGCCGCCCGGTCCCTGCCGTATTTATTGTAAATGTACTGGATAACCTCTTCCCTTCGCTCGTGCTCGAAGTCGATATCGATATCCGGTGGCTCATTTCTTGCCGAAGAAATAAAGCGTTCAAAGAGCAGATCAAACTTGGTAGGATCAATAGAGGTTATGCCCAGGCAGAAACAAACAGTTGAATTAGCCGCAGATCCGCGACCCTGGCAAAGGATGCCTTGGCTTCTTGCAAACTTTACAATATCATAAACCGTAAGAAAATAAGCAGCAAAATCCATTTCCTCGATGAACTTCAGCTCATGATGAATAGAGGCGATAATTTTTTGCGGAATATTGCTGCCATAAAATGCACTTGCCCCTTTCCAGGCAAGATAGGTTATTTCCTCCTGCGGGCTGCGTCCCTCGCTTGTAAGTTCTTCCGGGTAAACGTATTTAAGCTCATCAAGCGAAAACCGGCAGGCGTCCTCTATTTCCTGCGTATACCTGATCGCATCCGGGTACATCCGGAAAAGCCGCTCCATCTCCTTTCTAGGCTTCAGGAACCGTTCAGCGTTCTGGTAAAGATGATATCCAGCGTTATATATCGTACGTTTTTCCCGGATACAGGTAAGGATATCCTGAAATTCCCGCCGCTGTGGATCATGATAATAGACATCATTGGTCGTTACCACCGGAATCCCCAGCTGCCCGCCAAACTGGTTGATCCGATAGAGCTTTTTTGTATCGCTTCCGCGGTAAGAAAATGATGCGCCGAGGTAAAGTTGCTGCCCAAAAGCCTCACGATACTCTTTGACGGCACTTTTATAAGACGGGTCAATATCAAATTGCTTATTGAGCGCTGCCGGTGGCGGGGCAATAAACTTTATACCTTTTGCGTGGGCATAAACATCGGCCCGGTATAGTTCGCATTTCCCTTTTTCCGTCCTGAGATTTCCTACAGAAAGTAATGCGGATAGATTGGCATAAGCATCCTTATCTGTGGGATAGGCCAGTAGCGGTGGCCCATCCATAAGATCGAGCCTGCAGGCAGGTATGATCCTGATCCCTTTAGCCTTAGCCGCCACATGTGCACGGACCACACCCGCAAGTGTGTTATGATCTGTAATGGCAATGGACTTATACCCCAATGCAGCGGCCTGTTCGGCCAGTTCGTCGGGATGGGATGCCCCCTTTAAAAAACTAAAATTAGTTGTAACCTGTAACTCTGTATAACCCACAATTGCCTCCTTTCATCATGCAAAAAAACCATGCAGGTACCATTGTGTAGCTCCGCTATCATAATGGCCGGAGCGGAATACCCAGTACCTTGCCCCGCTTTCATCTTCCACGCAGTAATAATCCCTTTGCAGCCCATTGTCTATCCACCATTCCTGCTCGATCCTTTCCGGGCCATCCGCTCTCCTGATCTTATGTACCTTTCCTTTGTAGATGAAAAGCATGGGCGGATAATCCGGTACCGGTGAGGTGACCTGTATTGGCTCCGGTTTCGGCAGCAGGCTCACGGGCCTTGGCTGGTCTTCAGGCCAGGGTATGTCCGGCTGCTGATCCAGTGAAGCAGCTTGCTTTAACGAACGTTCCGGCCAGTGGTGCTCATCGGGCAGGTAACGGTGCACTGCGCCGGCACCGACCCTGCCTGCTACGCGGTCCAGCAGATTGGCCACCGCGGTATCTTCCTGGTGTGCCGCAGTCCATAGCGTTTCCTGCTGTCGGCTGAGCGCTTCCACAATCGGTGCTTCCAGCACGAAAAGTTCTATACCCAGCCCGGGCCTGATCGTGCTTATTTTTAGTTCAAAGAGCTTGAAAAGGTGTTCCATATTGCGTACGGCCTGGTTTGTACCGATTTCTATCTTTTGGACCACACCATCTACCCGGTAATAGGTCAGAACGCTTTTACGAAGCCCCTTGTTTTCCCGGAGCAGGCGAAGGCAGATTTGCTCCAAAAGGTTACGGATAGCGATTTGGATACCATTGGCGGTGCGTATGGGTTCCAAACAAGGTAGTCGCTCATCAAAAGGCACCACGGGCTGAACTGGTGTTATCGTTTCAGTAACCAATCCCAGTGCCTGGTCGAGGCGCTCAGCAATGGATACCCCAAAGCGCCTGCGCAGTACCGCCCTGGGCATATCTATAAAGCTACCGATCCGGTAAAACCCAAGTTTGCTAAGGCGGTCCAGTATTTCCGGCGCGAGCCTTAGGCCTGCCGGTGGCATTGCCTTTAATATTTCCCTTTGTGCTCCCCGTTCGATAATGACCCTGCCCGTTCCATACCGTGCCACCGCCCAGGACATCCCTACGGTATCTGTGATGGCGGCGCGGAGATGGTAACCAGCAGCACTGAGCCGCGCCAGTATATCCTCAAGATAATTCTGCTCCCCGCCCCAAAGGTGGGCACATCCTGTTATATCCAGTATCAATCCGTCAGGTAGATCAATGGCAGCTACTGGTGTATAGCGGAGGAACCATGCTGCAAGTGCGCGGAGCAGCCTTTCTTCCTTGCCAGGTTGCTGATCAAACATTTTAAGGTCCGGCATAAGGGCCCTGGCGTCTGCAAGCACCATACCTACCACAATACCTGCGGCATTTGCTGCCGGACTTACAGCCCTGATAACCATGCGGCCCCGTTCCGGTGCAGCAAGCACAAACGGAATACCTTTCAGCTCTGGCTTCCGGATGGCCAGCTGATCTGTTGTCAGGTGGCAAAACCATATATAAGCAAATCGCCGCTCCATACTATCCCGTTTTTTTGATATAAGCTGAAGGAAGTATCTTGCTCAATACCGGGATATGTTCAAACCGGCCATCGGCCCACTGCAGCTGCCAGCTGCCGGCAGTTCCGTTGCGTACCTTTAGCAGCTGTACGTCCCAGCGTGGGTGGCCTACCCCGGGCATCCCAGGTTCCAGCTCACTGGAAATGGGCCTTATCTGCCAGCGGGAAACGCAGGCAATATTTTCTATTTTATTTGGATTGCAACGGTGCAGAAAACCCGTAACCCGGCTCCGTTCCACAGCCAGCTGCAGCCGCCTGGATTCCGTTAAGCTGATCTCTTTTACCTCAGCTACCACTGCTGCAAGTGCTTCGCATTTAAGCGCCTCTTCAACAGTCCAAAGCAGGTCCTTCTCTTTGTTCAGGTCAATAAAAATGATCCGGTCCGGTTCAATGCCGAAAACTTTTAACCCCGGTGGAAAAATGGTCCTGTGTGTGCTGATCCAGACACATGATTTTTTATCCTGCATCAAAGTACCGAGCATGCCTGCCAGGAAGCCTGTAGTGGCTGCGGCTTCTGCTGTGCCCGGGCTTATAAACTCATGAACGGCGCCGGTAGGAAAGACATGGTTGGGGAAAGCATTTTCCAAAGGGCCCAGACCAAACTGCAGCCGCTTGTCATCGGATGCCGTACGGAATCCCTGCAGAGAAAGAATCTCTTTCTGCAACTTCGCTATCAGCTCACTTTTCTCTACCGCCTGTTTCACTGTATTTAAAATTAATTGACTACATTTGATATAATTAATGTCAAAACGTTGACACCAATAATAGCAATACAAAATGAATAACCAAAAAGTTTTTTTCGGCAGCAATATTAAATTCTTGAGAAACCGCAGGAAATTAAGCCAGGAAAGCGTAGCCGGTGCCCTGGAAATCAAGCGTGCAAAGCTCTCGGCAATCGAAAATGGGATGACCCAGATGCCGGCGCCGGAAGATGTAATTAACTTTTCTAATTATTTCAAAGTCAGTATCGACAGTCTATTCAAGGTAGACCTTTCCAAACTCGGCGAATTGAAACTGAGGGAGTTGGAAGCGGGCAACGATGTTTATATGAATGGGAGCAAGATAAGGGTGCTGGCCATATCTGTTGATAAAAACAACAAAGAGAATCTCGAATATGTGCCTGTTAAAGCGAAAGCCGGTTATCGCTCGGGCTTTAATGATCCGGATTATATTGCCACACTTCCTAAATTCAGCCTGCCGTCCCTGCCAAAGGGCAAAACTTTTCGCATGTTTCCGACCACAGGTGATTCCATGCTGCCCTTCCCGGACGGATGTGACATTGTATGCCAGTATATCGAAGACTGGGGAAGTTTAAAACCGCAAACCCTCTGTATCGCCATATTACAAGGTGAACAGGACTTTGTGTTTAAGAGGGTAACGGTGCAAACCGACGGTTTACTGATGGAATCTTTGAATCCTGTCTATAAACCCTATGTTGTGCCCATACCTGATGTGTTAGAGTTGTGGCAATACTACAGCTACCATACCCGCGATATTCCGGAGGCCCAGGATATACAAAGCATCGCATCTATGGTGAGAAAGATCCATGCCGATATCAAGGCGCTCCAAGCTAAAACCTGAATTAAAAAAAGGTAGGGCCACCCGATTGACCTTTATCGGAACGCTTTGGGCGAACCTGTTTGCGGTTATGTTCGGTAATATGATACATCGACGGGTCACATGGCTTAAGCAATCCTATCAGCTGATCCTTTGTCGCTGAAGGATTCATCCAAAGCCTGCGCTCCGCTTTATTCATGATAATCGGAATCCGGTCGTGTATCCTTCCGAATTCAGAACTACCTGGATCGCAGGTGATCATCGTAAAACTTTCAGTCAAATCACCAGACTGCGGATCGCGCCATGTGGTCCAGAGCCCTGCCTTATAAAAGTAATCTTCCTGGGCAGGCTTCACCAGCCAGTTGACCCGTTCATTACCTATCACTTCGCTTTCGTAAAAACCTTCATTAAGAATAAGGCATCTGAAAGTCATTACCAGATCCCTGAAAGATGGCAAGGTGAATAAGGTTTCCGCCCTGGCATTGAGCATAGGGGCATATTCCTTTAGATCATTTGCGAAGGCAGGAACGAGGCCCCATCGCATATATTGAATCTCCCGTGGACGCTGGATGGTGATGACCGGAGTATAATCTGTAGGAAGTGTTTCCTGTTTTTGAGCATCATCCGCTTTCTGACCGGAAGATACTGATGTCCTGGAATTGATAATTGGTACATTCAACCTTGTTGACATCGCACGCGCATCTACTCTTACTGCTTTTGTACACATATCCCAAAGTTACCAAATCTGGCACCTATTACTAAATAAATTAGTAACAGGAGTGTAATTATTTGTCTATGATAGTACTCGGCACCAATTGTAATTCCTAATTAATTTGCATGCTGATTAAAAACATCATTAAATCATCGCTTGAATTTCGCCTGCCTGTATTTCACATGATAATCAAATAAAGGTCGATCTGATTTTTGACATTAGTTTTCATTCAAGGTTTCTTCGTTAAAATAAAATGGGCAATTGCTATCCAGCAATACCCATTTTGAAGCAATTTATTACCACAGGACTTCTACAACCTGTTGGTTTAAGTAATCAGCATATTGTATGCCAAAAACTGATATTAAAAAGAATACAATAGTAATTAAGATATTTTAAGCGTTTGCAAGTAATGCCCGGCTCAAATAATTTAGATCGATAATTCCTTCGTAAAATAAAGTCGGTTCAGTCTAAAAGATTATTTCTATCTTTAGAATTCATTTAAGGGACCCGCCGTCCCTGCAATGGTTGGAAAGAGATCATCTGTTAATACAGTTGGTCTTTTTCATTTTATTTATTTAGCAATCTTTTTTTGTTCTTATTATATAGTTCAGCACACCTGTCTGCGTATTGTGTGTAAGTTCCTTCACTGAAATCTTCCAGAAAAACTGTTTTCATTGGCATCTTACTTTTGATAGCTGGTATCTTCACAAGTTTCATTTTATCCTGATCGAAATAATTCCAGTTGCCGATGTAATCTGTAGTCAAAAGATTTATGCTGGATTCCCCGCTGCCATCGTTACTTGCATTCCCAAATTCATAACGGCTCATACCGATAAGCTGCACTTTCTTTGCAACCTTATCGTAACGGAACTGGGCGGCAAATCCTGCACGCATCCAGTTGCATTGGTACTCGAAACCATTTTTGGTACTCTTGATCTGATAATTATCACCAGCTGTTTCCATAGGATCACTTTTTATCTTCTTAAAGCCTAAGCCCGATAACCGGCAGATAAGCTCAGAAGTATTGGCATCCAGGTAAACCGTATCCATCACCTTATCAAAATCAATATCCTTAACTAGTTTTTCCTGACAAAAAGCACTATTTAAGGTCAGGAAGGTAAGGACGATCATCGCAAAATTTTTCATGCTCGGTTCTATTGTCGCTGTGTAGAAAGAGTCTTCTCAGTTTTGAAGGCTTAATGCATTTATATCCTTTAGGAGCAATACACAAAATCAGGATCTTCATCTATGATAAATTCGGTGAATAATCCTTCAATACGCTATAGATCAGATTTCTGCAGAAATATATTAACTGCAAGATCCTGGGTCCTATTTACGCCAATGGAATTTCAAACCAGAATTCACTTCCTTTCCCGAGTTCGCTTTCTACACCCATTTTGCCACCATGACGTTGAATGATCTCCGAAGAAATATAAAGCCCCATGCCCAGGCCATTGTATTCTGTACTTTGATCGGCTGCCTGCCATAAGCGGTCAAAGAGATGAGGGATCTGCTCAGCCTTAATCCCATTACCCTGATCTTTTACTGATATTCTTACCAAGTCATTTCTTTTTTCACCGGTAATAAATATTGCAGTTCCGGCAGGAGAATATTTTACTGCATTATTAACCAGGTTGACGAGTACCTGATCGATCCGGTGCTCATCGGCATACACCATAATATCCGGCGTGCGAATGATAAGCTCGTGGCTGCCAGCAAGCCTCACGTGGTCGCAACAGCCTTTGAGCAGATGACCGATGTTAAATTTTGATTTATTTAACTTGAGCTTACCTTCTCTGTGCCGGGTGACATCAAGGAGTTCATTGATCATGACATTAAATTTTTCCAGACTATTGCCTGCAGATTCGATCAGCTTTACTGCAATCTGGGGAGAGATACTATCTTTCATTCTTTCCAGCAATTGAAAGTTAGCTTTCAGAACCGTAATCGGTGTCTTAAGCTCATGGCTGGCTACAGTAAGGAAATCATCCTGTCGCTGTTCGTAGTGTTTCTGCATCGTTACATCCCTGGTAACGCCGGTCATGGTCAGAGGTTTACCTGTGCCGTCATAATTGGCTTTCCCGGAAGCATGTATCCATCTTACCGAACCGTCGGGTAGCCTGGCCTGATACTCTGCTTCGTAAAGTTCGTGGAGTTTTATTGCATCCTCGATATTTTTCTGCACATCGTTGCGGAAGGAAGGAAGAATGCTCTCCATCAGATCCGCGAAATCAAACCGGTCTGTTGCAGCTTTTCCGAAGTTAGCCTTGCATTGGTCGCTGCATATCATTTTGTGGGTCGAAAGATCCAGTTCATAAGATCCCAGCTTTCCGGTGGAAAGTGCCAGTGATAAGCGATCCCTGGATTCCGACACGACCTGGGCAGCCATGGTCTGTTCAGATACATCGCTGGCAACCACCATTACTGCAGATACAGAACCATCAGCCCCGAAGACAGGCTTATAAACGATATTGAAATAGTAGGGTGTGAGTTCGCCGGACTTTGGCAATAAAACCCTTTCTGAATCGCTGTAAATTACCGTCTGTTCAGATAAGGCCTTGTTAACATTATGGATAAAATGCTGTTCACCAAGTTCCGGCAACACCTCCGCCAGGCGCTTACCCAAAATCGATATATCTTTATCCCAAAGTTTTAAAGCATAGGCATTAGCGCTGATGATACGATAGTCCTTGACGTCCAGTAGAGCAATAGCAATAGGGGCGTCGGCCAAAAGGGCCAGGGTCCCTTTGGTTTCTGCTGCCAATTGAACGTTGTCCAGATGAAGCGCAGCATTTAGCGCATCGAGTTTGAGATTGGCATCTTTTAAAACAGTACGGCTGGCATTAAGCTCTTCATTGGCAAGGCTAAGCTCCTCATTGGTTACCTGGAATTCTTCATTCAAAGCAGCGAATTCTTCATTAGAAGCATTGAGTTCTTCGTTAGTGGCCTGGTATTCCTCATTAAGCGCGTGATATTGTTCATTTGAAGCCTGATACTCTTCATTGAGGACCGAAAGCTGCTCATTGGCCGTATGGAGCTCTTCATTGATCTCTTTTTCTCTGGCTTCTTTTTGCGCTACCATTTCCCAGGCTATGATCCTGGCAGAAACATCCTTTGCAGAATGCAAGATGCAGATGATGTTTTCATTTTCGTCCTTGATGGCCCTGTACACGAAGTCAAAATAGGATGTGACCAGCTTGCCATTGATCTCAAGCGTTGCAGCGGTGTCCCTGGCTTCGTATGTTTCTCCGGTACGCCATACTGATTTCAGTAATTCAGGGAAAGGCTGGCCTTTCATTTCCGGAAGTGCATCTTCGAAACGTTGCCCCCGTATAGATCTATCTTTGCCCCAAAGCTTAAGCATAGCATCGTTCGCTAACTGTATGGTAAGCTCCGGGCCTGTATAAATGGCTGTGGCATCCATCGACATCATCAAAATGTCCAGCAGCGCCTTGCTGCCCATCGAATTAATAAAATTTATCATCAGCACACCGGATAATTAGCTCCGGCAATTCTTTATATTTTCAGATTGCAAATATAAAATAACAGAATTGTTTCGCAAAATGCAACCATCGTGTTGTGGCTACCGGTTTACGCAACATAAGAATATCTTCGACCTATAAATAACCTTTGAACACATTGTGGTTACATCATTTTAATGACAGGGATTTGACTAAACTTTTGTGTCTTTCATCTTCACAAAAAGTAGCTATCATTTTGGACCATACTTATCCTAAATAAATACAGATAGGGCCTTCATAAACATTAAAATAACCCTGGCAAAATATTTTTTCAAAAAAGGGTAACAATTAACCAGTTTTTAATGTTATTGAATTTAGATAATAACCTAAAATAGGGGCCTGCTCCTACGAACCCTATGAAAATTGAAGACTACAAATGAAAAACTTAATTTTTGTTTTAGAGGATGATAAAGATATTGCGGAAATAATTGAACTTATATTGCAGGATAGCGGTTTTAGAATCGCCTGTAGCCCGACCGTAAATGATTTTCAGGACCGGATTGCTGCATCAAAGCCCGATCTGGTGTTATTGGATATCAATTTACCTGATGGCAATGGCGCTGAGGTATGCAAGGACTTGAAATCAGATAAACGTTTTTCAGGTATTCCTGTAATTTTAATGTCTGCAGGCGTCAGTAATCAGACTGCGTTAAACGATTCGTTAGCTGATGATTTCATTTCGAAGCCCTTTGATATTGCCGATCTCGAAAAAAGGATCAAAGCATTGGTCGCATAAGTTTCAATCCCATTGGAAATTAGAGTGTTTATTATCGGCATTCTAGAATCGTTTCATTCATTTGCATCTAAATGGCTACCGGAATTTATTTATTCCTTAAAAAACCACCCTTATCAAGGGTGGTTTTCTCATTGACTTATTTATGTTGAGGAGTTAGATTACGATAAAGTCATGTTAAATACTGCGCATATGTCTACTGCTCAATATTAATCCCATTTGTAGAAATTGATCTGCAGATGATGGAAAGTGATGCACTTCCAAATGTTTCTGCATAATATCCTGATGAAAACCGGTCTGAGTATGAACTCATGCTTGCCTGTGAACACGATAAGGTCCTGGTTGGCAGCTTGCCGTAGGTATTTGTCACCGTAATGGTCCCATTAAAACCGGCTATCGTTTTTGGAGAACCGAAAGCAGCTGATCCGACATTTCCTTGGTATCCAGTAGCAGATAAAAGGAATTTTGTCCAGTCAAAGATGATTGGGTCTTATCCTAGCCTTTCTTTACAGAATCTTTAACCCCACCTTTCACACCGCCTGTCCGGGCGGGATCAGCCTCATAACGGGATATAGAGGTGCTGACACTGTTCAGGGAGGTAATAATTTCTTTGCCGCCTGCCTGGATCTTTAGCTGGATTTTCATCCTGGATTCCAACTGCTGCGCAAAGCCATTTGTGGAACCCAGTGATAATAAAATCAAGGTACTAAGTATCAAGTGTAGATTTTTCATATTCCCAGAACACTTAGACCTGGCGCTTTATTTATCGGAATCAATATTTACACTGCTAGCAAAACTCTTTTCCCAAAATTATATTGGCGTTCATCCCAAACAAAAGATACACCGGAAAGGTTTATAAGGGAACTTAAATTCAAGATGTAATGCTATCTAATCTGTCCCGCATCCATAAATATCCCCACACTTACAATGTCCTTTTTTTTATAACCATTATAGCCGCGCTTTCTTCCTGCAAAAAAACAAACGTGGAAGATGATCCTTTACCTGTTGCCGACTCCCATTTTCAAAAGGTGTCTACTACATTGACCAACACTTTAAGCCTGGATGATAAAGGCAACGTTTGGGCGACGGGGCAGAACAGCAGCATGGTTTTGGGAACCGGTGCAAGTGGTGTGCAGAAATCGTTTGTGCAGGTATCGGACCAGGCGAAAGATATCTCGATAAAAGATTCCAGGGCTCTTATTTTAAAAAATGATAACAGCGTCTGGACTTCCGGCAGCAATGGATTTGGAGAGCTGGGTACCGGCAATGTTGAACCGAATGGGCGCTTTATCAAAGTATTTGACAATGCTGTGCAGATCGAGGCGGGCACAGAAAACGGTTTTATTATCAAAGCTGATCATTCACTATGGGCAGTGGGCTTTAACCACCGGAACCTGTTTGGCACAGGCTTTTCAAAAGCTGATGTCATCTCCGCCTACACAAAGATTGCGGATAATGTTCTTTCAATATCTGCTGGAATGGGTCATATATTGCTTCTAAAGACTGACAACAGTCTTTGGGCATTAGGCCGAAATATCGAAGGGGAACTCGGTACCGGAAATACGACCGACCAGGACGGTTTTATAAAAATCATGGATGGTGTAAAAGCGGTAAAGGCTTTGGAATATCATTCCCTGATCATAAAAACGGATAATAGTTTATGGGCTGCAGGCAGCAATGATTATGGCGAGCTAGGGCTGGGCGATAAACTGCAGCGCACTACCTTTACCAAAGTGATGGACAACGTAACAGGGCTTGCGGGCGGCCGCTTTTTTTCATTGGTCATCAAGACGGATAACAGCCTGTGGGCGTCCGGTTACAATAGCTACGGAACCTTTGGTGTCGAAGGCCCGGATAAGACCAGCTTCACCAGGGTAGCAGACAATGTGGCCCAGGTTACTGCCGGTGATTATCATTCGCTCATCATTAAAACCGATGGCACAATGTGGGGATCAGGAAGTACGCGATACGGAGAACTGGGTATAGCCGGCAAAGATGACATCGCAATTTTTACCATAATAAACCTGTCCCGATAACCTCAATAACACTTTAAGATCAATTAGTTAAAGTTAACCTGTCCGCTGCATATAATAACACTATTTTTATTGAATGAAACATTTTACTTATTGCCTGGCCTGTCTGCTGGTAGCGATTGGCTTCAGGGCCAATGCCCAAGCCCCCAAAGAAGAGATCGTAGTCCCTGCAGCACTAAAGCAATTTATTCCCAAAGGATATAAAGCACTTGACCTTACCAAAGGTGACCTCAACAGGGATAATTATCTGGATGCCATTCTGGTGCTGTACAAAATCGGCGAAGAAAATACTTCAGATGTTTCCGGGCATCCGGAAAGACGACCGCTGCTGATTCTTACCGGTCAAAAAAATAATGCTTACAAACTTTTAGCCCGAAGTGACAATGCTGTGTACTGTGTAGACTGCGGAGGTCAGATGGGAGATCCCTTTACCGGCATCACGATCAAGAACGGTTATTTTTCTGTCGAACATTATGGAGGCAGCGGCTGGCGCTGGACCAGGATCGTCACATTTAAATATTCACCTGCTGATAATAATTTTTTTCTTTACAAAGATGGAGGAGAAAGTTTTCATGCTACGGAGCCAGAGCAAACAAAGACTGATGTCAAAACGATGAAGGATTTTGGCAAGGTTCCATTTGCCAGGTTTGACATTTACAAAGAAGAGTAGCGCGTAAATAAAAATTCATTTTTTTAAAATGCAGAAGTGTTTTAGCACTCTTGATCGCAATAACAAACTACTGATATAACAATAAAGCCGGCTTGACCGGCTTTATTGTTTCGTAGTATTTAATGTGATTCTATCTCTGCCAAAGCTTCAGCAATACCAGCTCTTTGTTTTTCAAGCAGGGCAAAGTGGTCTGCATGTTCCTGATAATTCTGCAGGGCATTATCATATTTTTCCAATGCCGCTTTTTCACCTGTAGTGATAGCTTCCAGAATCGCAGTATCTTCTTTACTGCTCAAGGCCTGTTTGATATCGATCCAGGTACGGTGAAGGGCCCCTAATATGCCGCCATCTGTATTATCGGAATCTCCGCCATGTATAACAATATGACTTTTTAATTCCTGGGCATACTCTGCTCTTTGAGCTGCAAATTTACCAAACAGTGCTTTAAGCGCTACATTATCCGTTGCTTCTGCGGCGGATTCATAGCCTTCTTTACCATCGTTGAGGATGTTTACAAGACCTTTTAGGTCGCTGACAATTTCTTTATCGTTTTCCATTTTATGAGATTAAGTACAGAATAAACCAGTTACCGCAGAAAAAGTTTGTATTTCATTTATATTTAACCTGCATTCAAATCAATAATTAGACGAGCTTTCTTCATAGGCTTTCTTGGATATCTTTTTAAAATCTATCCATTCTTTATCGAAGGCATGTTGCGTTAAGTAATCAATAAAGAATAAAGTTTCCTGGGTATCGAGATGTAGCTGCAGGCTTCCAGAATCTACCAGGTAAGCAATCCGTATCTGATAACGGTGACCCAATTTTAAACCATACTTCTTAGCCGGGCCAACAAACTCCGCGTTGCCGAATACCCGTTTTACTTTCACTTTTTCCACGAACCGATAGTTGATGTTAACAATAACAGCAATTTTAGTCAATTTATATACAAAGTGCAAGGGTAAATAATTGAACCAACTATCCGCGGTACACTATTTTACTTCATGATTTTTGATTTGCAAGCAGGGATATTGCATGTATGGGGGAACAGCATTACAGGAGTTTTACAATAAAAAACAACGCGGTGTCCATAATTGCTTTGACATAGGAAATGAAACCAATAAACTGATGTAAAGATAATAGCCGGGTAGAAACCCGGCTAATCATCACAGAAATTTACATACCGATGAATGACTACATCATCTCATTGGTATAGTAGCAACAATAATAAAATTTATTAGTTCAAAGTATTCATAACAAGATGTCTATAACAACTGGTAAGCGATCCAGGCTCCAAATTCAGCAATTTTCAAATCCAGGGCTACCTGATCGGGTATAAATAAATTGCCGTTGATGTCTGTAATTGCAGTTCCTGCACCTTCAGCAGGTTGATGGTTTACATCAATAGAATTGCGCCAGTAAGTTGCATGGTTCTGCCATTCCTGCTGATCTACCAATTCGGGAGATCCTGCCCAAAGATTCCATATCAGGCTAGTGTTTTCCTGTAGCAGGTTACCTGATCCCAGGTTGAACAGTTCCATAACTTTGGTATTGAATTCGTGTACCTTTAAATCAGAAGATGGGACAATGCCGCCTATAATGACTGCCAGGTGCGCCACAGCCCAAGCATAATCACTGGTGTGATCTGCCCTCGCAGGAAATGGCCACTGCGGATATGTTCCCATAGTAACCCGCACAAAATCATCCTGCCCGTTTTCACCAGTCGTAGTAATCCTTACTCCCTGGGCTTTACTTAAAGGCAATTGTTCTGACCATAGGTTGTTAAGCTTTAACAGCTGTCGCCATAAGAAGCCTTCAGTATCATCTGAACTAAACCAGATTGTCGGTTTGACTTTAATATCGGCTGCAAATAATTCATTCTTAGGCGCCATCTCGTCAATCCAGCCCCTGTTACCGGTTACCGTAACTTCGATATTCATGGTAACGCCTGCAGATGGGAAATAAACCCCTTGCTGAGGGCAAATGATAGACCATACCTGGCCATAATTATCGTAGCCGAGCCTTGAAATATCCGGTGCGAACATTTGGTACATTCTTGTGGAAGAATCGCCATTTTTAACCTCCCAGCTAAATTCAGGCCACCTTGCCCTGAGCATCCGATTAATTTTGGAAATGTTGTCAAGATTGTCCTGAAATTTCAATGAGGAAAGGAGATCCGGTTCCGGATAAGGCTGATCGGGAGGATTTTGTGAAAAACCACCTACCCAGCCTGCTGGAATAGATGATTGTTGGTCTGCATTGGTTGGCTGATCCATAAGTTTTGGTTTTGAGGTTTAATTTAAAATTGTTTGGTTAGGCGGAGAGCTATTTCTATGCTGTCGTCACTCGTCCCTAATTAAATGTAAAATATTAAATCCAGATATTCAAGTATTTACTGAAAATTTTATTGATTAATTAGTAATAAACGTCGCTCAGGAATGACATCTTTATTGAAGAATTTATATAGAATTCGTCTTAGTATCAGATGCAGGTGAGCTTTCGGGAATGTAGAATCAGCTTACGGGATGGGAGCGTAGGAAAATATTGGATCTAAATCAGATATTGTATCCTGCATTATCCCGCATGATCAGCTTTTATTTTTCATGATCAGGTTGATGGCACGGATCCACTTACTAAAAATTTCTATCGGTTTGGGATATTGGGGAACCTCGAATTCCCAGGGGATTAAAACCTCGATGTCGTTGCAAGATGAAAGTTCAGGTATCCATCGGCGGATGAAATCCTGCGCCTTATACTTGTTGGATTGATGGACGGGATTGGTATACCATATTTCGAAAGCCTGCATGTGCCAGTTCATCCAGTTGGAGGTAACGTCATAATCTATAAGTTTTGATTCGAAATAAGCTGCACCCCAGGTCCAGTCCAGTTTAAGATCATAAACGAAATAGCTTGCACAGTTCACCCTACCGCGGTTGCTCATGAAACCCGTTTGGTTTAATTGCCGCATATGGGCATCGATGAAAGGAATGCCGGTAGTTCCCGAGCACCATCGCTCAAATTTCTTTGGATCATTTTCCCATTCCCTATCCTTATTTTTAAAGCCTGCTGTCTTAAAGATCGAAGTTCCCAGGCGCATTGCCTTGAAAGTAAAGTAGTCTCTCCAGACCAGTTCAAAAATGAGCCACCAGGTACTCTGGTTCTTTTTAATTTCCTTTTCGTAGGCTTCCACTTTCTCATATATTTCCCTGGGCGAAATGCAGCCCAGTGCCAGGTATGGAGAGAGTTTTGAACTATAGTCCAGTCCGTCTGACCTGTTCCTGCTCCACCTGTAGCCAGTTAAAAGTTCGGATTTGAAAGTATAGTATTGCAGCCTTTCTAGCGCGGCGGATTCACCGCCTTTCAGAAATGGTGCAGCCTGGTCGTATTCTGATTTATCGAAACCATATTTACTATAAGAAGGAAAGGCATGGCTCTTTACATTTTTCACCGGAGTTATCTTCTTAGATATTCCAAAAACCTTTCGGGGTTCAGACTTCTTTGCCGCAGGTATCCTGTAAGCCTTGCTGGATAATGGGATTTTGGAAATTTCAAACGGAATATCGTCTTTATGATAAAGGGTCTTGCCCCAATAAAAATGGAATTCGATTTCCGGCAATGCTGCAATTACCTTATCAACAAGGTCTAGCTCATAACTGGCATATTGTGTTTCCGCATAAATGTCGGTAATGCCATATTTGCTTACGAGCTCAGGTAAGGTAATAAGCGCTGAATCCGATCCGATAAATAATTGCCCGCCCAATAGTTTCAGGTTATGCTTCAGATCAGCGATGGACTGTTTCAAAAACACGAATCTATTGATATCCATTTTCCTAAAACCCAGCTCGAGTGTCTCGAAATCTGAACTTTCGATACAGTAGCAGCAAAGCAGTTCGCTGCACTCCTCATGCGCCCTAACCAAGGCCTCGTTATCATGCACCCTCAGATCATTTTTGAACCAGACCAATCCACGTTTCACCATTTTAAGAATTTTATTTTTAATGTCATCATTGCAGGCTACCCAACTTTACTACATTATCCCAATGATCAATGTAATAAATTGCATTGCTAACATATAACAAACATTCTATAAATAAGTTAGATTATCGCTTAGGACTGAAAAATGACTTTAGCTAAAATGTCAGCGGTAACCAATATTATTGACCCATTTTCTTCTGGATAGGAGGGGTCAATTTTCGCGTTTTCCCCACAGAATACCCCTGTTTTGCTTGTAATTTTTCTAAATCATCTCTAAACGAATGGTTCCAATATGCACAATCAAGTTGAACTTAATCACCTCTATATATACCTGTGCAGACCGATAATTTGTATTTCGAGGCTGAATCAAGTTATTTAGTTATGATAAAAGCCGGGTAGAAACCCGGCTCAACGCTCAGAGAACTAAGATTGCGACTTGGGGCTTTCAAACCCAATCCGCTATATAGGAACAGAATTTAAACCGGTTTGTTCAAAAGGTCGTAGCAGATATTGCTGGATTGATTTCTCAATCTAAACCAGATTGAGCAAGTCGGAAGCTATTTATCCAGCCAGACTTTAAAATCCCGTGCCCGCTTTTGGCTTATGATAGCCTCACCTTTCAAAGCAGGGGTGAGGTCAGCTTGCAATTTGCCAAATTCCAAGAGGTTAAAACCTTTCAAAGACTGGCGATGCAGGATAAGCTGTCGGTTTGCCCTAAAAAATTTTTCAGTGGAAAGTTGTTGCTGTACTTCATCCAGGGAGTTGTTCACAAAATAATCTTCCCCTGTAATTGTGCGCAGATAATTGGTATCCTCATCCCGAAAAAAATAAGCTATTTCATCGATATGGATAATAAGGTTAGCGTCTGCCTTATTCACCATAAAAGTTTCCTTTCTATCCGATCCGGATTCAGCCTTATTTTGAAGTACATCGGATAAAATCCTGCGCGTGTGCGACAGCTGTTCAAAAAAGTAGTAGGCAACATAGTAGAGGTTGATCAGGATCAGCTGCATTATTACTACCTGGAAATCATAACGGAGGTAATTTGTTTTCATTACATCATACCCTCTGACCTTGAAATAAAAAGCAACTAATAGAAACACACCTATGGCCGGGAGCAGAAGGCCGAAAAATAGCTGCATGCCAAAACGTTGCAGCGGCAAGTCGTTCCAGGCAAATTTACCGTCAAGTTTTATCACGATCCATCTTATGATACTGAAAATAAACAGGGCGATTGCAGCACTGCTCAATACGGCATAATAGTATTGTGGAAGCAGCATCATCTCAAATGCAGTCAACCGCTCTCCGTAAACGATCAGGATATGGGAAGCTATAAGACATAAGGCAAACCGTAAATACAGGTCTTTGTATTTAACAGTTTGATTCCTGGTTAGGGCGAGTTCACTCATGAGGGTTTCCGGTCTTTCCAGCCAAATGTAAAACGTAAATTACACGGCCATGTTTGATTCTTTAAAAAACGATATTAGTTAAGAATTATTTCACTAAAACATTTTACTTATGATCAAAAAACCCTTTACCGAAGATGGCGTAGCCGCTAAAGAATCAGAATTATATGCCCTTCCCGACACGAACCTTAAAATTGAGACTGCACTGATCCGGTCAGCGTTTAAAAACTGGATTGCCGATAATTTCGCACTGGACAGTAACCAGGCCAGCTATCTTCAGCTTATCGACCCTAAGTTTATCGACAGCATTTCAACCGAAGTTGCAGACAGTATCGAAAATCAGCTACCTATTAAAATCGAATTTCCATTGCAGACAATCGGCGCGAAGTTTTTGGAAAAGGGTAATGCTCTAATATACACATTTGAGCCTAACAATGGCGTGAAAGTGACAGGCCAGCTTCAGATCAGAATTTTTTACCAATAAAACCATTAAAGACTACGGCCCTGGAATGGGCCGTAAATTTAATACCAGCAAGCACAAGATTTTATTAAGCGTAAAAAAATGCTTATATTAGTTAAACAAATTAAAGTTTGCATAACTGGTTTAAATCCCGTGGATAATTACAAAGCCCTTTCTGATACCGCCCTGGTCGATCTTCTTAAACAGGATGATGAAAAGGCATTATCTGCACTTTATCTCCGTTACTGGGACAAACTACTCTCCAAAGCCTGCCAGCGCCTGAATGCCCCTGAAGAAGCGGAAGAGCTTGTCCAGGATATCTTTTTCCGTTTATGGGAAAATAGGCTCACCCTTGAATTAAAACATTCGCTATCTGCTTATCTCGCTGTTGCCGTAAAATACAGGGTAATTAATCTCATGGATCGCCTTTACCGCAAACAGAGCCGGGATGCACAACTGCCGGACTACACGCTATTGCTTTCCCCGTCACCGGAAGATTATGCTTTTGAAAGAGAACTGAGGGAACAGATCGAAGGAGTTATAAAACGCCTGCCGGAAAAATGCAAGATCGTTTTCCGGTTGAGCCGGGAGCAGCATTTGAGCAATAAGCAGATTGCAGCAGAACTTGATATTTCGGAAAAGACAGTAGAGGGGCATATGAGCAAAGCGCTTAAAGAGCTGCGGGGTAGCCTTGGCGTTGCCGTACCGGGCCTTTTGCTTTTTCTTACCGGATCAGATTTGCTATCCAAATAAAAAAACATTTCGGGCAAGGGTTGTGTTAAAAAATGCTGACTATAAGGTAAAGACCACCTTATGCAAAGCGGATACAACTGGGAATTATTATTGGAAATTGCCCATAAGATCAGGAACAGGAAGCAGACCATTGCCGAACAAGCCTACTATGATCAGTGGTATGAGCATTTTGAGGACAGCCTGCTGGAACTTCCGGAAGGCTATGCCGCAAATCCGCTCGTGATCCGGGACCGGATGCACCAAAAGCTAAAAGCCAGGATAGTAGCGAAAGAGCATAAGAATATCCGAAGGCTACCCTTATGGATTAAGCTTACTGCTGCTGCAGCCCTATTCGTTATCCTTTGCGGAACACTGCTTTATTTAAACAGGCCAACTGCTCCTCATACAGAAATACCACAAATTGCGGCATCCTCTGTACCACCGGGAACAAATAGAGCAACCCTGACCCTTGCAAATGGAAAAACAATTAGCCTTGATCAAATCAAAGCGGGGACTATCGCAGCCCAGGCCGGTACTGAAGTTCGGAAAGATGAACATGGACGTATTACTTATGAGCCCGGTATAAATAGTGAACAAGTCGAAATAGCTTTCAACACAATCAGTGTACCTAAAGGCGGTCAATATCAGGTCAAGCTGGCCGACGGCACCAATGTATGGTTGAATGCCGCATCGACGCTAAAATACCCTACTTCGTTTGCCGATCAAAAAGAGCGTACCGTTGAACTGACCGGGGAAGGATACTTTGAAGTAGCAAAAGATAAAGCCCATCCTTTTATTGTAAAAACCCGGCAACAGGAAGTTACCGTATTGGGTACCCATTTTAATATCAACAGCTATACAGACGAGGCTAACGTAATTACCACTTTGGAAGAAGGCCGGGTTAAGGTTACATCTGGCGGTAACGCTCTTACCATAGCCCCAGGACAGCGTACCGTACTTTCTTCGGCTGGAAATATGCAGCTGCAGCCTGCCGACCTGGAAAGCGCACTGGCCTGGAAAAACGGAAAGATCTATTTTAAAAATGCTGATATCCGAAGCATCATGCGGCAGGTTTCCAGATGGTACAATGTAGATGTTGTATTTGAAGGAAAGTTTCCTGGAAAATTATACAATGGCGGTATTTACAGAAATTCAAATCTGGCAGCGGTGCTCGAGATTTTAGAGGAAAGCAATATTCACTTTAAATTAAGCGAGCCGGCAAAAGGGAAAAAAATACTCACCGTTCGTCCCTGAGATAACAAACCAAATGTTGCACTTAAACCCACATGTATGAAGCAGTAGAAAAGAAAGTTTTAGTTAATGATTCCCCTGAAATAAAAAGCCGGCAACGAGTTGTAGACGGTGCCGGCAAATTTGGGGTTAATTCATGTCAGCGCGACCAACATTTTATCAACCAACCAAACCCAAAAGTATGAAATTTTACACATGCTTTCGCTATGCCTTTGGCAAAAAGCGGAAGCGTACCTGCACGGGCTTTACCGGTACCCAACCGGAAACCAAAAGCAGGTACCCAATTGCGATCATTATGCGGACAAACCTCGTCGTTTTTTTTCTCGCATTATTTTGTCTGAAGACCAGCGCTTCGGTATACGGTCAAAACATAACCCTATCCGTAAAAAATGCACCGCTTGAAAAGGTACTTTCGCTTATTGAAAAGCAAAGCGGCTATCTGTTTTGGTACGAAAAAGATATTTTAAAAGATGCCAAGCCTGTTGATTTGTCGCTTAATAATTCGACTTTAACACAAGCCATGGATGCGTGCCTCAAAGATCAGGATCTCATTTATGTGCTCAAAGGCAAAACAATTGTTGTAAAAGTAAAAGTCCAGTCGCGTAAAAGCAATAGAAATAATGAAAAAGCTTTTCCCATTACCGGTCAGGTACAGAATGAAAAAGGTCAACCCATCCCTGCGGTTACTGTGCGACTTAAAGGTACAGACCAGGTAACAATAACTGATAAAGACGGAAGGTTTCAGATCGAAGTGCCGGATGGAAGTGTCGTGCTCCAGTTCTCTTATGTAGGCTACGCCAATTTAGAGCAGCAGGTCGGTAGTAACACCACACTGCTCATTACGCTGAAAGAGGGTCAGGCACAGCTGGAAGAGGTGAGTGTTGTCAGTACGGGCTACCAGACCTTGCCTAAAGAGCGCGCAACGGGTTCCTTTGTACAGCTCGATAATACTTTGCTCAACCGAAGGATTTCCACAAATATCCTCGAACGTATTGACGGCATAGCACCCGGTGTTTATTTCAACGGGCAAGGCTCTTCTGTTTTAAGAAGCTCTGCTGCCTCATCAAGAAATCCGGGGTTAAACATTCGCGGACGAAGTACAATTCTGGCGGGTACCGATCCATTGATTGTCTTAGATAATTTTCCCTATGAGGGCGAGATCAGCAATATCAATCCCAATGACATAGAAAGTATTACCATTTTAAAAGATGCAGCTGCTGCTTCTATCTGGGGTGCCCGTGCCGGCAATGGGGTAATTGTCATTACCACCAAAAAAGGGAAGCTGAATCAAAAAATGCAGGTAGAGCTGAATACCAATGTGACCATCGGAAACAAGCCTGATTTATTTTATGATAAAAATTACCTTTCTGCTCCTGAATATATCGAAGTGGAAAAAATCTTATTTAATGCAGGTTTTTTCAATGCGGACATTACCAATACAACTGCCCAGACACCTGTATCGCCAGTGATAGACATCCTTACGCAACAAAGATCGGGAGCAATAACAAGTACTGAAGCGGAGCGGCAACTGGATCTTTTGAAAAATATTGATGTGCGCAATGACTACGAGAAATATGTTTATCAAAAGTCAGTCAACCAGCAGTATTCCCTTGGCCTCAGAGGTGGAACAAAGGAATTCACTTATGCCGTTTCTATTGGGAAGGATGATAACCGAAGCAATGAGGTGCGAAATGGATTTAACCGGACTACAATAAATATATTCAATACTTACCGGCCAATAAAGAATCTGGAAATCACTGGTGGTTTGAATTATAGTATCAACAACATTTTAAATAACAACCTAGCCAACCGGTATGGAAGCGATTATGGGATTGGTGGCAAATACCAGAACATTTATCCCTACGCACAGTTTGCCGGTCCTGACGGCAATGCGTTACCGATCGTAAAGGGCTTTAAACCGTCCTACCTGCAAACCACATTGCAACAAGGCTTTTTGGATTGGAATTACAGGCCATTGGACGAGATCAAAAACGGAAACAATACTACTAAAATTACCGATGTGCTTTTTAAAGTCGGCGCTAAATACCAGATCATACCCCAATTAAGTACGGAGATAAATTATCAAAATGAAAAGGAAACGATTAAAAATACAGACTTTAGAAGTAAAGACACCTACTATACCCGGGACCTGATCAACCGTTATAGCCAATATACCCCATCATCTAATACATTCAATTACATTTTCCCTGTGGGGGATATTTTGACCATTGGTAATAGTGAGCTGAGTACTTATAACCTACGTGCTCAGCTGAATTATAACCAAACAATAAAGGATCACCAGGTTAATGCTCTCGCCGGGGCAGAGATCAGGGAGGTATCTTCAGAAGGAATCTCAAGGACATCCTATGGGTACAACGACCAGTTTGGTACAGCCGTTACAAATCTGAATTACAATACATCCTATGCGGTTAATCCATCCGGGACCAATATGATCACTAGCCCTGACGGAAGCGTATCCGGCGCCACATTACGCTATCTCTCTCATTTTGCAAATGTTGGATATAGTTACAAAAGCCGTTACACCCTGAACCTGAGTGGACGCAAAGACGGCTCGAACATTTTCGGAGCAAATACCAATGATAAAATTACACCCCTGTGGTCAACAGGATTAGGTTGGGATATAAGCAAAGAGCATTTTTATAAGGTGGCTTGGTTACCTTATTTAAAATTGCGGGCTACTTACGGATTTAATGGTAATGTTTACAATGGAAGCGCCTATCTGACCGGAACGTATACGACGGCCCTGATAACTGGCGCCCGCAGGCTGGCAATTACCACTGCACCAAATCCGGAACTAAGATGGGAGAAGGTAGAGAATTTGAATTTAGGCCTTGACTTTTCCGCCTTCCAAAACAGAATTTCCGGCTCTCTGGAATTATTCAAAAAAGAGGGTAAGGATTTATTGCAAAGAACTCCCCTGGCTCCGCAAACGGGCTTTACCAATTTTACCAGTAATGCGGCGGCGACAAGAACCTTAGGCTATGATCTGACTTTGCAAAGCCAAAATATCCGCGGGCATTTTAGCTGGTCATCAACGCTTTTATTAAGCGGTATCACGGATAAGTTGTTGCGTTATGATGTACTGCAAACTTCAAGTACGATGCAGACCGGACTTGGAATTGTAGGAAAGTCATTGTTTAGTCTATTCAGTTATCAATGGGCAGGATTAGATCCCACTAGTGGTGATCCCCAGGGTTATTTGAATGGTAAGGTAAGTAAGGATTATGCAGGTATAATCCGGAACTTTAATCCGGACAGCTTAAAATACAATGGCTCCTACAGGCCGGGCATGTTCGGGAGCTTACGGAACGACTTTTATTATAAAGGCTTTGGACTATCTCTTAACATCAGTTACAAGCTGAATTATTATTTTAGAAAGCCATCAACCACGCTAAACTATCAGGATGTCCTGGGGAGCAATGCCAGTAGTGATTTCAGTCAAAGATGGAAGCAGCCCGGAGATGAATTAATTACCTCAGTACCTTCTTTGGTATATCCAAACAACAGCAACCGCAATACGTTCTACCAATTTTCAGACGCACTCGTTGAAAAGGGAGATCATATACGCCTGCAAGATGTCAGGTTAAGCTATGACTTTACCAGTTCTGTGCTCAAAAGTAAAGTGATCCGGGCGCTGCAACTGTATGCCTATGCTAATAACATCGGGATTATCTGGAGGGCAAACAAGGAGGGCATCGATCCGGATAAAATAGGCTCAAATGTTACGCATACCCTACCTAATCCATTTACAATTGCATTCGGTGTTAATACAAACTTCTAATAAAATAATTATGAAAAGATTTACAATGAAATTCTTTACTGCCTTGGCAGTTTTAATAATAATGCTCCCTCATTTCAATTGTAAGAAACAGGATGAATGGCTAGATGTAAAACGGAACAAAGCCGACGTTGTGCCTCAAACACTTGCAGACTTCCAGGCTATCCTGGACAACACAACTACTTTGACTAGCGTTTTTAATCTTGCTGGAGCCGTTGGAACGGATGACATATATATAAACGATGTGAATTTGGCGGCAGCTCCAGAAGAAGAAAAGAATTTGTACCAATGGAAACAGTCCATTTGGAGTACAAATGTTAGTCAGGGATGGAATAATTTTTATACTATTGTCGAATATGCAAACATAGTTCTGGATGGACTTGGAAAACTTAAATCCGGCTCCAATGAATATAATTTCATTAAAGGTCAGGCATTGTTTTGGCGAGCTTACGCATTTTATTATCTGGCTCAGACCTTTGCAAAACCGTATTCCCTTAACAACGCATCAAATGACCTGGGAATACCATTACGCATAACCTCTGATGTGAATGTAATCTACGGCCGCGCAACCGTTCAGGATACCTACAATCAGATTATAGATGATGTGTCGCAGGCTATAACGTTGCTTCCAAGTGTTGCGAAGTATCAAACCCGGCCAATAAAATCGGCGGCAATGATTTTGGTAGCAAGAATATTGTTGAATATGGACAATTTTGAAATGGCATCAAAATATGCTGATCAGGCGATCCGGGAATCAGGGGTACTCTTAGACTTTAATAATGGCGTTGTAAACTTAAATACCACCTACAGATTTCCAGCTAATGGATTAGGTAATCCTGAAGTATTATTCCTGGCATTTGGTAATGGATATGTTTCTATACTGCCAACTACCTTAAATACTGGTTTTGTTGACCAGGAACTCTACAACAGTTATGATAATAATGATCTGAGGAAAATATTTTTTTATGCTAAAGATACATCCACCGGATTATGGAAGATCCGGGGAACTTATTCTGGAAGTAGCGTAGCATTTAGTGGAATATCCATTAACGAAGCTTATTTAATACGTGCGGAGTGTTATGCGCGATCAGGTAAGACATCTGAAGCGATGCAGGATATAAACACGCTTTTGGTAAACAGGTTTAAAACCGGGACTTTCAAACTGCTGACTGCCCAAAGTGCAGACGTTGCATTACAAATTGTCCTTGCAGAAAGAAGAAAAGAGCTCGCCTTTACCGGGATTTTCAGATGGGAAGATTTGAGGAGATTAAATAAAGATCCAAAATTTGCAAAAACGTTATTTAGAACAATAAATGGACAGACCTTTTCTTTGCCTCCAAATGACCCGAAATATACCTTGCCTATTCCGGACAGTGAAATTCAAATTACCGGTATTCAACAAAACAATAGATAAATATATTGCGCATGAAAAAGTTAAAAATAAAACAATCCATATACGTGATTATAGTTTTGCTGTCCAGCGTCCAAATGATGCTCGCAAAGCCAAATTATATAATGAATACCCCATCAAAACGAATCCAGTCAAAGGTGTCCTTTCAATTATCCATCCGTTGTAAAAATGCAACGGAAAATGATACGTTGATTCTGGTTGTCGGCCCGAAAAGTTTAGATAATAGGAATGCCTTTGGTGTTGTACAATACAAAAGTACATTGAGCGAAAACGGAACTTTTGATTTCAAAGTCACTACCGACGATACATTTGGTTATTGGGATCTGCACAAAGCAAATGCAAAGGGACGCGAGGTAAACTTTAAGACTTTAACTATACCTTTTATGTGGGAACAGGGGGATTCGATTTTAATGGAGTTAGATACTTTTGGTAAAATGATCGGGCGAAATGTACAGGCTAAATTTTATGGCAAAGGACGTGAAAAATATGAGTGTCGTCAAAAGGTTTTCACATTTTTGCCACCAAAACAGGTTTTGGACACTATTATTCATCCCACTTTCAATTCCCCTAATAAAACGATCATAAATGCCAGGCTGAAGGTCCTTGAAGATAATTCTATTGGAATGTCTTCCCTTTCAAGACGAATTTTAACGGCCGATGCATGCTTTGTTAATGCATTTGGAATTTATGCATCTTTTAGAGACAGTATAGCAGGAAAAAAATTGGATGACCAAATCATAGAGTCTTTGATCAATAAGTCGAAGGACATTTATGCTACAAATTACATACTGCCATTTGACACAACGACTCTATCACTTAGCCCTGCTGCAATTAAATACCTTTTTTATGCACTGAAAACGGAGTCCAGGCTTAGATTTCGCGATGAGCGTGCGTCATGGATATATGGAGAGATAAAAAAAAGATATTCGGGAATCTTAAGGGACGAACTTATAGGTTATCAATTCGCCTTTGAAAAGGCGGATAATAGTGCCGACAGCATTTATAAAGATGCAAAGTACACCATCAGGTCAAAAAAGGTTTCTGCCTATCTGAGTTCTTTGCGAAATTTGTATCAGAGTAAACCTCTGGGAAACTATAATTTTGTTGATACTTCCGGTAGAGATTTTGATCTTTCCGTATTGAAAGGGAAAGTGATATTATTCGACATCTGGTTCACTGGCTGTAGTGCTTGTTCAATATATTATAATGATGTGTTGTCCAAAGTGGAGCAATATTTCAAAGGTGACAGTCAGGTGGTTTTTGTGACAATTTCCATTGATACATCAAGAAAGAGATGGGTGAAAAGTATCAATAGTGGTATTTATACGGATAGGGATAACCCATACAATTTTTACACCGGAGTGCTTAACCTGAATCATCCTTTCATTAAGAACAATAACATCACTGGTGCTCCTGCGGTTATATTGGCGGATTCAAATAACCGTATTGTTAAGGCAAATACAACGGATCTTTTTAAGATCCAAACACTGATCGAAGAAATCAAAAAAGCAAAATAGATGCTGGGGATATTTATTTCCCCAGCACCTTTATTACTACAATGCCGGCCGCAGCTCGTCAATAGTTACTCCGTTTTCGGAATCGACTTTATCCTGATCAATTCTCATTGTGCCGGAGAAATCATCGTCAGTTGTGATCTTACACGGATCTACAGTAGCCTGGCCACATTGCGGCGATGGCGTATTAGTCAATACATAATCGCTACCATCACGGCTTTGAATCCAATAGGTATGCGATTGTTTCGCTTTAACAGACGTTTCTACAGGCGCTTCACTTTTAGCGTCTTTAGTTTCGACTTTAGGAGTTCCTGCCATGGCGGTGGAAGAACATGCAGCAACCAATACGGCCGCGCTGAGCACTAATTTAAAACGTTTCATCTTGATGCGTTTTAGATTTGGAGGATTTTGGTTTAGATAAGATTAGGTCCAAAGAAGCATTGAAACAGTACGGCGAATAGAACAGTGTAGTCTTACATAGAACCAAGCATCATTCACCAAACATCAATGAAAATAAGGTTTACTTTTAAATACCTTAAAAACCGAAAGGTTTTAACCTGCTTATTTTTAGATAAACATGAAATAGCTATCTGATTAGGTTTTAACTTTATGGAGATCTTAAGCCGGTTGTTACCGGCTTAGAAGTATTAAGGGCAGTTAAAGCTTACCGTTGTGCTAACGGTATTTGTTGTTGTTGGATGCAAAGTGCTGGCTGCTGCATCATTCGCTTTATTACTTTTCTTGAAAATAAAGCTAGTCCTTTTAGTCAAGACAGGCTGGTGTGGTGTTGTTTTCGTGTTCATGGATTCCTGGTTTTTTCGGTTTAAATCATTTATCGTTTCTCTTTTAATAAAGGTAATGGCAACATTGCCCCGGTTCAAAATTTATTATGTGAAAGCATGCTTTCACGATGTGAAATACTCAAGAGTTATGGAAAACACCTATCAACCCAAAATTTTACCTAAGAATTTCCAGGTAATTGCCTGGCAGATCTTTGGAGTGATTGTATTCATCATTTGTGATGCAGGCAAAGTATTAATCAACGGTACCAGTGCTACAATTGGAATTTTTACCATTTTCTATGCTTTCGACATTTCCTATTTCTTTTTAGTTACCTGGATTTTCCTGCCTTGGGTATTGCGATTTTCAGTATCAAAAGGAATCAGAATTTGCATTGCGATATTTATTATTCCGGTTTATGCGATGGTTTTATTTATAGTAAACGAAATACTGGAATCCTGGATAAATGGCAAGTTTTCGATCAGATTAACGATAGATGATAGCTTAAGCTCTATAACCAGAAGCAGCTACATTTTCACGCTGGCATTATCATATTGGTATGCAAGATTTTACCGGGAAAAAGCAGATAGGTTGGTTGAAGTGGAGCAATTAAAGCGCGAATCGATGAGCCGGGAAAACAATCTTGAGATTGCTTTTTTACGGTCACAGGTAAATCCTCATCTACTTTATAATTCTTTAAATGCACTATACCTAAGAATCCACGAGGTAGCACCCAGAGAATCAGAATCTATATTTCAGCTGGCTGAAATCATGGCGTATGCAATGGTATCAGAAAAAGAATCAGATATGTCCACATTAAAACGGGAAGCTGAAAATATGGAAAACGTCATCAGCTTGCACAAGTTGATTCATAACGACGAACTTGAAATTTCTTTTATTGCTGACCAAGCTACCGATCATCTAGAAGTTAATATTCCCTCAATGTTATTTGTCGATTTTATAACAAATATTTTTAAGTATGGTGATCTTAAGGATTCGAGCCGTCCTGCGCTAGTGCGATTTGGCTATGCTGATCAGCAAATTTATTTTATGTCCAGCAATAAAGTAAATAGGAGTGTGCGTAAGCAAGGTAAAAATTCAGGGCACGACAATATTACCAAGCGACTGGATAAATATTTTCCAGGCAAACATTCAATCAATTTTGGGATCCAGGATAATGAATACTTTGTTGAGGTAAGAATCATGATATGATAAACATTGGAATTTACATTGTTGATGATAGTGAAGCTGCCATTTCGCTTCTTTCCCTATATATAAAAAATACGCCAGGAACCCATCTTGTAGGTTCCCAAACACATCCCGAAATAGCTTTAGAAGAAATACTTTCGAGAAAAATCAAACCTGATCTAGTCTTTTTAGATATTGAAATGCCAGTCTTGAAAGGTACAGAGATGGCAAATGAATTAAAAAACATTACTTTAATTGTGTTCGTTACCGCGCACAAAGATCATGGTCCTGAAGCCTATGAACATGGGGTTGTCGATTATGTTATGAAACCATTCGGCTATGAAAGGTTCCTAAAGGCCATAAATCGTGTACGTGTTAAATTGGAAGAGCAGGAAAAGGGAAAAAAACAATTCCTAATTATTCCTGGTGATGGAAGAGCCTCGTCCTTTCAAATACCGAAAGCAGAGGTCAGGTATATAAAAGGGTCATCAAATTATGTTGAAGTATATACCGAAAGCAGGAAATATTTAAGCTTCATACTTTTAAAAGAAATAGATAAGCTGCTGATTGACGACCGGCAGTTCATAAGGGTGCAAAAGTCTTACATTATAAATCTGGATTTTATGGAGCGATATGATACTTTGCATATCTACATTGGTGGCGGCAAGCTGATTGGCATTGGGAAAATTTACAAGGTGGAATTTTTAAATAGGGTTAAACAAAGATAGATGAGCATTCTAGATTATCATTAAATTTTAAGTAATGAAATTATTTACCATTTTCATAAGTAAGGCACATAACAAAAAGTATTACCCTTCACGGTTTAGCAGATTCCTTTTTTCTTTACTCGTTTCATTAACCGTATTGGATTTCGACTCGATAGCGACCGGAAAAAACTTTGCTGAAAATAATTACTGGCTTGGAAAAGGGCTTACCACTTTCCTAACATTTTTAGTGCTGGAGTATATTTACCAGATTCATATATGGTGCACGAAACATTATGGAATAGAAGCCAATAACTTGAAAGTCGGAATACATCAATTTTTTCTTGGTGTGGTTGCGCCACGGATTTTGATATGGCAAATTACGGGGCTGTTTGGTATTACTTATGGTAATTTTTGGGAAGGACATTTGAGTCAAGGCAAAATCTCGGTGGCGTTAATCAATGAGACGCTGGTCATTTTCAACATTATTCTATTCTTGTGCTATCTCATCGTTACACCGCGTTTGAAAAATACCAAGTATAAAAATAACCTGCCAATTCTCGTTTGGCAGCATGAAATTTTGATGCAGGTTAATTTAAATGAGGTATTATGCATTATTGATATGGTTGGGACGAACGTTTTGATTACCAAAACTATGGCATATTATAACCCATTAATTAATGATTCTCTTCGGGAGTTTTTTAAAACTCTTCCTAATGACCAGTTCGAATTGCGTAATAAAGGAATATTTCAGAAAGGTGTCAGTTCTATTGAAGAAGAAGCCATAGAAGATTATGTTTTCTTTGTCTTAAGTGAGCATATAAGACACTTCAGAAAGTAGCGGTTTGAATTTAAGGTATTAGCCTGTAACTTATTCCAGGTTTACATCCTGTTGCATAAAAACCGTAAGCGAATCTGCTCGATAAACTTACAATTTTCCACATATCACCGACAGATATACATCTACTCTATCCAAAGATTCCAATTTAAAATAATTTGCATCGGTTGGTTTTTTATACTTCATCATTTCACGAAGTATTTCACCCTCTACTTTACCTACTTCATGATATAAAGGCCCTTGGACGCTATCCTATGGGGTCTATTCCAATGTAGTTTCGTTCAGTCAATTATAACTGATCATATAAACATGGAATCAATCCAGGCACCAAACACCACAAATATGGACAAGTTTTCGAGAGCGCTGTTAACGAAAATGGATACCGAACTGCAAAGGATCTTTATTGAAACGGAAAATCACTTGCAACAGGCCGAACAGTCATTTTATCTTATGGATAGTATCTTGAAAAAACTTAAGGAATTTTTCATAACCTATAAATTTCAGGATGAAAAGGAAGAGATCATTTTTTTTAAGGAGATAAAGCCGATGTTTCTGCGTGAGTTAATTTTTTACAATGAACTTTACGAAACGGAAGCCCATAAGCCGATCGGATCCGAAGAGGAGCTGAAGCATTATTATATTAAAATCCTTGAAGCTAAAGCAACCTATTTTGACCGTAATAAGCATGTTTATAATTATTACCGTAGAGGTATCAGCAATCTTGATGAACTGTGGTTTCTCCGTAAAAACCTTCATGCTTCTGAAGTTCCTGTCTATATGCTGGATATGGACCTGACCTTTACAACGCCTAAAAGCTTTATTCTATCAAAGCTGCAGGCTTACGAAAAATTGTGCGCTCACCTGAATCAGCAGATTAATCCTCCAATAGCTACCAATATCCAAAATCAAACTTCATTTTCTAACAAAAACCAATTAACCTGGACTGATACCAAGTCGGCATTGATCGAATTGGCATATGCCCTGCAGGCAAGGGGTGCTATCAACTTTGGTAAAGGCGATGTGATCCAGGTAGTAAATGTTCTTGAAGCTGCTTTTAATGTGAACGTGGGGAATCCATACCGTGTGTTTCACGGAATGTTGATCCGGAAAAAGAGCCGGCATCCTTTCCTTGATGATCTCACAGTATCGCTAGATAGAATGCTGGACCAAAAAGATGAATAATTTAGTCAGACTTTTGTTGTTCCTATTAAGCCGCCTGTTCAAGGCGGTTTTTTTTGTGCCCAAAATTTATCCTGTTGCAAGATAATTTACGAATTATTAGCAGTATAAAAAGGCTTTCAACCTTTACCAAAATTGTAAAGCTAAACCGGTAAAATGAGTTATTTACAATCGGTCTGCTAGCTCTCAGATAAGATTAACAAAGGTTATCCTTCCGGCCTGCTCGTCAACCACCAAATTTTTATAAAAATCTTCCGAAAAATAAATCTGGACAACCTTGGTACAGGTTGTAAAAGATGCCTTCCAATCTGCTGCACTTTTGCTATCGTAAACAACGGGAATAAACCCGGTCATTTATAAACCAAAAGATATGAAAATGTTCGAAGCAATAACCTGGAAGCAATATGGGACGGCGGTAATAATAGCTGTTCTGGTTTATTACGCATTGATCGGCCTGCTCTATTACAGGAAAAAGATCATAAACAATTTAACTGGTAGAAGAAATAAACAAGCCGACCGCGTAGAAGAGCAAACCCATGAAGATGACCGTGGGCAGGATATTGATCCTTTTGAAGAACTGGAAGAAATCATAGACGATATAAAAGAGCGCATCCTGGAGCAGGCAGGAAAAGAAATCAGCAAGGACGAACTGCTGGAGCAGCTTAGTCAACGACTGGACAACTATAGCGGGTTACGCAGACCTGCCTACAGGATCGCTCTTAATAATTTCATTATACAACATGCGGAAAGTATTTGCGGGGTAACGTTCAGTGAGGAAGAATTGGATAAGCGGTGGAGAGCGTTGCCCCGTTTTGTATAAAACGCCAACACAAATTACAGCTGCTCGTTTCTGAGGGCTGTACAAAATAAAAACATACAGGAATTGCGGGCAGCCTTCAGCGGATGGAAATGGAGGATGTTGGGGAAGGTTTGCCCGCAAAGTTACCGCTGCCGGTGTGGTTGGTTTGATTTGAGGATGAGGTGGAAACCGGCAGCAACTTTCCCCGCTCCCTGGCGGGACAGCCGGGGAGCCATGGGAAAGGATTTGAGAAAAAGAAGGATAGCAAAAGCTATCAAGTGGAGCGATAAAATCATTGAAGATGGAAAAGGTGAAGCAGGGATTGATCAAGATCTCCCAAAGAGTAAAACCGGGTTTAATCACCCTTGTATTGGTTGCCGCAAGTATGTGTGCCACGGCCCAGGATGGAGTTGCCGGCATCAATGAAGCCAACCAAAAGGTACGTGGATATTTCGATTCAGGATGTAACCTGATGTATGCAATCGGTGCACTGCTTGGACTTATAGGAGCAGTAAAGGTATATCAGAAATGGAACGCCGGTGACCCGGATACCTCAAAGGTAGCCTCTGCATGGTTCGGTAGCTGCATTTTCCTGGTGGTGGTGGCAACGATCATCAAATCATTCTTCGGGATATAATGGGCATGGAAAAATATATGGGATATAAACCTGCCGGGCAGGTTGATCCCTTAGAACGGGAACTGCCCATTGTCGATATCAAGGGCACCGAGTTTTTTGTGGATATACAAAAGCATGAATTCCGCCAAGTGGATAACCCATACAACAGGATGACCCTTGGTGACATCGGAGAACAGGAAGGTTTAACCAGGTTCTTTTACGATACCGTTACAAAAAATATCTATCTGGGGAATTATAGCATCCATGCTCAATATCCTTCGACCGTAAGAGAGGTTTATGTTCCAGCCCTAAAAGTGCTGGACCCTGTGGGGCTGTCGCAGCGGCAGGGAACAACCTATACCGGGCAATTACTGCCGCCAAAAGTGCGTGAGTTAAAATGCCTGAAAATCCAGGGCATGAGAACAAAAAAGAAAGGCCAACGGCTCTAAAAAAAATACTGCTATGCTAAACATTCTTAAAGAAAAACTGAAGGCTTTTATCCTGATCAATAACCCGGACCTGCTCATAAGGCTGGAAGGTGATCTTACGACCGGTACTTATCTGGAAGACAAGGTAAGCCAGGTGATGCCCCTTGTGCTCAGGCTCATGGGAGAAGAGAAACCAGCTTACATCATCGAGGAGTTGGCACTTAACGAGATGACCGTCGCGCTAAAGCCCTCCCGGTATAACTACCTGCTTGAAATTCTTGAAACAGAATTCCAACAGGACTTTGAAAACTTCCGGGAAATAGGTGTGCTGCGGTATGAGGTGCTCAACCTCATTAAAAGCTGCAGCGAAACTTTCGAAGATTTTGATTTCAGTGAAGCAAATGAAGATAACCGGTTTCTACGCTATGCAGTGATCGGCAAAGTGCATGAGTATTTGAATTAAAGCAATGCCCGGGTGAGGCGGAAAAGGTGTGAACGATGGCATATAATACAGCAGATAAACTTTACGATAATATAGCGGCAATCCGGATAGCCCTGGATTACCGCGAAGGCCAGGTGCTGGATCAAAGCCAGATTGCCAACCTTAAAAAGTATTCAGGTTTTGGCGGAATAAAAAGTGTTCTGCTGGGGCCGGGCACCAGACCTGAGTGGACTTCACGTGGTGCAACGGATTCGGATTTTAGATATTACGGTGAAGTTGAAGTTTTGTATTCGCTGCTTAAGGATCATTTTGGAGAAGGTGAATTTAAAACTGTAGTTGCCTCCCTTAAGAACAGCATCCTTTCCGCCTTTTATACTCCGGAATTGATCCCCCAGACCATATTCAAGGTCTTAAAGGAAAATGGGATAGAACCTCGGCATATTTTGGAAACCAGCGCCGGAGCCGGTGTCTTTGTAACCGAAGCCGCGGCAAATTATCCGGATGCCAGGATCACCGCAATTGAAAAGGATTTATTAACAGGCAAGGTTTTACAAGCGCTCTGCAGTACTATCCCAAATGAAATAGAAGTGCATGTTACCGGGCTGGAGCAAACCGGTGCTGCTGATAATGGGAACTATGACCTGGTGATCAGTAATATTCCTTTCGGCAATTTCTCGGTTTATGATCCGGAGATCAGGAACCCCCAGCTGACGGGCAAAATCCATAATTACTTTTTTGCGAAGGGGCTGGATAAACTCGCCGATGGCGGTCTGCTGGCCTATATTACAACAAACGGCTTTTTAAACAGCCCATCCAACGAAGCTGCCCGGCAATTTTTATTTGACCATGCGGATTTCGTAAGTCTTATGGTCATGCCGGATAACCTGATGAAAGATACCGGAAATACCGAAGCGCCAAGCCATTTGCTGATCGTTCAAAAAAATGCTTCGAAGCAGGGGCTTTCTGCCAACGAGCAATTATTGGTTAGAACCGTTCAATCAGCAAACCAGTTCGGCGATTATAACCTGAATACTTATATAGCAAAACCGGGCAATGAGCACATTTATCTTGGTGAGGTTAGTCCTGGCTTTAATCAATATGGTAAGGCCCATGAAATGGTATGCCAATCCGGCTCTTTGGAGTTATTGCGGCAGCCCCTTCTGGAGCAGCTGAGTACTGATTTTTCTGTCAATTTCAAACAAAAGAATTTTCCTTCCTTAAAGGAGGCAAAAGAAATCAGTGCCCCGGGTAAAAAGCTCACCTTTTTGCCCGTACCGGAAACAAAACAGCTGGAAGCTCCCGTACAATTAGGGCTTTTTGAGGCAATGCCAGCTGATACGATCAACAGAGCATTTTCCTACCTGCAGGAAGAGGATCATAACTATATTCAAAAACAGAGCGTAAGGATCATCAGCACGGTAAAGACAACGGAACGCCCGGAGCATGAGAGCATATTGCTATTGACGGGCAAAACGGCTAAGGGAAATTATTATACCTATAAACTGTATTCCAACCTCGCAGAGATCGATTTATCCGCGCAGTGGATGAATGCTTCCCAGCTTGGATTTGAATTAAAGAAGCTTAACCAGGATCTTCAGCAATATGCTTATGATTATATCTATGAAGGGGACAAGAATTTTGAAGATGCATTAGGCATAGATCGTAGCGCCACAATTCCTTTCCAGGATATGAAGCCTTTTTATACGGAGGGAATGCTTGTCCTATCAGGCAGCCAGATCGGAAACCTGGTATTTGCAGACCGGGAAAAGGCAGAACCTTTATTTAAGCCGTTAGCTGAAAATGACCACCAGGATTTTTATAATCAGTACATCCAGACAAGAGATGTCTATCAGGAATTGTTTACTGTTGAAGCCGGAGGCGGTTCCCAGAACGAGGCGGATCAATTAAGGAAGCAATTGAACGAAAATTATGACCGGCTGGTAAAACAATATGGACAGCTCAATACTAAAAGCAACCAAAGACTTTTGCTGGCCGATGCAACTTTAGGTATTACCATGCTTTCTTCACTGGAGCGGCGCGAAAAAGACCAGTATATCAAATCCGATATTTTTTCGATAAACCTGAATAAACCGCAATCCAGTTTTGAAACAGAGGATGCTGTTGATGCGCTGGCACATTGCCTTAACGTAAAGGGCAAAGTTGATTTGGACTTTATTTCAGAATTGATCCATAAAAGTGAGGCTGAAACCATAGCAGAACTGGGGAACCATGTTTTTCAAAATCCGGTATTGGGTGTTTGGCAGACCGCTGATGCTTTTCTGAGTGGGAACGTTGTAGACCGATTGAAGAAAATACAGGGCCTGACACCTGATGCCGAAAATGCTTTACAATATCAAAAAAGCCTTGAAGCCCTTGAAAAGGCGCAGCCGGAAAATATCCCGTTTGAACTGTTGGACTTCAATCTGGGGGAAAGGTGGATACCGGTACGGTATTATGAAGAATTTGCAACGCAGCTTTTTGCCGTTGAAACAAAAATCAACTACCTGCCGTCCCTGGATGCATTCAAGGTAACGCCAGTTTCCCGTAATGCAAAGATCGAGCAGGAATATGCCATTGAGCCCAAAAACGGGCGGAAAGTATATGGATATACCCTGTTGGAAAATGCTCTGGAAAATACAGCGCCCTATTTTACTTATGAAACAACAATTGATGGTGAGAAGATCAGGCTTCCGGATAACGAGGCCACACAACTTGCCCACCAAAAAATTGAAAGCATCAGGACCGGTTTTATCAACTGGCTCCAGGAATTGCCAGCAGCAGAGCAGAAAAACCTCGAAAACCTATATAACGAAAAGTTCAACTGTTACCGGCTCCGGGAGTACAACGGAAGCCACCTGACTTTTCCCGGCCTGGACAGGCACGCACTGGGCATATCTGATTTGTATGACTCGCAAAAGGATGCTGCATGGCGTGTCGTACAGAACAAGGGTGGACTGATTGATCATGAAGTCGGCCTTGGTAAGACACTTACCATGATCATTGCTGCGCAGGAAATGAAAAGACTGGGCATTGTATCCAAACCGATGATCCTCGCGCTCAAAGCCAATGTGGACCAGATCCGGAATACTTACCGGCTGGCCTACCCTAATGCAAAGGTACTGGCACCCGATGAAAACGATTATGAGCCTTCTAAAAGGCTCAGGCTGTTTCACGAAATCAAAAACAATAACTGGGACTGTATTATACTGACCCATGATCAGTTTGGAAAAATTCCCCAGGCTGCCGAAGTGCAGCAGGAAATTCTATCCGCCGAAATGGATTGTGTCGAAATGGACATGGATACTCTTCGATCGCTCGACGGGGATATTTCCAAATCGATGCTAAAAGGACTGGAGATCAGGAAGAGCAATCTTGAAGGCAAGTTACGGGACATACAGCACAGGATAGCGGACCGGAAAGATGAGGGTATAGATTTTCGCCAGACTGGCATTGATCATTTATTCATTGATGAATCCCACAAATTCAAGAACCTGACGTTTACCACCAGGCATAACCGGGTCGCCGGGCTTGGCAATGTAGAGGGCAGTCAGAAGGCGCTCAATATGCTTTTTGCCGTGCGCACGCTGCAACAAAAGTTTGATTCCGATCTCTGTGTTACCTTCTTAAGCGGTACACCGATCTCCAATAGCCTGACCGAGCTGTACCTTATTTTCAAATACCTGCGTCCGAAAGAAATGGCCCGGCAGGGCATTGAAAACTTCGATGGCTGGGCGGCGGTATTTGCCCGTAAAACCACGGACTTTGAATTTTCTGTTACTAACCAGATCATTGCTAAAGAGCGGTTCCGCCATTTTATCAAGGTTCCGGAGCTGGCTATGTTTTATAATGAGATCACGGATTATAAGACAGCACAACATATAAGCCTGGATAAACCTGCCCTGGATGAGGTGCTTGTCAATATAAAACCTACACCCGACCAGCAGGATTTTATAAAGCGCTTAATGGTATTTGCCAAAAACGGTGATGCAACTGTTTTGGGCAGGCCCAAGCTTTCATCTTCGGAAGATAAGGCAAGGATGCTTATTGCTACCAACTATGCAAAAAAAATGTCTGCGGATCTTCGGCTGGTGCATCCCCACCGGTATGGCGATCACCCGGATAATAAGGTAAATGTATGTGCCAGGAATGTTGCCGAATGGTATGCCAAAAGCCAGGTCCATAAAGGAACCCAGATTGTATTTTCTGATATCGGAACACCGAAGCCCGGCCAGTTCAATATCTATGACGCTTTAAAGGATAAGCTGGTTAAGGATTTTAATATACCTGCAAAGGAAATCACCTTTATCCATAACTGGTCAGAGAAAAGGAAACCTGAGCTGTTCCGAAAAATGAACAGGGGCGAGATCCGTATCCTGATCGGAAGCACGGAGAAGGCAGGGACCGGCTTGAATGTACAAGAACGTATCGTAGCCATGCACCATATGGATATTCCCTGGAAACCATCAGAGCTGGAGCAGCGCAACGGCCGGGGAGCAAGGCAGGGCAACAGGATTGCTAAGAATTTTTACGGCAATAAGGTCATGAACTATATCTATGCCGTGGAACAGAGCCTGGATAATTATAAGTTCAACCTGCTAAAGAACAAACAGCTTTTTATTTCACAGATGAAGAACAGCGAGCTGAATGTAAGGAGCATCGATGAAGGCTCTATGGATGAAAAGAGCGGAATGAATTTTTCGGAATATATAGCTATTCTTTCCGGCGACACTTCCTTGTTGGAGAAAAGCAAGCTGGAGAAAAAAGTAGCTGTTATGGAAAGCCTTAAAACTGCTCATTTCAGGGATGTTTCCCGGTCACGCTATCAGATAGATTTTCTAATGCAGGAGCAGGAGAAAAATGCGAGGACTCTCGAGTTGCTTACTGCCGATGAGGTACAATACAAAAAGGCACTTCAATTCGATAAAGATGGTATAAAGCTCAACCCGGTCCGGATCATCGGGGTAAAAAGCACTGAATCCGAAGATATCGGCAAGCAGGTCTTGCGGCTGTATCAGCAATTCGGAATTCTTGAGGTAGATGTCGCAACGAAGATCGAAAAAATAGGCACCCTATATGGCTTTGACCTGATTATTAAAAGGGAAAATACTTATGGTAAATACGAAAATTCACTGTATGCAGAAAACCCCAAATCCGGTATCAAATACACCTATAATTACGGTATACCTAATTTGGATAATCCAAAGCTGGCAGCCCGTTATTTTCTCAATGCGATTGACAGGGTAAGTAATATTAAAGAGCAATACCAAAAGAAAATTGACGATGCTGAGCGCAATCTTCCGATGCTAGAGGAAATCGTTGCTAAGCCTTTTGAAAGAGAAGATGAGCTCAAAGAAATGAAAGCCCAGCTGCTTGTACTTTCCAAAGAAATTGAAGAAAATATAAGGGAGAAACAAAAAGCAGATGCAATGGTGAAAGTTGACGATAATCTGGCGCCAATTGATGTAGAAGCTGTATGGGATGAAGGGTTGGAAATTGGGCCCGGCGTGTTTCTACCAGTTATGGATTATCAACTTGATGAAGAGTTGGAATTTGAACAGGAACAGGTTCCGGCAATTAAAAACGAAAGAAAAGTAAAACTAAAATTATAGCCGATGGCCAGTGTATATGCGATCAATAAAGGGATCAACAAAAGTATCGAGTTTAAAGGGCTTAAGGCTCAATATATATGGTATCTGGGTGCCGGAATCCTTGGGCTGCTGGTTCTCTTTGCCACGCTTTACATTATTGGCGTCAACCAGTATATCTGTATTGCGATCATCCTGACCGCCGGGTCTGGACTGGTTTATAAAGTTTACGGAATGAGCAATAAATACGGCGAGCATGGGATGATGAAGCTTATGGCATCCCGTAGCATACCCAAAGTAGTGAAGTGTAACAGTAGAAAGGTTTTTAGGAAACCGGCGAATAAAAGATAAAGTAATTTTTTGTGAGGATGGAACGTGAAAAGGTAAAAGTTGATATAGCAGGAACGGTGTACCTGGTAGATTTGAAAAACCAGCTATTGCACCCGGTTGAAGAAGGTCTTAAGATTGTGGATCTCAAAGATTGTAGGATTATGATGGATGATGAATGGGAGTATGTTGGACATTATGATCTCGAAAAACGGGAGCAGGTTGTTTTTCCGGACAATACGGTAAATCTTCCACCGGAACATATTGTAGAATTTGTACTTCCGGCTTACCGCGATCTGGATGAAGTGGCCTGGCAGCAACTCCATGGAGATAATGGTGACCCTGAGAATATCGACCCGGGTATAACGTATCATGTAGCACAAATTATCCCCATTGAAAGCTCTATCCTGGGACTTGATATTGCCGAAAATAATATTTCGGACTCCATTAATCAGCTTCCGAGAACATTGCCCAGGATCAATATAGAAAGAACAGAATTTATCGTGGATGTGATGAAGGAAGAAATCCGGCAAGCCTACAAACCCAATAATTCAATCCAGTATAGCGAAATGTATTATAGGGGAAGCCATTATATTCTGGATTTTGATTTAGATACAAAAAATATCGAAAGCGACGATAGTGATAATGTAAAGGAAGTAAAAATTCCTTCAATGGGTGATTCTGACCCGGTAGGCATGTCCCTGAAGACCGGGAAGACAATAGAAGAAATAAAGGATAAAACCGATTTTGAGTTAATAGTAAACAGGGATGCGTTAGCGCAGCGGCTTAGTGGAATTCTTCCGGTCATTGAGATTAAGGGCCATCCTTTTTATGTTGATTTAAAAATGGATGCCCTGCGTCCAAAAGATGATTTCCTTTCTGAAGGAATAAAGTTCCCCGATATAGCGTATGACAGCACCGCGGATGGGAAGTACTATTGGGTTTCTTATGATCCTGTAAATCATGAATACCGTGAGCTTGATCTAAGGGAAATCATAGAGTTACCTAACAATATTGTCATTATCGAGATCCCCATGGAAGAGTACCTTGATCCGGTGGGATACGCAAGGATGGGTGGTTGGGATTTGGAGGAAACAATAATGCGTTATGGACTCACGCAACATTCAATTGCCAGGGAAGTACCCTGGTCTGAAACTTCAATCCCGGAAATTATCGAGTTTAACCGGAAAGAGAAAAAGCTGGATATAGATATAGAACAAGAAAAACTGCCTGCTAAAGAAAAGAAAAATAAGGGGCCAAAATTATAAGGTCCAAAAAGAAAATCATTTAAGGAATTGTGAGATGGAAAAGTGGATTGATGATTTAATGCCCATGATGGGCATCGAGCACGATTGTGTGCTCAGCAAACAGGGAGATATCACGGTAGGCTTTAAAGTTGAGCTGCCGGAACTATTTTCCTTATCGAATGGTGAATATGAGGCGTTCCACCAGGCGTGGGTAAAAGCCATCAAGGTATTACCTAAACACAGCATACTGCATAAACAGGACTGGTTTATAGACGCCAAATTCAAACCCGATTTTAAAAAAGAAGACACCAGCTTTCTATCCAGGAGCAGTGACCGCTTTTTTAACGAGCGCCCTTACCTTGATCACAGCTGTTATATCTTCCTGACCAAAAAACCGGCAGGCCGTAAAAACGGCAGCTCGTTGTTTTCAAACCTGCTGCGCCGGAGCATCGTTCCTGAGCAGACGCTTAAGGCTGCCATGCTTCAGGATTTTTTGGATGCCTGCGGACAGTTCCGGCAGATCATGCAGGATAGCGGTTTTGTGGAAATGAAACGGCTGAAGGATGCCGATTTTTACAGCGATGAACGGACAATGGGCATTATTGAACGGTATTGCTTTCTTGCTGAAGAAACAGATCAATTTATTGTTAAGGATACCCAGTTCAATAAAGGTGACATACAGGTGGGTGACCAACATTGCCAGCTATATACCTTGGGAGACGCAGCAGATCTTCCTGCCCTTTGCGGCAGCAGGATCAACTACGATAAATACAGTACGGATAAGACAAAATTCTCCGTTGGCTTTGCCAGTCCGCTCGGGCAGCTTTTGCCCTGCAACCACATTTACAATCAATATGTATTTATTGATGATGCCCAGAAAACCATCAAAAAACTGGAAAGCAAAAGATTAAGGCTTCAGTCTTTATCTGCTTACAGCCGGGAAAATAGTATATCCCGGGATGCAACAAATGATTTTTTAAACGAGGCCATAGGAGAACAAAGGCTTCCGGTAAAAGCGCATTTCAATATCCTGGTCTGGACCAAAGACAAAGACCAGCTGAAAGACCTGAAAAACCAGGTCAGCTCGGCACTTGCCAAAATGGATGCCGTTGCCAAACAGGAAACTGCAGGTGCAGCGCAGATATTCTGGGCTGGCATACCCGGGAACGAAGCCGATTTTCCGATGAACGATTCCTTTGATACGTTTACCGAACAGGCTACCTGCTTTTTCAATCAGGAAACCGGTTCCCGTACATCACTCAGTCCTGTAGGCATTCGCTTAGGGGACAGGCCTACCGGAAAACCTGTACATGTGGATATTAGTGATGAACCGATGCTCCGGGGAATCACCACGAACAGGAATAAATTTCTGATTGGCCCCAGTGGCTCCGGGAAATCATTTTGGACAAACCATTTTTGCAGGAGCTATTACGAACAGGGTACCCATATTGTTATTGTAGATGTCGGTCATAGCTATAAAGGACTCTGTGATTTGGTAGGGGGCTATTATTTCACCTATTCTGAAGATAACCCTATAAAATTTAATCCGTTTTTTATTGGTGAGGGTGACAGCCTGGATACCGAAACAAAAGAAAGTATCAAGACCTTACTTGTCGCGCTTTGGAAAAGTGAGGACGAGGCTTTCAAAAGGAGTGAATATGTAGCGCTCAGTAATGCCATCCAGCTTTACTACGAAAAGCTGGATCATAATGCGGACCTGTTTCCGGGATTCGATACCTTCTATGAGTTCCTGAAAGAAGACTTTGTTCCGGCGCTGGAAAAAGACGGCGTAAAAGAGAAAGATTTTGATGTAAATAATTTCCTTTATGTCCTCCGCCCTTATTACAAAGGAGGTGAGTTTGATTATTTGCTCAACGCAAAAGAGAATCTGAACCTGTTACAGGAGCGCCTGGTAATATTTGAAATTGATGCGATAAAGGAGCACAAAATTCTTTTTCCGGTCTGTACGATTATCATAATGCAGGTCTTCATTAACAAGATGAGGAAGCTGAAAGGTGTACGCAAGCTGATCCTTATCGAAGAGGCCTGGAAGGCTTTGATGAAGGAGGGGTTTGCAGAATATATAAAATACCTTTTTAAAACGGTCCGGAAGTTCTTTGGGGAAGCAATGGTAGTCACTCAGGATATAGAAGATATAATTTCTTCTCCTGTAGTTAAGCAGGCTATCATTAATAATTCAGATTGTAAGATCCTGCTCGATCAAAGCAAGTACCAGAATAAGTTCGACCAGATACAGGAGCTGCTCGGCTTGACCGATAAGGAAAAGGCGCTGGTTCTTTCTGTAAATAAGGCCAACGATCCCCGTCTGAAATATAAAGAAGTCTTCATCAGCCTTGCCGGTATTCAAAGCAGGGTCTACCGCACCGAAGTTTCTCCTGAAGAGTATTATGCTTATTCAACAGAAGAGAAAGAAAAGGTATTGGTAGCGCAGTACACTAAGAAATATGGAAGTATTCAAAAAGGTATAGCAGCGTTGGTCGCTGATATGAAAACGCAAAAACCATTATTCACTCAAATTTAATAACAATGAAAAAGCCAAATTTAATCGAAAGGGCTGTGCAGGTGCTCAAGATCGTTAATCTTTTTTTTACAGGCCACTTAGCAGCATTAAACTCCATAAAAAAAGAAACCGTTTACGTCTCCCGGGGACTGGAGCCATCTTCAGGAGTCAGGACTTTAAAGATAACGAAGGAGGGCAGCTTATACCGGGTAACACTAAGCGGTTATTTACATGAGGACCCTTTTGTTGAAGCCACCTGGCTTGCGACCTATGGTTGGCATTCCAATGGGCATTTAATTGAGATAGGTGGTAACCGGTATTGTATTTTCGACAGTTTACGCAAAAAGATCTTTGTAGAACAGGAAATGTCTTACGGCTATCGTGTTGAAGAATTTGATGAACAATAAAGCAAAAACCATGAGAAAGAAAATTTTTAAGATTGCGCTAATTGTCTTCATCGTTGCTTTCCTGCCGGTAAAAGTATCGGCTCAGATCCCCATTCTGGACCTGATAAAAGGTGCAGCAAAAAAAGTAATCAAAGCCATCGATCTAAAGATCCAGCGGCAGCAGAACAAAGTGATCTGGTTGCAGAATACCCAAAAGGTACTGGAAAATGAAATGTCCAAACTAAAGCTGGATCAGATCACGGACTGGACCGATAAGCAAAAGGAGCTATATCAAAAGTACTTTGATGAACTGAAAAAGGTGAAAAGCATCATCAGCTATTACCAGCGCATCAAAGATATTACCAACAAGCAAAGCCGGCTGATCAAGGAATATAACCATGCCTGGGGTCTTTTGCGTAACGATAGCCACTTTACTTTAAAGGAGATTGAATACATGAGCAGTGTTTTTAATGGCATTTTGGGTGAAACCCTAAAAAACATTGACCAGATCATGCTTGTAGCCAATTCCTTTAAAACGCAGATGACCGATGCGAAACGCATTGAGATCATTAATGCGGCGGCTGAGAAAATGGAACAGAATTATGCAGACCTGCAGGTTTTTAATAAGCAAAACGCGATGCTTAGCCTAAGCCGGGGCAAGTCGGCCGAAGAAATAGCAGTGATCAAGAAAATGTACGGATTACAATAACCCATATTAGGCGACAGGAAATGAAGAAAATAATAATAATACTGCTCCTGGTATTTTTGAGTACAGGTGCGGTCAGGGCACAAACATTCGACGAATGGCTCCGGCAAAAGAAAACCCAGAAAAAATACCTGCTGGAACAGATCGCTGCCCTAAAGGTATATGGCGGTTATCTGAAAAAGGGTTACGATATTTCAAAGAAAGGCCTGAATACCATTAGCTCCATTAAAAACGGCGACTTCGGTCTGCATTCTGATTTTTTCAATTCCTTGAAAACGGTTAACCCGGAAGTTGGCAGGTATTCCAGAGGCCGGGATATTTTAGAGCAGCAGGAATTGATTGCAAAAAAGGTAGATCGCATAAAGCGGGAATATAATCAGTCCGGCATTTTCAGCAGCCTTGAAAAAAAATATTTTGATGGTGTTTTCCAAAGGCTGGAAGCAGACTGTAATCAGACTGTCGAAAAACTGGAACAGGTAGTACAAAGCGGGCAGCTGGAGATGAAAGACAATGAGCGGATCGAACGCATAGACCTATTGTATAAGGAAAGTACTGGTCAGCTTGATTTTGCAAACGCCTTCAGCACCTCTATTATCACGCTTGCTGTTCAACGGAGCAAGGAAAAGAATGATCTTGATAACATCCGTACCTGGTACGGTTTAAAAGGAAACTAAAATGAAAAAATACTTAATCATGCTATGGGTAGTCATAATGTTTTTGGGTTTTATCTCAAAAGCCAATGCACAGACCGATGAGATAGCGCAGCTGGCGCTCAACATTGAAAAATTGGCGCAGCTTAAATCCATTCTTACAGACCTGAAAAAGGGTTACACTATTGTCAGTAATGGGTACGGGACGATCAAAAATATTTCGGAGGGGAATTTTAATATGCACGAACTCTTTCTCGACGGCCTTTTGCAGGTTAGCCCGGCTGTACAGAAGTATTATAAAGTCGCAGGCATCATTAATTACCAGGTCCGGCTGGTAAAAGTTTACAAGTCCGCATTCAACCGCTTTAAAACTGCCGGATGCTTTAATCCGAAGGAGATTGAGTACATCAGTGGTGTTTATGGCAGGCTGACTTCAGAGAGCCTGCGTAACCTGGATGACCTGGCCAATGTGGTGACAGCGAATAAATTAAGGATGAGCGATGACGAAAGGATCAGGGAAATTGACCGGATCTATGCAGATATGGAAGATAAGACCACCTTTCTCAAGAGCTTTAATTCAAGCACATCCATGTTGGTCATCCAGCGCCGGAAACAACTTTCAGAAATAGAGGGTGTTCGTAAAATGTCAGATATAAAATAGAGCAACATTATGAAATACTTATTTGTAACCGCCTTAATGGTGGCAGTGGGCATTGCCATGCCCCTGATCGGACACGCACAGAGCGGTATGGCCGAAAATATCGGAAGTCTGCAAAACGTATTGGACCAACTGTACAATGAGATGATCCCCCTTTGCAGTCAGCTGATAGGTGTTGGCCGAGGCATAGCAGGTTTTGCCGCCACCTGGTACATTGCTTCCCGCATCTGGCGACATATCGCCAATGCAGAACCTGTAGACTTTTATCCTTTATTCAGGCCTTTCGTTTTGGGCTTTTGTGTATTGATCTTTCCCTCTGTGCTGGGCCTTATCAATGGAATTTTGAAGCCGCCCGTATCCGGGACCAGTGCTATGGTTAAAAACACGGATCAGGCTGTAGCTGCATTATTGCTGGAAAAAGAAAAAAAGGTAAAGGAATCGGAAACCTGGAAAATGTATGTAGGGGAAAATAAGGAAGGTGATAAAGACCGGTGGTACCGATACACTCATGGGAATGAAGATCCTTCCAGCCAGAACGTATTTGAATCCATCGGAAGCGACATGCAGTTTTTCTTTGAAAAAGCATCCTATAATTTCCGCAATACGGTAAAACAGTGGATGTCTGAAATCCTTCAGATCCTCTTCCAGGCAGCAGCATTATGTATAAATACCCTGCGGACTTTCCAGCTTATTGTACTTGCAATACTCGGGCCGCTTGTGTTTGGCCTTGCCGTTTTCGACGGTTTCCAGCACACCCTCACCAGCTGGATCGCCCGGTATATGAATGTGTTTTTGTGGTTACCCGTAGCCAACATTTTCGGGGCCATAATCGGTAAAATACAGGAGCAGATGCTCAAACTGGATTTAAGTCAGATTCATCAGACCGGGGATACCTTTTTTAGCTCCACAGATCTCGGCTATCTGGTATTTATGATTATCGGGATAATCGGCTACTTCACGGTTCCTTCAGTTGCCAATTCTATTGTGAACGCAGGGGGCGCCGGTGCCATGCTGCAAAAAGTAACTAACCTGGCTGTGGTATCAACAAGCAGCATGGGCAATTACGGTGCTCAGAAAACCGCAGGTGCAGCAGAGGCATTAGGGAATTTTCGTAAAGATATGGGACGGGGCTACGAAGGTGCCAGCGCAGAAGGTAAATCGGGAGCTGTTGGAACAGCCATTGGACGTACCAGTGCTTACATGGCAGATAAGCTCAGCGGAACCCCGGCACCGAAAGAATAAAATAATTTTTCAACAGTGAAGAGAAAATGTGATAATGATGTTCAGCAAAACAAAAAATATAGATACTGCCTTCCGGCAGACACGCAGCTTTTTTATAATAGCGCTTGGTATTGTACTTGCATTGGGTGCTTACTGGTCCTTTACCTGTTACCGTATTGTGACCAAAGCGCAAAGCAGGATCTACGTGCTTGCTAATGGAAAGGCACTCGAAGCCTATGGAGCGGAACGGAAAGATAATATCCCGGTAGAAGCCCGGGATCACATCCGTTCCTTCCATCAGTTCTTTTTCAGCCTTGCACCCGATGAAAAAGCTATTGTTGCCGGTGTCACCAAAGCCTTGTACCTGGCCGACGAATCAGCGAAGAAACAGTACGATAATTTAAAGGAAGGTAACTACTACAGTAGCGTCATTTCCGGCAATGTTAGCCAAAGCGTTCTTGTGGATAGTATTTCTGTCAATACAGACAGCTATCCTTTTGCTTTCCGCTTTTATGGCAAACAGGAAATCATAAGACCCTCCACAACAACCCTGCGCTCCCTGATCACGGAAGGCTATTTGAGAAACGTCACCAGGAGTGATAATAATCCACATGGATTCCTGATCGAGAAATGGCATACCCTTGAAAATAAAGACCTGACCACCCAAAGCCGATAATCATGTTTAAGACTCGAAAAAGAAAAGAAAAGCTCACGCTTAGCGGGGGACGTCTTGCGCTCTTGCTTGCCAGGAAACTGGAGCAGGTCCAACAAGGATGGGCGAGGGTTATGAACAATGTGTTCAATGGCATGGGTTTAAAAAGCCGGTGGATTGCGCTAACCTGCTTTATGATACTGATGGTTGCGTTATCTGGATACGTATCGATCTCAGCTTTTACCAACGATATAAAGGCTGCCCCCGCCAACTATTCCATCAAAGTTCCCCAGACTTCAGGGATTTACAGGGAAGAGCATAGAAGCGGGATACCGGATAAAGTCTATGAACGTATCCATGGATTTCGCATGTCACTGGACAGCCTGGGCGCAAGTGCTGAAGGTCGGCTAAAAAGGGACAGCCTGCTGCGCTCCAGGCCAGGCCTCATGGATAGCCTGGTAACGATAGAAAAGTATTATCAACAATTAAAAAACCAATAATTATGGAAAATCAAACACAAGCGTTAACCGAAAAACGTAAAAAGTTCCTGCTCATTGCGCCGGTCCTGGTACTGCCTTTTCTTACCCTGTTCTTTTGGGCGATGGGTGGGGGAAAGGTGGAGCGGGCAGCAGCAACAGAAGCGAATATGGGTATCAATAACAAATTGCCAGATGCCCGGCTGAAAGAAGAAAAGGGACTGGACAAAATGGCTTTTTATGACCAGGCAGCAAAAGATTCCCTGAAGATAGCTGACCAGCAGGATAATGGCGGTAATACATCAGCCTCCGGCAGCGATTCGGGAGCAGTGGGTCTTTCATTCCCGGCTCCGATAAGTACCGGATCATCAATTACCATGAATACCAGCCCGTATGCTGGAGGCGGATACAATGATCCGAATGAAATGAGGATCAATCAAAGGTTGCAGCAACTGGACCAATTGCTGAATCAGCAGCAAATGGCTTCAGCACCGCAAAATAAATATGGGAATGCCGCACCTGCCGGTGACAATGAGTCGCTGCAGCGGTTGGAAAAAATGATGCAGCAGATGCAGGGAAGCAGCCCGGATGAAGATGCCGAAACACAGCAATTGGATGGGATGCTCGAAAAGGTGCTTGATCTTCAATATCCCGAGCGGGTGCAGGAAAAGATCAGGAAATCATCTGAGCAGCATAAAGGCCAGGTATTTGCTGTTGGGCTTCCCGGCAAACGGCAATTTGTTTCCTCGCTGGAAGGACCGAAAAATGCTCCCGTAAAACCAGGGCCAGAAGGTAATGGGTTTTTCTCAACCGAAGAACAGCCGGATTCAGATATTGATCAGAATGCAATAGATGCGGTGGTTTCTGAAAATCAAACCCTGGTCAATGGATCAACGGTGAAGTTGCGCCTTCTTGACGACATTTATATCAACGGAAAGCTAATACCAAAGAACAATTTTATTTATGGCACTGCAGCGCTCAACGGGGAACGGCTGGCGATTAAAATTGACGGTATCCGTTTTAAAAAATCCTTATTCCCGGTAGCCCTTAGCGTAATAGATATTGATGGTATTGACGGGATCTATATACCCGGTGCTATTGCCAGGGAAGTAGCTAAAGAATCTACAGACCGGGCCATCCAGGATGTAAACTTTGGTTCGATGAGTACTTCCATTGGTGTGCAGGCTGCAGGAGCTGGGGTAGAGGCCGCCAAATCACTCTTCAGTAAAAAAGTCAGGCTTATTAAAGTTACGCTCAAAGCTGGCTATAAGGTGTTGCTCCGTGATGAAAAGCAAAAACAGGGCAACCAGTAAAATCAATTATTTAATCTTTAAAAACAACGATGATGAAAAAGAAAAGTGCAGTATGGACATCGTTAGTTATCCTCTTATGTTTAAATGTGCAGGCAATGGCTCAGGCCCTTATTAGTGTACAGCAAAATACCATCCAGGCTTCGCCGCTTTTGGTAACCTATTCAAAAACGACCAACCTGCTTTTTCCCTATGCTATTAAAAGTGTCGATAAGGGCAGTAAAGATGTGCTTGTCCAGGTTGCAAAGGGCGTTGAAAACCTGCTACAGGTAAAAGCTGCCAAACAGGGTTTTTCGGAAACCAACCTGACGGTGGTTACTGCGGACGGTAAACTCTATTCCTATGTGCTGAATTATTCAGACCAGCCTCCGGTATTGAATATTAAGGTGGGCAGTAATAAAAACTATCCCGGAACAGATGCTTTGTTTACCTACAGGAGCGATAATGAGGCCAGGGTATATGATATAACGGAGCAGCTCAGCACTAAAATGCCCATCATGAAAAATATCAAAACGTATGATTACGATCTTGATTTCACCGTAGATGGCATTTACATTAAAGACGACAAGCTGTATTTCCAGTTTGGCCTGACCAATAATTCCAATATTGATTACAATGTGGATGCTTTACGTCTTTTTATTGTGGATAAGAAGAAGTCAAAGCGAACCGCCTCCCAGGAAATAGAGCTCCAGCCAATAGAGCAGGTCGGCAATGCGGAAATCATAAGAGGGAAGTCCCATCAGAATTTTGTGATCACGCTATCCAAATTCACCATTCCGGATAAAAAATTCCTTTCTATCAGGCTAATGGAGCAGGGAGGAGGAAGGCATCTGCAATTAAAGGTCGAAAACAAACACATCCTTGCATCCAGCAAAATCGAGTAATGGTTTAACTACTCATCATAGGAATTAAGGAAAGAATTGTCCACTAAGTAAAATTTAAAAAATGGAAGAGCATAAAATAGCAAGACTGGGAAAAAAGCTTTTATACACAGGCTTAGGCGATCTGCCACAGGAAGAGTTGCGGGCCGGTATAGCGAATGCCGTAAAAGAAGGGAAACCTGACTTTACAATGGAGCTACAGAAAAAATACGGCAATGATGAGGTTATTGCAAAACCTTACCTACGGAAACATAAAGAAGACTTTTATTTCAATTCGTATGAGGTAGCAGTCAAAAAAGAGAATGGTGAAATGATCAGGATGAAAATCCAGGTTAAAAATCCCGATCCTGTGTTCATCAATAATCAACAGAAGCCCGAGTGGATCAATAGTACGGTCACGCTTAAGGAAGCCTACAACATGGCCTGCGAAAGGGCTGTCAATAACAACTTTGTCAAAATAGACAAAGATGATGAGTTAAAGAACCAAAAGTATAATGCATGGCAGGTTTTGGATTTTAAAAACCCAAATGATGATGGAACTTACCCAATAAAAAAGATCTACGGTTTCGATATGAAAGCTGAGCTGGATCAATACCCTATCAAGGAGCTGCAAAATGAGCAGTATGCCAAAGAATTGGTGGATTCACTTTACAGGGGAAACCTTCAAAGTGTAACCTATGAACATCTGGACGGTACAACCGAAAAGATGTCTGTGAAAGCCAACCCGGCCTCAAAGACCCTTGATCTTTACGATGCCAATATGAATCCAATTAGCCTGAACATGAAAAGGCAACAGTCCAGCGGAAAGGATATGCAGCAATCTGAAAGCCAGAGAGGAGAGGTTTCGGATGATGGAACAAAGGCTAAAAATACTGCTTCCAAAAAGAATGATGATAGCGGAGAACCATCGGATGATGATGAAGGCCACAAGAAGAAAAATAAAGTAAAGAAGTCTGGCCCTAAAGTTTAAGCAACTAACTGATTTAAGCAACTTCTATGGAAAATTTACTGGAAAAAGAATTAAAGAAATGGCAGAGCAGGGCTCACCGTTATGCAAATGAGGGGATCTTTTCAGAAAAGGTGCTTAAAAGTTCTTTGTTTATTAAGGAGCAAATTGCGAGTCTGGATCGGATCAGTTTAAGATTTAACCGGTTCAGTGAGGATGACCTTTTCCAGATGAAATTATTAAAACAGGAAAGAAGAAATCTGGAGCGGATTCTGTATCCTAATGTAATTGTCAGGTTTATAGGCAGGATCATTAATTCATTTAAATTCCAGAAAGAAGAAGCCAGGGTTAGCCAATCAAAACAAATGGCCATAGAGGAGGTGAGAACCTCCCTGGCGAAAACCGGCTTCGGAAACTCTATTGCTGAAGCAGAAACAAAAATGAAGGAGGGGAAAGATTTTTCCCTCCCTGTTTCCTTTTATGTTAATGAACGGGACAGGATGGATTTTCAGCTCCAATTCAGTAAGGATGAAAATCAAAACTTTATTTTCCAGCAGTATAAGGCAACACTTTTCAACGAGCAGACAAAAGATAAAAAAGAACATGCTTTTAACGTGGAACCTGGTTATACGTTCAATAGCGAAGAAGCTTTTCACTTACTTTCAGAAAGAGCAGTCTATATCAGTCATCCCGTAAACGGTTGGCAGGCACTTGATTTTACGGATAAAGATGCTGACGGTAATTATAGAATTAAATCCTTCCCGGACAAGTATAGCCATTTTAATCTTAAAGAATCGCTATTGAAGCTTCCATTTAAGGAAGAAGCCAAATTGGATATTGAAGATTGTAAGATACGTCTGCAAAAAGGTGAAAGGTTGGAGTTCGAGGTGATAATCCAAAATGCATCTCAAATTTTTTCGCTTCAGGTAAATCCACAGAAAAGGGAGATTGAAGTTTACAATGCCAGTAACAAAAAGATTTCACCTAATGAGCTAAATCCTCGAAAACATATTCAGAGTATAAAAGAGTCCCACAACCAGGATATGAGCAAATCCCAGGCACAGAAAAGTAGTAGAAAAAATGGACATGCAATCAAGTCTTAAAATAGTATCAGGAGATATTCTTTCCCGCTTTTTAGATAAGGTATCGGATGACCCAAGAATTTGTATTGCGCATCTGGGATTATTTGCTGTGCTGTTAAAAAAATGGTCGGAACAGGGAGGTGAGGAGACGTTGAAAATTTTTGCAGCGCAGGCAATGGTGTATGCCAAAATATCGAGCAGTAATACTTATCACCGCCTGATAAGGGAATTAAATGAATATGGATACCTGGTCTATGAACCTTCATTTTATAAAAGGAAAGCAAGTTTGATCCGCTTTATAATGGATTAGATCTCTGATAGATAGTGTGGATTACAAGATTTTGAAATTATAAATAGAGAAAGAGATTATGTGCGGAGAACCGATAACCAAAGAAGACCTGGAAAGATTCAGGCAGCAGATTGTTCAGGATATAGCTGAGCTTTTAGCAGTAGCCCACCCTTCCACTTCTATTGCCGACCAATGGTTAAAAAGTGCAGAGGTGAAGAAATTACTCAAAATTTCATTTGGATCACTTCAAAATCTCCGAATTAGCGGTGCGGTGAAGCCGAAGAAAATACTTGGGGTATATTATTACAGTATAAAAGAAATTGAAAAATTGTTTGATTAATACGGGAGGAGATGAGCGGAAGAAATGAAAATCAAACAGCCTTACTATTCAGGTACATTTCAATAATGACCAGGGATAAAAAGATTAAGGTAATACATATGGTATTGATCCTTGCCATTTTTCAAATCGGTATTACCGAAGGAATGGTCAAGACCATTAACATTAGCCGAAAACGGGTAATGGAGCATGCGCATATTCATAGCATTGCAACATACCACCGTTATATAAAAGAACTAATACTGATGGGTTATATCCGGTACCAGCCATCTTATCATCCAAGATATGGGAGTCTGGTAAATTTGATACTGTAAATTGAAAACTGTAACACGTTACTGATGACTGAAAAAATAAAAAAC
>NZ_AYMG01000021.1 GCF_000633455.1 Pedobacter jeongneungensis
AAAACAAATCTAAAGGACGACTTTTTTATAGGAACCTGTCTAAACACTACAGCAAAATATGCCAAAAGCATTAATTTTTGTTACAATTTCTTTCAATAAAAAAATTAAAATTAACTTTCGACGTTTAATACAAAAATAAATAAATGAATAAGAGTAGAATTTTCGGAACGCTTTTAAGTTTGGCGCTCGTAAGTGCAGTGCCAACTTTAGTTAATGCACAAAAAGCCAATTGGCAAAATCTTGATCTTAAAAGTGACAGTACATTCGGTATCAGTACCGAAAAAGCATATAAAGAACTTTTAAAGGGTAAAAAATCGGTTAAAGTAATCGTTGCTGTTAACGATGGCGGTGTTGAAGCTACACATGAAGACTTAAAACGCATTATGTGGGTAAATACCAAAGAGATTGCCGGTAATGGTAAAGACGATGATAAAAATGGTTATATCGATGATATTAACGGCTGGAACTTTATTGGCGGGCCAAAAGAATCGGTCAACTTTGAAACATTAGAATTAACACGTTTGGTACGCCGCGATCAGGAACGTTTTGCCAGTACTACAGATGCAAACGTTGCAGAAAAGGATAAAAAAGATTTTGAAACTTTTAAAGCAGAACGCGCAGATTTAGAAAAACAATTGGCAGAAGCTAAAGAAAATTTAGCTGGTATTACCGGTTTTAAAAATGCTTTAGATGCAGTGGTAAAAAAAATCGGAAAAGAAAATCCAACGGTAGAGGATTTCAAAAACTTCAAACCTTCTACCCCAATTGAAGGCAGGATACAAAATGTGTTGAGTCAGCAGCTGGAAAAAGGAAGTTTTAAAGATTTTTACGAAGATCAGATTGTTGAAGGCTTAGATTATTATACCCGTCAGGCCAATTATAATTTAAACCTTGATTATGATCCCCGCTCGATTGTTGGAGATGATCCAAACAATGTAACCGAAAAATTTTATGGCAATAACGATGTAGCTGGTCCGGATGCAATGCACGGAACACACGTTGCTGGTATTATTGCTGCTGACAGAACCAACAAACTGGGTATTTTAGGTGTGGCAGATAATGTTGCCATTATGGGTGTGCGTTGTACTCCAAATGGTGATGAAAGGGATAAAGATGTTGCTAACGCCATTCGCTATGCAGTTGATAATGGCGCAAAAGTAATCAACATGAGTTTTGGTAAGGCTTACAGCTGGAACAAGGCCATTGTTAACGAAGCCATGAAATATGCAGCATCTAAAGATGTATTGATTGTACAGGCAGCAGGTAACGAAAACAAAAATATTGATGTAGAAAACAATTTCCCTAACCATAAAGATTTAGATGCAAAAACCATTGCTTCATGGATTACAGTTGGTGCTTCGGGACCTAAAGATGATGAAACGCTTAAAGCAAGTTTCTCTAACTTTGGTAAAGAGCAGGTAGATGTTTTTGCTCCTGGTGTACAAATTTACTCTACTGTACCAGGTTCTAAATATAAAAATTTAGATGGCACCAGTATGGCCTCTCCTGTTGTAGCTGGTTTAGCCGGATTAATCCGTTCATATTATCCAAAATTAACCGCTGCCCAGGTAAAAGAAATTATAGTTAAATCGGTTACAAAGGTTAATCACAATGTAGAATATGCTAAAAGTGAAGAACCAGGTGCTGAAAAAGTTTCTGTTCCTTTCTCTGATCTTTGTATCAGTGGTGGCGTTGTAAATACTTACAATGCATTAAAATTAGCAGCAACTTATTAGGCTAATTGCATTAAGGTTCCCGCCTGTGCGGGAATGACGACTATTCTGAGGGAATTTGTCACTGCATAAAAAAGCGAACCATAAGGTTCGCTTTTTTATTTTATATCATTCTGAAAAGTATTTTTTCCTATTTCGCCTGCACTAAAATATCAGGATAATCAGAAATAATTCCATCCACATTTAATGCTTTTAATTTTTGGATATCAGCTAAAGTATTGGCTGTCCATGGGATGATTTTTACGCCATCTGCATGTGCCTTTTTAACGAATTCATCATTCACCATTTGCCATACCGGACTTAAAATAAACGGTTTGTATCCCAAATCGGCAATATTTTCTTCGTAAGTTTTTTTATTGGCTACCAAAAAAGAAGTTTTTATTTTTGGATACTTTTCGTGAATAATCTGAATCGTACGTTTATCGAAAGATTGGATCACGACAAAATCAGCGATCTTTTTTTTGATAATTACCTCCATCAAAAGCCTGACAAATTCTTCCGGTTTAGGATTGGTAACGCCATCACCGCTTTCGCTGCACTTTGTTTCGATGTTATAAAAAAACTGTTTGCGTTTATTGGTTTTGATATCACGCTGAACGGCATCGATCAGATCAGCAAGTAAGGGCAAATGCGTTTTTTCCTTTTTTTGCTGAGGAAAAAGATCGTAATATTTAGTTCCTAAATCAAACTGTTCAATTTCGTTGTAATTCATACCAAAAATGGGGTATTTTTTGGCATCCGTCGCCGGAATTTCTTTTCCATCAGGCGTAAGCATAAAAGCCGGGCTCAGGTAATCATCATGCGTTACCACTACTTTGCCATCTTTGGAAATGTGCGTATCCATTTCCAGTGTAGTAATGCCATCAATCTTCATCGCATTTAACATGGCTTGAATGGTATTTTCAGGCATTAAACCTCGCCCGCCACGGTGTGCCTCAGCACTAAATGCCGGGAATTTAACTTCCTGGCCATTCGATTTTACCGCAAATGCAGATAAAAGAATCAAAATTGTTGTTTTTTTAAGTTTCATATCTAGAAGGGTTCTATAGTGAGGTCGGATGTTGCCATCCGACCCTGTTAATTAGTCGACAAGATAGAAGTAACACCTGTTACCAACTAACGCGATTAATTAAATCTATATTAAATTTCTAATAATTGCCATTTATTCTATTAACTGTCAGATGGTAACATCTGACAGCACGTTAAGCATCTACTTCTGCTTCAAATTTTTCTCCGAAACGATCAGTAGCAATTACTTTTACTTTTTTAACGCCTGGTTCAAAATGTGCCAAAAATAAATGATCTGTAGAGATGGGTTCAACAAATGGTCTTGGGTTTGGCAATTTATCTCCTTTATATAATTTAACTGATAAAGGATCAAATCCATCTTGCTGTGCTAAAGTGCCCATCGCTTTTCCATCTAAAAAATATTCAACTTTCCATTCAGGGTCATAATTCCAAACATTGGCGATCAATCTTTTCTGATTCGTTAAGGTATCCACATAAATGCTTAACTGTTTTTTGCGGTCTTCGCCTGTCGATTTATAATACCATTTTAAATCTGTTCCGTTTACTTCATAAACGCCATAACCGCGTGGTGTTCCATCGCCACAGATTGGCCCTGTCCACCAGCCACCACAAACGGTACCGTGGTTATGCTCGTAAATGCCGTTTTTAATCACGTTTTTGTTAAAATGCGTATGACCTGACATAATATGCACGTTTTTGAAATCCTTTAATACGGCATAAAAATCATCATTGTTTTTTACTGAATTATGTACGGGAATATGCAAGCAAATAATTAACAAAGCATCTTTCGGCACCAATTGTAAATCTTTGACCAACCACTCCAATTGCGTTGGGGTAATGTAACCATCGTAGGTTCTTTCTACGCCTAAATAGCGAACATCATCTAAAACCACATAGTGGGCTTTGCCCCTATTGAATGAATAATATGTTGGGCCGTAATGCGCCTGAAAGGTACGATCGGAAGTATCATCGCCACCCTGCCTGTAATCCTGATCGTGATTTCCTAAAGCCTGGAAAAATGGAATTCCTATATTGGCAATGGCCTCGTCGTAAGCTGGAAAAAGATCGAAGTTATCCCAAACCAAGTCGCCTACACCGATACCATGCACCAAGGTTTTCCCCATGCTTTTTACCACTTCACGGGTGTCGGGCACAGAGGTTTCCATCATCTGCTGTACATCTTTTTTGTTTTTAACCTGCGGATCAGCCCAGATTATAAAATTATGTTTGTTATCGTTCTGTTTTAAAGGTTTCAGGTCGAAATTTAATTTACCGGCGGTATCTGGTTTATAATAATGGCGCGCGATGCTGCTTTCGGTTTTAAATTCGTAACCAGAAGGTGTACTGATCCAAACGAAACGTGCAAGTTCATGCAGTTTTATTTGATAATTTCCGGTTTTATCAGTTTGTACTACGCTGTAACCATCAGAAATGACAACACCAGCTACAGCTTTACCCTTACTGGTTACGGTTCCATTCACTACTCCATCTACGGAGAATAATGATGAAGGAAAGGATTTTAAGCTAACAAATAAGGTTGTGGTTAATAAAGTTGATTTTTGTATAAATGATCTTCTGTTCATGGTTTTTATTAATACCCGGTTATAGGGTTTAAATTGCTATTATAACAAGAAGACCAGTTTGTACTGATCTTCTTGTTTGAACTGATATTCTTAATGTTTTTTTATTTATCGATCAAGGTTGTAACACCTCCTGTTTCTATATCGCTGAGTACCGAGGTATTGCTTAATACAATGCTGGTCATGGTTCTCACCGATTCCCATCCACCTTTGGTTGCTTTGTAAATACCGCCTAACTTTGCAAAACTTACAGCTGTTGGAAAACCTGCAAAACGCTTAGAAATATCATTGGTTCCTTTTCCATAATATTCTTGTGGAACTTTTCCGGCATAGGTAGCAAATTTGTCGGTAATGGTAACCCTCAATCCATATTCAGGTGGCCCGGCAGTATAAAAACTTCCACCAGCCCCGCCATAAAAAATCACATCTAATGGTATTGTGCTTGGCGTAACATTTGTTCCTTCAAAGATGGCGATACCCGCAACATTGCCACTGTTGGCCAACAGGTTACCCGTTACATCACCCACACCGTTTGCACCTGGCACTTTCGTATAATCCACAGGTGATATCCATTTTGAGGCTGCAATAACTGTTGATGCAGAACCATTAATCCGCTGTCCGGCACCACCAACATAGAAAAACTCTCCTTTTTTAACTGATCCCGAGGTAAGATTAAATTTATAGGTCCTCAGTGCACCAGTGTTCCAGCCTAATGTAGGAAAAGCAGTTGCACCTGCATTATTGTTGGTATAAACTGAAAATGGTGTGGCTGCGAAATCAATATCCTTAGTGGCCAAAAACTGGATGTATTCATAATTTCCATCTGTACTGCTCGGATCAACTAAAAATCCGGAGATGATGGCAGGCGAAAGTTTAGGCATCGGAACGTAGAAAAAGTCATCTGCTGTCCGCATTCTGTATTCAATCTTTTTGGAGTTTCCGCTACCGGTAACATACACTATGCCTGTAAAATTACCCGATGGCTGTATCGCCGTATTGGTAAAGGTAGCATTGGCACTGGTACGCAGGGTTGCCACACCAAAACCATCGTTCAATATCTTATCGCCCGAATATACGGTACCACTTGTAGGTTCCGGATCGTACACTGCATTGTTGATGGCTACCAATGTACTTTCATAGCGATCCGGGTTGGCTAAAATGGTGTTTGTATTTGCTGCCTGCAATTTAATGGTTCTTCCTGAGGCTACTTTGGTTATGGCCGAACTTGTTAAACCAGTGATTTGTAAAATCCCATCAACCCTTTTTAACACGCCTCCATCAAGTTTGATGTGCAACGAATCGCCGGGTACAAAATTTGAAGCAGCTGTGCCGATATTGAATGAAATTCCCCTTAGCGAATCTGCTGTACCATTGATACGGCTATTCTGCAAAGCAATCAGTCCCGCAACCGAATTGCCCGATCTAAAATCAGATACCACTACTCCCCTGATGCTGGTAGCACCACCTATAGACTCTGGATTGAGCGGAAGATCTGCATTTTTATAGTACCTTCTTAAATCGAAGTTGGAAATGAAACCACTTTCCGAAAATTTATAGCGATAGTCGTCTTCCCGTTTACAGCTGGCATAAATTGCTACAACAACTGTTAACAAAAGAAAATATTTTAATTTATTTTTCATCATTAATCGTATTTAAGGTTTTTGCCACCACATTAGTGTATTCACGTCATCTGGTCCTTGTGCGGCCAGCACATTTTTATAATTTGTTGGATTTGTTGATTGGGCAAGTATTGGATAATATAAACGCACCGGCATTTTTCCACCATTTAATAAACTAAATCCTTTTGGAAGCAAGGGGTGACCAGTTCTTCTGTACTCAAACCACTGTTGAAAATCGACCAAAAACAAGGCATAATATTTCTGCAGATGGATTTGCTCCATTTTGCTGTTTGCGCCAACTACTTTACTATCCAAAGGCAAAGCATTGTTCCATGCAAAATCACCTTTAAAAGCGTAATCTCTTACGGCGGCATCATTACCATTTGGATACAAACTTGGGATCCAATAGTTAATCCCGTCTGCTATACCTTTATAGTAATAATTCTCGCCAGTTCCATTGATCCATCCTTTGGCAGCTGCTTCGGCCAAGATGAAATCAACTTCGGCAACATCCATGATCACCCCTGTTGAAGCATCAGTTTGCAAACTTGCCGGATTACCCGATTGTGCGTCAGAATAAAAATATGCCTGTTTTATTGGCGCTCCACTTCCGATCGGATAAGCACTCTGTACACCAACATATCCCGCTGGCCCTGCAGCAATGCCCCATCTGTTTATTCCATTCTTCCCATAGGCTGGGTTTATCCTTGGATCGTTCCAGCTGGTAAGGTTATTGATAAAAAAGTCGACAATGGCTGAGGCCCTGAAATCAGCTGGCCTAACGTTTACCATAAATGGCGAAGAATATACGGCCGTACTGCTGTTTGTACCGTTCCAGAGAATTTTAGCGGTATGGGTATTATCCATCATAATAGGATATTTGGCGGGATTGGTATCCACAATCTCTTTAATTTTGGCTATTGCCTGCACGCTTACCTCTGCCTTACCAGCAATACGTAATAACAACCTTAAATACAATGAATTTCCAAATCTGCGCCATTTATCAATATCGCCATTATAAACCGGATCGCTATTGGCTACAATTTTCTTTCCGGCAGTAAGAAGCGTATTGGCTTCTTCCAGCTTGCTCAGCAGCGACATGTAAATGTCTTTCTGCTTATCAAAAGCGGGTTCAAGAACACCAAATTTGCCCTGGTTTGCCTGTGTATAAGGTACATCGCCATAGGTATCAGTAAGCAGTTGCATGGTCCATGCTTCTGCAATTTTTGAGATCGCCTGATAAGAAGTATTAACCGAATCTGGTCCGCTGGCGATGGTATTGATATCCTTGATATTGGTAAGTTCCGAATACCACGAATTCCACATGGCATCAGATAACTGCCGCCTGATATCGTATCTGTAAATCCTACCTTCCAGCACTTCATCAAGCGTAGAAACGGTAACTTGCATCAACTCGTTATTAATGCTCCTGTTACGGATCAGGTTTGCCGCCAGAACATTTGTTAAAGTAGGTGCCAGCAATTTATCAGCTGTTACTTTGGGTACACCTATCGGATCGGTATTAATTTTATCGAAATCTTTCTTACAGGAGAAAAAAGAGGTCCCCAGTACCAGTAAGAAAGCATAACCTGTAATATTTTTAATCTTTTTCATTTTCTTATTAGTTTATGCCCACTACTAAACGTGCTCCAAAAGTTCTGGTTGATGGCAGCTGCCCTACTTCAAAACCTGTTACAATATCGCTACCGGATAATGTACCAAACTCAGGATCGAAAGCTGGCCATGGCGACCAGGTGTAGAGGTTACGTCCGTACACACCGATGGTGATGCGGCTCAATCCTAAACTGGAAACCAATCTCTTCGAGAAGGTATAATTGATGTTGGCCTCTCTGAATTTCAGGTAATCGGTTCTGAAAGTACTTCCTTCTGCATTGGTAGAACCATACATGGCTTCGTAAAACGCGCCGATATCGGTAGCAACGGTTGTATTTGGACTGTAAGTAACACCATCAGGGTTCAACATTACACCCTCTCCAATCAAACCTCCATATCTTCCGGGCAAGGTTAGTTTTAGTTTACCCAAACCTGCCATCCTCGCAAATGTTAACGAGTGAGCTACAGCACCCAATTGTGCATCAAATAACACATTGGCGGCAAACCCTTTATAAGTTACACCTGTACCAAAGCTGAATCTGAATTTAGGCATGGTATTTCCGAGGTATTTCAACTGGGTTTGATCGGGAATGGCTTTACCTGTATTATCGAATATCACCTGCCCATCAGGCGAACGTTTCAATCCAAAACCGTACATATCGCCCAAACTACCTCCAACATTCGCTACTATTTGTGTACCTCCAAGCGGTCCGGTACGCAATATCACCGAGCTATCGGCAAGTTCTTTAATGGTATTTCTATTTGCCGAAAAAGTTCCGTTAACGGTCCACTTGAATGAACGGGTTTGTAGAGGTATTGCATTTACCGACATCTCCAAACCTTTGTTATCTACACGGCCGGCATTGAAAACTGCAATGGAATAACCTGTAGCCCTATCAATGGAACGGCTCAGGATCTGATTTTTAGTATTTCCGGTGTATGCTGCAAAATCGAAATTCAATCTGTTTTTAAATAATTTCAATTCTGCACCTACCTCAACTGTGGTTGTAGAAAGTGGCTTTAAGTTAACGTTCGGCAAAATGCTTGGGTTGGTCATTGCACCACCCGGATAAATCCCGTTTGAAGCCAAAGTATAGTTATACGCGGTGCGGTATGGTGTTGTACCACCGCTACCCACCTGGGCAATTGATCCGCGCAATTTAAAATAACTGATCGCCGAAGGCATTTTCCAAACATCAGAAGCAATAAAAGATAAACTCGCAGATGGATAGAAAAAGCCAACATTATCGGTACGGAGTGGTGAGGCTAAAGTACTGTTCCAATCCTGCCTTCCTGTTAAATCCAGATACAGGTAACTTTTTAGCGATAGCGACATGGTACCGTACAAACTATTAATGTTATAGCGGGCAGTATCTGGCACAGAAATAAGCGGGTTCTGATTGTTATCCAGGCTGTAATATCCCGGAATAACCAATCCATCGGCACGCAGTTCTGATTTGTAGTAACGGTTTCTTAACTGGCTACCTCCCACCGATGCCGAAAGTTTTAAATCTCTTGATAAATCCTTATTATACCTTAATAAGAAATCGGCATTAACTTCGTACGAATTTATATTCTGAACGCGAAAAGATCCCTGTGCAAATTTTGCGCCGGCGGCATCCCAAGGGCGACTTGTTTCGCGGATATCGTGATTATAATCAATGGATGAACGTACCAGCAAAGTTAAATCGTTGGTAAACTTATAAGTAGCCTGAATATTCCCAAGAATACCGTTTCTTCTTTGTCCGTTCAGGTATTGTTCGGAAATGGCATAAGGGCCTTCGGGAAAACTGGAAGTTAAGTCGATAAATTTCCGTTGCTCCTGTCCGGCCACCCAATAATTTTTAAACCAATCCAGATTCATATTTGGATGTGCAAACATAAACCAGTACATCAACGATTGATTACCATAACCTGTGGCAGGTAAGTTATCACTGTGCCTGTTATTATAACTGGCTTTAAAAACAATGCTCAGTTTTTTGGTTACATTGCTATTGCCTGATAAAGCAACCGATGTACGTTCTAAACTTGTATTCGGAACAATCCAGTCGTTATTACCGTGGCTTGCCGTAAAACGTAAACCCACTTTTCCGGCATTGCCATCTAAACTTACCGAATTGGTGGTTTCGACCCCTGTTTTGAAAAATGCATCAAGTGCATTTGGGTATGCCACCCAGGGTGTGCGTACAGTTCCTCCTTTTTGTGTAGTTGGATCATATTGAAAAAACATACTCGTACCATCAAACCTTGGTCCGTAAGTAGAACTGGTTGCATGTGTATCTGCACCATCAGCATTTGTTCCGAAACTGTAATAACTGGCACCGCCAACACCTGCACCATACTCTTGCTGAATATCCGGCCCTCTGTTAATCTGCTCAAAAGCTGTATTGGAAGTATAGGTGATGTTGAATTTTCTCTTTTTGCTACCGGCCGATTTAGTGGTTATTACTATGGCTCCGTTGGCACCACGCTGACCGTAAAGGGCTGATGCAGCCGGGCCTTTCAATACCGTAACATTCTCAATATCCTCCGAATTTAAGTCGTTAAGCGCACTTCCGAAGTCGGTTGGCAAAATATCGCCTGATGTACCATAAACACCACCACCCGTTCCGGCTGTACGTTTTGCGCTGCTACTGGCCACAACTCCATCAATAACTATCAGTGCTTCATTATCGCCGGTTAAATTATTTTCTCCACGGAGGATGATTTTGTTTGATCCGGCCAAACCACTGTTACGCACCAGGTTCAAACCTGCAACTTTTCCTGATAATGCATCTGTCCAGTTGGTTGCAACTGCGTTGGTAAATGCAGAACTATCTAAAGATGTAATGGCATAGCCCAAAGCTCGTTCCGAACGTTTGATCCCTAAAGCCGTAACCACAACATCATCCAACGAGTTATCAGATGATTTAAGTTTAATGGTTCCTACTTTGGTTATGTTATTGTTGGTTACTGTTAAATTCTGAACCCTGTTAGTTTGGTAAGTAATAAAGCTCGCCTCAACAGTGTATGTTCCGGGCATTACAGAAATGCTAAAATTACCCTCATTATCGGTTTGTGTAACGCGGCTGAGCTCAACAACTTTAATCGTAGCTGCCGGGATCGGCTGGTTATTTTCATCCACCACCTTACCACTAAGCTTACCAACATTTGTATTTTTTGCTGTAATCAGGATGTTACCCGCCCCACCTGACTTATAAGTAAGTGGCAAGCCTTTTAAAAGCAAATCGAGCACTTCATTTACCGACCTTAGTCCGCGCGAAACATATACCCTTTTCTGATCGTCAAGTTGATTGTTATTATAGGCAATATGATTGCCGCTAAGCTTTTCTAAAGTTTCAAAAGCTTTTTTTAATGTCATACCATCAGCTTCAAATAAAATTTTCTTGTCGCTTTGGGCGTGGGCAAATGGTGAGAAAGAGAGCATATTCAACATGATTATGGCGATAATCACCATAATTTTTGAGGGATACTGACAGACGTTTTCCATCCATCGGGTATTAATTTTCATATCTTTACTAAGTTTTACTTTGTCAAATGAGTTTAAACAGTTTTCAGGGCTTGAAATGTGTCCAGCATTTCGAGCCATTTTTCGGTTTTAGTAATTTTATATCATATCTATCTTTATAGTTTATCGTTAATAAATGATTACTTTATTTTCATAGATTTTGTATTTTGAGTCCGATAGCTTAGCAATTACGTCTATAATCTGCTTTGCCGAACATTTGTCAAATTTTGCGGTAAGCTTTACCTCTTTTAAAGCTTCGGTTTTAATTTCAATATCGAGGTCATACTCACGGGCAATTACCTCTGCTATTTCTTTTAAGGGTTTATCGTAAAAAAAGATTTTGTACTCCCTCCAGCTATCAAAATCGATCGCAATTACCTGCTTTTTTGCAAATTGTCCGTTGTTTTTGTTAATGGTAAGCTGTTCGTTAGGCAAGAGGAAGTGAACAGGAGTAGTTTTACCTTTATTTTTAAATAACACCCCTACTTTTCCTGTTTGAACGGTGATGGTGATGTCTTTTAATGATGGATAAGCATTGATATTAAATGAAGTACCCAGAACGGTAGTACTTATTTTCCCGGTGTACACTACAAAAGGCTGTTTGCTCCGGTGCTGCACATCAAAAAAAGCTTCGCCATCTAAATAAACAATCCGTTTGCTGGTGGTATTAAAATTAAGTGCGTAACGGATTTTAGTATCACCATTCAGATAGATATTAGAACCATCAGGCATGGTAACCAATCTTTTTTGTCCGCGTGGATTGTAAATTTCATTGTAAGCCACAACTTCTGCCTTTTTTGGCTGAAAGGTATTAAAATAAAACACTGGTAATAATGCGATAACCACTATCGCGGCAGCTATAGTAAAATACTTACGGTAATTGATCTTCTTTACAATTGGTGATTGCTCAGCACTATTTTCAATATGCTGCTGAATAGCCAACCAGCTTTTCTGTTGATTTACGGGTTTGTTTAGCCAATAATCTGCGGCCTCAAAGGCCTGTAAAGTTTCTCTGAAAATCTGCTGATTCTGCTGGCTGCTTCCAACCCACATCAGTAAATCAGTTAAATCTTCACTGCTAATGGTTTTCTTGCTGTAATTTTCTATTAATCTGTAATAACGTTCGTCCATTTAGTAATGCTGTTCTGGATGTAAGACAGATTAATCGACGCCGATACGTAGCGAAAAAGATCAAGTTATTGTTAACAAATCGTTAAGCATAAAGAACTACTTCTCATCTAAAGGATTGTTTCATCAGGGAAAAATATAAATGCTTTTGATTTGGAAATGAGAGGTCAGTGTTTCAGCCCCGCCATTTGCTCCATCCCGATTGAAAAAATCGGGATCCGCTGCTGTCGGGTTTAGGTACAACAGCCTGTTACAAAATCAAATCGTCCTGATTTCCCGGTGCAAATGAATTAGGTCTCTGAGCACCTGCCTGGGTTAAATAAACCCGATCCGATAGCTATCGGATGCCGGGAAGATCTTCCGATCCTTCATCGGAACTCGTACCAAAAAGCGGGACTGAAAAACCCTATGGAATACCTGAACCTGCCTTTTCCAAAAACTAATGCAAATAATATTTAGATAAATAATCTTTTTAGGACGTTTGGGATTCAATCGTGTGCACTTTACAGGAAAAAGGAAATAGATTTAGATCTCCGATCGGTCAGTTGTGAGCGATCTAAAATTTTTCACGGCCTGATATAGCAAGGTTTCTACGGTTCTAACCGAAATACCCAATAAATCGGCAATGATACTTTTTTCCAGCAAATCGATGCGACTCATTAGCAAAACTTCCCGCTGCCGATCAGGTAACAGATTAATCAAACCCATAATTTCGGAATAGGATTCCCTGCTGGTCAGTTGTTCGTGAGGATTTAAATAAGTATCCGGGTAATCGAGTGTATCTTCGCGATCGTTAATACTTAAAATATGAAGCTTTACACGCTGAATTTCATTAAAAGCTAAATTCTTTGCAGCAGTAAACAGGTATTTCTTGATTGATTTGATCTGAAGCTCATTCCGTTTATCCCAAAGCTTCATAAACAGATCAGCTATGAGTTCTTCCGCTTTATTGTAATCCTTGATGTAAATTGAGGTAAATTTACACAAGGCAGGGTAATACCTGTTAAAAAGGGTTTCGAGTGCAAGGCTGTCTTGGTTTACCAATAAAGACATTAAATCTTCATCACTTTTGCTTAAATATACATCCTTCATCTTGTCAGCAAAAGTAGCCTGCCAACGTTACCATAATATTAAGCAAACTTTGCCTTTAGGTTACCTATGTATTAATTGTGTTGGATTGATAGTTAAGAAAGTACTTATTATACAGACTATTCAATGAAAAATTACGTTCGAGAATAATCAATCCTACAACAGGGAATATCAAAAGTTCGATAATGTTAAAACTATAGAAGAAATAACCAAATACCAATATCAACCTGAAACATTCAAGGTAATAAATCCACTTACGCTGCTCTAACAAGGCACCGATATTGATGAGGGTAACCAGGATAAAAATCGCTATAGCTACTTTATGTACTAAAGTTAGCGATTCGTAAAACATGGTGGTACCGGTAAGCATCGCCACCACCATAATCAGCTGGATATTTAAATAGATTTTAAATTTAGGTTTTGGTTTAGCTTCGTACTGTATCTTATTTTGATAATAACGTTCCTCTAAAATTGGCCGAATATTCTGGTCCATTAAAGCCGGACTGCCAAAAACAGCATTCCATTTTGCTTTAAACCCATCTGCACGCCTGTAGGCCTCCCCGATTTCCAGATAATAATGAAAATGCTGCCATAAAAAGCTATAGCTTTTTATGGGGTGTGTTAATCCATATTTTGGAGCCTCTTCTTCTTTTTGGAAAGTGCCAAACAATTTATCCCAGAAAACAAAAACATCGCCATAGTTTTTATCTAGGTATTTCTCATCTGACGCATGGTGAACGCCATGTAAAGATGGGGTAATGAATATGTTTTCAAGCCAGCCTAAATTGCCGATTAACTGTGTATGCGTAAAAAACGAATAAGCTCCGTGCGCCAAAAGTATGGTAATAATCATATTGGGATGAAAACCAACCAATGGCAGGATGCACCAGAATACATTACGGAATATGGCCTGTATGGTGGTAATCCGGGCGGCTGCCGATAAATTAAACTCTTCGCTCTGGTGATGAACAATATGTGCCGCCCATAAAAAATTAATCTCATGCCCTAACCTGTGATACCAGTACCAAACCAGGTCGGTAGAGAGTAACAAAAGTACCCATACATACCATTTGGTGGAAATATCAAAAATGGCATAGTTTGCATAAACCCATTTGTATACCTGATAAAAACTGGCAGCGATAAACAAGTTCAACAACCTTTCCGCAATACCTACACTAAAATTTGCAACCGTACTCTCATATTTGAATATTTTCGCTTTTTTTTGATGTTGCGCGATCTTAAACTCAATAAATACAAAAATAAAAAATGCTGGTATAGCAAATGCAAGGTAATTCAACGTCATAAATTGTGGTCTTTTCTATGTTAACGCAACAAACATAATTATATTCTATTAAATACATAGATTTTATAGATAATATTATTACACATAAATTACTTCCTTATTCATTTAATGTTTGTTGTTTTAATTTATTTGTAGAACTTCGAAATTATAAATACATCATTATGGCTACACAGAAAAAAGCTGAAAACAACAATATATTATCGATCGATATTGGCGGTACCAGTATAAAAACCGTTCTTTTGGATGAAAGCGGAAATATGATTACCGAATATTTAAAAAGCAAAACCCCCGCAGAGGCTACGCCAAAAGATATTGTAACCGGTATTGTAGATTTAATTAAGCCTTTTCCTGATAATTATAACCGTGTATCAATCGGATTTCCCGGCTATGTTAAAAACGGTATTGTGAAAACTGCCCCTAACCTGGCAAAAAATAAATGGGCTGATGTAGATCTTGCCCAACGTGTGGCCAACGAGCTTGGTAAACCCGTGCGTTTGGTAAATGATGCCGATCAACAGGGTTTAGGCGTGGTTGATGGTAAAGGCTTTGAAATTGTTTTTACCGTGGGTACAGGCTTTGGTACAGCATTGTTATTTGATGGGGAGTTGCTTCCGCATTTAGAACTGGCGCATTTCCCGATCAATAAAGAAGAAGATTACGATGATTATATCGGTAATAAAGCTTTCGAAAAAATCGGCACCGAGCGCTGGAACAAGAGATTAAAAAAGGTAATCGAAATCTATAAAACAGTTTTCAATTACGATACCTTATATATAGGTGGCGGAAATTCGAAACAGATCGATTTTAAGCTCGAAGATAATATTAAAATAGTAACCAACAGAGATGGCATTAAAGGTGGTGCAAAGCTTTGGAAGCTGGCCGATAAATACAATATCTTTACCGTTAAACCGGAAAAATAATTGACCTTTATTACAATCTTTTAACAACAAAATCTACAATATTAATTTGTAAACCCTAATTTTGGGTGCATTCTAAAAAATAAAAAATGGCAAATAACGATTCGAAAAAATATAAATTGGGAATGATCGGTTTGGGTACCATGGGCCGCAACCTATTATTAAACATGGCTGATAAGGGCTTCTCTGTAACAGGCTATGATAAAGACCAAAAAATGATCTCGAAGCTTGAAGAAGAAGGCAAAGCACATCACTTAGAGGGATTTGATGACATTGAAAACTTTATTTCGAGCTTACAAACGCCCCGTACATTAATTTTATTAGTACCTGCCGGACCAATTGTAGATAGTGTTATTGCAGAATTAAAACCGCTTTTAAGCAAAGGCGATATCATTATCGACAGCGGTAACTCACACTTTACCGATACCAACCGCCGTGTAGATGAACTGGAAAAAGATGGTCTTCATTTCTTTGGAATGGGAATTTCTGGTGGCGAAGAAGGTGCACGTTTTGGTCCAAGTATGATGCCAGGTGGCGATAAACAAGCTTATAACGTAGTAAAAGATGTTTTCGACGCTGTAGCTGCAAAAGTAGGAACCGATCCTTGTGTAACTTACATTGGCCCGGGTGCTTCCGGCCACTTTGTTAAAATGGTCCATAATGGTATCGAATATGCCATCATGGAGCTAATTGCAGAAGTATACGGCATCCTTAAAAATGGCTTAGGATACTCAAATGACGAGATTTATAAAGTATTCAAAAAATGGAATGAAGGCAGGTTGCAGTCGTTCTTATTGGAAATCACTGCAGAAATCTTCTTATTTAAAGATACCGAAACACAGAACGATCTTTTAGATCAGATTAAAGATGAAGCCCGCTCAAAAGGTACCGGAAAGTGGACATCAGAGGTTTCAATGGAACTTCAGTTGCCAATACCAACAATTAATGAAGCTGTTTCTAACCGCGATTTATCGAAATTTAAAGCCTTAAGGGTTTCTTTAGAAGAAGCCTTTGGTAAAAAAGACACTAAAATCGAAGTTACGGTTGAAGAACTGGAAGATGCATTTTACTTCTCCATGATTAGTGCTTATGCACAGGGCATGCATTTATTGGTTCAGGCTTCTAAAGAATATAAATACGACCTGCAATTGCAGGAAATCGCGAAAATCTGGCGTGGCGGTTGTATCATCAGGGCTAAATTTTTAGAAGATATTTATCAGGCCTATGATAAAAACAATACTTTAGAACACTTATTTGGTGATGCTGGTATTCAAAACATCATTAAAGGTACTTTATCTGGCACACGCAAAACCATTGGTGCCTGTATTAGTTCAGGTCTGGGTATCCCTGCATTTGCATCTACCTTAACCTATTTTGATACCATTACTACTGGCAGAATGCCTTCTAATTTAATCCAGGCACAAAGGGATTTCTTTGGTGCGCACACTTTTGAGCGTATTGATAAAGAAGGTGTTTTCCATGCCGACTGGAATAAATTGTCATAACCCATTTGATTCACGAACAACAATATAAAATGAAAACCAAAACCGCATTAAACCCTACCATTTTTGTAATATTTGGTGGAACAGGTGATTTAAACAAAAGAAAATTAGCACCTGCCCTATATAACTTATTTATAGAGGGTTACATGCCAGATAAGTTTGCCATTATTGGTACAGGCAGAACTGAATTCACCGACGACAGTTACAAAACTGCCTTAGAAGACGCTGTAAACCAGTTTAGCCGCAGTGGAAAGGTAAAAAAAGAAAAATGGGAAAATTTTGGAAACACCATCCACTACTGTCCTACTGATTTTGCCCAGCCAAAAACATTCGAAAACCTTAAAGAGGCCGTAGAAAAATATCAAAAAGAATATGGTGCTGGTACACAGGTAATTTTCTACCTGGCAGTTGCGCCTAACTTCTTCCCTATTATTGCAGAATGTTTACAGAAATATAAACTTACACAGGATGAAGATAACAGCCGTATTGTTATTGAGAAACCTTTTGGTCACGATTTAGAGTCGGCAAAAGAATTGAATACTTTATTGGCTACTATTTTTACCGAAAAACAGATCTATCGTATCGATCATTACTTAGGTAAAGAGACTGTTCAGAATATGATGGCCTTCCGTTTTGCAAATGCTTTATTCGAGCCATTATGGAACAGGTCATACATCGATCACGTACAGATTTCGGTTACCGAACAATTGGGTGTTGCCGATCGTGGTGGTTATTACGAAGGTTCTGGTGCATTGAGGGATATGATTCAAAATCACCTGTTGCAATTACTTTGTTTGATTGGCATGGAAGCACCGATTAATTTTGATGCTGATGAAATCAGAAACCGTAAGGTGGAGGTTTTAAAAGCCATGCGTCCTTTTTCTGCCGAAGATATCCGTTTCCACACCGTTCGTGGTCAGTACAGCAAAGGCTGGGTTGAAGGTAAAGAAGTACCGGGTTACCGCCAGGAAAAAGGTGTAGATCCTCATTCTAACACAGAAACTTTTGCAGCCGTTAAATTCCATATCGATAACTGGAGATGGCAAGGTATTCCTTTCTATTTAAGAACAGGAAAACGTTTAAATCAAACTTCATCATTGATTACCATCCAGTTTAGGGATGTGCCGCATCAGATTTTCTCTTCAGGCGTAACCGAAAACTGGCAACAGAACAGGTTGGTGATCAGTATTCAACCAGAAATGAGTATCCGCATGCAGGTACAGGCTAAAAGACCTGGCTTAGATATGGTGTTGAACCCTGTTGATATGGTTTTCGATTACAAGGGAACTTACGAGGGCGATACCCCGGAAGCTTACGAAACATTGTTGTTGGATGCCATGATGGGCGACCAAACCTTGTTTATGCGTGGCGATCAGGTAGAAGCCGCATGGGAATTGGTCATGCCGATCTTAAATACCTGGGAAAGCAAAAAATCAATCAATTTCCCTAATTACCCTGCCGATAGCTGGGGACCAGAAGAAGCCGAAGCATTAATTGCAAGAGACGGTTTCCACTGGTTTAACCTGCCATTGAAGAATAAAGAATAATTATGTTGATGGTTCATGACCCAATAGTTTCATAGCCATGAACCATCAACTATAAACCAAAATAAAATGAATCTACTCATATACAAAACATTAGAAGAACTTAACCAGGATCTGGCAGATTATGTAATTAAAATTGCAGAAATGTCTATCGAAGAAAACGACCGTTTCAATTTCGTTTTAACTGGCGGAAGTTCTCCTAAAGCACTTTATCATTTCCTGGCAACTGAAGGTCAGCACCGCATTGATTGGGAAAAGGTATATTTTTTCTTTGGCGACGAGCGAAATGTTCCTGCCAATGATGATAATTACAATGGATTAATGGCTAAAAAAACGATTTTAGATCCACTGGGCATTAAAGAAGATCATATTTTTTACGTTGATACTACTTTAGATCCAGAAAAAGCCGCGATTGAATACAAAAAAGCTATTGATAAACATTTCAAGGGTGAAGATGTTATTTTCGATCTGATCCTTTTAGGCATGGGCGATGATGCACATACCGCTTCCATCTTCCCACATACCACTTTGGTTAAAGATGAAGAAGTAAACGTGGCTTCGGTTTATGTGGAAAAACTGGATACTTACCGCATTAGTTTTACAGCACCGTTAATCAACAAAGCTGATAACGTAGCATTTTTGGTTTTTGGAGAAAACAAAGCAGAAGCTTTAAAACATGTAATCGGCGATACAGAAAAAAATGTCGACTTATATCCTTCTCAGTTAATTGACCCAATTGATGGTAAATTAACCTGGTTTACTGATGAGGCTGCGACAAAATTATTAGAAGATTAAAAAAGATGATGTCTGAAGAAAAACATTTATCAGACTTTTTAAACGGGAAAACGGAATATACCTTAGGGTTGTTCCGTTTTTTTATTGACCAATTGGCAGAACTGAGTGAAATTAATCTCCGTCCAACAAAATCAATGATTGCCATCGAATCTAAAACCGCTTTTGCGTACCTCACACAATTGGGCAAAAATTTTATACATGTAGTTATTCCCTTCAATCAGGCTTACGAAGATAATCTTTGCTTCACTAAAATTGCCCAGGTACCCGGTACCAAGCAGTTTAACCACCATTTAAGGATTTTCTATAAAGAAGATATTAATGATGAAGTAAAAACCTTTTTAAAAATGGCAATAGCACAAGTCCAATATCGTTAAGTTAATTACGGTGTTATCAGTCTTAGCTTGTCGAAGACCCTTAAATAGTTAAAAAAACCACCAGTTCTTCGCCAGGCTCAGGATGACAAACATCATAGTTTATAGCAACTGTTAACTGAGAATTGCTAATTGAAAACTGAACTAGCTTCTAATCGCCTCCACCGGATCCAGTCTTGAGGCTGAATAAGCTGGCCAAAAACCTGAAATCGTTCCGATAATAATTGATATCCCGATACCCAATGCAATATTGTTCAAACCAAGTATGATATGGAAATCTGTTGCCGCTCCAATAGCTAAAGCGAGCAGAAAGACGAGCAGCAAACCCAGCAATCCCCCCAAAATACAAAGCGATATCGATTCGAATATAAATTGTAATAATATGAAGTAGTTTTTTGCACCCAATGATTTTTGAATACCGATAATATTGGTACGTTCCTTAACCGATACAAACATGATATTGGCAATACTAAAGCCACCAACCAGGATAGAGAATCCACCGATTACCCAACCTGCAATGTTTACCATTTTAAACATCGAATCCAACTGGTTAGAAATAATAGTAGTTTTATTCAGTGCGAAATCTTCTTCCTGTCCGGGTCTGATTCTATGTATAGAGCGCATTAAACCTTTCAACTCACTCTCTACTTCTTCTAAACTCACATTATCTTTACCACGAACGGTAATCTGCGGACCGTAACGCTCGTTCTGGATATCTAAAACACCTTTAGCAAAGCTGATCGGAATATTAACGTTTTTATCCAGCGAAGTGCCCAACATATCTTCTCCTTCTTTTTTGAAAACACCAACCACTGTTAGCCTACGGCCTAAAATTTGTACTTGTTTGCCAACAGGTTCATCTCCGTCAAAAAGCCCTGCAGCTACGTCCGAGCCTAAAATACATACCGGTGTTCCGTTTTTACTTTCATTTTCTGTAAAATAACGACCATCCTGAAGCTCAAAATTCCATGTTTTATTAAAATCATGAGAGGCCGCCCAAACAGAAATCCCTTCAACTGAGCTGCTTCTGTATTTTATTGTTCTATCGCTTGTTGAAATTTCGAAGGTAACACCCTGTGCATTTTCAATCCTTTCTCTTAAAGCCTCAAAATCACGAAGTGAGGGCTGAGGACGATTCATGTATTTCCACCAGGGATAATTATCGCCGAAGCTCCAAGGCCATTTTTGAACGTAAATGGTATTAGAACCCAGTTTATCTACACTCGACTGTAGTTTACCACGGAAAGTATCAACTGCAGAGAATACAGCAATAATGGTAAAAATACCGATTGTTATAGCCAAAAGCGATAACATGGTGCGTAATTTATTTTGGCGCAACGCATCAAATGCAAAACGGAAACTCTCGCCTATTAGCCTAAAGATTATCATAATTAAAGGTTAGATGCAAAGCCATTGAAAAGGTTACAGCTTATCTTCAAAACTAACTAATTTTATGTGTACAATGCATTTAAACTCCGTATTATTTGTTTTAAAATGAGGTAAAACATAATATACCATAAATGCGTTTGATAAAATACGGAAAAGAAAAATTAAATTCGTATTTTTGCACCTCAAAAAATTCATCAAGAATGAAATTATCACAATTCAAATTCAACTTACCAGAATCATTAGTAGCCAATAATCCGGCAGAACAACGCGACGAAGCCCGCCTAATGGTATTGCATAAAGACAGCGGTAAAATTGAACATAAAATTTTCAAAGACGTTTTAGGTTATTTCGATGACAAGGACGTAATGATATTAAATAACACTAAAGTTTTTCCTGCCCGTTTATATGGCAATAAAGAGAAAACCGGTGCTACTATCGAAGTTTTCTTATTGCGTGAATTAAACAAGGAATTACGTTTATGGGATGTATTGGTAGATCCTGCCCGTAAAATCCGCGTAGGTAACAAATTATACTTTGGCGATGATGACCTTTTGGTAGCTGAGGTGGTAGATAACACTACATCACGTGGCCGTACCATTCGTTTCTTATTTGAGGGTACCGACGAAGAGTTTAGAAAAAACGTTGAAATTTTAGGTGAAACCCCACTTCCTAAATATATCAAACGTAAGGCTACGGCTGAAGATAAAGAACGCTATCAAACTATTTTTGCCAAGCACGAAGGTGCTGTAGCTGCGCCAACTGCAGGTTTGCACTTCAGCCGCGAGCTGATGAAACGTTTAGAACTTAAAGGTATTGAGTTTGCAGAAGTAACTTTACACGTTGGTTTGGGAACTTTCAGAACCGTTGAGGTTGAGGATTTAACCAAACACAAAATGGATTCTGAGCAATTTATTATCGAGCAAAAAGATGCTGCAATTGTAAATAAAGCGATAGAAGATAAAAGAAAAATCTGTGCAGTTGGAACTACTTCAATGCGTGCAATCGAATCGGCTGTTTCTGCTAACAGAACATTAAAAGCAGCAAACGACTGGACGAGCAAATTTATCTTCCCTCCATACGATTTTAGTATTGCAAACTCAATGATTACCAATTTCCACACACCAGAATCTACTTTATTGATGATGGTAAGTGCATTTGGTGGTTACGAAAACGTAATGAATGCTTACGAAGTTGCAGTAAAAGAAAAATATAAATTTTACAGTTATGGCGATGCCATGCTAATCATATAGATTTGAGTAATGAGATATGAGATTTGAGTTAATCAGGTCTCATATCTCAAATCTATAATCTCATCTCTTGAAATATGAAATACTACGCTATAATTGTAGCAGGCGGTTCTGGCAATCGGATGCAAACAGAAACCCCAAAACAATTTCTACTGCTCAAAAATCTCCCGGTTTTAATGCATACCATTAAAGCTTTTGCGCAAAGCGATACACAACCCAAAATTTTATTGGTATTGAGTAAAGATCAGCAAAGTTATTGGACACGCCTATGCGAAGAATTTAATTTTCATATTCCACATGAGGTTATTGATGGTGGTAAGGAACGTTTTCATTCGGTTAAAAACGCGATCCAGACCATCGAAGAAGATAGTTTTGTTGCCATACACGATGCCGTTCGGCCACTGGTCTCAAAATCTCTTATCGACAACAGTTTTAAAGCAGCTGAGGCTCAGGGAAGCGTCATTGCAGCGGTACAATCGAGCGACAGTGTCCGGATACTTAGAAACGAAAAATCATCCGCTTTAAAGCGCGATGAGATCTATCTGGTACAAACTCCACAAACATTTAGTCTTAGTGTTCTTAAAGAAGCTTATCATCAGGATTTCGCAGATCATTTTACCGATGATGCGAGTGTGGTAGAGTCAATTGGTTATGGGATCAATATTATAGAAGGCGAAAGGGGAAATATAAAAATCACCTACCCTATCGATCTCGAACTTGCAGAATTGTTGCTAAAGAACTAAAAAATACAAAGGAGCCTTAATAAAAATTAAAGCTCCTTTTTTTTATCTGTTTTCAGCGATGCCAAATCCGATAAATGTCCGCCATGATATATTTTATGCGGCCCTGCCAATAACTTTAAGCAGGATTGCAATAACTGCGATTACCAATAAAACGTGGATTATGCTACCAACGTCGCCGAAGCCGTGAAATACAAATCCGATCACCCATAGTATTACCAATACTACTGCTACTAAATACAATAAATTTCCCATAGTGTTAATTTTTTAAGCAATGTTATATAATTGATCTATTAACATCCGTCTTTTAAGTTTTGTTTAAAAAATGTAACTTTTATTTACGAAAGACATTAAAAATATACCTCTAAGATGGATAAGAATAGAGGATTGACAGATTGGTATTTAGCTTTTCACTACAATGATAGATTTTATCAGAAGGATAATCTTTCCAGCACAGACGGGAATTTTAAAACGCTTGTTGCATTTCGATTCCTGACCTGGTTACCCAAGAGGGATTTAGAAAATCGGTCATCATTTCGATCCGATAGGTATCGGATGAAGCGCAGTCCCGAACTTTCGGGAGAGAAATTTTTAAACCATGTTAAAAGATTTCTCCACTGAGGTCGAAATGACGACCTCTCTTGTATAACGAAAAAAGGCAATTTCCTTTTGGGAAATTGCCTTTTTTATTTTCTATACAACTAATTGTTAATATTCGTCTTCGTTAAAGAAGAAATCTTCTTTAGTAGGGTAATCTGGCCAGATTTCCTCAATCGTTTCGTAAGGCTCGCCATCATCTTCCAATGCCTGTAGGTTTTCAATTACTTCAACAGGGGCACCAGAACGGATACCATAATCAATTAATTCGTCTTTAGTTGCAGGCCATGGTGCGTCTTCCAAGTGCGATGCTAATTCTAATGTCCAATACATATCTTCAATTCTATTAAATTCTTATTCTTATTAAGCGCAAAGTATATTAAAATTTTTGAGCAAAACAAACTTATTTTTCCACTATTAAACACGTGGTATCCAAATGTTTTCTTCTGCTTTAAAATAGGCGCTCAGTTTTCGTGCCAAAACAAACAAATAATCGCTCAAACGGTTTAAATAAATCGTTATGCGCTCATCTACAAAGCTATTTTCTGCAAGCTCAACTGTCAGTCGTTCCGCCCTTCTGCAAACACACCGTGCAATATGGCAGTAAGAAACAACAGTGTTTCCACCAGGCAGCACAAAATGTTTTAAAGCGGGCAGTGTTTCGTTCATTAAATCCATCTCATTTTCTAACAAGGTGATGTCAGTTTCATGCAGATCGGGGATTTTCATTTTAGACTTTTCCGGATCTGCAGCAAGCGATGCACCAATGGTAAATAACCTATCCTGGATTTCTTTTAGCAGCTGTTGATCATGTAACTCGATATCCTGACACATGATTAAACCGATATACGAATTTAACTCGTCAACAGTACCATACGTTTCTATACGTAAATGATATTTAGGCACCCGGGTGCCACCAATTAATGATGTTTGTCCCTTATCGCCGGTTTTAGTGTAGATTTTCATGCTGTTATGGTTTAAGGCGAGAGGTTTAGGGTTTTCAAAGCCTTATGCCCTATACCTTTAACCTTAATTAATTTTCTCCCAGTCGCTGCCATTATCTTTTAAGGCCTGCAAACGCGGAGATACATTTTTGATATCGGTATTCAGGTAATCGTTTTCGATCAATCCATCACGCATCCGTACAATGCGGTGTGCATGTTGTGCGATATCTTCTTCGTGTGTTACCAGAATAATGGTATTACCTTTACTGTGGATCTCTTCCAGCAAACCCATAATCTCTATCGAAGTTTTGGTATCCAAATTACCGGTAGGCTCATCTGCCAAAATAATTGATGGGTTATTAATTAACGCTCTGGCTACCGCTACACGCTGGCGCTGACCGCCAGAAAGTTCGTTTGGTTTGTGGTCCATACGGTTACCCAAACCTACATTTTCTAATGCTTTGGCAGCCCTTGCATCCCTGTCTTTTTTGCTGGTTCCGGCATAAATTAATGGCAATGCCACATTATCCAAAGAAGTAGAACGTGGCAATAAGTTAAAGGTTTGGAAAACGAAGCCGATTTCCTGGTTACGTACTTCTGCAAGCGCGTCATCAGTCATGTGGCTCACATTTGTACCATTTAAAATATAAGTTCCGCTTGAAGGTGTATCTAAACAGCCTAAAATATTCATCAGGGTTGATTTACCAGAACCAGATGGCCCCATCAATGCTACGAATTCGCCTTTATTGATATCTAACGAAACTGATTTTAGCGCATGAATAACTTCAGATCCAATAACATATTTACGGCCAATTTCTTTTATAGTAATGAGTGGTTTCTCCATGTTTTTTCTTTTTTAGACAAGCGTAAAGGGCAAGATGTTACAAGCTGATTAAAAATTAAACACAAATGTGAATCTTAGTGGTACTGATCAATTATTTTTCAATAATCTTTGGAACCATAAAAAACTGATCTGTATGTTTTGCAGCATTTTTCAATCCATTGGCTGTAGAAATTTCTTGTTTTACTATATCTTCACGCCAAACATTTACCGATTCGTTCATGTAAACCAATGGTTTTACATTTGAAGTATCTAATTCGTTAAGTTTTTCCATGAAAGATAAAATTTTGTTCATTTCAGGGATCAGCGTATCAACTTCTTTTTCATCAATATGAATTCTGGCCAGGTCGGCTATTTTATGGATGGTTTTTGCGTCTAAATTCATATTATACTAACTTACTGTCAATCAATTTAAAAACCTTTTCTTTTAAACCATCAGCGTCAACATCGGCCAAAACTGAAGTATTTATAGGTTTGTGGACGTAAATATCGCAAATTCCGGGCTTACTTCCATACTTAGCACCATCATCCCAGTTAATTTTCCAGACATTGGTAATACTAACAGGTACCAATGGGATATTTTTATCAATCGCCAGGCGGAATGGGCCGTTTTTAAATTCGCCCAGTTTGGGTGGATAATGATCATCAATTTTTCCTTCAGGAAAAATAACCAGGCTCATTCCCTTTTCTAAATTCTCACCAGCTTTTTTAAATGCTTTAAAGGCAGATATTTTACTATCGCGATTTACCGAAATATCGATCGTTCTAAAAAAAACACCTAGTACCGGGTTATTTAGGAGTTCGTCCTTACCCATAAAATGGAATTTACCATGCCCCATGATGCAGAAAATCATGATATCCAAATTAGAAGTATGGTTGGCACAATAGATATAAGTTTGTTCAAGATTGAGTTTTTCTTCGTAATGGTAGCGAAAAAAAACACCAGAAAACAGGCTGCATAAAAAACTATTGGCTTTACGACAAAAGTTTAAAATACCGTAATATTTTTCATTACGTGAAGTAATGTAGTAAAAGGGATAAAAGAGGGCGAAAAAAAACAGTATCCAGAATAAAAACCAAACCCGGTGTACCTGCCTTAGAAAGTGGATCATAGATGTATCAAAAATATAAAATTGTTTGATATTTCAAACTAAGGATTAATATTGTGGAGAAGACCATCACGGAAACCTGACATGCAGATCTCTCCACTTCGCTGCACTACGATCGAGACGACGACCGCTGGATGAGTGCTCTAAATTAGATGACCCTACCGGATTAAACGGTTCCACCCTTGCATAAACCTTTGTTTATAAACCTTATTGAAGTGAAAAGCCCGCAATCCCGATTTTCATCGGGAGAGGACTTGCAACGGAAAGAAGGACTGATACCTCCGATAAAATGCTGGCTTTCATTTTCAAATCTATTAAATACTCTTTTTGTGGTCGGTGAGACATTGGCTTCCGGAAAAAATTTCTACAGATAGATCTCTCCGCTGCGTTGCACTCCGGTCGAGAGGACGATCGCATAATAAGCGATCAGGCTGAGATAACGATCGGTTAAAAATTCTTACTATGAAAATTAAGGTGATTTGCGGATTGCTTACATTTTATTTTTAATTTCGTGGCATTATGAAAGAAACAGTGGTGAGCGGCATCCGCTCAACAGGAAAATTACATTTAGGCAATTACTATGGCGCGGTTAAAAACTTCGTGCAAATGCAGAACGATTACAATTGCTATTTTTTTATTGCCGATTTACATTCTTTAACAACGCACCCTACCCCAGCCGATTTACATGGCAATATTAAACATGTATTGGTTGAATATTTGGCGAGTGGAATTGACCCTGAGAACAGTACCATTTATATACAAAGTGATGTTCCGGAAATTGCGGAACTTTATTTATACCTGAACATGAACGCTTATATGGGCGAGCTTGAACGTAGCACTTCTTTTAAAGATAAGGTACGTGCTAACCCTGATAATGTTAATGCAGGTTTATTAACCTACCCGGTATTGATGGCGGCTGATATTTTAATCCATAAGGCGACTAAAGTACCTGTTGGAAAAGACCAGGAACAGCATTTAGAAATGGCCCGTACTTTCGGCAACCGTTTTAACAGGTTATACAATACCGAATATTTTCCGGAGCCCTATGCATTTAGCTATTCTGATAAACTGGTAAAAGTACCTGGTTTAGATGGCAAAGGTAAAATGGGTAAATCAGAAGGCGAAGCCAATGCAGTTTATTTATCAGATGATCCTGAAACGATCCGCAAGAAAGTGATGAGAGCAGTGAGTGATGGCGGTCCGACAGAAGAAAACCAGCCAAAACCCGAGCCGATCCAGAATCTTTTCGATTTAATGAAGGTGGTTTCGAGCATTGATACACATGCTCATTTTGAAGATTTGTATAACAAAATGCAGATCCGTTACGGCGATTTCAAAAAACAACTGGCAGAAGATATGATTATTGCTACCGCACCAATGCGTGAGCGTATTCAGGATATTGCCAAAGATGATTCTTATTTAAGACAGGTTGCCAAGCATGGTGCATTAAAAGCCCGGGAAAGTGCACAAAAAACCATCAGAGAAGTTCGCAGTTTAATCGGGTTTAAAAGTTTTTAATAATTTTAATAGATTTGAGAAGCTAGATTTGAGATGTGAGACATTAGATTTGAAATAGATTAATTCTTTCAAATCACAGATCTTACATCTCACATCACATATCTCATATCTCCAATCTAAAGAAGATGCACATAGCAATTGTAGGAAATATTGGCGCTGGTAAAACCACTTTAACAGGTTTATTGGCCAAGAACTATGGATGGGAAGCTTTATACGAAGCAGTGGATAACAACCCATATCTGGAAGATTTTTATAGCGACATGAAACGCTGGAGCTTTAATCTTCAGATTTATTTCCTAAACAGTCGTTTTCAGCAGATTACGGACATAGAAGTAAATAAACGTAACGTGATCCAGGATAGGACCATTTATGAGGATGCGCATATTTTTGCCGAAAACCTGCACGATATGGCCTTAATGACCACCCGGGATCATGATAACTACCGTGCTATTTTTGACAACATCACATCATTTATCAAACCGCCGGATTTGTTGGTTTATTTACGCGCTTCGGTACCAACATTGGTAAACAATATCCAACGCCGTGGCCGTGAGTACGAAGCGGGCATCCGTATTGATTACCTTTCTAAATTAAATGAAAAATACGAAGCCTGGATAAAAGGGTATAACCTGGGTAAATTATTGATTTTAGATAAAGACAAATTGGATTTCACCAATAATCCTGAAGATTTAGGGACGGTGATCCAATCAATTGAAGCTGAGATTAACGGTTTATTTTAGCCCCCATCCCCTAAAAGGAAGTTGAATCATAATAAATGGTTTAAATATTTAATGCGATGAATATGGAAAAAGATTTCGAGCACGACAAACCAGAAAACTGGAAATGGGGCACTTTTTATTTTAATAAAAAGGACTCCAGATTAATTGTTCCTAAGCGTGTAAAATTGCTGGGCTGGACATTTAACTTTGCGCATCCTATATCTTATATCGTTATCGCAATGATCTTCCTTTTTGTTTTTTATCAATTTTATAAGCATAATATATGAGCGATGAAAAATCACATTCATCCTTAAGCGATTCAAAAATCATTGGAATTATCCCTGCACGGTATGCTTCTACCCGCTTTCCGGGCAAACCTTTGGTTGATATTGCCGGAAAAAGCATGATCCAGAGGGTTTATGAGCAGGCATCGAAAGCAAAAAGTTTATCAAAAGTGGTTGTGGCTACAGATGATGAACGCATTGCGGACGAAGTGAAAAGGTTTGGTGGAGAGTTTATCTTCACCTCTTCCGATCATCAAAGTGGAACCGATAGATGTGCTGAGGTAATTGAACAATTGCCTGGATACGATATTGTAATCAATATTCAGGGCGACGAACCTTTTATCGAACCCGCACAGATCGAATTATTGACCAGCTGTTTTACCGAAGAAAAAGTACAGTTGGCTACTTTGATCAAATCTATTCATAGTCAGGAGAGTGTGTACAATCCGAATAGTCCGAAGGTTGTGATCGATGTAAACGGTCGCGCCATGTATTTCAGCCGTAGTCCGATTCCTTTTATCAGAAATGGCGAACCAGGAGTATGGGCAGAAAAACACCAGTTTTACAAGCACATCGGTATATATGGTTATCGCACAGAATCTCTAAAAGCCATTACCAAACTTCCTCCATCCTCTTTAGAGATTGCAGAAAGTTTGGAACAGCTACGCTGGATTGAAAATGGTTTTTATATCCAAACCAAAGTTACCGACCTGGAAACGGTTGCTATTGATACCCCTGAAGATTTATTGAAGTTAAATAATCTATTGGAGGCGTTGAAACTGGAATAAAGTTCATTTGTGGTTAATCGGTTAACTGTTTAAAGCGGTTAATCGACTAGGGACTCCAGACTGCTGACTTTGGACTATTTAACGACCAGTTCCATCTGAATATTACATCTTGTATAAGGCGTTGGTTTGCCCGCTACCTTCTGGAAGCCCAGTTTATGGTAAAGGTTGATGGCTGGTTTTAAAATGGTATTACTTTCCAGGTATATTTTCGAAGCACCCAACGACTTCGCTTTTTCAACAATTGCATTGGCCAATAAAAAACCTACATTTTTTCCCTGTGCCTTTGGAGATACGGCCATTTTGGCGAGTTCAAAATCATATTCGCCATCATTCATTTTAATCAATGCACAAACCCCCATTGGCTCCCCCTCATATAAAGCAACCAGTATATAACCACCTTTATCTAAAATATAGCCTTGTGGATTATCCAATGCTTTATAATCAGATTCTTCCATGGTAAAATAATGCGAAATCCATTCTACATTTAATGCCCTGAAAGCTTCCTGATACTTAGCCTGGTAATCTACAATTTCGACCTTTAAACTATCTCTCTCCTTTTTCTTTTCCATCACCCTTCTTAATAAGGTTTTCTGTTCTAATAAAAATTCCCACTCACCTATAGCTTCCCAAAGTTTGTTCTGTGATTGAGCCGATATCTCTTCAACAGCTGCGTTAACATCGATCAGTTGATCTTCTATTTCTTTAGAAATCGCTATTCCTTTTTTAGAAAGGCTTACCAGGTTCCGCCTGCCGTCAGTTTTATCTTTGCTTTCTTTTACATAACCTTTTTTCAGCATTTCACTTATTATTTTACTCACTGAAGGGTGCGAATGCCCTATATCTTTGGCCAATTCAGTGATTGTTTTCTCTTCCCCTTGCGCCAGCGAGTAAAAAACCGGGAACCATTTTGGCTGCATATCTATATTGTACAGTTTATAAATTTGAGCCGCATCTTCTGTAACCTTATCGGTTAACATTCTCAACCTGCTTCCTATAGCAACTTTACCTGTTTGTTCGAAAAAATTCATAACAATAATTAATTACGTAATCAGTTACGCAAATATAAGAAAAAAAAATAATTATGGTTATATGTCGGGTAAAATATTTAATTTAATCAAAATGAAAAAACTCATCTATACGCTCTCTTTTATCTTGTTGATAACGGTTACCCGTGCACAAGAGCCGATAGGAATTGAGGTTAAAAGTAATCTGCTTAATTTAGTTGCAAAACGGCCCTCCTTCTCCATCGAAAAAACCTTTTCTAATAAATACGGTATCGAACTTTCATATACATCAGGGGAGCTTAATATTGGAAGATATTATAAATATGATGGCTTTTTATTAAGAGCAAAAAAATATGCTGACGAAATTAAACCCGGCAACCTTATCCCCTTTTATGGTTTATACCTTGGCAACTTAAATAAAACAATCAGTAAGGATGGTTATGTGGATCGTACAGGTTTTATCAGTGTTGCGAGCCGGAATTTTATGGCTAATTCTGTACGTGCCGGCGGAAATATCGGCTTTCTGTTTATCCCTAAAAAACGCTTTTTATTAGAAACGACAGGCGGTTTAGGTTACGGAAAGTATTTTAACGTAACCAATTATGCTTCTAACCCTAATCCAAAGGGTTACCTCGATTTTCAATTTTGGCTTTCAGCAGGCTATATTTTTTAAATTTGGATAGTTGTTTAAATTAGAATTTGTAGTTTTGATTATGAAGAAATTATTACTTTTCGTTGCCTTTAGTGTTATTTTATTTGCCGCGTGCAAATCGGGTGGAGAAAAAAAAGCTGATGCCATTGAGTTTAAAAATGTAAACCAAACTATAGCCAAATCTTTTTCGGATTTAAAAAAATTAGACACTTTTAAAATCGAACTAACCGGAAGGAAACCTGAAGAAATGGTATTGAATTTTACCATTAAAAACGCTGAGGGAAAAGAGATTTACAATGCTAAAATCAAGGGAACCGAATTGGTGAGCAATACCGACCCCAATGTTGACCTTTCAAAAGAGAAAGACCAGGTTATTTTCTTAAAAACCATAGCAGACGACTTTTTCAGCGATGATAATTTTCTTGAACCTGCAGTAATGCCTGACGATAAGGCTGATAAATACACGCCAGATAAAGCACTTTACGAAGAGCTAAAAAAATCAGGATTAAATGGCTTTAAATACCGTTTGGGTAAAGAAAATAACATTTACATTGCCTGGAGTGAAAAAGAGCAAAAGGTGAAGATTTATTATAATTGCTGTTAAGCCATTGTCCTAATCATAAAATTAATTACTATATTTATTTGAAAGCATAACAATATATAGTTGCGCTAAAATCCATTCCTTTTTTCTGTTTAGTTCGATAATGTTTTGTCCATAAACTAAACATCATATCTTGATGCTAATTAAGCACCAGAATAACATCCCATGAAAAATATAAAAAAAATAATATGGGAGATATTAGTCGCGAAATTATTTTTGAAAATTTAAAGTCAAAAAAGATTGACTTACTTTCAACGCATACCAAACTTTCGATACCGGTAATTAATCGGATGTATAGAAAGATGATTAACGGGATTAAATTTGATGACATTAAGGTATGTGATAACTTTATAATTGATGGTCACCACCGTTATATTAGTTCGTTATTAGCAGATATTGAACTGGGCAGGATACCATCATGTAAAACCAGCGCAACAAATGTTTGTGAATGGCACAAAGTAGAATTTGTTGATGAAGAATGGGATACTGAATTAAAGATCAAGAGAATGAATGAGTTAGATGCCAAATTCAATAATATATCTTTAGAAAAAATATTCGAAATAACAAAATAAAGCGTAAATTCGTATTATGTTTTTATTATTAGACATAGACGGCGTAATGGTACCTGCTAACTCATGGAGAAAACCAGAGATTTTAGCAGATGGCTTTGCTGAGTTTAATCCTAAAGCAGTTAAAGCACTAAATAAAATTCTTCATCATCATAATTTTGAAATTGTTCTTACCACTTCGCATAAGTTTAAGTACAGTTTAAATCAATGGCTTGATATTTTTAAAACAAGAGATATCATTTTAAGCAAAATTGACCGTCTTCCAGATAACATCGATCTAGTTAACAGAAAGAGTGAGATCCTAAACTGGTTTAACTCACAAGACAATAATGATGATTTTATTATCCTTGACGACGATAAATCGCTTAATGATTTGCCTCCATCTTTAAAACAACGATTGGTTCAAACCAGTGCATCCGTTGGTTTAACTGATGATCTGGCAGATGAGGTACTCGAACTGGCTGAAAAAAGTCATCGCGAATTCGCTTAGGGGCTCTCTTTCATGAAAAAATCTGATTTTATTGCAAATCGTTTAAGAGAGATTTTTTTAAATGGTTATTGGATAGCCAATACCAATTATAAAGATCAGTTAGAAAGCATCAATTGGGAACAGGCCGTCTATCAGGTAGGAAATTTAAAGACCATTGCGGCCCTAACCTATCATATCAATTATTATTTAGCCGGAATTTTAACAGTTTTTAATGGTGGTCTGCTAGAAATCAAAGATCAATATAGTTTCGATCTTCCACCTATACATTCGGAAGCTGATTGGAATAAATTAGCTTCCGAATTATTTGATAATGCTTCAGTTTTTGCTATCGCAGTGGAAAAAATGCCGGAAGAAAAATTTGATGAAATGTTTGTAAACGAAAAATATGGCACTTACCTACGTAATATAGAAGCTGTAATTGAACATAGTTATTATCATTTAGGGCAGATTGTGCTGATTAAAAAATTGATATTAGCTACTCAATAATATAATCTGTTACTAAACGATAATTTCATACATAAAATTAAGGATTTGGCAGATATGACATAGATCTTCACCATATAATAATCTAAAATAGTCGTTTCATACTTCAAAAAACGGATACTTATCCCCCTCATTAAGCTATTTTACTGAATCACATCGCTTTATCATATTTAAAATATCTTCTTTTTTCATGCTCGGAAACAAGGAATTTTCTTACCTTTGTATCCCGTACAAAAAGCGGCAATAATTACATTTTGCCGTAAAAAATCACAAACATGACTAAGTATATTTTTGTTACGGGCGGTGTTACTTCCTCTTTGGGTAAGGGCATCATTTCCGCATCTTTAGCTAAACTTTTACAGGCACGTGGCTACCGTGTAACCATCCAAAAATTCGATCCGTACATCAATATCGATCCGGGAACTTTAAATCCATACGAACATGGCGAATGCTTTGTAACCGAAGATGGAGCTGAAACCGACCTGGATCTTGGTCATTATGAGCGTTTCCTTAACGTTCCAACTTCACAGGCAAATAACATTACTACTGGTCGTATTTACCAGAATGTGATTAACAAAGAGCGTAAAGGTGAATATTTAGGTAAAACCGTTCAGGTTGTGCCACACATTACAGATGAGATTAAACGCAACATGCGCATTTTGGGCGATAGCGGCGATTATGATATCGTAATTACCGAACTTGGCGGAACTGTAGGTGATATTGAATCTTTACCTTTTATTGAAGCCGTACGTCAGTTTAAATGGGAAGAAGGCAGCACTAACGCCATCGTAATTCACTTAACCCTGGTACCTTATTTAGCTGCTGCAGGTGAGTTAAAAACAAAACCAACACAACACTCGGTTAAGGCTTTATTGGAATATGGTATCCAGCCAGATATTTTGGTTTGCCGTACCGAGCACCACATTAGTCCAGAGATCAGAAAAAAAATTGCCTTATTCTGTAACGTTAACATCAACGCGGTAGTCGAATCGATGGATGCATCAACTATTTATGATGTGCCATTGTTGATGTTAAAAGAGCAATTAGACAAAACTGTATTAGCTAAATTAAAGCTGCCTACTAAAAGCGATCCGGATATGGAAAGCTGGAAAGATTTCCTTGGCCGTTTAAAAAATCCAACGGCTGAAGTAAAAATCGGTTTGATTGGTAAATATGTAGAATTACCTGATGCTTATAAATCAATTATCGAATCTTTTGTACATGCAGGTTCGAAAAATGAATGCAAAGTAAAGGTAGAATATATCCACTCTGAAGGTCTTTTCCCTGATAACGTAAAAGAAAAATTAGGTCATTTACAAGGTGTTTTAGTAGCTCCTGGTTTTGGTAGCCGTGGTATCGAAGGTAAAATTGATGCCATTAAATATGTTCGCGAAAACAATATTCCTTTCTTTGGAATCTGTTTGGGTATGCAATGTGCGGTTATCGAATTTGGCCGTAATGTTTTGGGCTTAAAAGATGCGCACACTACAGAAATTGAAGAAAATGCTGCTAATCCGGTAATTAACATGATGGAAGAGCAGAAAAAAATAACCAATAAAGGTGGAACGATGCGTTTGGGTTCTTATCCTTGCGACATTAAAAAAGGAACAAAAGCTTTTTCTATTTATGGAAAATCGCATATCAACGAGCGTCACCGCCACCGTTACGAATTTAATAATGCTTATTTAAAGCAATATGAAGATGCCGGTATGATTGCATCTGGTATTAATCCGGAGAGTAATTTGGTTGAAATTGTAGAGCTTAAAAATCATCCTTTTTTCGTTGGCGGACAGTTTCACCCAGAATTAAAATCAACAGTTGCTAATCCTCACCCACTTTTTGTTAAATTTGTCGCCGCTGCGATGGAGTTTGCGAAAAAGAAAACGAATTAAAAGCAGTATTAAACATAAATAATGGATAGAAATACCTTCACAGGACTGTTCCTGATCATGATCATTTTGGCAGGATCGTTCTACTTTTTTAGGCCGAGTGAGGCTGAAATGAAAAAAGCCAAAGAAACAGAGCGTCTGGATTCTTTGAAAAAAGCTGGTGTAACACCAGTACAAAAAGACACCACTAAAACTGCTGCAATTGCTAACCCAGCTGTAGATTCTTTAGCATTAAAAGGTCCTTTTGGCACTGCTTTGACGGGTACTGAAGCAAATACCACTTTAGAAAATGAGAATTTGTTAATTACCTTAAGCAATAAAGGTGGTAAAATTGCATCAGTTGAAGTTAAAGGTCAGAAAACCTTTACAGGGAAACCACTTATTTTATTTGCAGGAAGCGAGAACAAATTTGGTTTAAACCTTAATGCAGCCGGTAAAGTAATCAATACTAACGATTTATATTTTACGCCAAGCAAAACAGGCAATACGGTTACGATGCGCGCCAATTATGGCGCTAATGCTTATGTAGAATATGTATATGATTTAAAAGCATTGAGTAATAAAGTTGCTTTCAATGTTAATCTTGTTGGTTTGCAACAGGTAATTGCAGGTAACAACATTGGCTTAAACTGGCAGGCAACCCTATTACAGCAAGAAAAATCGATCGAAAGTGAGCATCGTTACTCAGCACCTTACTATAAGTATTTAGATGGTGATGTTAATCACTTAAGTGTTTCGAAAGATGAAAAGGAAGATTTATCAAAAGGTAAAATTCAGTGGTTCTCTTTCAAACAACACTTTTTCTCGGCTTCTTTGATCTCGAAACAAGCTTTCGAAAAAGGAAGTTTAGAAGTTAAAATACCAACTGCTCCTGGTCAGGTAAAGTTTTATGATGCTAATATGCAATTGCCATATGCACATACTGCTAACCAAACTTATGAAATGGAATTCTATTTCGGCACAAACAAATTCTCTGCTCTAAAAGCACAGGGTTACGATTTAGAGCAACAGGTTGATATGGGTTACTGGCCATTAAAATATATTAACCGTTTTATTGTTTTACCTGTATTTAATTTCTTAAATAGTTTCGGTTGGAACTACGGTTTAATTATCCTGGTATTAACCATCTTATTAAAACTTGCTTTATCGCCACTTACTTATAAGTCATATTTATCAATGGCTAAAATGAGGGTTTTAAAACCAGAAATGGACGAAATTAAAGCTAAAGTAGGTGAAGATAACCCAACCTTGGTTCAACAGGAATACTTAAAGTTATATAAGAAAGCTGGGGTAAACCCACTGGGCGGATGTTTGCCAATGGTATTACAGTTGCCTCTGGTGATGGCCTTCTTCTTCTTCTTCCCTAACTTATTTGAGTTACGTGGTGAGAGTTTCCTTTGGATGAAAGATTTATCAACTTATGATGAGTTTATCAAGTTTGGTGTAAAAATTCCATTTATTGGCGATCACTTAAGTTTAATGTGTGTATTGATGACGATCTCTACATTGATTATGACTTACTTTAACAACCAGGTTTCTGGTGCTACAGGTCAGATGAAGTACATTGGCTACATTATGCCAATCATTTTCTTAGGCGTGTTAAACAGCTACCCTGCGGGATTAAACTATTACTATTTCTTAGCCAACTTAATGACTTTCGGACAGCAGTTCTTAATCCGTAAAATGGTTGATGACGATAAAATCCACGCTTTGATCCAGCAAAATAAAGCCAGACCAGCTGATGAGAAAAAGAAAAAATCTAAATTCCAACAGCGTTTAGACGATTATATGCGTCAGCAGCAACAAGCTAAAAAGTAATTTTGCTTTTATATGATATGGAATCCCCGATTACTTAAAGTGATCGGGGATTTTGTTTTGTGCATGGCGTTAAGCGTTAATTCAAGACAGCATTAATTTCGGTACTCCAACCCCAGGCTTCCGACTAATTCCATCATCCATCTTACATTTTACCTCACCAATTCCCTTTTTAATTGTAATATTTGACATACAAGTTTCCGAATAAGCCAAAAAATTCCAATTTTAGGAGATTAAATCTGAACCAACAAATTACTTAACATTTCAAAATGCAAAAGAGACTAACAATTATTCTGTTTTTCGTTGTCAGCTTTGCCTACGCACAAAAGAAACCTTTAAATCATACGGTGTATGATACCTGGGAATCGGTAGGTACAAAGCAATTATCCAATAATGGCGTATGGGCCATGTATAGCATCTTACAACAAGAAGGCGATGCGCAACTTTACCTCAACAATATCAAAACCAATGCAAAACTAAACATCCCAAGAGGGATGAATTCGCAGTTCAGCAACGATTCTAAATTTGCGGCATTTAACATCCGTCCTTTAAATAAAGATTTACGTCAAGCTAAAATAAAAAAGAAAAAAGCCGATGAATTACCAAAAGATTCATTAGGTATTGCCAACCTCACTACCAGTGCGATTACAAAGGTAGCAAGGGTAAAGTCTTTTAAATTTCCTGAAGAAGGTTCTGGTGTGATGGCTTATTTAACCGAAAAGCCTGATACTGCAAAGAAAGCCATAAAACCTGCCGAGAAAAAAGATGGTGAAATGGATTTTGCTGATGATGAGCCTGCTGCAAAAGGTAAAACTGAAGAAGGAACTGATTTAGTAGTTAAAAATTTATTAACCGGCGCAGATAAAACCTATAAATTTGTTACCGATTATTATTTCAGCAAAGATGGTAAACAACTGGTTTTTGCTTGTAGCGGATCTAAAAAGGACAAAACAGCCCCACAAGGTGTATTTTTATTAAATACAGAAAAGGGCACGCTAAAAACCTTAATCAAGGGTAAAGGAAGTTTCAAAAACTTTACTTTTGATGAGGAAAGTGAGCATGTTGCTTTTGTTGGAGAGCAAAGTCCTGAGAAACAGGAAATAAAAGACTATAATGTTTATTATAACTCTTTAACGCTTGATACTGCGCAGATATTGGTTGATTTTGATATGCCAGGCCTACCAGAGAAATGGTCGGTTAATGGCGACGGAAAAATCACTTTTAGTAAAGACGGCAAGAAATTATTTTTCGGAATCTCCCCTATTAAAAAGCCAAAAGATACCACTATTGTAGACTTCGAAATGGCCAAAGTTGATGTTTGGAACTACAAAGATGATTATCTACAGCCTATGCAACTTAAAAATGCAGACAGAGATAGCAAAAAAAGCTATTTATCCGTTATCGATGTATATAGTAGCGACCCTAAAGTAATTCCGTTAACAGATTTAAAATTGCCTGATGCGAATATGATAGCCGAAGGCGATGCCAATATGGTTTTAGCATCTACCGACTATGGCCGTAGAATTGAATCGCAATGGAGCGGATCTACTTCAAAAGATTATTATCTAGTTGATACTAAAAATGGCCAGAAAAAGAAAATCATTGATAATTTAAGTGGTTATGCCATGGCTTCTTCTGGCGGAAACTATGTTTTATATTTTGATAGAAAAGCAGGTAGCTGGAATACTTACAGTATAGCCAGCGGAAAAGTAACTGTACTAACTGCAGGATTATCTGAAAAATTTGTTGATGAAGAAAATGATGTACCTGATTTACCTTCTGCTTATGGTTTAGCTACCTGGACTGAAGGTGATAAAGCCGTATTAATTTACGATAAATATGACATCTGGTCGTTCTCTCCAGATGGAAAAACGGCTCCAAAAAATATTACCGCAGGTTTTGGAAGGGCCAACAACCTTACTTTCCGTTACGAAAGGGTACAACCTGAAAACAGATTTGAGCGCAATGCGGATAGTAAATTTGTAAAAGCAAATGAGTTGGTTTGGTTAGATGGTTTCAATAACGTAACTAAAGAAAACGGTTTTTACCGTACCAATGTAGGTTCAGCTAAAGCGCCAGAATTGGTGGTAATGGCTAAATTTAAATATTCGAACCTGGTAAAAGCTAAGGATGCTGATGTTTACATTTATGATAAAGCCAATTATGTAGAATCGCCTAATGTATATGTAACCACCGATTTTAAAACTGAAACTAAACTAAGCAACACCAACCCACAACAACAAAGTTATAATTGGGGTACTGCTGAGCTCGTAAAATGGACTACTCCAAAAGGTTATAAAGCAGAAGGGATTTTATACAAACCAGAAAATTTCGATCCGAACAAAAAATACCCGATGATTGCTTATTTTTATGAGAAACTTACCGATGGTTTATATACTTACCAGGCACCTGCTCCTACTCCATCACGTTTAAATATCTCATATTTTGTAAGTAATGGTTATTTGGTATTCGCACCGGATATTAGCTATGAAACTGGTCACCCGGGTAAATCTGCAGTTGAGTTTATCAATTCAGGTGTAGAAAATTTGAAGAAAAACAGTTGGGTTGACGGTACCAAAATCGGTATCCAGGGTCAAAGCTGGGGTGGTTATCAGGTGGCTTATTTAATTACTCAAAATAATATGTACGCAGCTGCATGGGCTGGTGCGCCTGTTGCCAATATGACTTCTGCTTATGGCGGTATCCGTTGGGAAACCGGTATGAATCGTCAGTTCCAGTACGAAAAAACACAAAGCCGTATTGGTGCAACCCTTTGGGAAAAACCAGAATTATACATCGAGAACTCTCCATTATTTATGTTCCCGAAAGTAAATACACCAGTGGTAGTAATGGCAAATGATGCCGACGGTGCTGTGCCTTGGTACCAGGGAATTGAGATGTTTACCGGCCTACGCCGCTTAGGTAAACCAGTTTGGATGTTAAACTATAACGGCGAGGCACACAATTTGGTTCAACGCCAAAACCGTAAAGATATACAGATACGCGAACAACAGTTTTTCGATTATTATTTAAAGGGCGCAAAAGCACCAGTTTGGATGACAAATGGAATCCCTGCAACTGAAAAAGGAAAAACCTGGGGTTTTGAATTAACCGATGAGAAACCTTAGGTAGTCTCAAGTCGAGAGTCTGAAGTCTTTAGTCCATAGTTTGATAGTTTAGTACTATTGACTATGGACTTTTTTATTTCTTTTGGTTGATGCCCTTATAGTTTATAGGCGTATTGTTTAAAAATCATGGCTATCAACCGTCAAACTATTAACCATCAACAGTAATGATATTCTTCAATCCAACTCCAAACTCTCTTCTATGATCTTTCGGTTAAAAAAGCTATTTTCACGCATCAAAAAAACAAAACAAACTAAATGGCATTAAGCAGGATTTGGTCGGGATTTATTATTGTAGCTATTCTTGTAGCTTGTATTAAATGCTTTTTCTTTGGGCAAAGCGACATTTTTAACTGGATGGTAATCGGAAAGGCTGATGATCCGGCAAATCCGCTTAAATTAGATGGTATTATTCAAACCTGTTCTATTGCTGTAAAACTTTGCATCGAGCTGGTAGGTACTTTGGCTTTGTTTATGGGCTTTATGGCTATTGCAGAAAAAGCAGGTGGTATCCGTTTATTATCAAGGATTATTAGTCCGTTTTTTTCTAAACTTTTTCCTGAAGTACCAAAAGGTCATCCATCAATGGGCCATATGATCATGAACTTTTCGGCAAATTTATTAGGCTTAGACAATGCAGCTACTCCATTCGGGATTAAAGCCATGGAAAGTTTACAGGAGTTAAATCCGAATAAGGATGTGGCCAGCAATTCGCAGATTATGTTTTTATGCTTACATGCTGCAGGTTTATGTTTAATCCCGGTAAGTGTAATTGCGATCCGTTCTACCCAAAATGCACAAGATCCTACTGATATATTTATTCCCTGCATGATTGTAACCTTTGTAGGTACAATGGCTGCGATGTTGATTGTGTCTTTCAAGCAGAAAATTAATATTTTACAACCAGTTATCTTAACATGGGTTTTAGGTATCTCGGCCGTAATAGCAGCCATCGTGTGGTATGTTAGTCGTTTAAATGCAGCAAGCGTTACTTCTTTCTCTGGTTTGCTTAGCGGTGGGCTTATTTTATTAATTTTTTTATTGATTGTTCTTGGCGCACTTTATAAAAAGATCGACATTTTTGATTCTTTTGTTGAGGGTGCCAAAGGTGGGTTTGAAACGGCCATCAAAATTATTCCTTATTTAGTTGGGATTTTAGTTGCGGTATGCATGCTCAGAACCAGTGGAACTTTTGACGTGATCATGAATGGGATTAAACACGCATTTATCTTTGTAGGTGCGGATACCCGCTTTGTTGATGCCCTGCCTACCGCTTTAATCAGGCCATTAAGTGGTGGAGCTGCAAGGGGCATGATGGTAAGCACGATGATTGCCAATGGACCAGATTCGTTTGCCAGCAGATTATCGGGTGTATTTCAGGGTGCATCAGACACCACATTTTATGTAGTAGCCGTTTATTTCGGTGCTGTTGGTATCAGGAATACCCGTTATGCAATTGGTTCGATGTTATTGGCCGATTTAGTAGGCGTAATTACTGCGATAACCATGGCCTACCTATTTTGGCCAGGATTAAAATAATAGCATAAAAAATCTCCATCTGACAAAAGCCAAATGGAGATTTTTTTTTATGAGCATTAGGTTAAATGTGTGCTAAACTACGAAACCGGAAAGGAAATTCTACTGATGATCTCATCAATAGCATCCGGATCAATCGCTGCATTTTTTGAAGCACACCATTTTTCACTTTTGTTATCCAACCAGATACAAAAAGAATGGTAGCCATCTAAAACAACAGCATAGGTTTCATGAAAATCATCTTGGATACGCATGCAAAATCCCTTAAAAATTTTGCCTCTCACAATGAATTGCAGGGTGGAATAATTTTCTAACATGGCTCATTATATTTTTGGTTAATTTACAACAAATTATAACTGAGAATGTTTCGTTAATTTAAAGGAATTAATAATTAATTCTTAACCTACTTAACAAGACTTAACCTATGTTTAACATGTTGGAGTAGCCCTTTGCTATTAAACGCTTTTTTGAAGGTAAAAATATCTCACATTGCAGGTTTAATATGGTACGTCCCCTTTTTACTATCGACGTTTCGGCAATTACTTCATCGCCTTCGCTGGCTGGGGCAAAATAATCAATGTAATTGCTAACTGTAGTATAACGATCGTTCAATCCCATGGTAAAAACCGTTGCACCAATTAAATCATCAATAATGCCGGCGGTTACACCACCGTGCAAAATCTGATAAGTATTGGTCATTTCTTTACGGATAGTGTACTGGCAAACTAAAATACCATTTTCGGCCTTGATGAGCACAGGTGCTAACCAGTTCATGAAATTAGATGGTGAATCGGTAATTACCTTTCCGATTGATTGCCTTAAAAAATTCAGACGCTGCTCGCTTAAAGATGACTCCATGGAAATGTAAAATGTTATGATGTAAAAGTAGGGAAAATGGATGATGGTTCATAGTTCATAGTTCATAGTTCATAGTTCATAAAGCGGAATGCTTGGCAGAAAAAGGTTTAATCGTAAAAAAGAAAATGGAAGATATAAATACCTCCCATTTTCTAAAACGAAACATTTAACGCTAAAACATGATTACCAAATCCTGCTATAGTTCTTTAATTCCTAAATTGGAAAGTTTTTTTGGTTCATCGTCTTTTAGTTGATGGTTCATGGCAATTATTCTATAAAACCATCGACCATCAAATATGAACCTCTATGACGAGCAACCATTCTAAATCGGCACAATCACTTTAAAACTAAAATTTCTGCCCATATTGTAAATTCCTGATCTGCCATTTGGCGATTGATTATAATACTCGAAATACTTCAATCGATTTAAATTTGATTGATAAGCCACATTGAAAATATTATCTGCCTGAATAAAAATATCACAAAACGTTTTTCCTTTTTTTGATTTTAATGTTGATCCAATCCCACCGTTGATCAAGGTATAACCTGCAGTAAAGGTTTCTGTATTATCTAAAGCGTAAAATTTATCCTGGTCTCCAAAAAAAGCAGCATCGATTTTGATATATGGCTTGTCAAAAATGCCAATAGGTTTCTGCGCAGTTGCCTTAATTTCTGTTCTTACCTGCAAAGGTGGAATAAATGGCAGGTATTTAGCTTCACGGCCATGTTTGCTCAATAATTCCTGGTTTTGATTCAAACCAACAATATAGGCTAAACTGTTGTTGAAACTTAACCACTTCATTGCCATTGGATGCAAATTAACTGATACTTCTGCACCATATAACCTCGCTTTTGACTGTTGATATTGATAGGTCAGATTACCAGGCACAATAACTACCGGGTTTCCATCTGCATCGGTTAAACGCGATTGATAAATATAATTCTCAATATTATTGTTAAACAACTCCATACTGATATCGGCATCTTTTAAATAAGCAATAATGCCAATATCCTCCTGCAGATTAAACTCAGGTTTAAAAGTCCGGTTACCCAGATATACAATATGCGCGCCCGGATCCAGTCCGTTAGAGCCAATTTCAGTAATGTTCGGTGCGCGGTATCCTCTGGCAATATTTGCTTTAACCAATAGTTTTTCAGAAATGTTATAGGTAAAGCCCAAACTTCCTGATAAACCGTAATAATTTTTATTAAAAGAAGGGAATTGTAGTTTTCCAGTGGCATCTGTAGCACTTACCTGCTTACCAAAACCTGTTTGGACATCAGTACCTACATAAAATTCGTTCCAGTTAATATTTCTCCTGTCTAACCGGATTCCTCCGGAAATATCAACCTTGCCCATTGATTTCTTAGCAAAATAGAAAGCGCCAATATCAAAAAGATCATAATCAGGAATGGGAAAATCGGTGGCGGCCTTGCTCCTGTTCCCCTGGTACATGCCATTTACACCTAGAGTGCTTTCTATGCCCGCAAAATCGGGAAGATTGTATTTGAGATCGTAATTAAAGGTATTAAGTACTACGTAAAGTCCTGCCTGACTGGGTACAGTTGGGTGGTTATATTCCCGTCTCACACTCTGCTGACCGCCAATTAATATATTCAAATCACTTGCACCAAATTTAAACTGGCTGGTATTGTAAAAACGGTAATGTTGAATGTGCTGGTGTAAAGGGTTAATTGAATAGCTGTTCAAATCACTTTCAAGCACAATGGGTCTATTTTTGATGTCGTCACCATTATCCAACACTTGTCGTGTAAACTTTCTGGATAACGAATCCCGGCTCCCATCGGGTATTTCCATTAAATTATCATAATAAGTAATAGCCGTTTTAGAAAATCCCCATGTTTTATCTACCCTTGCACTGGCCGACAAATTATATTCCCTGAAACCAGTTCCATAAACCAATCCATCTATTTTATTTTCATAATTATGGGCCGTTTTTCCAGTTGCCCTAAAGGTATATTTCCAATCGTTTTTAATGTAGGCTAACCCAATCGACGAACCGATCATACCATTGTTGCTTTGATAGTTTGCGGTAAAATCGCCTTTTAGCTTTCCATTTTCAAAATTCGGGGTATAAGGAATCATGTTGATTACTCCAGCCAAGGCATCAGAGCCATAAGTTAAACTGGCAGGGCCTTTTACCACCTCGACTCTTGTAATGCCGTATTCGTCAACTTCGATTCCGTGCTCATCGCCCCATTGCTGTCCTTCCTGCCTTAAACCATCATACAGGGTTAAAACACGGTTATAGCCTAAACCACGGATAAAGGGTTTAGAAACATTGGGCCCCGTAGTAACCGCTGTAACACCAGGAACACCTTTAACAATGGCTTCGATTAAGTTGGTATTTACATTCTGATCCATCGATTTTCGGGAGATGACGGCTATAGGCACAGGGCTTTTGCGCAGCTGCGTAGCCCGGTTAACGCCCGTGATAACCACATCGTTTAAATTTGATGACAGGCTTAACAGATCGGCATTAACAAGTGCTGTATCTCCTTTTAATAACACTTTAATTCTTTTCGACTGGTAACCGATCCCGGAAAAAATAAGGTCATAATTTCCGGAAGCCAGATTATTGAATTGATAATTTCCAGCGGTATTTGATTTGGTAGAACCATTGGAACCTAAAATTTTAACGGTGACATTTTCAACAGGTTCATTTTGAGAGGTAACCAAACCTTTAAGGATTACTTTTTGCGCCAGGACATTAAGCGATATAAAAAAACAGAAAAAATATAGTAAAAGGGATTTCATGATTAAAATGATTTATCTAAATATAATTTTAGACAAATCTAAATTTTAATTTAAATATATCAAATTAAATATTTAGATAGATTTCAAATAATCAAAATATAGTCTTGTCGGCCAGCGTAGAGCATAAAAAAAATTAGTTAAGAGTTAAAAGATTTTCCGATAGGTATATGAGAAAGCTATAGCATAATGTTTGCCGCTGATTTCGCGGATCAACGCAGAGGTGATTCTTCGACTACATTCAGGACGAAGGGGTTAACAGGGAGCATAATAAAAAGATCCTTCGATTGCGCTCAGGATGACACATCGGAAGTGATGAATCCAATTCGACTGAACAAACCTTTGACTAAGGACTCTGGACTTCAGACTAAAGGACTAAAGACTACCTCTCTTTTTCCAATTCAGTAATCGCCTGAAGAAACCAGGCAGCATGTGGCAACCATTGCTCCGTCCAGCGCCATTCGTTACCGCTGGCTTCCTTTTTAAAATCAATACCAGCGCCATCAGGTGCACCGTCTTTGCCTGTAATGCCGTTAGAAATGCCGCCTTTTTGACAGCCATGTCCATAATTTGAAGCCATATAAGGTACATTTTCTTCACCAAAGCCGTACATGAAACACATGTTATATGGATTTAAGCCTAAAATCCAATTCACCTGATTAATTGCGAAGTTTTTATTAGCCGGTTGATTACCTTTGGTAAAAGCTGCTGCAGCAAGTGAGGCCAGTCTTGCGTTTTCGCCCTGCCACCACCAACCCGTTTCATTTTCGTGAGGAATGAAAAAAGTATCCTTCACTCCTGCCTGAGATTTAAAGGTTTGCCTGGCATAACCAAAAGGATTTTCAACTGCTGTAGTAACTTTTAACTGATAAGCTAAATTTGTATCAAAGATCTGCCGGGCATCATTAATTAAAGTTTTATCTGTTTCTACTTCCATATAACGGTTTAAAGCTATTAACGGTAAACCAGCATCAGATGCATGAAAATATGGCCGGTCAGCATCATTTGAAATGAAATAACCCTTAATATTTAAGCGTTTTTGTAAATTTTGCACCCTAATTCTGGCTTGTTTTAAGAAATATTCCTTTCTTGTAGCCTGATAAAGTTCTGAAGCAGCCATTAGCGCACAATAATCATCGATAATGTTTTCTTTTCCATCATCGCAATATTTTAAATTATTTGTTTTTAAGTGCTCATAGGCACGCTGCGCGGCATCAATATATCCGTTTCTTTTGATGGGATCTAAGTTCTGCCAGGTAGAAATTTTGGCTAATGCCGCAATAGCCATTCCACCGCCTTCCCTAAATGCACACTGATATTCGTTTGTAGTTACACTATTGGCATGTAAACCCACCACACGCCTGGCTTTTGGATCTTTATTGAAGTAGCTAAAAACGATCATGTAAAAATAACCTTCCTCACTTAGCGATTTCACCAAATAATCAGCACCGTAAACGGCTTCATCTTTTATAGAATCAGTCAGTTTTAAGCTTTTAAGCAATTTTGGCATTTTATCAGCAGCGTCTATCAAGGTATAGGTTACCAGCGGAATCTGCTGTGGCGACATAAAATTGGCATAAGCCAGGTGCGAAAAATATTTACTTACATCACCCGATGCATCGCACCAGCCACCGGCTAAATCAACCGTTTTCGAAGAACCAAACAACTGTACATGTTTATCGTTTTCGAGTTCTATATTGGTATTTGCCCTTTGATTCCTAAAATAATGGAGTAAAGCAGGTAGGGTTGATTTTGCCAATAAATTTTCGCCGATTTTAAACTTTGGCGAATGAACCTTTGTAACGCCCTTTAATTGAATAATATATTCTCCGCTGGTTCTAAAACCAGAAAAATCAAGATTATAATAATATTTATCTCCCCACTCTTTAAATGAGGCATCGGGCTTCAAAAAGCCTTCAAATAACGTTTTTTGATTGGCTACACTGACAATCTCGAATGCTTTTATATCATTTTGCTGAGCATCTGCGACAAGAATAGCCCTTTTAGAGGCATTGGCATCATATCCGATCTGGTTGACTAAAATCTGCTGTGCTTTTACAAAAGTGGTTTGGCTAAACAAAAGCAGGCAAATTATACTTAGAACGTTTTTCATGATGGTTTAGCTTTATTTTAGATAGGGTTTACTTGCCCAGAAAATGGCATTTTGAAAGAGTTTTTGATAGGTTTTATCCTGAAAAAGTTCAGAACCATGGCCCATAAAAATATAGATGTTTCTGGCTTTCATTTTTTCGTTCGTCCAGATTACGGGGTGATCACCCATCTTTGGAACATCACTTGGCTGATAGGTGTTTTCATCAACGCTGGCTAGTACGTTTACATGTTCCCTCGGACTTTTATTATAGGTATACCATTCTTCTTTTTTGATCAGGAATTTCTTTGGAATACCTTTAAATACGGGATGATTTGTTTTTTCGACCACTACTCCTCCCTGGGCAAAATCGGGAATATACGTTTTAAAGGTGATGTTACCCATAAACCCACTAAACCAGGGCCACATTTTATAACCATCGAAATCGCCTAATAATGTTGCGTGGTGAAAACCGATCCAACCACCCTTTCCTTTTTCAATATAATCTTTAAAAGCTTGCTTTTCATTGTCTTTCCAGGCGTAGGGGGGATAATCCAATTGGATAATCAATTGATATGCAGTTAAAAATTCAGGGTTAAATTTTCTGGTATCATTAACATAATCAACCTCAAAATTTTCTTTTTTGGCTAAACTATCCAGCCAAACACGCGCCACTTTAGAATAGGGTAAATGATTACCGCCATTCTCGTAAATTGCAAGGGCTTTAAAAAGTGGCTTTGCCTGAACAATACCACTAAGCCCTAGCAACAATATAACTGTAGATAATATTTTTTTCATTGATTTCATTAGAAAATCCGGGTTAGCATACCCAAAAATTAAAAATAACAAAAAAGTGCTATTTAAAACTGCATTAAGATGTGTTTAAGCCAAAATATTGGCGCATTTTGGTTTACAACGTTTGAAATAATCAATGATGCTGAACTTTAACATTAGCCTGCATTTTTCACAAAACCAAAACAGCTGAATATTAATACATTAACCGAATGGCTAAATAATGGTGAAAAATCTTTTAAACATTTTTATACGTATACTGTTAAAGGCACAGTTATTATGATTATAATTGGGAACAGAAGAGTGAACCCGACCCTATCCCTGAAGGAGGTGCTGTAACCTAAAGGACTTGTTAAACAGTGCTAAACCGATAAAAGAATTATATGTTGGTGATCAACAATTTTGAAGAGTATCAATCACACCTTGGTAAAGAACTAGGTGTTTCACAATGGCATACCATAGACCAGGAGCAGATCAATAAATTTGCTGATGCAACTTTAGACCATCAATGGATACATACTGATCCGGAAAGAGCCCAAAACGAAGGACCGTTTAAGGCCACCATTGCGCATGGATACCTTACATTATCATTGATTCCTTATTTGTGGAAACAGATTGCAGATGTACGCAACATCAAAATGGAAATCAATTACGGTATTGAAAGTTTTAGGTTTGGACAGGCTGTTTTAGTAAATAACGAAGTACAATTAAAAGCTAAATTAAACTGTATTACGAACTTAAGGGGAATTACCAAGGTTACCATCCAGGCTACGTTGGTGATCAAAGACCAACCAAAACCAGCTTATGTTGGTGATGTGGTGTTTCTTTATCATTTTATATAATTCTGCGGTGATCTGTGATATCTGCGGGAGATAAACATGTAAATCATTGCTCATCCCGCTGATTTAAATGATTGACGCATAGGCTTTTTTGGCAATTTTTAAAACCCTCTGGAAACAATTAGGCCTGATTTACGTTAAAACTATATCTAAAAGATCATTAAATTTGAGATATGGAAAACATCATCACCCCTGGCCAGCTAATCATCAACCACGCTAATAATGGTAACAAAGCAACTTTAAAAGTTGGCAGTAAATTTCAATGGGACCAACGATATGCTTCAAAAGAGGCTCCGTCATTAGATTCATTTATAAGTGAAATCGATAATTTTTACAATTATAAATTGGTTTCCGGATACGAAGGAGCTGTTGGACAAAACATCTATATGGTAACTGAAGTGAAGTAGAAGTACAATCAGGTTTAGAATAAGAGTTGAATTAACAGATCTGGTTCTCTAAAATCTGCTTTTTTAATTCTTTTAACTGCCACTGCCGTTCCTCCTTAATCCTATTTAAATCATTAGGAAAAGTTAAGTCGATCGTTTTAACGGCATAATCTGAGCATACCATGGCATGATCTCTCATGTGGCCTACCGCCACAGCTTGTCCGGCGGTTCTGATGGCATGTTTACCTATTGAGGTTTTACATCCTCTGGCAACTGCATGGATTTTAAATCCCGCATGGCGTACCTCATAAACGGTTGACTTTCCAGCCTGCCATTGTTTATTGATTTTAAAACCATCTTCAATAACCGAAAAATCAATATTTTCATTTTTAGCCAATGGCAAAATATGTTTAGCACAGCCAATGGCCCATTTTGCCAATGTTACCTGATCGGCATTATCATAAAGTTTATCTATTTCAATACGCAGATCAGGGTAATCTGAAAATTTAATCTTTGGCTGTGTTGGCATGGATGTCAATTAGAAATAATAAAAAAAGCATGCAAAAAATTAGCCAGCATTTGCGTGCCGGCTAATGATAATGTTTAATTTATGCTTCCAATCTGTGTTCCTTCCGGGAAATCGCTTTGACTACAGCCATCACTACCCGTAATGCCGGCATTGCCACTGCAAGAAGAGAAACTCCAATAGGCCCTGTAACGGTATAATGGTCCTTTGCCAATACGTCCAAAATTCCCATTGAAGCTGAACTGGGCAATATTACAGTTAACTTCAATCAAGCTGTTATTCCAGGTAATCACCTCATCAGCACTTCCGTTCGGATTTCTATAATCTCCATAATAAGTACAATCGTATCCAGGAAAAGAGACGCTGTTTCCGAAATGGTAAGAGCCATGCGCTTTTTTGCCCACAAAAACCGGCGGACGAGTTCCGGCAGCTATATTTCTATAATCTTTGGTATACCAACCACTGTGCTGGAAATACGTAACGGTAACAATGCGGTTGGTTTGCGTATTTACCTGTACAACTGTGTGCTCCCAATCATAATCATGTCCACCGAGATTAGCAAAACAGGTTGATTGGGTTTTGTAAGTCCACCAGAAATCGATAAATACTTTATTAGGATCGTTAGGATGCTGCTGAACCTCGTAATAAGTGGGGAAAGTTTTACTTCTTGGCGCGGTACGGTTTACCATAACCAAAGTGCCATTGCAAACAATGCTGTTTGGATCGGTACTTGCCCAAATGTCTTCTACAGTTGTGGGGTAATCGGGTGCTGCACGATCGAACTTCAGGATTGGAGAGAATGTCCAGGCGAGATTAAAAGCGGTGTTTCCGGTAATTTTAGTACTGCTTTCCTGGCAATCGGCACACATAAACCGGGCTCCGGTCCGGTTGGCCTCTACCATACTGGTAGTTGTTGGCTTTTTTAGGGAAGTTGCTTCGGTGTGCTCATCTTTCTTACATTGGCTCAAGGCAATAGCTAGCGCTACCATTGCGATTAATGGGATTTTTGTTTTCATAATTTTTGGTTAGAATGTGATTATTTTAATAAAGATTATGAAAAAATCAAAAAAATCCGATAGACAATAAAGTCAAAATGATGGATAATACCTGCTTTCTATTTCAAAAGCATCACTAAGCTGGATTATATTATCAAAAAGAATAAGATGAATGGAAATTAAAGTTAACAGGCACTGCATTAAACGTTAAAAAAAACCTTTCGGGCTGTAACATCGTAGCCACAATCCGAAAGATTCTCTTAATTGAAATTTTAGAATAATTTAAAGCCAACTGACAGGTTAAATAGACCTGTTTTTTCGTTAAGGGCTTTATTTATTTTGGTAAGTCCTCTGCTGTATCTTGCATCGATGGTGATATTGCCTATATCAACGCCGGCATTAATTACACCACCAAAATTAAACTTTTTATAGTCGAAACCAGCCGGCCCTTTAGCATCATTAAGGGTATAATTCACATCCGGACCCGCAGAAACCCTAAAATTCAATGATTCTGTGTTGATGATTTTATACCCAACCATCAATGGTAAATTTACCTGATGAAATTTAGGAGTATAGGTATTTGTAGCATACACATATGAACTTTTAAAGCTTACATAATTTAACTCTGGTTGAAAATAAACGGCTTCACCTACCCTGGCAAACGCCCCAAAGTTATAACCCACTTTTCCTTTTTTATCGGTAATGCTTTTTAAACTTGTAGGTAAAGTAGCGTAGTTTATACCTGCCTTTACACCGAAGGTAATGTCAGACTCCTGCGCTTTTACTGCTCCTGCCGTGATCACCATAATTGCAACCAATAAATAAAACCTGATCGTTTTCATAATTTTTGTTTTGAATGATTAATATTGTTTTTGTGTTTTGATAGTATGACAGCAACATCTGGCTTTACCCCTACGTGGGAGAAAAATATTTTAACCAATCAAAAAAAATCATTATTTTGATCTCAATCATCATATTAACCACTACCTAAAACATCCTCATATGAAAACTTTATTTATTTTATTTTTTGTATCCATTGGCATTCATGCGTATGCCCAAAATAAATCTGGTTTAGATCAGCGATTGATAGGGAAATGGAAGACTATATCTAAAATTGAAACCGATAAAACCAACGGAGCCGTTACTGAAAGTGATAAAGAATTGTATAAAGCAGGTGAAAAAACATACGAATTTACCAAAAAGAACACCGTAATTATTACACAGGGATTTGGTAAACACCGGGAAGAGCTGCCTGCTGTAAGTGATGGCAACAAACTTTTTATTGGCAAACCAAACAAGAATAAAACGCCATACCTGATTACTTTTCAACAGAATAAAATCAGTTTACTTAAAACCGAAACCAAAACAAAAAAAGGCAAAACAATTGTAGAAACTGAGGAAGTTCTATTACAGCGATAGCTTTGTTTTATTGTGATGGTCTGCTGTTACATCCAACTGAGGGATGTAACCAGCCCTGAACATATTTACAATTGATTTCGGAGTTAAAACATTAATCAAATTCACATCAGGTAATGGAACAGATTTTTCGTAACCGGCAGGTGTCCACAAATGCAGTTGACTATCTTTTATCAAATAAGGCAGATCTTGAATAAGGATAAACGTGCCGTCAGGAAGATTAATTAATTTTTCTTCGTAAGTAACTTTGGTTTTATTAGCAGCAACCCTTTCTTGGTGAAGAATATTATCTATTTCAGCAACAGGAGTTTTCATATTAAATCCAAATTCCGGATTGCCCTTTAACCAATAAGTTTTAAAGCGTTGATGATCTTCATAGCGGCATTGGAAGCAAGGACGATGTCCGGCAGAAAATGCAGTGGCTTCATCTAAGAAGAATAACTCAGTCCAACGATTAGGCTGCATTACTTCACGATGTCTGCCCCTGAATGATAATACACAGGTAATCCAGGCTTTGATTTTATAAGGACGGATAATTTGCTGCTGCTCATTATGCAAAACACCGCGGTTGCCAAGCCATGCACCACGATGAGGTGTTATGATGATTTCTCCGGATGGGTTTACCCTGTTTTGAAGCATGAGCATATTTGTTAATAATTAAAATCATTATTTCAAGCGCAGCTGAAAAGTAAAGACCCACTAATGAAATAAATTAAAAATTACATCTTGTTATTTTAGTACCCATTATCATTAAATGAGCCCTAATCATGGTGCCCAAAAGGTTCGATATGGATTAAAATATTGCCAAGTTCGGGAATATCGTGATGCAGGGTATCCTGAAGTTTATGTGCCAGCTCGTGTCCGTCCCTTACCGAAAGATTACCATCAACCAGTGCATGAAGATCTACGTGATATTTCATTCCGGATTTACGGATAAAACATTTTTCAGTACCCGAAATGCCCTGCACGGTGATTGCAACCTTTCTGATTTCCTCAATAATATCTTCGTACATGTTTTCGTCCATAATTTCGCCTAACGCCGGTCTGAAAATATGGTAACAGTTGTAGAGAATAAAACCCGCTGCAAATAATGCCGACCAATCATCGGCAGATTCATAACCTTTGCCCATAATCAGGGCTACCGAAATCCCGATAAATGCAGCAACAGAAGTAATGGCATCGCTCCTATGGTGCCAGGCATCTGCTTTTAAAGATGAACTATTAGTTTCTTTACTTCTTTTCATCACCAGGCGAAAGGATATTTCTTTCCAGATAATGATGGCGCCAAGAATGAACAAGGTAAAGGGCTTTGGCAAACTATGTGGTGTTTCTATATTTTTGATGCTTTCGTAAGCAATGATGGTTGCCGAAGTGATCAAAAAGCCTACCACCAAAAAGGTAATCAACGGTTCTGCCCTACCGTGGCCATAAGGATGATTTTCATCAGCAGGACGATTGGAATATTTGATCCCGAAAAGCACCAGTACAGAAGAAAAAATATCTGCTGTTGATTCGATAGCATCTGCAATGAGCGCATAAGAATTACCAAAAACGCCAGCAGCACCCTTGATAAAAGCTAGTGAGGTATTACCAATAATACTGAAATAAGTTGCCTTTATTGCTACCTGCTCGTTTGTTGCTTCCGCCATAGAATGCAAAAGTATAAATTATAAAGCGCTAGTGTGTGGATAAGGCACAAAAAAAGGCAAACATTTGCATGTTCGCCCTTTCCTTTGCTTAAAGTCATCACAAGTTAAACAAATCCTACTTACATGAACGGACAGACAATCAAATTCATGTGCAACAAAATTAATACTATCCTTTAATAGTAGTTAATCTCAAATGGTGATTGTAATTGACATTAGTCAAAAAAATACCCCCAATAAGTGTATTAAATTTTCGATTGGTATTTTTCAATTACCAGTTTTAAGTACCATAGTTGAAAGTTTCAGTTTAAAGTTACCAGTAACGAAAATAACCAGTGCATTAACAAACAACAATAGTGCAGTAGTATATTGCAAATAATGCAATAACAGAAAGGATGTCCAGTGCATCACACTGTTCCTTTATAAACAAAAAAAGCCCCCGGCTAATGCCAGAAGCTTTATATGCTAAAATGCGGTTAATTATTTTGCAGTATTTTTCTTATCAGTAACTTCAGCTCTGATTTCTTGAGCCAGTACTTTTAAATCTTGCATCGCTTTACGTACACGTGTACCTGCTGCAGCATTACCACCATCATAAAATTTAGCTACATCAGCTTCAACTGAAGCAATCACTTCCTGTACTTGTTTAAATTTGTCCATAATTGTTTTTAATTGGGATCTTTTACGATCCAGGTTATACTTTGTTTTCTTTCCGTAAGCAATATACGGGCCGCAAAACTAAACATTTCTATTAAAAAACAACATTTAGATGCAAAAGAAAGGTATTTTCACCTTTTTTCGATAAATATCTATTATTATGGTAATAGAACAAAACAGTTACTTTAGATTTTACGGTTTGTTTAAATGCTTCTGCCATAAATTTCTGTCTGCTTTTTAAGCCAGTTTCTCAGTTCAACGGTTAACTTTTCAGGTTGCAAACGCCATAACCAATTATTTGCCATACTTCCTGGCGTGTTCATCCGCGAATCTTCACCCAAACCTAAAATATCCTGAATAGGCAGGATTGCTGTTTTAGCGATAGAAGCGTAAACCATCCTCGCAATTACCTCATTTACATTTTTTTCATTGATCTTAATACCTGTATAGAGCGCCAATCTATTTTTAGCATTAGCATCCAGCTCATTTTTAAACCAGCCTTTAATGGTATTATTATCGTGTGTACCACTATACACAATGCTGTTAACAGAATTGAAATTATGGGGAATGTGCGGAGAAGCCAACAGATCCTCTCCAAAAGAAAACTGCAAAACTTTCATACCAGGAAAATGAAAGCCATTTCGTAAAACTTCAACATCATCAGAAATTTCACCCAAATCTTCAGCAATAAATGGCAGAACACCTAATTCCTTTCTTACGATTTTAAAAAAACCGTTTCCCGGTCCTTCAACCCATTTCCCACCTGTGGCATCCGTATCTCCTGCCGGAATTTCCCAATAGGAAGAAAAAGCCCTGAAATGATCAAGACGGATTAAATCGAAAAGTTCTATATTTTTCTTTAAACGTTTCACCCACCAGCTGTATTCCTCGGCTTTCATATTATCCCAGTTAAAAATCGGCATACCCCAAAGCTGGCCTTTCTCATTAAAATAATCAGGAGGAACACCGGCAACTTTTTCGGGATTAAGATCAGCGTCGAGTTGAAAAAGTTCCGGATGAGCCCATACTTCAACTGAATCGCGATCTACATAAAATGGAAGGTCGCCGATGATCTGTACTCCGTTTTGATTTGCATATTGTTTTAACTGCGCCCATTGTTTGTAAAAGATAAATTGTTGCCATTTGATTTCGTCAATCTCCTGTGCGTTGGTTTGGGTAAAGGTTTCGATAGTTTTGTGTTCATTTTTTTTATATGTATCTGGCCAATGGTACCATTCTAAATGTTGGTGATGTTCTTTTACCGCTACATAAATGGCAAAATCTCCCAACCAATCTTTCTCACTGTTACAGAAATCCTGATACTGGTTCTGCAGTGCTTTATGCTCCGTTTTTAAAAACCTTTTATACGCTTGGCGCAGTAATTTAGATTTCGATTTTTCGACTGCTTTAAAATCTACCTGATCCTTAAATGGAAGCTTAGCATTTTCCAGTTCACTCTCGGTGAGAAGTCCTTCCTCTTTCAAATATTCGGGACTAATCAGCAATACATTGCCTGCCATAGCCGAATTGCTTGAATAAGGCGAATGTCCGTTTTCTGCCTTAGTTGGATTAAGTGGCAAAATCTGCCAGTAATGTTGCTTAGAAGCAGACAGAAAATCGACAAATTGTTTAGCATCAGCTCCCAGATCTCCAATCCCAAATGATGAAGGTAAAGAAGTAATGTGCATTAGGACACCTGCTGATCGCTCAGGCGTTTTTTGTTTGAGTGCTATTATGGCCAAAGGAATTTCAGTAAACAATTGATTAACCTGAATCCCTCGGTTTAAGAAATCTTTCGCAGCAAACTGCTTTGACAACAAATCTTCCCAGGCCGTTGGCGCATTTTCAGGGAGTAAAATCTCTGTATCGAGCCAGTCAAAAGGTTTATCTGTAATGGTTTTGGTTAATGAAGCCATTCCTAACGGAACTGCAACAATGATCCATTTTTGATCTTGCTTCCGGGCAAAAGCGAAAATATTTTTGAAGTATTTCCCTTGAACTGTTAAAGGTATATAATCTCCGTTTTCGAAAAGCTCATGATGTTCCTTTCTAATATTGAATAAGGTTTTGGTGAGCCAAAGCTTTATTTTGCCTGAGTAACGTTCTTGCCAAAGGGTTTTAGACGTCGAATTTTCCAGATCTGCCATAAAACCGGCTCTTTTCTGGTAATCTACCGGCCTGCGGTTATCGGGATCAACCAGGCTTAAATCCCAAAGTTCTGTTCCCTGATAAATATCAGGAATACCCGGACAGGTAAATTTTAAAAGTAATTGCGACAAACTGTTTACAATCGCGAAATCTGCAATCTCCTTTAAAAAAACCGACAATATATTATATCCTCCACTTTGGGGACTAATTAACAATTGGGCAAAATCTTTTAAGCTGTTTTCGTAATCTTCATCGGGTTCAGCCCAATCCGACCGCTTTTTGGCTTCCCGTAAGGCCTTTTCTATATATTGGCTTAAACGATCATTCATATCATCTTCCTCTTCACCAGGCATAGTGAGCGCACCTAAAATGGTTTGGAGGATAAGGTAAATATCGTTTTGGTGCAGCCATTTAAAGGAAGGTATTTTTTGCTGCAACGAGGCCGTTAGCTTTAATAATTCATGAACTACTTTAGCCCAACGTTCCGGAATATCAGTGAGTACATTTAGCCTTGCTCGTACATCTTCCCCTCTCTTGGTATCGTGTGTTGAGCTACCATTCATAGATAAAGGCCAATTTAACTGCCTTCGAATCATGTTTTCATGAAATTCTTCAATACTAACGCCAAAAGCATCAGCTGCATCACCAACCTCACTATGGCCAACGAAACGGTTGTAGGTAAACATCAACGTATCTTCTACCCCCTTGGCCATTAGCGGACCTGTAAATTGCATACAACGCTGATAAAAAGCCTGCATTTTCTGGTTATATGCTATGTCCTTCTTGTTTAGATTAGTTAAAAACACCTCCTCAAGGAGTTTACCCGCTTCTTGTAAGCGAAGATTCTTGATTACAGGCCGTAATAAATCATTTATTTTCGAAACATCATCCGGAGATAAGGGGAAAGTATAATTGTAATAACGGTAAACTGGCATTTGTATCAGCATTTCGCCTAATGCCTGTTTTATTTTTTCTTCACCAACGGAATTGATGCGTTTATGATCCACCAGGTTTGAGTTGACAAACAGGTTGAAAAGATTATCCAGTTCGCCATGCATATGCTGGTATAGGATGGCGGTTTTCTTTTCATGCATCAATTTTGCAGGATCTTGCTTTTTACCCGTAACTTCCTGATAAAGCTGGTTAAAAGGTTTTTCTGCTGCTTTATTGGTAAACAGGTTGTTGCTCATGGCCAGAAAATCATAACCGGTACTTCCCTGTGCTTTCCATTCGGCTGGCATTTCTTCGTTACGGGCCAGGATTTTCTCTACTACCACGTAAATATCATCGCCTACATGCTTTCTCAACTGATCGAGATAAACTTTAGGATCGTAAAGCCCGTCAATATGATCAATCCTTAAACCCTGAAATATTCCCTTTTCTATTAATTGAAAGATGTATTTATGGTAAGTTTCAAAAACCCCTGAATTTTGAATGTTTAAGCAAATCAGGCTATTTACAGTAAAAAAACGCCTGTAATTGATTCTTTTATCAGTTTCCTGCCAGTTGCAGAGGCGATAATACTGTAAATCGACCAGTTTTTTTAAATAATCCTGACTTTTATTAATTTCCTCTAAGCTATATTTTTTAATAAAACTAAATCCCTCCAAATTAATTGGCCAGTTGCTTTCGCCATAACTTAAAACATAATCCTGATCTGTTTTTGTCACCTGTATGGTTAAATTGGAAATGGCATCCTCCAGATCTTCTCCCAGAAAAGGAACCATTAACTTTTCAGTATAATCAATATCAAAAAATACAGCGTATTTAGATTTTTCGCCATTCTTCAGCACGTCCATCAACCATGCATTGTTGGAATGAAAAGCCATGTGGTTGGGTACAATGTCCTGTAACCAGCTTATCCCTGCAGCTCTTAGTTTTTTACTAATGGCCAATAGTTCCTTTTCGGTGCCGATCTCAGGGTTAATTTTTAAGGGATTAACCACATCGTAACCATGGGTACTTCCGGGAGATGCTTCAAAAATCGGCGAAGCGTACAGGGTTTCAATCCCTAAGTTTTTAAGGTATGGGATGATCTGATCAAACGATTTAAAATTGAAATCTTTATTAAACTGAATACGGTAGGTAGATTTTGGCTTATACATTGTCGCTTGTGAAAATTAAAATGGTTTCTGGATTGATGATGATATGGCCTTGATCAGAAACTGATGGTATTTCTTCGTTTCCTCCCCATTGTACGCTATCAGAATTGAGCAGGATTTGCCAATTAGATACATCTGGTAAGGAAAGCTGTTGTTGTTGATTGGAAAAATTCATTAAACAGGCAATCTTTTGCTTTTCATGCCAACGGTTCAGGATTAAACAGTTTTGATCTTTAATGGCTGTTGCTTTTACCTGGTTACGGTTTAAATTGTTTAAGGCAGGATTGCTTTTTCTTAATGCTATCAACGTTTTGTAGTAATTTAATAATATTTTGTGCCTGGGTTGATCTAAACTTTCCCAGTTCAGTTTAGAGTGATTGAAAGTTGCCTCACTCTGTGGATCTGGTGTATCTTCTGAATGATGGAAAGCTGCAAACTCGGCTCTTCTACCCTTTCTAACCGCCTCTAACAATTGTTTATCGGTGTGGCTGATAAAAAACTGAAAAGAATTTTCTTCACCATACTCTTCGCCCATAAAAATAAGAGGTAAATAAGGACTACAAAATACAGCGCCTGCAAGGAGTTTTAACATTTCGAAACTCAATAAGGTACTGGTTCTTTCGCCAAGCATCCGGTTACCTACCTGATCGTGGTTTTGGGAAAAAACAACAAACTGTTCTCCACTATTGCCTTTCGCTTCCACTCCAAATGTCTTTTTTCGGTGGGGTGAGTATTGTCCGTCATATACATAAGCGGTTTCGTAGGATTTGGCTAAATGTTCAATCCCATTAAAATCGGCATAATAACCATTTTTATCCTGTCCGGCTGTTACACGAAGTGCATGATGGAATTCATCAATCCACTGCCCATCCATACCATACCCCCCTAAATTTAAAGGATTGATGTAGCGGTTATCATTCAGATCAAGTTCTACAAAAAGCTGGTGTAATTTTCCGGTAGAAGATGAAAGCTGATCAACATATGTTTTAATTTCTGCCAGAATATGCTGTGCGCTAAGGTCTTTAATCGCATGCACGGCATCAAGCCTTAGTGCATCAATATGGAAATCCCTGAACCACATCAAAACATTTTCGATAAAATAACGGCGAACAGGGTCAGCATCGGCATCATCAAAATTTATGGCAGATCCCCATGGCGTATGATATTTATCTGTAAAATATGGTCCAAAATCATTGAAATAATTGCCTTCCGGCCCCATGTGGTTATATACAACATCCAAAATCACAGCCAGCCCCTTGTTGTGGCAGGCATTTACCAGGTGCTGTAAAGCTTCGGGACCTCCATAGCTATTTTGAACGGCAAAAGGAAAAACGCCATCATAACCCCAGTTCCGTTCACCCGGGAACTGAGCAACAGGCATGATTTCGATTGCGGTAATCCCTAGTTGAAGCAAATAATCAAGCTTAGCTTCGATTGATATAAAATCGCCGTTTGGGGTAAAAGTTCCGGTGTGAAGTTCGTAAATGATATAATCTTTTTGTGCTAATCCTTTCCAATTTTGATCTGTCCAGACAAAATCATTGGTGTTAAAGGCTGTGGAATACTCACCTATTCCATTCTTTAAGAATAATGCAGCAGGATCGGCCCTTCGCAATTTAGAAGGATTTGAAGTATATTTTTCTTTCTTTTTCTCATTCCAGATTTCAAAACCATAATCGTCTCCAGTTTTTACTTTATCGGTTCGGATAAACCAGTAGCCAAAGTCCTGCTCTTCCATTTGGATAGGAGTAAGAATTTTTCTCGTCACCAGAAATACTTTTGAGGCTATGGGCGCCCATAGCCTTATTTCTGCGCTACCATCTTCTAAAAAGTTTAAACCTATTGTGCGTCGGCTGGTATCTATTTGCATCATTGAATAGCTGGATTTTTAGGTTTATTGGTTTAGCGAAAATGCGCTTTCCCTTTTCCATCAGTTGAAACCAAATTTATTTTAATAGAAAAGCATGGTTAAGCCGAAAAAGTTTTGGATAAAAGATAAAAAAGGATTTGCTAAAGCCACAAAGCTTTGAACCAAGGTAAAATATTCAGCCGCTGAAATGAAAAACACAAAACCTTTGCAAAAAATATGATGTTATATCGTTAGTATTTAAACATTTAAACCCTATTCCTATGAAAAAGTTAATCATGATGTTGCTGGCCTGTACCATCAGTTTCGCAAGTTTCGCGCAAACCCGTCAGGATACAACAAAAAAGAAAACAGAGAAAACAAAACCTGCCAAAAGCAAGTCGTGGCCATCTAAAAAAGACACTACAAAGCGTGATACGTTGAAACGTGATACCATGCGAAAAACAAATCCACCACGTTAAAAAGAAAAAGGCCCGGAAGGGCCTTTTTTATTAAGTCGGGATGAGAAGATTCGAACTTCCGACCTCCAGCACCCCATGCTGGCGCGATACCTGGCTACGCTACATCCCGTTTTAGTTAATTATCCTGCAAAGATAATATCCGTTTGAAAAAAATCAAGCCCAAATTAAAATGCAGACTTTTCTCCATCTAAAGCTTTGTGTTTTTCTCCCCAACTTTCGAGCAGTTTAAGAATGGGTTTAAGTTCGTAACCAATCTTCGTGAGCTCGTATTCTACTTTTGGCGGTACTTCTGCATAGATGGTACGTGAAATGATTTTATTTTCTTCGAGTTTACGAAGCTGTAAAGTCAGCATCCGTTCGGTAATGTTTGGTAATCTTTTTTTTAGCTCGCCAAATCTAAGCTTTCCATTAATTAACCAGGAGCAGATTACGATAGACCATTGTCCACCGATAATGTTGGCTGCATAAACTTCCGGACATTCATCAGCCAATGCCTGTTTATTGGCAAAATTGGTTGAGGTTTCTTTAATTTTAGACATTACTTACATTTTTTATAGTACCCTACAATTGGGTGCTAATGTACATACTTTAGGTAACCTGCCTTATTTTTGTAACCATAATTTTAAAATCAATAAAATGAAAACATTAATCATCGTGACCCATCCGGATATGAAAAATTCTATCGTGAATAAAAGATGGGTTAATGAACTCCATAAATTTCCAGATCAGTTTCATGTTCATCAATTGTATGAAGCTTACCCTGATGGAAAAATTGATGTTGCTGCAGAGCAAAAACTGATTGAGCAATACGATAAGATTATATTCCAATTCCCTTATTATTGGTTTAATGCGCCTGCCATGCTTAAAAAATGGATGGATGAGGTTTTAACCCACGGGTGGGCCTATGGCAGTAAAAGCGGTTATCAGGTTGGCGGAAAGAAAATTGCCCTGGCGATTTCACTGGGGGTTGATGAACAGGAACTTAATAATACCGGAATCTACAAATATCCATTAGAGGAGCTCACGCGCCCATTTGAACTTTCGTTTGAATATGTTAAAGCTGATTATAAGCCGCTGTTTGCTTACTACGGGATAGAGTATAATTCATCCGATGAATGGATTGAAAAAAGTGTTCCCTTATATATGGATTTTTTGAATAATTTATGAATTGAGCAGCCCCCGACAGAACGGCAGAATTAAGTTCAATCCAAAAACAAAATCTGACTATTTTGGTCGAAATGTCAAAGAAATGAAATAATGAAAAACAGGGCCTGAAATAGAAACAAGTGGATTGATTTTTGAACTTCGTGGGTCGACATTGATATACAAAATACCCTGCCATGAAAAAAATCCTTCCCTTTGCAACCGCTACTGCCATTTCTGTATTTGCAATAGTATCATCACTTAGTCTTGCTGACCCCGAACTTGGGATCTCAACAGCATTACTAAGCTGGATGGGCTGCTTTTGGATCATTTCCAAAGACACAAAAAAACAAGGATGCCTTTCGTAAAAGGAAAACGTGTCTATAAAAGTACACAGTTCAAAAAACTCAGTTGTATTAATTCAAATAAGGCAATTCAATAATAAAGGTGGTTCCTCTTTCTGCCCGCCGTTCAAACCAAATCTTTCCATCATGTGCATTTATAATTTGTTTACAAATAGCCAGGCCTAGCCCGAAAGAATCTTACCGGTAGTAACATTGGCATCTTTTATTTTTAAAGTGGTAACCGCATCATTGGCAAGTTTGGCTTCTACAATGCCCAAATCTTTTACTTTGAAAGGATCGGCTGTGGTACCAGTACCTTCTATAGTGGTTAAATCGGCTACAGAAGCAGCAAGGGCAGTTTTATCAACCCAGGCTACTTTGCCGGTAGCATCGGTAACCAGTACCTGGTTGTTTGTACCAGCGGCAATCTTACCGGTGGTAACATTGGCGTCCTTTATTTTTAAAGTGGTGATCGCATCGTTCGCCAGTTTGCCTTCTACAATGCCCAGGTCTTTTACCTTGAAAGGATCAGCAGTGGTACCAGTACCTTCTATAGTGGTTAAATCAGCTACAGAAGCAGCAAGGGCAGTTTTATCAACCCAGGCCACTTTGCCGGTAGCATCAGTGATCAATACCTGGTTGTTTGTACCAGCGGCAATCTTACCGGTGGTAACATTGGCATCTTTTATTTTTAAAGTGGTAACCGCATCATTGGCAAGTTTGCCTTCTACGATGCCCAGGTCTTTCACCTTGAAAGGATCGGCTGTGGTACCAGTACCTTCTATAGTGGTTAAATCGGCTACAGAAGCAGCAAGGGCAGTTTTATCAACCCAGGCCACTTTACCGGTAGCATCGGTAACCAGTACCTGG
>NZ_AYMG01000022.1 GCF_000633455.1 Pedobacter jeongneungensis
GTTAAAAATAGTCTTCTTTTTTGTTATGTTGTCTGTTAGACACCACCTTTAAAATAAAGCAAAATAATCATGTACTTTGATCAGTACTCCATTACCCCGCTACGCTACATTGACATCTCTTTTAAGAACTTATTGATCTGGTAAACCTCACGGTCGATCTTTATATATCATTTGAACCTCAGTTGCAGAAAGTCTTGTTCGTCTCTCCTGTGTTTCGGCCAATTTCAATCTTGTTTTTGTTATCTTTCCGACATCCGCCGTTCTGATTTTTTTGCCCTTCCTTTAGGTTGGGAGTGCAAAGGTAAGGATCTTTTCCGAACTTCCAAATAAAATAAATTTTATTTTTTCATTCTCTTTTTCTTCTTTCCTCTATTTCAATATGCCAGATTTAACTGGCTTTCCGTCCTTCCGAACCGGGCTGCAAAGGTAGCAATCTTTTTCTCTTTAGCAATATTTATTTTAAAATAAATCCTGCCCTCTTTATCACTAAGCCATCTTTTCAACTAAAACCCTTCCTCCGAAGCGGGATGCAAAAGTAGGAAAAATATCATTGCTTCCAAAGGTTTTTTATAGAATACCATAACGTTTAACGTAAACGCATGGTTTACAAGCAGAAAAAGTTTTGCCTAAAGCAAAACTTTTTGAAAGAACAGGTGTTTAGTGCTGGTTTACCAAACCTATCAGGTTTCGAAAACGGGATAGGTTTAGGCACAATAACCTTTAAAACTTCCGAAATACCTGCCCACCTAAACCCGATTGAAATGGAAAGCCCAAAGCGAAGCGAGGACCTGGAATGAAAAGCGGGAACAAACTTAGATAGTAGCACAATAACTGCTTTACTGAAAAATAAAATAAGAGCATACTAATACTATATATAATACTGAATCGGCTTTGCTAAACCATATGGTATCCTCATAAATATTTTATAAATTAGTTATATGTTACAGGTTAAACAATGGTGTGATGATTTATTTGGTTTGTTATTTCCAAACCTCTGCAATGCCTGTGGTGTATCGTTATACCATAGTGAGCATTTAATTTGTACAAAATGCCTGTACGATTTGCCTTTTACCGATTATCACCAGCATGCAGAAAATCGAGTAGCCAAACAATTATGGGGGAGGGTGCCGCTTAATGCTGCCATGGCAATGCTGTATTTTAGAAAAGGCGCGAAGGTGCAAAACCTGATCCATAACCTAAAATACAATGGAAGAACGGATGTTGGTGTACTATTAGGTAATATGCTTGGCGAAAAGTTAAAGATAAGTTCTCTTTATGGGGATGTTGATTTAATTATTCCTGTGCCCCTACATCATAAAAAGTATAAACACAGAGGATACAACCAATGCACTTCTATTGCAGAAGGGATAGCAGAAAAAATGGAGATCGGGTTTAGTGAAGAAAATTTAGTGCGTAATAATGCAACTGAAAGCCAGACTAAAAAGAGCCGGTACAATCGATATGAGAATATGCAGAACGTTTTTAACGTAAACGACCAGGCCCACATTGCTGGCAAACACATTCTATTGGTTGATGATGTAATTACTACTGGTGCAACTTTAGAGGCCTGCGCAAATGAATTATTAAATAGTGGCGCGGCAAAAATAAGCATTGCCGCACTGGCCTTTGCCGAATAGGCTTATTATGTGCTGATATTATTGTAAGTACTCAAACATTTTTCTAAGTTTGATTTATGCGTTCAAATATTAGTTTAGTGCTATTAATCTTGTTTCTGGTTTCTGCTTGCCGGAAAGGGGAACGTATAACAAACGATGCAGACGCAAAGCTAACCATTGCAAATCCGGAATTGCTGTTCGATACCATTTTTACATCAATTGGTTCTATAACGAAGCGGTTAACCATCGTAAACAATAATAAGGATGCGGTAAGGGTTTCAGAAATTATGCTGGCCGGAAGGAGTGGTTCTGCATTTAGTATTAATATTAATGGAGAAAATACATTTAATAAAAATGACCTGGTTATAAACGGACAGGATTCTGTTAATATTTTTGTTAAGGTTACCATTAACCCAAATACAGAGAATTTGCCATTTTTAGTGCAAGATTCTATCATATTGAATACCAATGGGAATAGACAGGTTGTAAATCTTTTAGCTTATGGCCAAAATGCGGTCTTTATTAACAGCCAAACAATTACGACCAACACCACCTGGACAAAATCTTTACCTTATATTATCAATGGAGCTTTAACAGTTAAAAGTGGATCATCGCTAACCATCCAACCTGGTGCTAAAGTTTATTTTCATAAGGATGCCAGCTTAAACATAGAAGGCAATTTATGGGTTAATGGAACGGTTACCGACCCGGTGGTATTTTGTAGCGATAGACTGGAAAAGCTATACGCTGAAGAGCCAGGCCAGTGGAAAGGAATTTTCTTGAAAAGGGCCGGGAACGGGATAGTCAAAAATGCAACAATCAAAAACGCTTCAGTAGGCATTACTTCTGATTCGTTATCATCAACTACCGAACCTAAATTAATTTTGAGCAATAGTATCATCAAAAATATGCAGGTAGCAGCCTATATTGGTTACCATTCGGAACTGTTGGCCTTTAATAATCTGATGTACAATTGTGGCAATTACCTTATATATGCTGTTGGAGGAGGAAACTATAATCTTAAACAAAATACATTTGCCGGTTATAATTTAAATTTTCCCCGTAAAACAGCTTCACTAAGCTTTTCAGATTATTTATCTACGAATGCCTACAATAAACTCCAGTTAGATTTAACAAATAACATTATCTGGGGCAGTTTAACTAATGAATTGGACATTCAAAAGAAGACCTCCGCAGCAGTTCAGGTTAATTTATGGAGCAATTTAATCCGATCTACCAACAGTACTTATAACAGCAACGGTAATATTTTGAATATTGACCCATCCTTTATCAACAAGGAAATGGAAAATTTTGAGCTCTCGGCGAATAGTCCGGCCAGAAAGAAAGGTGCTGATTTAAGTAACGATCCTTATTTTACCAGTTACCTTAATAAAGATATAAAAGGCAACGCAAGAATTTCTCCCTCAACCTTAGGGAGTTATGAGAAATAATCAGTTTTTTTTATTTTCCGAAAACAAATCGTCGAGAAATCTCGTTTATATATATGAGAGCGTTAATTTAGATGGTAAGGGTCGATATTTCTTCTAAAGAATATCGGCCCTTTACTTTTTACCAGGATTTTAAGATTGCAGGATTACCGCTCGATCCTTTCAGTTTAGTTTTGAATATCCATCTATTTCCATTAGTATTATTTTTGAAAGTGAACATTACTGCCCGTGGCGGCCTACATTCCCGCTTTTGCTCCTGCCGTTTTAATTTATAGGTATTAAAAACATAAAGTTCAAAACGGCATCCGTTCATCCGATACCTATCGGATCGGGCTTATTTAACAAAGTCAGTATTTAAATATTCTCAAAACGAAAAAAAGCAGCTACAAATTAATGCAACTGCTTATCTATTTGTTTTGTTGTAAATTATTCTACGGTTACCGACTTGGCCAGGTTTCTTGGCTGATCTACATTACAGCCACGCATTACTGCAATATGATACGATAATAACTGAAGAGGAATAGTAGCCAAAAGCGGTAAGAAAGCTTCATTAGCATCCGGGATTTCGATACAATAATCGGCCATTTTCTTTACTTCTGTATCGCCTTGTGTTACAATGGCAATTACTTTCCCTTTTCTTGCTTTTACTTCTTGTATATTGCTGATCACTTTTTCGTATGATGAGTTCTGCGTAGCGATAAACACTACTGGCATTTCTTCGTCAATTAAAGCTATTGGACCATGTTTCATCTCTGCTGCCGGATAACCTTCTGCATGGATGTATGAAATTTCCTTAAGTTTTAAGGCTCCTTCTAATGCTACAGGGAAACCACTTCCTCTACCTAAGAATAAACAGTTGGTAGAATCTTTGATTTTTTCTGCAACTTCCTTAATCAAATCGTTCGATTCTAAAGCAACCTGTATCTTTTCAGGAATATGATCCAGCTCAGTTAAAAGCTCGATTAATTTTGAAGTGGTAATTGTTCCTTTTTGCTGTGCCATGTAAAAAGCCATCAAAGTTAAAACGGTTACCTGTGCAGTAAATGCTTTAGTTGAAGCTACGCCAATTTCCGGACCAGCGTGGGTGTAAACACCTGCATGGGTTAAACGCGGAATTGATGCGCCGGCAACATTACAAATTCCAAAAATGGTTGCACCACGTTCCTTAGCCATTTCTATAGCGGCCATAGTATCGGCCGTTTCTCCAGATTGTGAAATCGCGATAACGACATCCTTCTCCGTTATAATTGGATTTCTGTACCTGAATTCTGAAGCATATTCAACCTCTACAGGGATACGGGCATATTCTTCGATCAGGTATTCTCCAACCAAACCAGCGTGCCACGAAGTTCCACAGGCTACGATGATAATCCGATCTATATTTTTTAATTTCTCTGCAAATTCTTTAATCCCACCAAGCTGCACTTTACCTTCTTCAGGGTAAATACGGCCACGCATACAATCTTTGATTGAACGCGGTTGCTCATAAATCTCCTTCAACATAAAGTGATCGAAACCACCTTTTTCCAGCATTTCGAGTTTTAGCTCTAACTCTTGTATAAGTGGTGTTTGGATAACATTATCCAATTGTTTAATTAGAAGATCCTGCCTGGTCATCAATGCAATTTCACCATCTTTTAGGTAAATTACATTTTTGGTATACTCAATAATAGGTGTAGCATCAGATGCAATAAAGTATTCTCCTTGTCCCACACCAATTACCATCGGACTGCCTTTTCTGGCGGCGATTAAGCGATCTGGATGATCTTTATCCATAATAACAATGGCATAAGCACCATTTACCTCGTGCAAAGCCAATCGAACGGCTTCTAAAAGATCAATCTGTTCAATTTTCTGAATTTCTTCGATCAGGTGGATCAATACCTCTGTATCCGTATCACTTTTAAACTCATGCCCACGGTTGATCAGCTCTTCCTTAAGTGTTGCATAGTTTTCGATGATCCCATTATGTATAATAGAAAGTCTACCGTTATTTGAAGTATGTGGGTGGGAATTACGGTCAGAAGGAACACCATGAGTAGCCCAACGGGTATGCCCCATACCACTTGTGCCAGATTTGTCTTCGTTTTCAGCAAACTCTTCCAAAACAGCAACTTTTCCTGCTTTTTTATAAATATGCTGACCACTACTATTCATCAGTGCAATACCAGCACTATCATAACCGCGGTATTCTAATCTTTTAAGACCTTTTAATACGATTGGCCAAGCTTCTCTATAGCCAATGTAGCCTACTATTCCACACATAAATTATATCACATTAATTCATCAAATATATAAAACAAACGTTTGTTTTATAGCATTACCATATAAAGAACTTTGACTAAATAAAAAAAAGCAGCTACAAATAAATGTAACTGCTTTTAGTGTATGAGTACTAAATCGAATTAGGTATTTTTATTTATAAAGTGGGAAGGCACTTACCAATTGAATAACTTCTGCTTTTACGGCATTTAAGTTAGCTTCATCTTCAGGATTGGTTAAAACCCTATCTATTAATTCAACAATCTGTTCCATTTCAGCTTCTTTTAAACCACGGGTGGTAATTGCAGCAGTACCCACACGGATACCAGAAGTTACAAACGGAGATTTATCATCAAAAGGAACCATGTTTTTGTTCACTGTAATTTCTGCTTTTTCTAAAGCATTTTCAGCTACTTTACCAGTGATATTTTTGTTGCGGAGATCGATCAGCATTAAGTGATTATCAGTTCCGCCCGAAATAATACCGTAACCTTTAGCTACAAATGCTTTGGCCATTGCCTGTGCATTAGCAGCAACTTGCTTAATATATATCCCGTACTCTTCGCTTAAAGCTTCACCAAAAGCAATCGCTTTAGCAGCAATAATATGCTCCAAAGGACCACCTTGTGTACCAGGGAAAACTGCCATGTCCAATAAGTTACTCATCAAACGAATTTCACCTTTTGGTGTTTTTAATCCCCATGGATTTTCGAAATCCTGTCCCATCATAATCATACCGCCACGTGGACCACGCAAAGTTTTGTGGGTTGTTGTTGTTACAATATGGCAGTGCGGAAGTGGATTGGCCAACAAACCTTTAGCGATTAGGCCTGCAGGGTGAGAAATATCAGCTAAAACCAGCGCACCAATTTTATCAGCTACTGAACGGATAAATGCATAATCCCACTCACGTGAGTAAGCAGATGCGCCGCAGATGATTAATTTTGGTTTTTCAGCTAAAGCTACTTCTTCTAATTTTTTATAATCGATCAATCCGGTTTCTCTTTCAACACCATAAAATAATGGTTGATATAATTTACCTGAAAAGTTAACTGGCGAACCGTGTGTTAAGTGACCTCCATGAGAAAGATCAAAACCCAATATTTTATCGCCTGGCTGTAAAACAGCAAGCATTACAGCTGCATTGGCCTGTGCGCCAGAGTGCGGCTGAACATTTACCCAAGCTGCACCGAACAACTCTTTTGCCCTATCGATCGCAATCTGCTCGACCACATCTACTACCTGGCAACCGCCATAGTAACGTTTTCCAGGTAAGCCTTCAGCATATTTATTGGTCAGTACCGATCCGGCAGCTTCCATTACCTGCTTACTTACAAAGTTTTCTGATGCAATAAGCTCTAAACCATGCTCTTGGCGGTTTAATTCTTTATCGATAAGTTCAAAAATTTGGTTGTCGCGTGTCATCATTATATGAGGTTTGTATTTTTTTGGCAAAAGTAAGAATTTCAAATTTAATATGTGCCGTATTTAAGATAATGCTTTCACATTAAAGTTATTAAAGCCGCTCCCAATGGTGATCTCTACGATTTGTTGTTGCAGCATTTCTAAAATAGCCAGGAAATTATAAACGAAATGCACTTTGTTTTCAGAATTTTTAAGTACTAATGCAAAATCGATCTGCTTATTGATATCGAGTAAATTGGCAATAAAGTGCTTTTGCTGCTCAATGGTATAAGGGTACTGTACCACGGTATGTTTAACTTCCTCACTACGCAGTTCATATTTCTGCATCGTTCGGTGGTAAACGGTTAGAAGTTTATAAAGATCCAGCGATAAAAGTTCATCCTGATGAGCGGAAGAGGCAGCAGCAAGGGTTAAATCGAATGTAATGTTTCCCCGATTATCCTGTTTTAAACGCTCCCCTTCAAAAATCTTCATCTCTTCTGCAGCAGATTTAAACTGTTTATAAGCAATAAGCCTCGCGATGAGGTCCTGTTCGGCATTGATTTCGTTTCCGGCTTCGTCAACCTCAATCCTCGGCAAAAGCATTTTAGATTTAATGCGCATCAGGGTTGCAGCCACCAAAATGAACTCGCTGGCTACTTCTACATTTAAGGCAAGGAGTTGATGAATATAGGCCAAAAAGTCGTTTGTAATCTTTGCAATCTCTACATCCTGGATACTAAGTTCGTCGCGCTCAATAAAGAACAACAATAAATCGAAGGGGCCTTCGAATACCGGAAGTTTTATTTCAAAATTCTCTGCCTGCATGTGAAGGCACAAACATAACGAAAAAATCGGGCCTTAAGGATATTTAACCCAAATGTAAATAGATCTTCCCAATTTATCTTCAGGCAATATAAACCGCTAAACATTAACCGCTTAACCATCAATAATAAACCAACATTTTTCTTTTCTATTTTAAAACAAAAATACCTTACTTTGTACCTTGTTTTTTACCATAAATTTCGAATGCAAGTAAAAGCTGGCCCCCTATTATCTAAAATCAACTATCCTGCTGATTTAAAGCAATATAGCGAATCTGACTTAGAACAAATAAGCCAGGAATTACGACAATACATTATTGATGTAGTAAGTGTTAACGGAGGCCATTTCGCTTCCAGTTTAGGTGTTGTTGAACTAACAGTAGCCTTACATTACGCATTGAACACCCCTTACGATAAGTTGGTTTGGGATGTAGGACACCAGGCTTATGGCCATAAAATATTAACTGGCCGTAGAGATTTATTCCATACAAACCGTGTATATAAAGGTATTAGCGGTTTCCCGAAAATTTCGGAAAGTGAGTACGACACGTTTGGCGTTGGTCACTCTTCTACTTCAATTTCGGCTGCGCTGGGTATGGCTGTAGCTTCGCAACTAAAAGGCGAAACTGACAGGCAACATGTTGCTATTATTGGCGATGGCGCTATGACAGCGGGTTTGGCCTTTGAGGGATTAAACCACGCCGGAATCGAAAACAGCAATGTGCTCGTTATTCTAAATGATAACTGCATGTCTATCGATCCAAATGTAGGTGCGCTTAAAGAGTATCTAACCAGCATCACTATTTCAAAATCGTACAACCGTTTCCGAGATGATATTTCTCATGTACTGGCCGGACTTTCTAAATTAGGTCCAAATGCACATAAGTATGTTAAGAAAATCGAGAAAAGCATTAAAGGAACACTACTAAAACAAAGTAATTTATTTGAAGCTTTAAATTTTAGGTATTTCGGACCTGTTGACGGGCACGATGTAAAGCGTTTGGCACAAACCATAAAAGACTTATCTGCCATTCCAGGCCCAAAACTTCTTCACTGCATTACAGTGAAAGGAAAAGGTTTCGCCTTAGCAGAGAAAGATCAAACGATATGGCATTCACCCGGACTTTTTGATAAGATTACAGGTGAAATCAAAAAAAGTGTTCCGGATAAGCCACAACCTCCAAAATATCAGGATGTTTTCGGACATACTATGGTAGAATTAGCTGAGGCAAATGATAAAATAGTAGGTATTACGCCTGCGATGCCTTCAGGATCTTCATTAAATATCATGATGAAGGCAATGCCAAAACGTGCCTTTGATGTGGGCATTGCAGAACAGCATGCGGTAACTTTTTCCGCTGGATTAGCTACTCAAGGATTAATCCCTTTTTGTAATATCTACTCGAGTTTTATGCAAAGGGCTTATGATCAGGTGATCCATGATGTGGCCATACAAAAACTGAATGTAGTTTTTTGTTTAGACAGGGCAGGCCTGGCTGGTGCTGATGGTGCAACACACCATGGTGCTTATGATATTGCCTATATGCGCTGCATCCCAAATTTAGTAATTTCTTCTCCAATGAATGAAGAAGAGTTACGCAACCTGATGTTTACCGCTCAACAGGAAAATGTTGGCCCATTTGTAATCCGCTATCCCCGTGGTAATGGTGTAATGCCTGACTGGAAAAGACCTTTCAAAGCTTTAGAAATTGGCAAAGGCCGTAAAATCTGCGATGGGGAGGATGTAGCTTTATTAACTATTGGTCACGCAGGTAATTTTGCAGTTGAAGCGAGGGCAGAATTGAACAGCGAAGGTTTTTACCCGGCGCATTACGATTTACGTTTTGTAAAACCACTGGACGAAGCTTTACTACACGAGGTATTTGCTAAATATAAACATGTAATTACAGTAGAAGATGGTTCACTGCCTGGAGGTGTAGGTTCCGCAGTATTAGAGTTTATGGCCGATCATGGTTATAATGCTAATGTAATCCGCTTAGGTATTCCGGACCATTTTATCGAACATGGCGAACAGGCCGAACTTTGGGCAGAATGTGGTTATGATAAAAATGCAATTATTGAGGCTGTGAGAAAAGTTGCGGTAAAAAGGACAACTAATACAATGGCTGGTTAATTTTCTACAGTCAAATTCCCGACGTAGTTTTATTTTAGATTATTAAATGGTTAAATTTTTATTGATTTTTCTAAAATTACCCAATAATAAGTATTTATATATGTCATAACTACTCACAGATGACCAGGATCGATTTTATTCTCGCCATAATCTACTTCGATCTGTAAACAATATTTAAGTTACTATGTTTAGTGGTATTATATTTGTTATAATACCACCAAACCCTAATAAAATAGTAATGACAACGTTTAAAAAATCAATCCTATTTACCAAAACTGTTCTTAATTTCTTTGGATATTTATTTAACCAATCTTTAAACAGAGATAAATTAAGCAAAAAGTCTGGATAAATCCAGTAATGCAAATCTTTAAAAATCGTGGTAGATATTTCTAAATGAGCTCCTTAATCCGATAGTTAGCAACCCAGTTTTATTTATACCCAACTCGTTACTTTCTCTTCTATATGTACCCGCCACCTCTAACCTTAAATTGTATTTAGGGTTTAGTAAATAAGCTACCTGTCCTTTTACATAGTAAAGGTCTGTGCCAATACCTTGCCCTATGTGACTACCATACTGGACAGACCTGGTATCATAACTCTTAAAAATATCGCCTCCATAATTCATCCCGGCAGGATCCAGTCCGTATCTTGAATACAGTGCTTCGCCCTGAAGATCAAATCTCTTATAGCTGTAATTTAAGATTCCCAAAAACTCTCTAAAGTTTGCACCACGAGGATGTGCTAAAGATTGATTGTAATTTGCATAGTTCGAAATTCTATCGAAGTGGGCATAAGTATAAGGCCTCGCGGTGTTAAATTCAGCAAGATAATTCAGGCCCTGTACTTTAAAAAGATCAGATCCCCGTACACCAAACTGAACAGCAAACTTATTTGCCCAGTAACCGTTTCCTTTAAAAAACTCTTTCGCCGTAAATTCATCAAACATAAACTGACCATATAACGTTGTTTTTTCCAACAACTCATACTTAAGGTTAATTCCTAAGCGCATTTTATCAGGTGAAGTGGTATTGGTATTTTCGACAGGGCGCAAAAATATAAAAGGATGAACATAGTTAAAATCAAATCCTCTTTTACCTTCTGGTTCAGCATCAGCCCAGGTAACTGCCTGAAAGAATCCAACAGAAAAACGTTTGGTAGCATTCCAGTCTACGTAATGCGCGGCCATCCATTTCCCACGGTCTCCCAGTCTTCTGTCGCTTGCCAATTTAGGCGCTCCTGGATCGAGCATATAAGCAAATATGGTTTGATATTGCACACTTCCTAAAGTTGCCCTAACCCTAAAAAAAGAATAATTAGAGGATACATCAGACAGCAACATTGAACGGTAACCATCACCAATAAAATTCTTATCATAGCCTAAAGCAAAATTTAAATACTTATTGGGTGTGTAAGACAATAAAGCAGTAACATAAGACCAATCTTGTGTATTTGTAGCTAACTTTCCATAGCCCTGACCAGGCACTACCTGATTAGCCACAATAAAGTTATTTACATAATCAACAAATTTGCCCTGGTTTTCGAAACCATTTAAATAGAAGGAAAACTGCTTGCCCACATTTCCACCAACCTGAAAGCCACGTGTATTTAACCAGGTTGATCTATTCCCGCTAAAATCTTTTCCGATCTGAAAATCGGGTAAAAAGTCTGCATATATATTATAATCTTCATTTTTAAACTCTATAAGATGCTCCTGGAATAATTTACGATGCACCCAGCTTCTTCTATTTAAACTATCCGTTCCGGCGTTCATTAATGAATCATAGTGCAGCTGTAAGGCACTGTCATCTCCATAAAAACCTTTAATAGCAGAGTGAAATTTTGATTGTTGATCATAAACAGCCGGATTTAGTTTTTGATAAAATTGATAATCGTATGGGATAATACGGTTGGGAGTAGGGTTTTGTGCAGCAGCAGCTAAAGCAAAAATGGCCATAAAGGCCATTAAAAAGATTCTTTTAATCATATTTTAGTTGTTTATTACCTTATCTAATTCTTCAAATATCGAATTTTTACTCTTAAATTCCGGAACCAGTTTTTTCATATTCATTACTACCTGCCGGTCATTATCAGATTTAGCAGAAGTAATCAATTCGTAAATCTGTTTTTCGACGTCAGCAAATACATATTCCCTTACTTTTCCGATCATAATTTTCTCATGATGGGTAGGCATCGTATTTTCATTATCGTTCAATAGTTCTTCATATAACTTTTCTCCTGGGCGTAAACCAGAATATTCAATCTTAACATCCACATTGGGCTCTAAACCAGCAAGTCTGATCATTTTCTTCGCCAATTCTACAATTTTAACTGACTTACCCATGTCAAAAACGAATATTTCGCCTCCTTTTCCCATACATCCTGCTTCCAATACCAAACGGCAGGCTTCAGGAATAGTCATAAAATAACGGGTAATTTCCGGGTGGGTTACCGTAACCGGACCACCTTTTTCAATCTGCTGCCTGAACCTTGGAATTACAGAACCATTTGAACCTAATACATTTCCAAATCGTGTAGTAATAAATTTAGTGATGGGTTTAACATTAAGATCGTTGATATATTGTAAACCATTACTGAAGATAAATCCATCAGTGCTCAACGAATTATTAAGTGATTGAACATATATTTCAGCAATCCGTTTTGAAGCCCCCATAATATTGGTCGGATTTACTGCCTTATCAGTAGAAATCATCACAAATTTCTGTACACCATATTTAACAGATTTATCTGCAATGGTTTTAGTTCCCAATACGTTGGCTTTAATGGCCTCTGCAGGATTATCTTCCATTAAAGGAACATGTTTATAGGCAGCCGCATGATACACATAATGCGGTTTATAGGTTTCAAACAGTTTATCCATGCGCTGCTCATCGCGAACATCACCAATGAAGGCGTGAAAGTTTTTATTGCCATTCGTTTCTTCCAACTCTAAATACAATTCATGCAAAGCCGTTTCCGATTGATCGCAAAGAATGACTAAACCAACATTAAACTTAGAAAGCTGACGAACAATTTCACTTCCGATAGATCCTGCCGCGCCTGTAATCAGAATCCGCTTTTTATCAAGCATCTCTCCAATTCCATCAATATCAATTTTAATTGATTTACGGTTCAACAAATCCTCAATATTTAATTTTTGAATCTGTGTGGATTTTAGCTGACCGTTTGTCCATACATCAGGAGGCGGGATGTTTAAGATTTTAATATCATTTTCCAGACACAAGTCAACAATTTGATCTTTTTTCTCATCTGGTATGGTGTAAGATGCAAAAATAATTTCATCCAGTTCATGTTCGCCAATCAGATAGGCAAGCTTAGCGGCGTCTAAAATTTTTACCCCATCTATCGTTTTACCCACTTTGCGTGGATCATCATCAACAAATGCAACAATATTTTTATTTACGCTACCATCATGATCAAAAGTACGTTTGGTAGCTAAGCCTGCTTCACCTGCTCCATAGATAATGACTTTCTTTTTATCAAGATTTAAATTTTTAACATAAATAAAGAAATATTTGATCAAAACCCGGTAAGTCATTAAAAACAAAAAGCTGGTTAAGCCATTTGTAATTAATATTGTGATAGAAATTAATGGATATTGAAAAAAGGTGAGTGCAATCAGGTTTAATACAAAAAAAGTACCGTTGCCAATTATAACTGCAATTAAAATACGGAATGAATCCTGAGCGCTGGTGTAACGAATGATGCCCGTAAATGTTCTAATATGAAAGAAAACAGCAATGTTAATTGTACCAATAATCAGGAGATTTCTGGCCAGCTCAGGCAATTCAATTGCTGTTAAATCTAAATTATGCTTAAGGGAGTAAGCAAATATTAAAGAACAGGTGCAAATGGTCAGGTCCAATAGGAAAATGACCCAGCGTGGAACAATATTAATTTGTGTAAACAAAATACAACAGGCTAAATTTCATTAAATATACGCATTATAACAAGATTAATACAAGTCTAATGCAACAACTTCTTCAGGCTCAAAGACCTTAGGGATGGTACTGAGTCTGGGAATCGCTGTGCATGCTTCTATGATTGCACCTGTACCAACTCTGGCGCCGCCCCCTATATAAGAATTTGGATAGACACAGCAGAAATCTTCAATAACCGCATCATGGTCAATCGTTACATTTGCATTAACAATTACATGTTTACCGATAATGGCACCTGATTGAATTACTGCTCCTGCTAAAATAACACTGCCTTCTCCTATAATTACATCATTAGCAACTATAGCCTTTGGATGAATCACTATTCCGAAATTGTGTACAATGTATTTGGCAATATTTCTGCGCACTTCGTTGCTACCAATTCCAATAATCATTTTAGCCTGCTGCTCAACATTTTCGTGGTATGGCTGTACAGGAGTATTATTAATGGATGATAAATCTTTATTATCATCAAAATAAGTGATTAACCGACATTTATTTAATGTAATTGCATTGCCAATTACTCTGGCATGGCCTCCGCCACCATAAACTACCCAATCATTCATTTGTTACTGATTTTATCAATCTCTCTTTCCCCTCCGTTGTGAAACGGACAACAAGGAAAACAATTCCTGACATTACAATCAAAAACAGTGCCGTTAGCGAATCTTTGCCCACAAGTAAAATAAGAAGGGTATTGATGATTAATTGGATTAAAATATAAATGCTCACCACTACTAAATGAGGCCATTTTTTTTCATTAGAAAGAAATTGATAAAAATGGCTTCTGTGCGCTTCAAAAATATTCTCTTTTCTGATTACCCTAAATACAATAGTGGTTACAGCGTCTAATCCATAAAACAATAATAATAGGATGTAATTAAAGTTCTGTGTTTGGATCACCAGCTGCCCCATCAGAAAAACAACAATGAAAGCGATGCTTACACTTCCCACATCACCGGCAAAACACTTGGCTTTTTTTCGGAAATTAAAAAAATTGAATACAAGTAAGGATAGTCCAACAGTAATCAATAAATCGGACGAGGTAAACGAAATAACCTGTTCGTTAATATAGAATAAGGTTGCTATTGCCAATAAACTATAGCCTCCTGTAATTCCATTGATTCCGTCCATAAAATTATAGGCATTAATTGTTCCGATAACAAAAATTAATGCAACCGGAATCCAATACCAACTTAAACTAAAAAGCTGCCACTGATAGAAAATCAAAATCACCGATAAAAGATGAATACCTAATCTTACTTTATTGTTTAGGGTGAAAATATCATCTAAAAAACTGATAAGACTGATTAGAAATAATCCCAGAATAAAATAAGGGTATTGAAGTCCAAAAGTAAAGAAAAAGATCAACGCAGCTAAAGTGAAAATGATCCCTCCGCCACGGATAGTCACTGTATTATGAGAGCTTCTGTGATTAGGCTTATCGATAATATTAAAGTGATCGGCGACTCTGAAATAAAAGAATTCGATAATAAAAAGGCCGGTTAAGGTAATTAGGGCAAAAACCACTGTCATAAATCTTTATTTTGGCGAAGATAGAGAAAATTAGGAGGGAGTACAAAAAAGAAAAAGCAGACTAAAAATTAGCCTGCTTTGTATGAAATGACTATTACAAATATTCATTTCCAAAGTTGCTCACCATTTTAGCCGCAACTTGTTTAATTTCCTGTTCATCAGACTTTGGATAAATCAGCAATACTTTACCGTCATCTACAATAATATAATTTTCCATTCCTTTAATTACAGCTGCTTTATCTGCTGGTATTTGTATAATACAATTCAAAGTATTCTCCAAATGTAAATGAGCACAGTTAACTGCATTCTCATGCTCATCTTTATTTGCAACACTATGTAGCGAAGCCCAGGTGCCTAAATCGGACCAACCAATATCAGCCGGAATGGTATATACATTATCAGCCTTCTCTAAAATGGCATAATCGATAGAAATATTTGGCGATTTTGGATAATTGTCAGCAATAAAACCAACTTCTTTATTCGTATTATAGAATTGGTTCCCTTGTTCAAAAATACTATCAATCTCGGCGGCATGGCTTTGAAATGCTTCTTTTATTGATTTTGCCGACCAGATAAAAATTCCTGCATTCCATAAATATTCTCCACTTGCTAAATACTCTTCTGCCTTTTCTAACGATGGTTTTTCTTTAAAGGCCAATACTTTGCGAATACCATCTTCATTCATCAACGTTTCTTCATATTGAATATAGCCATAGCCCGTATCTGGCCGGCTTGGCTGAATGCCTAAGGTAAGTAAAGCATCATGGGTAGCCGAAAAACTTAATGCTTGTTGAATTTTTCTTAAAAATTCTTTTTCCTTCAAGATCAGGTGATCGGATGGGGCAACTACAATATTTGCTTCCGGGTTGGTCTTTAAAATTTTATAGCACGCGTAGGCGATACAAGGGGCGGTATTGTTTCTGCTCGGTTCTAATAATACCTGTTCTTCATTTAACGCGGGAAGTTGGCTCAATACCAAATCTTTATAGTGCTCATTGCTAAGGATAAAAATATGTGCAGGATCACAAATTTTAGCGAAACGCTCATAAGTCAGCTGTAATAAAGACTTCCCTAAACCTAATATATCTATAAATTGTTTTGGGAATTGGTTACGGCTTTTGGGCCAAAAACGGGAGCCTACCCCCCCCGCCATGATTAAAACATAATTGTTATGATTTCCAGTCATTTTCTTTAATTTCTTGATATACTTGTTCTATTCCCTGATAAAGAGATATTTTAGCCTTCCAGCCCATTGAATTTAATTTTGTCACATCCATTAGTTTGCGAGGCGTACCATCCGGTTTGCTAGGATCTGTTAAAATCTCCCCATCAAAACCAACCACTTTTTTGACTAATTTAGCTAATTCTAATATAGAAAGGTCATCTCCTACACCAATGTTTACCAAACCTGGCTCATTGTAATTTTCCATTAAGAACACGCAAGCCTCAGCCAAGTCGTTAGCATGCAAAAATTCTCTTTTTGGACTTCCGGTACCCCAAATGGTTACCGAAGAATCTCCACTTTGCTTGGCCATAATAAATTTCCTCAACAATGCTGGCAAAACATGAGAATTGTTCAAATCATAATTATCATTCGGGCCATATAAATTGGTTGGCATTACCGATATAAAGTTACAGCCGTACTGGACTCTGTACGCATCACACATTTTGATTCCGGCAATTTTAGCAATCGCATAAGGCTCATTGGTGGGTTCTAATTGCCCGGTTAGCAAATAATCCTCTTTTAAAGGTTGAGGAGCTAGTTTTGGATAAATACATGATGAGCCCAAAAACATGAGCTTAGCTACCGAATTTACATAAGCCTGATGAATTACATGGTTTTGAATCATCAAATTTTCATAGATGAAATCCGCCCGGTAGGTATTGTTGGCTACTATACCGCCAACCTTAGCTGCAGCCAAAAAAACATATTGTGGTTTTTCTTGCTTAAAAAACGCAGCAACTGCTTGACCGTCTCTAAGATCTAATTCTGAAGATGTCCGCGTAATGATGTTAGTATATCCATTAGCCAATAAGTAACGCTTGATGGCAGAACCCACCATCCCACGGTGGCCAGCTATATAAATTTTATCGCTTTTATTCATTATTGTGGTTTGAATATGAAAAGCAACTCAGGTGTGCTCTCCACAAATAATTTTACTCGAACTGGTTTTTAACACTATAACCTGCTGTTTTCAGCATCAATTCTTTTCTGAAGTGATCCACGTCTGATGCCATCATATCTGCAACTAGGCCAGCCAAATCATACTGTGGTTTCCAACCCAATTTAGTTTTGGATTTGGTCGGATCACCAATCAATAAATCTACTTCTGTTGGTCTAAAATAAGTAGCATCCACCGCAACTACTTCTTTGCCAATTTCTATTTGATAATCAGGATTTGAGCAAGAAACTACATAAGCCCGTTCTTCTACGCCCTCACCTTTAAATTTCAGCTCAATACCTACCTCTTTAAAAGACATTTTAACAAAATCCCTAACCGAAGTAGTCACCCCCGTAGCAATCACATAATCTTCAGGAACATCTTGCTGTAAAATTAACCACATTGCCTCAACATAATCTTTTGCGTGCCCCCAATCGCGTAGCGCATCAAGATTACCCAAATAAAGCTTATCTTGAAGGCCCAACGCAATTTTAGCAGTTCCTCTCGTAATTTTACGTGTAACGAAAGTTTCTCCTCTTAGTGGACTCTCATGATTAAATAAAATGCCATTACAAGCAAATATGTTATATGCTTCACGGTAATTTTTAGTAATCCAAAAGCCGTATATTTTTGCTACACCGTAAGGTGAGCGAGGGTAAAATGCTGAATTTTCGTCGTAGAATCCCTTATCGTTTTTATTTTCCGGCATTCCACCAAATAATTCTGATGTTGATGCCTGATAAACTCTTGTTTTCTTTCCTAAACCTAAAATCCTCACTGCTTCTAATATCCTTAAGGTACCAATACCATCTACATTAGCCACGTATTCTGGCGAATCAAAAGAAACTTTTACGTGGCTCATCGCTCCCAAATTGTAAATCTCATCAGGCTGTACTTCTTGCACAATTCTGATCAAGTTTGTGGAGTCGGTTAAATCACCATAATGCAATCTGAACCGGACATTACTTTCGTGTGGATCTTGATATAAATGATCTATTCGATCAGTATTGAATAGTGAGCTACGACGCTTGATGCCATGGACTTCATATCCTTTTTTCAATAATAAATCTGCCAAATAGGCACCATCTTGTCCGGTAATTCCCGTAATAAGCGCTTTTTTCATTTCTTTTTATTTTATTTAAGTCCAGTTTCCTGTTTAAAGGAGTTTGCTGTTTTTAACAATCCCTCTTTAGCTCCAATTGGAAAAGGCACTCCAACTGCTTTTTTTATCTTTTCATTACTAACAACATAACTTTCTGTCAGTTTTTTAAGCCTTTCAGTATTAATAGGTAGTTTTATTATATCACCGATTTTAGCCAGCAACATTAAAAACTTAGAAGGAATTTTCCAAAAAATTGGTAGTCTATTTAAGGAGTTAGCTAGTATTGCGACTACCTCAGTCGTTGATAAAGTTTCGTCATCGGCTACATTATAAATGCCAGATGGTATTGGATTTTGCAAAATCTCTTTAATAACAAAACATAAATTCTCAATACTTAAAAAAGATCTTTCATTCTTGAAAGCAGCTAAAGGATACGGTATCCCATTGCTTACAAACTTATAAAGTAAATTCAAATTACCTTTATTTCCAGGCCCATGAATCATACATGGACGTAATATATAGTAAGATTTTCCTTCAGGAAGAAGTTGTCTTTGAATATATTCTTCTGCCAGTCGCTTGGATTTGCCGTAATGAGTTTGAGGATTCACTTCTGTTTCTTCCGTCAGAACACCAATAATAGTATCAGCTGAAGCCTTTACAGAACTAACAAAAACAAATTTTTTTGCATCTGATTTTAAGAAGGCATCATAAAGTCTTTTTGTAACCTCGAAATTAGCTTCGTAGTAATCTTCAGGGACAGAAGTCTTGTTCAGATCATGAGCTTTACCAGCCAAATGAATGAATGCATAAGTGTCTGTAAACCTATTAAAATTGTCATGGTATAAATCCACTCTAGAAATGACTTGTATGTCATTATTCTTTAAATAGAGAGTAAGATTTTTACCGACAAAACCACTACATCCAGAGATTGCAAGTCTATTATTCATGTTTATTTTCCATATAAATTTAAATAAGATTTCGCCATTTCCACTCTATTAAAATCTTTAGACCGCTGTAAAGCTCCTTGAGAGAAGTGCTCGTACATTTTTTGATTACTTATTATAGTAAGTATTGCATCAGATAATTCATTTACATTCTTAGGTTCTACTGTTAATCCAGAAATATTATGCAATGACACAAAAGGTACACCAGAGTTGAGGTTGGTATTTATTACAGGAAGACCATTACTCATAGCCTCTAATTGAACTACTCCAAATGCCTCAGCCTCGTTTATAGATGGTAAAACAAACAAATCAGAGTTTTTATAGAAAGTCTCAACCTCATTATCTGTTAATTCGGTAAAAAAAGACACTTTATTCGTAATGTCTAGCTTTGTTACCAAATCGATTAATTCTTGTTTGGTTTCACCATTACCAATAATGCTTAATTCAATATCTAAATCTTTCACTGCCTCTATTAAAAAGTTCACACCTTTATAAGCTCGAAGCTTACCAACAAAAAGCAATCTAAACTTGCGCCCTATGGGATACGAACGGTTCTTATCAGCGCTTGAAATAGTAGGCTCAAAGCTTAAAGGAATAACCTTTACTTTATGGGCATATTCACCGAGTAAAGTAGAATTTTCCAGTAATTGTGGTGAGGTCACTATAATATGGGACGCAACATCTAATAACCTTTTAATCATTGGATCGTAGTATTTTGCAATCCAACTCCATCTAGAATTTTTAATGTTTGCATGCCAAGTTATAATCAACTTTTTATCCTTAATTATCTCTAAATTTCGCAGGAGTGCATATTCCATATTTGGAAATGGATAGTGATGATGTATTATATCTGAATCTGAGATAAGTTTTGCTAATAAAGGATATCTGAAATTAAGTGGTTGACTTTTTATTATAATTGGAGTGAATTCTTTAACTGAATTCGCATTTCCTATTCGCGTTATCTGCTTTTTAAATTTTGGTATATGACTATTTGAATAAACTACAAAACTAAAATCGCTATCAGCCAAAGATATCCCTTCAACAATACTCTTGACCACAGATTCCATCCCTCCCTTGGAAGGATCATAGTATTTAACTGTCTGAAGAACTTTCATTTATACTGATTTAAAATATTAATAATTTTTTTTGATGAGGTGTCCCAACTGAATTTTTCGATCTGAGAATATCCATTTTGAATAAGCTCACTTCGAAGAGCGTCATTATTTAACAGATTGGTAAGTTCTTGCGCAATAGACGTCGAAGATAATGGGTCAATGTATCGTGCCGCATTACCACAAACCTCCCTCAAAACTTTTATATCTGAAACAATTACAGGGCAACCATGAGACATGGCCTCTAAAGGAGGTATACCAAATCCTTCATATAATGATGGGTAAACAAAAGCACTTGCATTATGATATAATTTGTTAAGTGCCACATCTCCAACATAGCCTTCAAACTGTACGTTGCTGGTATTTTGTGCTGAAAAGTCTTGCATGAAATGATTTCCAGCTTTACCAACAATAATTAATTTCACATTTTTTAAGGAGTCTAATTTAAATGCATCAATTAAACGCTTAAAATTTTTTCGCGGATCAAGCGATGAAACACCTAATACATATAATCCCGACTCTCTCTCACTAGATATTGGTTCTTTGGATTTGGTAACAGCGTTATAAACAACTTCAACTTTGCCTGCATCGACCTTCATTAATCTAACAATTTCTCCTTTTGAAAACTCGCTTACCGTGATTATTTTCAATGAATGCTTTGCAATTATGGGCGTGGTGATTGAATAAAAAAGAAAATACCACCTTGAAAACCATTTTGGATTTTCAATGAAGGACAAGTCATGAATAGTTACAATTTTCCTATTATACCATAGCGGGCCAAGTCCCGAGAGATTCAATAAAAGAGGTGTACCATTCTTTTTTAAGAACTTCAGTAAGTCTAACTGCTCCCAAAAATGAGATTTAGATGAACCAAATTTTACGATATCAAACCCCTCATCATTATCAAATTCTACCCATTTTGGAATAACAATTTTAAAATCAAGTCCGTTCTTTTTCAAATGCTTGCATATCTCTAAGGAAAATCGACTTATACCATCCATTTTGTTTCCCAGAAATCTCCCATTTACATATATCATTTACTCTTTTCCATTTTTGTATATAAATTCTTGTAGCTAGCAGAAATTGTTTGAACATTAAATCTTTCTACATTCCTTAATCCATTACTCACCAACGAATTTCCTAACTCCGGGCTTTGTAAAATTTCTTTTATTGCGCTTCTCACGCTAATCGGATCTCTGCAGTCAACTAAATAAGCCGCATCATTAGCAATTTCTGTCATAGGAGATATATTTGATGTCACAACAATCCTACCAACTCCGTTCCCTTCAATAATTGGCATTCCAAAACCTTCATAAGTTGAGCAAAAACATACTATATCACAATTCTTATATTCATCCAAAATCTCAGTGTCCGTCAAGTCAATTTTAACTTCATATGATTGATTATTCTCTTTCAGTCTATTTTCAATAATCCCATCAATCTTTCCAATAATAACTAGATGACTTGAAATAGTTTTTAACGCTTCTACAATGAGGAAGAGGTTTTTATTCCAAGCAGTACCAATCTGTAGAATGACTGGTTTTTGTATATTAATTAACTTTGGTAAATAGCCAAAAGATGGATCTATTGGATTGTATACTACCTCGAGATCAGTCCGTTTAGTAATCTTGTATAATTCATCTCTAGTATGTTCAGAGATACAAACAACTTTATCCGCCAATCTTACTGGAAGAGTAAACCAAAGAAATCTAATAATTGCCTTTTTCAAAGGGTTTTTCGCACAGTCTAAAGCACTTAAATCGTGTACTGTTAAAATAGATTTGCAGCCAATTAGACCAAGAATACAGTAGTGAATGTCTCCTGTTATATGATTTATCCCTAATTTATCTCTATTCTTTAATACATAATAAATGTTCTTGCAAACACTAATTAAATCAGACCTACGAGCAGGCACGCTGAGTTCTCTTACAGGAAGCGTTACCCGCATTTCAGATATTAGTGTTGTGAAAACTTTTAGGATACTATATCCAGCAGCTGGGTTTCTGTAAAAATATGTTACTTTCATTCTTTTGTTTACTGATCGTAAGCATTGTAATTACTATCCCATAAAACTGAATTATAGGGCCTATAAATATCGAAACCCAAATCCTCCTTATAAAAATTCATACCCTTTTGAATTGTTAGCATTCCATAAATAGCCACTAAAATAAAAACAAGTTTTCTAGTAAAATCATTTTTAAAAATTGTGAGTATATATGGAATTAAAAATATCTCAGCAATATTAAAATACAATACACCACGTGCAACTACTACCTGTAAAATGGTATTATTAAATAGGATGTAAATTATAGCCCCAATAAAATAAAGGTTAAAAAAGAAATTAAAATGAGCATCCATATTTTTAATGCGACTTCTAAAGGCCACTGCAAGCATTATCCAAATTGAGCGCTTGAGAAGGGCAAGGATTGTCAAAAATACGTTTGTAGTTAAAAAATTGGACTCAGCATAGAAAGTCACTTTGTCGCCTATCGACTCACTAAACAGAAAAAATATATCTAAAGGCAACTTATTCATTAGGCCAAATAGTGAAATTATTAACACTGTACCCAAAATAGAAATTAGGTATTTGTTTTTAAACTCTCTATTTAGAAAATATGCAAAAATAAAAAACAAGGCTGATTTGTGAAACAAAAATGCAATAGCTATACACGCTAAAAAATTAATTATTTTTTTATCAAAAATAAATTTATACGAATAGATACAGATAGCAAAAGAGATATATTGCCTATTCATACCCAAATAAGTGAGCATTATACAGTAAAAGAAGAATATTGAAAATAATGGATTCACTGCAAATCGAAAAATTGATTTGCTAATAAGTCCATATACAATTATCGCATGAACAACTAGAAAAACAGAGTAGTTACTAGTAAAAATCCTAATCGCTTGACTGAGTAACATATAACCAATTTCGAAATTGTCACGGTTATTATCCAGGCAATCTTCAAAATATTCTCTGTAGATGTTCCAATCGGTTCCGATCCCCCATCTTAAGCCATCATGAAAGATAAGTAAGACAATAGCAAAGAAAAAAAAGGCCATAGCATATTTACCCTTTTTCAGAAACACATCATCAATCGCAAACAGCCCCAATAGGGAAAAGGTAAATATATACATAACTGATTAATTCCAGATCTTAAAATGTTTAATATATTCTTTATCAATAAGGTAAACGTGATTTTCCGGTTTGGAATATAGGCGCATCAATCTTGTTAGAAGGAAAAACCTTTGAGCACCGATCAGTTTGAATAGAAGAGTAAAAAATTTATTTATTTTAATTGTTTTACTCTCTATATCTCCAATGTTACTGGCATTCGTCTTATCATTAACCGCCATTTCGCTTGTAAGTAGTTTATGATTAGCTAAGGCTTTATACAATGTTGCACTCTCTTCAAAAGGATTATAGTTAACTTTTCCATCATCGAGCAACCTCCTAAATAAGCGTCTATAAACCAATGAAATACTTTGGTTATTCGAAAAGAAATTATAGCTATAGCTCAGCGAAATGAACTTCGAAATATTACTTGTTTTGAGAGCTTTGGTATAATGAGAAAAAATAATGTCTAAATCCGATGGCATGCCGAGGCCTTTTATGTTTCCTTGAATAACCTCATCTTTTATCAACGCTTTGTAATTGAACCCTGAAAAGTGAACAAATGTTAATGGATATAGCTCATCTTTAGCTAAAATTCTATTTTTAACATATAATTTGTTCTCTACTTGAAAAACTTCCCGCTCATAAAAATTCCATGGAGCCAAGTTCAGTCCCAAATCTGTTGAAATCAATAAGTTTGTCGGAAATAATGAAGGTAAAAAATCCATCCATTTTTGATCAGTAAAATAGTTTTCCATCATATTCTGAAAACACCTATCTTTTAATCGTTCTTCCCACCAATTAAGAAGTTTTATAGCCGTATCTCCATTCCGTAATGCTAAAAAACCCAAATTAAACATGCCCGAATAAAGTAAGTTTCGCTCATTTAAACTTCCTGTATAAATGGTTTCGATCGTTGTTATATGTGGCGTTACTAAAATATCATAATCGTTTAGTTTTTCATAAATTGCATCCAGCGTATTGAACACTAAAATATCTGGATCAAAATAGATACAGGCATCAACGTCGTAATTTTGGAGGATATATTTAAAACATGATGGTTTGATAGATGTACAAAATTCGGTTAGATCATATTTAAAAGCCATTTCATACCACTGTGACTTTGGAATTGCCAATTTCTCTCCAGCAATTATTACATTATCCGGAAGTTGAATTGCTAATCCTTCTCCAAACTCATCAGCTACAAAAATCAGGAAAAGAACATCGTCTTGGATAGCCTTAATAGAAGCTTCCAACGTTTGAGCTAGTCCAATGTAATTCTTGGCACAAATGGTAAAAGCTATTTTCTTTATATCTTCCATTACTTATTATTAATTTTAATCCAATCTTGGGGGTAAACATCTGTGGATTTATCATCGTTAAGAAATCTGTTGGGGCAAATAACAATTTTATCTTCATTTTGATTTAACCACGCTCCCCACCAACTGAAAGTACTATTTGCAATAATATTGTGTTTACAAATGCTCATCAGGTACATATCAATATAAGAATTAGTACCCCTGTTATTGTCTATATAAGTTACATTTTGCAATTTAAGATTTTCTTTAACCCAACCCATATCATTTGAGAAAACAAAATAATGAACGTCCCTTACCCGTTCTTCAATAGCATCTATCGCCTTCTCATAATATTCCTGTGTACATACTCCACCAAACAAATTAATATTTGAAGCATTTAAGTAATCACCCCGCCGAACGTGTACAGCAACACTTTCTGTATTACTAATTTTCTTAATAATTTCTTGATTTACGTTATCTGTTGGGATATTAAATTTAAATTTTGAGATAATCTCTTCTCTGCATTCTGCAAAATATAACTCTGAATGCCATCCCCCATAATAATATGTCAAACCTCGTGAGGGTTGGAGGTATTGTTCCTTAAAGTTATAGTCAAAATTTTCTTTAACTATTCTTATATCAAAAAAGTGGCTAATTCTGTTTTTGATGTTATTCAGCCCCCATCCTTTATCAGTCAGCAAAATGCGGAATAAAAGGTACAGATTTTTTTGAAAAAGAGCTGGTTTAACATTTATATTAAAAACCTTATCTAGTTCCATTCCATTGTGATCACTACAAAAGGAAATAAAATAAGCTTTTCCAAGACTTCTCTTCTGAAGGAAGTAGGCATACTGTGACATTTGGTTACCTAACCCATTGAAAACTACAATTACATCCATTATTTAAATTTGAATTTGTTAGTCATCCAAGTAATAATTAAGGTTAAGTAAGACATTACCCAATTTACCCTAAACTGTAATTTATTAGAAATAGGATTGCTATATGATGCTAATTGAGTAGCGATTTCATCAATGTTATAGTTTTCTATTAACACGTCTTTACTATTGTTAGCCATTAAGAGAAATTCAGAAGGACTTGAATTTATCACATCTTGAATGAGCACGTCAAAGGTCAATAGATGTGAATTTGCATCGAAAATCTCTCCTATTGACCGAAAATTATTATGAAAAAATCCGCTTGAATAATTCGACATTTGATAAGCTACCGCACTAATTACAATTTTATTCTTATTGGCCGCATCTAATATAGTTGTACCCATTCCGACATAAACGTCACATTTTTCTATGTAGCTATTTATTTCACTGTAAGGAACTTGATCTAAAACGTGAATTGAATCCGAATAGGTCTCTCCAAGTTTGTTTACCTCCAAATTAACTTCATCTCTTCCATCTCCATAACCGATTATTGTTAAAGATATATTTTTGTTATCAATACGAAGCTTGTGAAAAGATTTTATTAATCCTATCACATAGCCTTTAAAAGGAAACTCAAATCTCGCAATCGTTAATATATTGAAAACATCATTTTTTGCAGAAGTTAATGTACTATAATCTTTATCAATAAAAATTGGTAATCTTAAGATTTTATAATTAGTATTACTTTCCTTCAATAAATAAAAAGAAGTAAAAGTTTTAACACAAACCTCATCCATGAAAATAAGCGTTTTATTTTTTAACATCATTTTAACCATCCAACGTCCTAAAAATAATATCTTTCTAGAAGCCAGATATGTGGAGTGAGGATGGACAATATAAATGGTATGGGTAAAATTTATATGATATTTTCCCTTTGTTAAGAGTAAAAATGCCTTAAAATATTCCGGGAAAAATTGAGTTATAATCAGAGGATTTTCTGCATCCTTGAAAGACAACATATCACCACTAATATTAAAAAAATTTGACTTTGCTTTTTCATACAAAAAATATTCAAAATCAATATTTTTGATATCTGATATTATTGCGGAGTTCGTAATCATGTTCTGTGTTAACAATATGGTTCGGCAATGCTGCTCACTAAACCATTTCATTAAGCGTAGGATTAACGTTTCAGTTCCCCCCATACCAAAGTTATCACAATAAAATATAATTGTACGCTTAGCGTTCATCTGATGAAGTTGTAAATAATAGTTTTCTAAAGAGAACTAACATACATAGAAAATATATAAAATAATTTATTGCATAAGCTTGTGTAATCCCTAAAATTCCATTTTGTCTAACAAACAGATATGCCAAGCCCATGAAGACAATTGAAAAAATTATTTCAGTAGAGATGAATGACTTTGTCATTGTTTTAGCAACCATTAAATATGCTAATATCCAACTAGTTATTTTAAAAAAGTCTCCGATGAGTTGCCACAAGAACAGATTTTCCATATGTACAAAGTCTTTTGTGAAAATTAATCTAATAATCAAGAATCGACAAATATATAGAGTGAGAAATGCTACAATTAACGTCGGTACGATAATTTTAAATGCCTTTAAAATTTCTACTCTAAGTTGTCTTCGATCTACTAACTCAGACAGTCTTGGGAGATAATAAACACTGAAGGATGTTGTTATAACCATTAAATACATAGTGGAAATACGATTCATCCCTTCCCACCAGCCAGCCTCTATGCTTGAGATATTTGATATTACGTAGCCACGTAAAATTAATTGGGATACAGGAGCTGTAACAGCTGTTACTAAAGTCATAACCGAATACTTCATGTACTTTTTTGAAAGCAATAGGTCAATTTTTCTATTAAAATAATCTAATGAGAACCATGGTAGTTTCCTGATCATCCAAATTGACACGAAAAACATAATACTCTGAAATGTGACAGCTCCGATGAGAGCCCCTTTTAATCCTTGCCATAAAACCAGAATTATAGTAAAAATAAGACCTACGATACTTCCTACGATGCTTATAAAAACATACTTTCTAAAATCCTTAAATCCATTTAAAATTGAAGCGATAAGTGCATTCAGTGCATAGAATACAACGGTAATGCCGAAAATAACGAACAAGTAATCATATTTTTTGTCAAGCATTAACTTTTCACTTAAGTACTCGTTAAAAATAACCATTGAAAGCCCACAGACAAATGAGCAAATAAGAGTTATTTTAAATGCTGTAGCCATTAAGTTTTTAATGGTTTCACTAGATTCTCTATATTCTGCTATATACTTTGTAACTCCATTGTTTATACCTCCACATGCTAAAAGCATAATGATCGTGGAAAAATTATTTAACTGACCTACTAAAGCTATTCCACTGGGCCCAATCAACAAAGCAACAAGTTTAATACTAACTAATGCAGTGAACATCTTCACAACCGTAGCCATTGCTGTAAATGAAAATACTTTAACAATATCAGTTTTTAAAACAGATATTATCACTTTCCACTTATCTTGAATAGTTTTTACCATCGATTCAGTATAGATATTATGGTATCTACTTCGTTATCTTCTAAGACAGGGCTTAAGGGCAAACTTAAAACTTCAGCATGAATATTTTCAGAAATTGAGAAACTTAATTCGCTCCATTCCTTATAAGCTTCTTGTTTATGGGGAGGAATAGGGTAGTGTATGACCGTCTGAATACCTTTATCAAAAAGATATTTCTGTAACTCATATCGCTCTGGAGTACGAATAACAAATAAATGCCAAACGTGTGCCGTCTGTAATTGAATTGTTGGCAATGTAATTTTCGGATTATTAATCTCGCTTAAATATCTGTTTGCAATCTTCCGTTTTACGGCAGTCTCATCATCAAGGGTCATGAGCTTCACGCTTAGCAAAGCTGCTTGTAACTCATCCAATCGACTATTCACCCCCTTATATTTGTTTTCATATTTAACATATGATCCATAATTTAATAGTGCCTTTATGGTCTCTGCTAGCACATTGTCATTTGTAGTAATTGCACCAGCATCACCTAAAGCACCCAAATTTTTACCAGGATAAAAGCTAAAGCCAGCAGCATCACCAAAATTACCGGCTTTCTTGCCCGATAAATCAACGGCACCATGAGCTTGTGCGCAATCTTCAATAACCTTTAAGTTGTTATTTTTTGCAATTGCACATATGGTTTGCATATCGCAAAGTTGTCCATATAAGTGCACAGGCATGATAGCCACAGTTTTATCAGTTATTTTAGCTTCGATCAATTCTGGCGCAATATTATAAGTATCAATATTCGGCTCCACTAAAACAGGCACCAATTGATTCGCAGAAATAGCTAAGATACTCGCTATGTAAGTATTTGCTGGTACAATGATCTCATCTCCATCCTTAAATAATCCCAATTCTTTATAGGCTCTTATCACCAAAATTAAAGCATCAAGCCCATTTGCAACTCCGATTGCGTGTTTAACTCCACAATAATTAGCAAATTCACTCTCAAATTTCTTTAGTGAGTTTCCCATGATATACCATCCTGAATCCAATACATCTTCAAAGGCTTGAACTAGGTCTTTTTTATGACGCTGGTTTATTTTATATAAATCTAAAAATTTAATCATTTCTTTATCGGTTTAAATCCATCTAGGAAGTACTGCTCTCCTGTAATTTTATCGACTAATTTCAAATCAAGTAATTGCGAGCTCTCTGTAATATACCCACGATGAATAGCGGGATTACCATACCAAACAGTATATGGAGCGATTGATTTAGTGAGCACGCTTCCCGCACCAACAAATGCAAATTCACCCACTTGTATTCCTGCAACTAATGTAGAATTAGCACCAATTGAACAGAACTCCATTAATAAAGTTTTTTGGAAACTAGCAGGGTAAATCTTTGATCTAGGAACTAAGTCATTAGTAAATGTTACATTCGGTCCAACAAAGACATTATCTCTAATCTCAACGCCATCCCAAAGCTGAACTCCTGACTTAATTGTCACATTGTTACCAATTAACACATTGTTTTCAATAAAACAATTACAATTTATATTACAATTATTACCGATTACTGCATCAGCCAATATGACAGTAAACTGCCAAACATAGGTATTTTCCCCAATTTTATCGGACAGAACATCTGAAAGAGGATGTATTTTATTTTCCATTAATATAGTTTAGGTAAGATTCATAATTTCTAATATAATCCTTTTCATCATAACTATGTGATGCATGAACTAAACAAATTGATCCTGATGAAAAATTAATTTCAGAAGCCCATATTCCTGGCGGAATATGTAATCCAATATATGGTCTATTTAATTGTATAAGCCGTTTAGTTCTCCCATCATCTAATAATACCTCAAAACTCCCACTCGCGGCAATTAAAAATTGGTGGCACTCTTTGTGAGCATGCGCTCCTCGAGATTCTCCACCTGGTATATCATATAAGTAAAAAATCCTCTTAATTTCAAATGGAATTTCCAAATTATTGTGCACAGGAGTTATATTACCAGCACGACTCTTTATTTGAGGGAGTTCGAAGATAGAACAATCATATGTCGTAGTCATCAATTTACTTTTTAGTTAATGAAAGGTATTTTTCAAAGTCCCTTTCATAATCATTTGCTGAGAACTTCGTCGACGCAACAATGAACCCTAAGGCATTGGTGGAGAAATTTTCCATATGTCTCCATATACCATTAGGTACATAAAGGCCGTAATAAGATCTATTTAAAGAAAAAACTTTCTGAATCATGCCATCATTTAAAACAATATCGAAACTGCCACTTAACGCTATGATAATCTCTTCATTTTCATAATAACTATGCCCACCCCTTACTTCGCCGCCTGGCACATCATATATCCAATAAGTTCTTTCAATCTTAAATGGTATATGTTTTGTTTCTTCTAAAAAAGATAGATTGCCTCTTTCATCTAAAATCTTTGGTAAATTTATTTCCTTTACTTTTTCTAATCCCATCAATAAATAAGTGATTTTAATGCAGTATTAGCATTGTTAATTAATTGAATTGACATTTATTAAAGAGGTCAATCTTTAATCGCTTTTTATCGTTTAAAGATCCTCTTAAACCATTTCTCATCGGCGACCTGGCCATAGGCACCGTAACCATAGCCATAGCCATAATACTTACTGATAATATCATTAACTACAATCCCAAGATTCTTCATCTTATTCGTCATATACAAATCTTCAACAATTTTAAGCTGATCTTTTTGTGTAATTTTTTGCCTCACAAGATAAAGTGTTACATCAGCATACTTAGAAAGCAATTGGGCATCGGCAATAATTCCAATTGGTGGCGCATCCATAATTATATAGTCAAACTCTTTTTTTAATTCCTCAATAAGATTAGGTACATTTTCATTCATCAATGTTTCCGCAGGATTGGGAGGCAATGGACCAGATGAAACGATGAACATGTTTTTATTAATAGATAGCGGTTTTACAATATCAGCCATTTTAATTGATGGGCTAATAGTAAAGTTGCTAAAACCAATATCATTCCGAACGCCCAATTTTGCCGAGAGTCCAGGCTTTCGAAGATCTAATTCCATTAATAATACCTTTTTCCCTGCTAAGGCAAGAATATTCCCAAGATTAATCGCAGTAAACGATTTGCCTTCCCCACTCATACTAGATGTCAAAAGGATAACTTTTTCCTTTTCGGTTTTCAAATAGAAAGATAGATTAGTTCTTAATGCCCTAAACTGCTCTGAAATCGCAGATCGGCTTTGATTTGCAACAATCAAGTTGTCATCACTAGAGTTATGACTAATCTCTCCAATTACTGGCACACTCGTTTTTGAAATAATCTCTTCTTTTGTTTTTATACTTGTATTGAGAAGTTCCTGCCCAAAAATTAATACGATAGGAACGATTAGGCCAGCGATAAACCCGATTAAATATATAAAACTTTTTTTCGGACTAACAGGAATGACATCTGACTTTGGTGGATCAATAGTTTTTGCAATTGCTATGTTAGACGTTTTAGAAATGCTGGTCTCTTCAGCCTTTTGCATTAAAAATATATATAATTCCTGCTTAATCTGTTGATTACGTGCCAATTTCAAATAATTCTTTTCGATTTGAGGAACTCCAGAAATTTGATTTTCAGCACTTTTTAGTTGACTTTTGAGTTTTTCTCGCGTAAGCAAAGCAGATTTTTTAGTACTTTGAATATTTGCAAGCATGTTACTCCTCAATTCTGATATCTGTTGGTCTATGTTTTGAATAAAAGGACTCTGCTCGGTGACACCCAACAATTGTTTTTCTCTTTCTATGATTAAGGAATTATAATGCTCCATAATGTTGGAAAAAACCATATCTTGGGGAATAAGAGAAGAAGGAAAAACACGTTTATTATTTACATTGTCTTTTAAATATTTCTCTAATTCATTTAATACCGATACTTGAGTCTCAGCCTTAGCCAATTCGGTAGAAAATTCTCCAGAGCTTTGCACCAACAATTTGCCCTGCTCGCTCATATCAGCCAGTTGATTATTCTGTTTAAAATTCTCAACTTTATTTTCCACATCTCCCAATTCGGAGGCAATTACATTCAGTCGTTCTTTGATAAAACGGTAAGTACTGTCAGCGACAGCATTTTTATCGTTAAGGTTGGATAGGGTATATTTCTTTATTAATGTATTCAAAATATCTTCACCTTTATTTGGCAGTGGGTAAGACAATCTTAAATCGATAATGCTAACTTGTTTATTACTTGTAGCAACAGATAATTGCGTCATTAGCGATGCGACCTTAGAATCGATAGAACTAATTGTAACATAATACTCACCATTACTGACTTTCTTATTTTCACTTGGTTGTAGACGTAAAATTCCGATTCCTTGAATAAGGAATTGTTCATTATAACTTACTTCTCTTTTGAAGTCTTTTGTACTGACTAGGAACTTATTTACAGCTATTTTGATAATATCTAGCCTTGTATTTTTTATGGTATCAACACTTTTAATAATATCAATTTTAAATGGTGCAGAGTATAATTCTCGGCTAACAAAGTCAGTTTTTCTGGAATATACAATATTCAGCTGCATTTCTCTTACAACCTGTTCCATTAAAAACCGAGTTTTCAAGATCTCTACTTCATTTTCAACAGAATTTTTAGTACCCATTAATCCCCCTAAATCCATAAGGGCTCCAGAAGTCTTACCCATGCCGCCACCTTTCTGATCATCATTAACAATTAATTTTGCTTTGACTTGATAAATTGGAGCAGTATATCTACCGTATATGAAAGCAATTAACAAACAGACAAAAACACTAGCCGCAAACCAACTCCATTTATCTATAAGTTTACTAAAAATATCTTTTAAGTTAATTTCAACCTCTTCACGCTCGTGTACGATATTCATTTCAGGATGATTATTCATTTAAACAGCTACTATTATTTAAAATTAGAAATGGCCAAAACAATTACCGAAACTACTGAGGCAATCACGCCTATGGTTTGGATTTGAGCAGAATTAGAAGCCGAAACTTTGCGTTTATTTGGTTCTACGTAAACCACATCATTCTGCTTTAAATAGTAGAATGGGCTACTAAAAATATTACTAGAATTGAGGTCCAATCGGGCAAATTCCTTCTTACCGTTATTATCGCGAACAATTAAGACATTTTCTCTTCTACCATAAATGGTTAAATCGCCAGCTAAACTTAAAGCATCTAAAATAGTTACTTTTTCATTAGGTAAAGTATAGGCGGATGGCGCGTTCACTTCTCCCAGTACGCTCACTTTAAAATTAGCAAAACGCAATTGTACGTTTGGCTGTTTGTAAACATCTGTGGCCTTTTCACGGATCAGTTCCCTCGCTTGGTAGGTGGTTAAACCTGCCACTTTCAATTTGCCGATTAAAGAAAGTTCGATTTCTCCATTTTTGTCAACTAGAAATCCGGTACTTTGTGTTGATACGCTATTATTAGTGTTACCACCTAATGTTGGTGTTGAGGCAGCTTGATTAATAATAGCCCCACTCTGCGGATTAAGCGTAAAGATGTTGATACTTAAAATATCATCCGGTTGTATTACTGGTTCTGTAAAGGCAATGGCACTATCTAAATTAGCTTGTTTAACAGATTGAATGTCTTGGAAGTAAGCAATTTTCTTATTGCTAACGCAGGAACAAGAGAGAGTAATCGCAAAAAACAAAATTGCCAACTTCGATCCCTTATTCACATTATTTTTTTTATTCATATGTATAAATCTGTTCTTATAATATTGTGGATTATGAACAGCTTGCAAACTTAATCATTTAATTGTAATATCTAAAAAGCATAATTTCAGATTAATTCTAGTAAATTTAATTTGAGCGTTAAGTATAAAAATGATGCCAATTTGCATTTACTATTATATAAATAAAAATTAAATCAAAACCGATCCAAATATTTCTTGATTTTTAAAATCATAAGAACCAATCAGGTCATAAAGTTTACCGGACTGAACTGCGGCAGTTAAGGCACTTAAATGTTTTTCATGATGTAAATCAGTTCCCGCTAAATCGTACATCTTTTCTTTTAAGAGCGATTCCGAGAGTTGTTTTACATCTTTACCATAATATCCCAAAACCGACAACAAATTCAACTGTAACAAACAGCCTTTTTCTTTAAAGCGTTTTAAGCGACTTTTATCTTTAAAATAGAAGGTATAACGCTCTGGATGTGCGAGGACAGGCTTAAAGCCTTTAATTTCTACATCAAATATAGTTTGGCTGATTCCCGGGGTTTCAGATAAGTAAGACATTTCTATCAGCAGATGCTTTTGATCCAGTGTACATAGACTTTCATTCAGATCAAAGTCCTGATCTATCATATATTCTGCTCCGGCGCTTAACTTTGTCGAAATACTGGCGTTATCAAGTGCTGTTTGTAAATCCCGTTTGGCCTTATTTATACTTTCTGGTGTATTGGGATATAATTCCTTTAAAATGTGAGGGGTAGCAATTAACTGTTCAAAACCCAGTTCGGTAAGTGATTTCACAAGTCGAACAGAGGTTTCTATATCTGGTGATCCATCATCAATACCTGGCAAAATATGAGAGTGTATATCTACCCCGAGCCATGAGATATCGGTAATTTTATTTTTCTTACTAAAAAAGCTTAACATATATTATTAAATCAATTCACTTATAATTAATTATTACGAATTTCATCCAAACCCTGATCATCTATAGGCTGAAAAGGAAAAAGATGATTACTTAAATTAACGGCATAAATTTAAACATTTTAGACTGTTTTCCTATAAAGAGTAGATTAAATCAGACAAATAGTCGAAATGATTTTCCCTAAAAATTGATACCTTAATCCTAACTCCAGAAATGAATCAATATCAATTGTTTAGAATATAAAATATTATTCAAAATAATTCACGGTTTTAAACCCACCCTCTTTTAAATATTCATCTTTTTTTCATTAAATGAAGATCAGAGATCATCATATCTTTAACTAAAGTAGCAAGATCATATTTAGGCTCCCAACCCAATTGCGTTTTAGATTTGATTGGATCTCCCAATAATAAATCTACTTCTGTTGGCCTGAAATATTTAGGGTCAACCTCTACAATGGCGCTGCCTAAGAATAATTTATCACTTCTCAATCCATATTGATTCAAGAGTTCTTCATTCAAACCAATTATTACACCTTTTTCATTTTTATCTTTCCCCGAAAATTCGACATCAATACCTGACTCGGCAAAGCTCATTCGAACAAAATCGCGAACAGTGGTGGTAATACCTGTAGCTATAACGAAATCTTTTGGCTTTTCTTGTTGCAGAATTAACCACATGGCCTCGATATAATCTTCAGCATGGCCCCCAATCCCTTTGAGCAAAAAGATTACCTAGATATAGACATTTTTGCAGACCTAAAGCAATTTTAGATGCAGCCCTGGTAATTTTGCGAGTAAGAAAAGTTTCGCCCCTTAACGGACTTTTATGATTAAATAAAATTCCATTGCAGGAAAATATATCATATGCTTCACGGTAATTTACCATAATCCAATAAGAATACATTTTGGCAACAGCATAAGAGAACTAGGATAAAAAGTAGTGGTTTCACTCTGAGGAACGGCTTGCACTAGTCCATATAATTCAGACGTACTGGCTTGATAAATCTTGGTTTTTTTGTTAATCCTAAAATGCGTACTGCTTCTAATCAACGTAAGGTACCAATACCATATGCATTAGCGGTGTACTCAGGCATATCAAAGCTTACATGTACATGGCTCATTGCCGCCAGACCGTAAATTTCAACAGCCTGTATTCCATGAACTATTCGGATGAGGTTGGTAGAATCTGTAAAATCGCTATAAAGTATTTAAAACGAATATTTTGCTCATGCTGATCCTGATAAAGGTGATCAATGCGATCAATCTTAAATGATGATGAACGTCTTTTTAATCCATGAAAAAATATCCCTTCTTCAGTAAAAATTCAGCCAAATAAGCTCCGTCTTGTCCTGTAATGCCTGTAACTAAAGCAACCTTCATATTTATTGATATTATTTTAAAATAGCAATTGATGGACGATTATAATCTAGCATCCGTCAAATCTCTATCTATAAAAGATTTCGTATCAAAGATTATGGCACCTTTTTTCCTAAAGCCCCCGTAATCAATTTCTAAAAACTGCCGATGTGCAACGGCCAAAATTACTAAATCGTAATGTTCAAAGCGGTTATTTTCAATCATTTGGATATTGTACTCAGCTTTCACTTCATCTGCGTTAGCCCAAGGATCATGTACGTCAACATGCATACTAAAAGATTTAAGTTCCCTATAGATATCGATTACCTTTGTATTGCGAGTATCGGGGCAATTTTCTTTAAAAGCAAAGCCTAATATCAGGGCTTTGGAACCATTAATCGCTTTATTTCTGGCTACCAACATCTTGATTACTTTATTGGCTACAAACATGCCCATATTGTCGTTTACTCTACGCCCGGATAAAATTACTTCAGGCTTGTAACCCAGGGCTTCTGATTTATGGGCCAAATAATAAGGATCTACCCCAATGCAATGACCACCCACCAGGCCCGGCTTGTAATTTAGAAAATTCCATTTAGTTGCTGCTGCAGCCAATACATCAGCTGTATCAATACCCATACGATCAAAAATTAACGCCAATTCATTAACAAAAGAAATATTTACGTCTCTTTGCGCATTCTCGATAGCTTTAGAGGCTTCGGCTACTTTAATGCTCGGCGCCAAATGGGTACCTGCAGTAATAATCGAGGCATAAAGTTGATCGATTTCTTCAGCAATAGCAGTAGTAGAGCCAGAAGTTACTTTTTTAATTTTGGTAAGGGTATTGATTTTGTCTCCAGGATTGATCCTTTCTGGTGAATAGCCACAAAAAAAATCGATATTATATTTTAGTCCAGAGATTTTTTCTAAAACAGGTACGCAATCTTCTTCTGTACAGCCAGGGTAAACAGTTGATTCGTAAATTACAATATCACCAACTTTAAGTACAATGCCCAACATTTTACTTGCTGAAAGTAAAGGTTGCAAATCTGGCCGCTTGAGGTGATCGATAGGAGTAGGTACGGTTACAATGTATACAGTGCAAGCTGCCAGATCGGCTAAATTAACACTAAGTGTTAAGCCTACTTCAGCCTCAGAGAAAACGGCTTGCAAATCATCCAAATTAGCTTCATGTGTACGGTCTTCTAATTTATTTAGTTCGGCTACGCGACTTTCATTGGTATCAAAACCGATCACCTGGTGTTTTTTGGCAAATTCTATTGCCAATGGCAGTCCAACATAACCTAAACCAATAATGGCAATCTGCTTTTTCGTATTCATTTTTCTTTCGGTGATTCGGCAAAGATAAGATAAATCGAGGATGCTTTAATCTGATATCATTACGGTATGAAATGTTTTTAACCACGAAGAACACAGAGAAAAATCACAGCATAAACAAATCTGGAAACAGATTAGTGCTTAAATGACCTTATATCTCTAATATATTAAAATTGCAGATTCAGCTGTAAAAATTCTCCGCTTCACTCAAAATGACAAAAACACTAAAATGAAAATCGCTGATAAATATTTTTATATTCATCAGCGATAGCAATATTTAAATAAAATTATTTGATCTGTTTCAACAAATAACTGCCATAACCGCTTTTAACCAATGGGGTAGCAATAGCTTTTAGTTGTTCTGTATTAATAAAGCCCATGCGATAAGCAATCTCTTCGATACATCCGATTTTTAAACCCTGGCGCTCTTCTATAATTTGTACAAACTGTCCGGCCTGCATTAAAGAGGTAAAGGTCCCTGTGTCTAACCATGCTGTTCCACGACTTAATACCCCTACTTTTAGTTTACCACGCTCTAAATAAACACGATTTACATCGGTAATTTCATATTCACCACGAGGAGATGGTTTGATATTTTTTGCAATTTCGACTACTTCGTTATCGTAAAAATACAATCCAGGTACGGCATAATCTGATTTTGGTTGAAGTGGCTTCTCTTCAATGGAAATGGCTTTTTTATTGGCATCAAACTCCACTACGCCATAACGTTCAGGATCTGCTACCTGATATGCAAATACCACACCGCCGTCAGGGTCTGAACTGGCCTGTAATAATTTTGCCATTCCATCACCATGAAAAATATTATCACCTAATACCAGTGCTACTTTATCTTTACCTATAAACTCTTGACCAATTACGAAGGCCTGTGCTAAACCATTAGGCTCAGCCTGTACTGCATAGCTAAACTTACAGCCCAGTGAAGCCCCATCACCTAATAATTTCTCGAAATTAGGCAAATCGTGAGGGGTCGAGATAATGAGGATTTCTTTTATACCAGCCAGCATTAGGGTTGATAAGGGATAATAAATCATCGGTTTATCGTAAACCGGCATCATTTGTTTACTACAAGCCAAAGTTAAGGGGTGCAAACGTGTTCCGCTGCCACCAGCTAAGATTATACCTTTCATATTAGATTTGAGATTTGAGAGATTAGATTTGAGTAAATACTCAAGCTAACAGCTTATTATTTATCTATTATTAATTTGTTTTATACATTCTACCAGGCTATCTCTCCAATAAGGGATTTCGATATTAAAAGCCTCTTTAATCTTGGTTTTATCCATTACCGAAAATGCCGGACGGGTAGCTTGAGTTGGATAAGCAGATCCTGGAATGGGATTTACTTTAACACTTGCTTCATTGATATCAAAAATTGCTTTAGCAAAATCAAACCATGAGGTTACGCCTTCATTACTATAGTGATATATGCCATAAGCTTTTGAGGAACTAGCAATCACATCAAAAATAGAATTCGCCAGATCAATGGCATAAGTTGGTGTACCTACCTGATCAGCTATGATATTCAATTCATCACGTTCAGCGCCAAGCTTTAACATCGTTTTCACGAAATTATTTGCATATTCAGAATATAACCAACTGGTACGAATAATGAAATATGCAGGTAGTATTGAGGCAACAGCTTTTTCGCCATCTAATTTAGTTACTCCGTAAACATTGATCGGCCTAGCTTCATCTTCCTCTTTAAGCAATTTCACTTCATTTCCCTCGAAAACGAAATCGGTAGAAATATGTACAAGTGTTACGTCATTGGCCAAACAAGCCGAGGCGAGATAAGTTGCGCCAGTTTCATTAATGGCTTTAGCTAAATCAACATCTTCTTCTGCTTTATCAACTGCGGTATATGCTGCGCAGTTGATTACATAAGCAGGGTTTTCTTTTGCCAAAAGAGTATTTAGAGCACTCTCATTTAAAATATTTGCATCTTGCTCAGTAGGAAAAACAATTTCTATAATTCCCCTTCGTTCTGCAACTACCTTTAAACACTGGCCCAATTGCCCGCCAGCACCAATAACTAATATTTTACTCATATATGCTGTAGTTCGGAAAAAGGTTTTAAAAGTAGGTCTTTATCCGATATGGCCTTATCTTTTTCTGGGATTAACCAATCGATATTCAAATCCATATCATTATAAATTACCCCAGTTTCTGAAGCTTTATTGAAAAAATTATCACATTTATATAAAAACTCAGCGGTTTCACTTAATACTGAAAAGCCATGAACAAATCCCTTGGGAATATACAGTTGCAATTTATTTTCAGCACTTAAACGTACTGCAATATGTTTACCATATGTTGGTGAGCCTGGGCGTACATCAACGGCAACATCCAGTACTTCGCCTTTAGTTACACGAACCAGTTTTGCCTGAGCAAACTCTCCTGTCTGCGCATGTAAGCCACGGATTACACCATAGGAAGAATAAGATTGATTATCCTGAACAAACCGACCTGATAAACCAGTTTTTTCTTCAAAAGTATTTTGGTTAAAACTTTCGAAAAAATAACCTCTTGGATCTTCGAATACCCTTGGTTTAATAATCAGGCAGTCTTTTAATCCTGTTTGTTCAATTTCCATTATTTATTGCTATACTGTTGTTCGTAGTAAGATTGATAATTTCCAGAGGTTACATTGTTTAACCAGTCTTCGTTTTGCAGATACCAGTCAACCGTTTTCGCTAACCCTTCTTCAAACTGTAAACTTGGTACCCAGTCTAATTGGTTTTGCAACTTACTCGAATCAATGGCATATCGTAAATCATGGCCAGCGCGATCAGTTACATAAGTGATTAGTTTAGCCGATTCCCCAGCTTCGCGACCTAATTTTTGATCCATGATGGTGCAAAGTAAATTGATCAGGTCGATATTTTTCCACTCGTTGTGTCCACCAATATTGTAGGTATCACCAGTTTTTGAATTGTGGAAAATCACATCGATTGCCCTGGCATGATCTTCTACCCATAACCAATCGCGTACATTTTCACCTTTACCATATACTGGCACAGCTTTGTTATTTTTAATATTATTAATGGCTAATGGGATCAGTTTCTCTGGAAAATGATGAGAACCATAATTGTTAGAGCAGTTAGAAATAACGCAATCCATGCCATAGGTATCGTGGTAAGCCCTCACAAAGTGATCTGAACTGGCTTTTGAAGCCGAATATGGACTATGCGGATCGTAAGCAGTGGTTTCAGTGAACATACCTTCTTCACCTAAAGCACCATATACTTCATCGGTACTTACATGGTAAAAACGTTTTTTATCGTAATCGCCTTTCCAATATTCTCGGGCTGCATTTAATAAATTTACTGTGCCAATTACATTGGTAATTACAAAAGCTGTTGGATCAGAGATAGAACGATCTACATGACTTTCTGCGGCAAGATGAATCACTGCATCGAAATTTTCTGTTTTAAACAGGTCAAACATCGCATTTGCATCTGTAATATCTTCTTTTACAAATCTATAGTTTGGCTTGTTTTCAATATCTGTTAAATTAGCAAGATTACCGGCATAGGTAAGTTTATCTAAATTAACAATTTCGTACCCGGGATAGTTATTGACAAAACGGCGGACTACATGGGAGCCTATAAAGCCCGCTCCACCAGTGATTAAGATTTTTTTCACAGTTATTAAATGATTTTCAATTCGCTAAAGTAAGGTAGATTTAATTGATTTACAAGTAATTTTACCTTTCATGGCAGCTATTTTCACAGAAAGCAAAATAATAGCAGTCAGAATATCCAATTTGTTTTTAGCTAAAATAATTTTTTGTTAATCATTAATAAAGCATCAATGCACAAGTATTAATAATTCCAAATAACCCAGAGTTGTGATTAGATTAACCAAATAAATCAAACATATGGGCACTTTTTTGGTCACAGAGGAATTTTAGTTTACTTCTTTTTGATTAATATTACTGCTTCTCCTCTGAGCAGATTCCAAGTAATGATGAAAATTTCCAATTAACCTTTTCGTCATCTAAATTAACCTCTTTTAAAATTACTCTTAAAACTCCTTCATAAGGACGCAACGAATCAATGGACAGTTTTAACAAAAGCGACTTATTGAATATACTTCTTTTATTTGCTACCCACTTTATCAAAATCCAGCGCCTGTACATCATAATACCACGAAGAATTAAATTTCGCGATTAAAATTCACAAGATAGGCCATCCTTCGGAAAGCGGCATAAAGGAGGGATTTTAAGACAGATCGAGTTTATGTGGGCTTATTTCTTCGCATCACCACTTTTCTATTGGTTCCGGATTGAAGATATCGCTCATGAAATATCCAATTAAAAATACAAAGCTACATTATAAACCTATGATTAGTTTCATCCTACCTGAATCTAATGCAAAGGTAATATGTTAACCACCAAACAGTCTTAGAGAACTAAAGAATCCAAGAATTTATTGTTTACTTAACCAACCCCGCTATTGATTATGGCTTTCCTGCCTGTTTGGGATAATAAAGGCTAATATTTTTTTATTCCAATTGAAAAAAATTAAGATAAAGATGAAAAACAGAGTGCGTTTCAATAACTAGTAGCTGATGCAATTATGATAAATACATCTGAAGAATATGATGTAGCGTGGGGCGTCAAGGGATTATCTTCCCCTCCCCCGCGTTTTATTTTTTGAATCAAAATCTTCGCTTGAATTCTTAATTGCAAGGTCGGGAACATTATTAGGTTGATATATATTCTGATCGTCATTAAATATTATCCTATCACCCTGAAAAAATCCTTCGGGACGAACTGATGGCCTTACCAAGCGCCTAAAATCAATAATCTCATTTCCGTCATAGACATTTTTTGTACGATGATTAATTAATGTAAACCCGGTAACAGTCGCACCGTTGGTATGATAAATGATATCAATATTTAGCTTCTTACGGAATACCTCAGAAAGATCAGATTTATAGTTTTTCCTCAGATAAGAATGCCAGAAGGCAGGGTGGCGGACCGGTTCACCGGAAACAACCTTTAAGTTCAGCTCGATTGCCTGTTTAATTGCACCAACTTCGATGCTGTCACTTTTATAGTTTTTTATGATTTTATCAATAATGTTCAGATCTACCTTCCAAAGTGTTCTGGAGTGCCTCACCATATACAGGGCTGAAGAACCATTAATGTAGGCTGAATAGCCCATAGTCTTTAATAGAATCTTGAACTGGTCCATTGTTGAGAATTGATAAGTAACTGCTTTTGAATAATCTATCACGGCCTGGGCAACAGGGTCAAAGCCTATGAGCTGGTGTAATGCCAGAGATGCCCTCATTTTTTCATATCGGGATTCAACAGATTTCCTATTTTTACACACCCTGACCGAAACTATGTGTATATGATTGTTTGTATTATCATTATGAAAATAGATCAGGTGGGGATTATCAGCATAGCCCATTTTTTCGAGCCAAAGCCCGGCAATATGCGTTAACTGATGTTTGTCATATGAGCGGCCTTTAGCCATTATAACTGCATGAAGCTGCTTGTTTTTAACTTTTGGGTTAAGCACCCCAATCATCTGCAGGTAAGACCTATAATCCGAGGGTTTAGGCTTATCCAGTATTGATAGAGATTGGAAGTTTTTAACACACATCAGCTCGGCCTTTCCTGCGGAGACCTTGTCTGCATTATATTTAATTGCCGCAAACCGGCTATTAGATGAAAGAAACTGAACTATCATGATTTCGGATCTAAATAAAAACTAAACTTATGATTAATTATTGCCAATAAGCTTAATTAACTTTTTCATGCATTTCCCTATATTATATTGTGTTTCATAACACTTGGCGACCAAAGAAATTAATTTATTCATATAATATTTATCGGTCGGTAAATCGATAGCGCATTTTTGCACGAAATTTCGAATGGCCAAGGTCGAGGAAGCCGACTCGACCGCAACGCGATCCAGCCACTCGACCAGATGAGCTGAGTCATGTAAAAGATGTGCCCTCTTATCAAATAATATTCTCCGGATATATTCGGACATCGTAACGCCGAGCTTTTTGATTTCTTTTTTCATCTCGGTGTACTCTTTATCTGTCATACAGCATATCGCTTTTCGGTTTCGCAATTCATTAACTTTATATGGTTTCTTCATAACATTTTTTTTCTTTAAGGAGCGAGCCTGAAGTCCGGCCAACGCCGACAAATGCATCGGTCTTAGGGTAAATGTGATCCAGGCAACGAGCGTTCCGAAATATTATTTTTTGGGATCGGTTATACATTATCAAACGCTGACATGAAACCCGCCATTGCCTGCATTATCTATAGGCTAGTAAGCACAGGGATGCCTCACCCTACGGTCCTGACCAGTTCCCTTACCAGATATTCATTGCGGTTCCCTTGCAAATCCTTTCCGTAGCATATCAGATCACCAGCTTTAAAAAAATCAGAGAGCTGATCATCGTGCCGGAAATTTAGGTACCGCTTGGGAACTCCGGCGCATAGCAAGATACTCCGGACGCGAGATGCGTCCAGAGCTTTACGAGCATCTAAAATGCTGGCATTCTTGCTGAGTGTTATTTTAAAGATTTTGGCAAACCCGAGGTTATCGAAAGCTTCCTCTCCTTTTAATCTTGATTTCTGCAAAACCAAATAACTAAAAAGGCATGCTGAATCAATTACCTCAACCTGTGATGGCTCTTTTAGCAAAAAACACCGCTGCACCGCGAGTAAAGGCTCACAATAACGCACATATGGCGGAATGACCGAAACAATACGTTTGGCCAGCTTTTGTTTACCCCCATAAAAGCTTATGGGCGCTCGTAATTTTAGTTTGCTCATAAATTCTAATACAAGTCGTCAATACTCAAATCAACTTTTTCACCTTCTATCATTACAGAAACCCTACATTTGATGTCAGGGGTGGCCATACTTTCTAAGGGATAGCGCTTGCCGTTTAAGTTTTGTAACGGGTGCCCCTCTTTCAGGTCAAGGGTAACCCATCCGCTTGCGCGCATGTGTTCTATCTTTGCTAAAAGTTTTTTCATTTTTCCTTTGCCGCTCAGAGAGTTTAACGCCCTATTTCCTCACTTGGTGAAATATTATCCTCGCGCTGGTTCTCCCAGGGAAACCGCTCTTCTTGCTTGTTGGGATCGATTTCGCTTAGAGAAGTTTTTTGGATGGCTGAGGCTACATTTTCTTTCTCCTCCTCCCTCTTTGGAAAAATTTCGTCCTGGCGGATAATGGCCATATTCTTATCATAAACGTCAAGACCCTTATACTGAGGATTAGCGGTTACCAATACTGAAACAGCTTTCTTGCCTACCATCATTTCAGCAGGAGCCATATGGCCACTTCTCAACATCTTCATCATACCATCCTTTCCCGGTTCAGTCAGGCCTTTAAACGGATACTTGTCAATGGCATCAGAGAGTTCAAATTTGAATTCCGGATAGAATTTCTTCAGCGGATGATTGCCGTATGCATCCTGCACCTCAAGATTGAGCTTAAACCATACCTTTTTCTTTTCGGGGCTCTCACCATTTTCGGATTTAGTGTAAACATCCCGTTCCAGTGAATTCCCTGAAAGCAATTTATAGGCCTGCAATGCCGTGATGCGGTTATCCCTTTCCAAATCAAAGACCTGCCGGATCGGCAAAGCGCTCCCAGCCTTATTCAGGGTCACTTCATAATCGTTGAGAAAATACATATCACTCTGCTTGGAGCGGTTGAAGTTCAGCATAAACCTGACCTGGTCTGAGCCAGGTGCAGGATTCTTTTTCGCCCGTGGCGATGTGTAGCTCTGGGTTACTCCAAGGGTAAAGTGGGGATTATTCCAAAAGTG